>DASPTZ010000093.1:0-98024 GCA_035623155.1 Casimicrobiaceae bacterium | reverse complement strand
TGCATCTTGACCCTGAGGCTGTCGGTTTCGTAGACCGCCAGGTCGATCGGCAAGCCCACCGAGATGTTCGAGCGCATCGTCGAATCGAAAGACACGATCGTGCATTTGGTCGCCTCGAGCAGGCCGGTCGAGCGCTTGATCACGCGGTCGATAACCGGCTTGCCGTACTTGCTCTCCCCGATCTGGAAATAGCAAGTGTCGGACGTCGCCTCGATGAAATTGCCTTCGCTGTAGACCTCGAACAGCCGCGGCGGCTCGCCGCGCACCTGGCCGCCGACGATGAAATTGGCGTGCGAATCGATGTTGTTCTGCAGCAGGTACGGCCCGTCGCGCGTCTTAACCTCGCGCAGCGCGTCGCCGATCAGTCGTGCGATGTCGAACATCGAGCCGGCATTCCACAGGTTGAGCTGCGCCTCGCCGGAGCGCCCGCGCTGGTCCAGGATGTTGAGCGCGTTCTGCGTGATGGACAGGTTCCCCGAAGAGAGCGTCACGATGACGCGATCGCCGTCACGAGCGAACACCCGCATCTTGGAAAACTTGCCGATCTGATCCACCCCCGCATTGGTGCGCGAGTCCGACGCGAAGATCATGCCGGCATCGAGCGACATGGCGACGCAATAGGTCATAGGCGGTGGTGCGCTGCGAAAGGCTGGAATTCTACCGGAACGGTTAGTAGGTCGGCACGAGGAAGCGCTTGTTGATCTCCATGCCGAGCGCCGAGATGCGGTCGAGGAAATCCATGAGGTACTCGTGCAACCCCTTCTTGATGATGTCGTCGGTTTTGCCGTAGTGCAGGCGCGCGTGCAGCTCGCCCGCGGCACGCTCGATCTCCCTGGAGCTCTCGTCACAGAGCACTTCGAGCGTCTCGTAGATGAGGTTCAGGCACGCATGCAGGGACCGGGGCATGTCCTCGCGCAGCACGAGGAGCTCGGCGACGCGGCGCGGCGTGATCACGTCGCTGTAGATCTTGCGGTACGACTCGAACCCCGACAGCGATCGCAGCAGCGCGCCCCACTGGTAATAGTCGACGGCACCGCCGACATCTGCCGCCGAAGGCAGCAAAGTGTGGTACTTGACGTCGAGGATGCGGGCGGTGTTGTCGGCGCGCTCGATGTGCGTCCCCAGCCGGATGAAGTGGTACGCCTCGTCGCGAAGCATCGTCCCGAAGGTCACCCCACGGAACAGGTGCGAGCGCATCTTGACCCAGTCGAGGAACTCGGAGACGCCCGTGGCCTGGATGCGATCGTAGTCCTGCCGTCGCATGTCCAGCCATGATGAATTCAAGTCTTCGTACATCTCCGAGGTGATCGCGCCGCGTACCGAGCGTGCCGATTCGCGCGCGGCCCTCAGGCAGCAGTAGATCGACGACGAGTTCGCCGCATCGAGCACCATGAACCGCAACACGTTCTCCGCCGTGAGTTGTGGGAAGCGCTGGTAGTACGCCGTAGCCAGCCCCGAGGTGATGAGCGGCACGGCCCACGGCTGCGCCCATGCGAGCCCCGGCTCGACCACTTCGTAGGGCAGCAGCGACATGCGGTAAGTGACGTCGAGCAGGCGCGCGATGTTCTCGGCGCGCTCGATGTGGCGAGCCATCCAGTAGAGCTCGTTGGCGGTGCGGCAAAGCATCGGCGTTGGAAATCCTAGTGCGCCATCACCCAGGTATCCTTGGTTCCGCCGCCCTGTGACGAGTTCACGACCAGCGAGCCTTCGCGCAATGCGACGCGGGTGAGTCCACCCGGTACCAGATTGACCGCCTTGCCCGACAGCACGTACGGCCGCAGGTCGACGTGACGCGGTGCCAGCCCGGATTCGGTGAAAGTCGGGCACGTCGAGAGCGCGAGCGTCGGCTGCGCGATGTACTTGTCGGGATGCGCCACGATGCGCGCACGGAATGCTTCGATCTCGCCGGAGCTCGCCGCAGGTCCGACCAGCATGCCGTACCCGCCGGCACCGTGCACCTCCTTGACGACGAGCTCCGCGAGGTGGTCCAGGCAGTAGCTGAGATCGTCGGACTTGCGCAGCTGCCAGGTGGGAACGTTGTTGAGCACCGGCTCCTCCGAAAGGTAGAAGCGAATCAGCTCGGGGACGAAAGGATAGATCGACTTGTCGTCCGCAACGCCGGTTCCGATCGCGTTAGCCAGCGTCACCTTGCCGGCGCGGTACGCCGAGAACAGGCCCGGCACTCCCAGCATCGAATCGGGACGAAAGGCGAGCGGGTCCAGGAAATCGTCGTCGATCCGGCGGTAGAGGACGTGCACTCGCTGGGGCCCGCGGGTGGTGCGCATGTAGACAGCGTCGTTCTGCACGAACAGATCCTGCCCCTCGACCAGCTCCACCCCCATCTGCTGGGCGAGGAACGCATGCTCGAAGTAGGCGGAGTTGTACGCACCGGGAGTGAGAACGGCGACCTCTGGCTGGTCCTCGCCGGCCGGCGCGACGCCGCGCAGATTTTCGAGCAGCAAGTCGGGGTAGTGTTCGACCGGCTTGATCGACTGGGTCGCGAACAGCTCGGGAAAAAGCCGCATCATCATCCTGCGGTTCTCGAGCATGTAAGACACCCCGGAGGGAACCCGCAGGTTGTCTTCGAGAACGTAGTACTCTCCCTCGCCTGCGCGCACGATGTCGACGCCGGCGACGTGCGCATAGATTCCGCCCGGTACCTCCATCCCTTGCATCTCGCGCCGGTACTGCGCGTTGCCGAGCACGCGCTCGGCCGGAATGAGCCCCGACTTGAGAATTGCCTGCTCGTTGTAGATGTCCTTGAGGAACAGGTTGAGCGCGCGCACGCGCTGCTTCAACCCTCGCTCCAGCGTACGCCACTCGTCCGCGGGGATGATTCGCGGGACGATGTCGAAGGGGATGAGTCGCTCGGTTCCGCCGTCCTCGCCGTAAACCGCGAAGGTAATGCCGACCCGATGAAAGGCGCGTTCCGCTTCTTCTCGTTTTTGCGCGATCTTGTCCCCTGGGGTGCGCTGCAGCCAGGCCGCGAAATCCCGGTAATGCGGCCGGACCTCCCCGTCCGCCGACTGCATTTCATCGTAAAGAGGGTGCGACACGAGCGTAAAACCCCGAATTACCACGCTTTCAGCAAGACTCGAGCCAGCAGGATTTTTGCTTTTCCGCCTCGAAGCTTATGCAAAAGGAGGACGGTCGGCGAGCCTCGGCGGCCCCGCCTTGGACGGTTTTCTGCACCGGTTCGGTGCTGTATTTGTCCATGACAGCCATGGACGCAATGAGTCCAGCAGTTTGACCCTCGGTTGCGCCACATGATTAAATATTCGCTCCTGTCTGGGTTCGCGCGGGCGGTTAGCTCAGAGGTAGAGCATTGCCTTCACACGGCAGGGGTCACTGGTTCGATCCCAGTATCGCCCACCATGGAACCGAGGGGTTGCACGCAAGTGTAACCCCTATTTTTTTGAACCGACCAGCGCCGGCGAGTCGCATCTGCATAGTTTTTGTATAGCATCGACGACGAAACCGGCTTCGAGGCGTGATGATGATTGTTTCGTCCAGCACTGGCTTGTCGGTCGATGCTCTGGTGTTCGACGCGTATGGCACGCTGTTCGACGTCCACTCCGTCGAAGCCACTGCGGACCGCTTGTTCCCGGGCCAGGGTTCTGCACTGTCGAAGCTGTGGCGCACCAAGCAGCTCGAATACACGTGGCTGCAGAGCCTGATGCAGAGTCCCACCCAGAGGCGCGAGGACTTCGCCGCGGTGACCGCCCACGCGCTGGAATTTGCGACGGCAGCGCTGGGGCTCAGCATGACTGCGCAGGCTCGTCACCGTCTGCTCGATGCTTATCTGGATCTCTCGCCGTTTCCCGACGCCGAAGTCGCACTGGCGAGGCTGGCGCCGTTGCCGCGCCTGATCCTGTCCAACGGGACTCGCGGAATGCTGGAGCCTCTGGCGGCGGCGACCTCCGTGGCGCGACACTTGGACGCGATCCTGTCGGCGGAGACCGCCGGAATCTTCAAACCGAGCCCGCGTGTGTACCAGCTCGCTGTCGATCATCTCGGCCTCTACCCTGCTCACATAGGCTTCGTGTCGTCCAACTGCTGGGACGCGATAGGCGCCAAGGCCTTCGGGTTCACCTCGATATGGGTCAACCGCACGCGTGCCCCCGTCGATCGCCACGGCCCTGCGCCGGATGCGGTGATCGATTCGCTGGCTGAGTTGCCCGCGCTCCTCGGCAAGGCCTAACGCGGGCTAATGCAGGGAATGTGTAGCCTGGGTTGAGCGCGATGCGCGAAACCCAGGGCTAACGATAGCTCGGTACTGTCGCCCCCGGGTTTCCCCCGGATCGAGTCCGGGGTCTACCCGGGCTACGGCATGTACTGCCCGCCGTTGACCTCGATGACCTGACCCGTCACGTAACCGCTCATCGACTCGGAGGCTAGGTAGACGAAGGTGCCCGCGCACTCCTCCGGCGTTCCAAGGCGGTTCATTGGGATCATCGCTTGCATGGCCTTGAGCTGCTCCTGCGTCGAGTAGCGCTCGTGAAAGGGCGTCGCGATGACGCCGGGCGAAACTGCGTTGACGCGGATGCCGTCGCCGACCACCTCTTTCGCCCACCCGCGCGTCGCGGTCGAGACAAACCCCTTCGCTCCGGCGTAGATGATGGCACCAGCGCCGCCACCATGCCTCGCCGCGATCGAGCTGACATTGATCACGCTGCCGCTCTTCTGCCGACGCATGATCGGGATCACCTCATGCATGAACATGGCCACCTGCACCACGTTGAGGTCGATGACCTGCCGCAGAAATTCCTCGCTGTACTCCTCGATGCGGGTGCGCTTGACCAGCCCTCCCGCGTTGTTGACCAGTACGTCGATGCGGCCGAACGCCGCCAGCGTTTCGGCGACGACCCGCTTGGCGTTGGCGGGTTTCGATAGATCTCCGCCGACGAGCAGAGCTTGCCCGCCGGCCGCGACCACATCGGCCGCCACCTTCTCGGCTGCGGCGCGGCTCGCGTTGTAGTGGACGGCCACGCGCGAACCCAGCCGTCCAAATGCTCGCGCCGCAGCCGCACCTATGCCAGTGGAGGCGCCGGTGATAAGAACGGCCTTGCCCTTGAGATCGGAGGTCATCGGTTGCTCCCGACAGTTGAGGAGGGTAGGACGGGCGCTGCGCGCCGTGCGCGCGTCGCACGATGGGTCAAGCTCGCCTTGGCCTGGCGAGGGCCTTCGTCCGGGGACTCGCCCGGCAGGCGGCGACAGCCTCTCGCAGTGTCGCAATGGCGGCCGGCCGCGGAAAGCTCTTGCGGTACGCGAGCGCGATGCGGCGCGACGGCACGGGCCGCACGAAAGGCACAGGCACCACCAGCCGGCTGTGGTACTTCGGCGTCAGGGCGTCGCGCGGCAGCACAGAGACTCCCAGCCCGGAAGCCACCATGTTGCGGATCGTCTCGAGCGAGTTGGTGCGTGTCACCGGCGCGTCGCTGCGGTTGAGCTCCGGACAGCTCTCCAGCACCTGGTCGCGGAAGCAGTGGCCGACGTTGAGCAGGATCGTGTGCTCGCTCCCCAGCTCGGATGGGTCGATCGACTTCCGCTTGGCCCAGCGGTGCCGCTGCGGCACGACTACCTGGAACGGCTCCTCGTAGAGGAATTCCGTCACCACTCCCGGCGGCTGAAACGGCAGGGCGATGATCGCCGCGTCGATGCGCCCGGTCTTGAGCGCTGCCTCCAGATGCTCGGTGAGGTTCTCTTCGATTTCGAGCGGCATCTGAGGCGCCCGCTCGTTGAGTGCAGGGATCAGGTCCGGAAGCAGGTACGGAGCGACGGTGTAGATCACACCGAGCCGGAAGAGCCCGACGAGCTGATTGCGCCCGGCTTGCGCGATGTCGCGGATCCGCGCCGCCTCCTCGAGCACCTTCTGCGCCTGCGCGACGATGCGTTCACCTGCCGGCGTGACCGTCACCTCCGACTTGGCGCGCTCGAAGAGCTGTATTCCAAGCTCCTCCTCCAGCTTCTGGATCGCGACCGACAGCGCCGGCTGGCTGATGAAGGAACGTTGCGCCGCGCGCCCGAAGTTTCTCTCCTGCGCGACCGCGACGATGTAGCGCAGCTCGTTGAGCGTCATCGGCTCATCGGCGCCGGTTGAGGAAGTCGGCGAATCCCTTGCCGACCTCGGAGTGCTTGAGCGCCAGCTCGACGGTCGCCTCGAGATAGCCGAGCTTGGTCCCGCAATCGTAGCGGCGACCTTCGAACTCGTAGGCGAGCACCTTCTCGTCGGCGAGCAGCCTGGCGATGCCGTCGGTCAGCTGGATCTCGCCGCCTGCGCCCGGCGGCATCGTTCTCAGGTGATGGAAGATGCGGGGAGTCAGAATGTAACGCCCGACCACGGCGAGCGTGGAGGATGTCTGGTCGCGCTTGGGCTTTTCGATGATGCGCCGGATGCGGGACACACGGCCATCGGTGGCTTCGGTCTCGACGATGCCGTAGCTCCCGATATCGGCTGCGGGAACTTGCATGACCCCGATGAGCGAATAGCCCTCGCGCGCGGTGACCTCCGTCATCTGCGCCATGACCGGGGTCGCGGCGTCGATCAGGTCGTCCGCGAGGAGCACCGCGAAGGGATCGGTTCCGATCACCGGCTCGGCACACAGCACGGCGTGGCCCAGCCCGAGCGCCTCCGCCTGACGGATGTAGATGCAGTTGATCCCCGGGGGCGTCGACGCCTGGACCGTCTCGAGCAGGGCGTTCTTGTTGCGTGCGGCGAGTTCGGTTTCGAGCTCGTAGGCCTTGTCGAAGTGATCCTCGATCGCCCGCTTGTTGCGTCCGGTGATGAAGATCATGTCGGTGATGCCCGCCGCGGCGGCCTCCTCGACCGCGTACTGAATCAGCGGCTTGTCGACCACCGGCAGCATTTCCTTCGGGCTCGCCTTGGTGACAGGCAGGAACCGGCTGCCAAGCCCCGCGACCGGGAACACTGCCTTGGTGACTCTACCGAACGCCATGGGTGAGTTTCCTGAGTTGTTGTTCGTCGATCACTGGCACCTCCAGCTCCTCGGCGCGGACGAGCTTGCTGCCGGGATCGGTGCCAGCGACGACGTAGCTCGTCTTCTTGGATACGCTGCCCGAGACTTTGCCGCCGCCGCGCTCGATCAAGTCCTTAGCCTCGTCGCGGGAGAGGGTAGGCAGCGTCCCTGTGAGCACGAATGTGAGTCCCGAGAACGGGCCAGCCGGCGTGCGCCGAGGCACTTGCTCCGGCCAATGTACCCCCGCGGCGCGAAGTTGGGCAATCACCTCGCGGTTGTGACGCTCTGAGAAGAACTGGCGAATGGACTGCGCCAGCACAGGACCGACATCGGGGACTTCCATCAGCGCCGCTTCGTCGGCGTTCAGGAGCGCGTCGAGGTTGCCGAAGTGCTGCGCCAGATCCTTCGCGGTCGTCTCTCCCACGTGACGGATTCCCAGCGCGAAAATGAAGCGCGCGAGCGTCGTGTTGCGGCTGCGGTCGATCGCCGCGACGACGTTGGCGGCGGACTTCTCCGCCATGCGCTCGAGCTCTGCGAGCGCCGCGATCCCAAGCCTGTACAGGTCGACGGGGGTGCGGACGATGTTGGCATCGACCAGCTGGTCGACCAACTTGTCTCCCAAGCCTTCGATGTCCATCGCCCGCCTGCTCGCGAAGTGCAGCAACGCCTGCTTGCGCTGGGCGGGACACACCAGCCCGCCGGAGCAGCGGGCGATGGCCTCCTCCTCCAGGCGCACGATCTTCGAACCGCATTCGGGGCAGCGGGTCGGCATGACGAATTCGCGCGCGCCTCTGGGCCGCCGATCGTGCAGCACGCGCACGACCTCGGGAATGACGTCGCCGGCGCGGCGCACCACGACCGTGTCGCCGATGCGCACGTCCTTGCGCCGCACCTCGTCTTCATTGTGCAGGGTCGCATTGGTCACGGTGACCCCACCGACGAACACAGGTCGAAGGCGCGCCACGGGCGTGATCGCGCCGGTGCGCCCGACCTGCACATCGATGGCGAGAACCTCGGTCGTCATCTCCTCGGCCGGAAACTTGTGCGCCAGCGCGAAGCGCGGAGCGCGCGACACGAAGCCCAGGCGCTCCTGCCAGGCAAGATCGTTCACCTTATAGACGACACCGTCGATCTCGAAAGGAAGTTTTTCACGCTGCGCGCCCATGGAGCGGTAGTAGCCCAGAAGCCCTTCGACACCGTGGACCACGGCGCGCTCGCCACTGACGGGCAAGTGCAGCGCGGCGAGGTAGTCCAGCAGGGCACCCTGCGTAGCGGGCGGTTTCTTGCCGCTCCATTCCACCGCGCCTATGCCGTAGGCGAAAAAGGTCAGACGCCGCGTCGCAGTCACCTTGGGATCGAGCTGGCGCAGCGCTCCAGCCGCGGCATTGCGCGGATTGACGAATACCTTGCCGCCCTTTTCGGTCTGCGCGGCGTTGAGCGCCGCAAAGTCGCGCTTGAGCATCAGCACTTCGCCGCGGACTTCAAAATGTGCGGGAGCCTCGCGCGGAAGCTTCAGCGGAATGGCGCGCACGGTCTTGAGGTTCGCGGTCACGTTCTCGCCGCTGTAACCGTCCCCGCGTGTCGCGCCGAGGCTAATCTGTCCGTGCTCGTAGACGATGCTGACCGCGAGTCCGTCGAATTTGGGCTCCACCGCGTAGTCGATACGGTCGACCCCGAGCGCTTCGCGCGCGCGCCGGTCGAAGGCCTCGGCTTCCTCGCTGGAGAATGCGTTGTTGAGCGAGAGCATCGGCACGCGATGGGTGACAGTGGCGAACTCGGCCGCTGGCTCACCCGAAACCCTCTGCGTTGGCGAATCGGGTGTGGCGAGTTCCGGATACTGGCGCTCGAGCACCTCCAGCTCGCGGAAGAGCTGGTCGAACTCGGCGTCGCTCACCGTCGGCGAATCGAGAACGTAGTAGGCGTAGTTGTGCGCCTCGATCTGCGCGCGCAGCGTGGCTGCGCGGCTCAAGACCTTCGGCGGTACAGCCATGCGCCTACCCGAACAGGCGCAGCGCCCGCGGGCCGCCAGGTTCGATATGCGCTGCGCGCAACGCCGCGGCGGTGGCCTGCACCTGCCCGCGGATCGCGGCGAGGGAAGCATCGGTGAGCGCGCGCCGGTTGTCGTCGACGAGAACGCAATCGAGCGTGTGCGTCATCCGCTTGGCGGCGAGGCGCATCTGATCGAACACTCGCACCGGGTCGGCTACACGCGGCACGTCGAGAATCAACACGACCCCGGGTGTGGCCAGCGCGCGCAAGCTCTCGGCCGTAAACGGCTGCTCCTGCTTGTAGTTCTGCAAGCTGAAACCCGTCGCGCCGGTCTCGTCCGACACGAAGTCGAACTGCCCGGCGGGCGTCAACCGGAAACCGGCGGCCTCGGCGACGCCGCGCAGCCGCGTGCCGGCGATTTGCCCCATGTCTGCTTTGAGCACGGTGAGCCCGATCTGCACGTCCAGGTCGGCGCAGAAGCGGTCGATCTCTTCGGCTCGAGCCGCCTCGCCCGCCACGTCGGAAACGCTGATCGTCGACGGCAAGGCGGCGGCGAAGCGTGACATGGCTTGCAGGAATTCATCGATATGCTCGCGCGTTGCCGCGCCCGCCCGGTTGGCGAGCAGAAGACATGCAGCGAGCACCTGCCAGGGTCCCGACGAGGACGCATCGAGCGGCTGCCACGGCAATCCTGGAGCGCGCTTGCCCAGCCAGCGCACCGGCTTGCCGAACCTGGTCGCCAGCGCTTCGGCGAGCGCGACCGTCTGGACAGGCTGCTCGGGTTCAAGATCGATCACCAACTCGATGTCGGCGTCGGGAGCGATGCTGTCGACTTCGGCGTGCACCGGAACCTCGGGGAGCGCTTCGATGTCGCTCTCCACGTCGGCGAGCGCCTCTTCCTCGCCGCCCGCCTCCTGCACGGCCACCGATGTCGCTCCGGCGGAGGCTGCCCCTCGCAGCATCGGCTCGACGCGATCCGCGTCGAGCCCCGCCGCAGCGGGCTTGCGGAAAGCGGCGTCGATGCGCCGCCTCACGCGGCGCTCCTGCACCCAGTTGATGATGACCACGCCGATCACCAGCACGACCCCGGCGATCAGCAGGGCGATGAACAGCGGGTTCAGCGCCGGCACCTTGTTACCCTACTGCGTCGCGGTTTCGGCAAGCTCGAGCGCCTCGGCGATGTCGACGGCGACCACGCGCGAGACTCCAGGGTCCGCCATGGTGATGCCGATCAGCTGGCCGGCCATCTCCATCGTGATCTTGTTGTGGCTGATGAAGACGAACTGGGTGGCCTCGGTCATGGTACGCACCAGCGCGCAAAAGCGCTCGGTATTGGGATCGTCGAGCGGAGCGTCGACCTCATCGAGCAGGCAGAACGGCGCCGGATTGAGCTGGAACAGCGCGAATACCAGGGCGATCGCGGTAAGCGACTTCTCGCCGCCCGAGAGCAGGTGGATCGTCGTGTTGCGCTTCCCCGGCGGCTGCGCGGTCACCTGCACGCCGGAGTCCAGGATCTCCTCGCCGGTCAGCACCAGCCTGGCTTGGCCTCCGCCGAAAAGCGTCGGGAACAGCCTCCCGAAGTTGACATTCACCGCATCGAAGGTGTGCTGCAGCAGCTGTCGCGACTCGCGATCGATCTGCCGGATCGCGCTCTCCAGCGTAGTCATCGCTTCCGTCAGGTCTAAAGCCTGCGAATCCAGGTACGCCTTGCGCTGCGAGGTCTGCGCCAGCTCGTCGAGCGCCGCCAGATTGACCGCTCCGAGCGAGGCCATGGTCTGCGTCAGGCGCTCGATCTCCGTGGGCAATCCGCTCGCCCTGCCCCACGCCTTCATCTGGGCAGGCAACTCGGCGATGTCGGCGTGCGCTTCGCGCAGTTGCTCCGCGTACTGCTGCTCGGAGAGCGCTGCGGCCTGCTCCTTCAATCGCATCTCGTCGATCTTCGCTCGTGCCGGATCGAGCTTCTGGCTGGCGGCGAGGCGGGCTTCGTCCGCGTTTCGCATTTCGGTGGCGATCGACTCCTGACGGTCGCGAGCCGCGGCCAGAGCCTGCTCCGCCGCAGCGCGCGCGGCGAGCTGAGCCTGCAGCGCCGCCTCCACCGGCTGGCGGTCGATTTGTCCGCGCTCCCCAGAGAGTTGCTCGAGCAGGCTCCGCTGCTGCGCCGCCTGGGCTTGCAGCGCTTCTCGGCGGCGGGAAAGCTCGGCCAGGCGCTCGCGGCAGGCACGCTCGGCGAAACCCGCGTCCTGGGCCGCGAGCTCGGCGGTGCGCACCCGCTCGCGGCCACCCACGAGGGCGGTTTCCGCCTCGCCGGCTTTCTGGCGCGCCTCATCGAGCTGCTCGGCTTCGGCTCGCAGACGCTCCCTCGCGCCGGCGACCTCCGCTTCGATCCTTGCCAGCGCGTCGCGCTCCGCGGCCTCTTCCCGAGTCAGGGCAGCGAGCTCCTCAACGATCTGCGCCCGTCGATGCTCTGCCGATTCGGCAGCCTGCTTGAGTTGAAGCAGCTCGAGTTCCAAGTCGTGACAGCGTCTCTGCTGGGACGAGAACGCCAGGCTTTCGTCGTGGTATTGCTGTTGGCGCGCCTTGAGTTCGGCCTCGGCGGCCGTTCGTGCGGCGTCGGCCGCCGATGTATCCGCCCGCGCTGCGGCGATCGCAGTCTCGAGCTCGCTCAACTCGCGGCGGCGTGCGAGCACGCCGTGCAACTCGCTGTCGGGCGCGAACAGGCTCACGGCTTGCGCGGTCACGACATGGCCCGCCGGTGTGACCAGAGCTTCGCCTTCTGACAGCGACGCTCGTGCGCGCAGCGCGGCATCGAGGTCGGCAACGCAGCGCACGCCGCCCAGCCAGTCGGCGAGCACCCGCGAGATGTCGCGCCGGTTGGCCTTGACCTTGGCGAGCAGCGTGTCGCCGCGAGGCTCGCTGCCTCGCTCCCGGCTTAACGGGGCATAGGCCGCGACCCGCCCCGGCAGAGCTACGCCGCCTTCGGTCCATGCCGCCGCCGATTCGAGCGAGGACACCTCGATGGCGTTGAGCCTCTCGCGCAGCACGGCCTCCAGGGCGTCTTCCCAGCCACGCTCGATGTCGAGCTGCTGCCACAGGCGCTTCGAGCGCTCGAGGCCGTGCGCTGCCGACCACGCGGTAGCGTCGGGCCCGCCTCCGATCTTCGCCTGCAGCGCGGAGAGCGCCTGCGCCCGCGCCTCGCGCTCGGCCAGCGCGCTGCTCGCGGCCTGCCACGCGTCGCTCGCGACGCGATGACGCTCCTGCAGCGAGTGGACGATGCCATTGAGCTCGGTGAGCGCCTTCTCGCGCTCGGCGAGATCGACGCTTTCCTGCTCGAGTTGCTCGCCGACCGCGGCGATTTCCCGGGAGGGGCGCGATGCGAGGTCGCGCTCTTCCGCTTCGAGGCGCTCGCGCCGCTGTGCAATCGTGCCCAGCACCTTGTTCGCGTTCTCGCGCCTTGCTTCCGCGACACCGATAGCCTGCTCGATCTCGCCGATCCGCTGCTGGACGTCGGCTACCGCAGACGCTGTTTCGGCGATGCGCGATTCCAGGGGCTCCATGCCCGCGGCGGCGGTGCGCGCCTCCTCCGCGGTTTGCTCCCGGCGGGTCATCGCCGTTTCGAGTTCGATCTCGCCGGACCGCGCCTCGGCGTCGGTCGCCGCGATCTGCGCGGTGATCGCCGTGATCTGCTCGTTGATCTGCGCGGCCTGCTGCTCGAGGCGCCCTTCGCTTTCGCGCGCAAAGGCGAGCTGCTGCTCCAGCCGCGTGACCTCGGCGTTGGCGGCGTAGAACGTCCCCTGTTTTTCGTGCAGGTCGTCGCCCGTGCCGTAGTGATCTGCGCGCAGCGCCTCGAGGCGATTCTCGGCGGCGCGCAGCTCCGCCTGCAGCGCTTCGAACCCCGAGCTCAAGTTGCCGAGCTCGGTGGCGCATCTATCGCGCGCCCGCACGGCGTCCTGCTGCTTCGAATACCACAGCAGGTGCTGCGCCTGCTTGAGCCGCGCCTCGAGCTCGCGGTATTCGTTGGCGACCTTGGCCTGCGCGTCGAGCTTTTCGAGCTGGCTTGCGAGCTCCTGGCGGATGTCCTCGACCCGGGCCAGATTCTCGCGGGTGTCAGCGAGGCGCGCTTCCGTCTCCCGGCGCCGCTCCTTGTACTTCGAGACGCCGGCCGCCTCCTCGAGAAACACGCGCAGCTCCTCCGGCTTGGCCTCGATCACCCGCGAGATCATGCCCTGCTCGATGATGGCGTAGGCGCGCGGGCCCAGCCCGGTGCCGAGAAACACGTCGTGGATATCGCGCCTGCGAACCGGTATGTTGTTGATGTAGTACGTCGAGTCGCCGTCGCGAGTCAGCACGCGCTTGATCGACAGCTCGTCGTAGGTGCCCCATTGGCCCCCGATGCGCCGCTGGCTGTTGTCGAAGAACAGCTCCACCGAGGCGCGGCCCACCGCGGCGCGATCGCCGGCACCGTTGAAAATGACGTCCTGCATCGATTCGCCGCGCAGCGCCGAGGCGCGCGACTCGCCCAAAACCCAGCGCACGGCATCGATGACGTTGGATTTGCCGCAACCGTTGGGGCCGACGATGCCGACGAGCTGCCCCGGGGTTGCGATGCTGGTCGGCTCGACGAAGGACTTGAATCCGGCCAGCTTGATCTGAGTCAGACGCAATTGGAGTTCTTCTGAACTGCACAACGTCGCTGGGGGCGGAGGCGTCGCGCGGGTTTAGCGGTTGCAGTCGCCGCATCAGGCGACCGCCAATCAGCCGTAATTATAGCCGATGAGCCGACCCTGGCCTTCGCTTCTCAGGCCGCCTTGAACGCCTCCTGCGCGAGTCTTCCTTCCTCGACGGCATGACAGGCGACCGTGACGACAGGTTCGCCGGCGACGTGCTTGAGCCTCGGCACTTCGCGGCGGCAGCGCTCTTCGGCGTAGGGGCAACGCGGGTGGAATGCGCAGCCGCGCGGTGGCTCGAGTGGATTGGGAACCTCTCCCCCCACTGCGGTGCGCGGCTTCCCGGTGAGCGTCAAGTCGGGCACCGCGGCGAGCAGCATTCGCGTGTAGGGATGCTGCGGCGAGGCGAACAGGCGCTTTACCGGCGCCAGTTCTACGATGCGCCCGAGATACATGACGCCAACCCGATCGGCGACGTGATGCACGACCGCCAAGTTGTGCGAGATGAACAGGTAGGAGAGCCCCAGCTCGTGCTGCAGCCGTCGCATCAGATTGAGCACCTGCGCCTGGACCGAGACATCGAGCGCGGAAGTCGGTTCGTCGCAGATGAGAAAGGCCGGCTGCGTGGCCAGCGCGCGGGCGATGGAGATGCGCTGGCGTTGGCCGCCGGAGAACTGATGCGGGTACTTGGCGCCGTCCGCGCGCGCAAGTCCGACCTGCTCGAGGAGCGCGCCGACGCGCGCGCTGATGTCGCGAGCGCTTTTCGCGAGCTCGTGCGCGCGGATCGGCTCGGCCACGATGTCGGCGACTCGCCAGCGCGGATTCAAGCTGGCGTACGGGTCCTGGAAGATCATCTGCATGGCCCGGCGCACGGTCGGATCCGGCCCCGTTGCATCGATGCGCCGGCCTGCGAAGCGGATCTCGCCGCGCGTCGGACGGTAAAGGCCGACGATCAACCTCGCCACGGTGGACTTGCCGCAACCCGATTCGCCGACCAGACCCAGCGTTTCACCCTTGGCGATGCTGAAGCTCACGCCGTCGACCGCCTTGAGCACCTGCCGCCGCTGGCGTTCGAGCACGCGATTGAGCCATGGCGGCGAGACGTCGAAGTAGCGGGCGACGTTGTCCAGCTCGACCAAGGGCTGCGCGTCTGGCTGCATGTTCCTCTCAATGCGCGTGCAGCCAGCAGGCGGCATGCGTCGCGCCTACGGGCATGAGCTCCGGCCGTTCCTTCCGGCAGCGCTCGAAGACGTGCGGACAGCGCGGGTGAAATGCGCAACCTCTAGGGATCGCATGGAGCCTAGGCATGGTGCCGTCGATCTGGGCGAGCGTTTCGCGGTCCGCCGCAATCGAAGGGATCGATCCCATCAGCCCCCGCGTGTAGGGATGCGCCGGCCGATGGATCACGTCGGCGACAGGGCCGATTTCCGCAATGCGACCTGCGTACATCACCGCGACCCGGTCTGCCGTCTCCGCGATGACGCCCATGTCGTGGGTAATCAGCATTACCGCTGTGCCGTGCTCCCGGCAAAGCCGTTTGAGCAGCGTAATGATCTGCGCCTGGATCGACACGTCGAGCGCGGTGGTTGGCTCGTCGGCGATGATCAGCCTGGGATTCGCTGCCAGCGCCAGCGCAATCACCACGCGCTGGCGCATGCCACCCGAGAACTGGTGCGGGTACTGGTCGATTCGCCGCTTTGGGGCCGGGATGCCCACTTCGGTGAGCAGATCGAGCGCTCGCTGGCGTGCCGCTCGCGGCGACAGATCGAGATGCGTCATGATCGTCTCGGTGAGCTGGCGCCCGATGGTGTACAGAGGATTGAGCGAGGTCAGCGGGTCCTGGAACACGGCGCCTATCTCCCGCCCGCGCACGCGGCGCAGGTCTTCGGGAGGCAGGTCGTCGATTCGCCGATCGCCCAGCATTATGCGGCCCGCGGCGATGCGGCCGGGAGGATCGATCAACCCGATGATGGCCGAGCCGGTGACCGACTTGCCCGCGCCCGATTCGCCGACCACGCCCAGAACCTCTCCAGGCGCGATCGAGAACGACACCCCGTCGACCGCGACCAGTGTCGCGTCGCGCATGGGAAACTCGACGCGGAGTCCTTCGACGCTGAGCAGCGGTGCGACGGCGGTCATGACGCCGGGCACCACGACCTCGGGTGTAACGCGATCAATCGGTTGCCCCGCAGAGGCTGCAGTCAACATGATCGGCGAGATATCTCAAGCCCGGCTCGTCAGCGCAGCTTCGGGTTGAGGGCATCGCGCAGCCAGTCGCCAAGCAGATTGATCGCCAGCACCATGATCACCAGCGCCGCGCCCGGGAAGATCGTGATCCACCATTCGCCGGAGAACAGGAAGTCGTTACCGATGCGGATCAGCGTCCCGAGCGACGGCTCGGTGGGCGGCACGCCGACGCCGAGGAAGGAGAGCGTCGCCTCGGTGAGGATCGCGGTGGCGATGTTGATGGTCGCCAGAACCAGCACCGGCCCGAGCACGTTCGGCAGGAGGTGGCGCATCATGATGCCGAGCGGGCGGATGCCGATGACGCGCGCCGCCTGGATGTATTCCTTGCTCTTCTCCACCATGGTCGAGCCGCGAACGGTGCGCGCGTATTGCGGCCAGTTGGAGACCCCGATCGCCAGCACCAGAACGAACAGCGCAATCGACCCGTGAGCATCGCGCGGAAGGACCGCTCGCGCCACGCCGTCGACCAGCAGCGCGATGAGGATCGCAGGAAAGGAAAGCTGCACGTCGGCCACGCGCATGATGAATCCGTCGACCTTGCCTCCCGCGTAGCCGGCCATTAAGCCCATGCTCACTCCCAGCAGCATCGCCAACACGACCGCGGCAAGGCCCACGAGCAGCGACACGCGAGCGCCGAACATGATCGCCGAGAGCACGTCGCGTCCCTGGTCGTCGGTGCCCAACAG
Source organism: Casimicrobiaceae bacterium (assembly GCA_035623155.1). GTDB lineage: Bacteria > Pseudomonadota > Gammaproteobacteria > Burkholderiales > Casimicrobiaceae > PALSA-1003. The sequence goes on along the minus strand of DASPTZ010000093.1, from coordinate 81,461 downwards.
GTATTCGGCCTTGGCGCCGGCAAGACCGCGCGGCGGGGTCAGCGCGTCCAGCAGATTGAGCGTGGCTAGGTCGAAGGGATTGTGCGGCGCGACCCAGGGGGCGAACAGCGCCGCGCACAGGCATATCGCCAGCACGATCGCCGACACCACCGCGACCGGCGAGCGCCGGAAGCTGTAGGCAAGGTCGCCGTCCCACCACGCGACGCGCTGTTGCGCATCGGCGGCAGGCGCGAGGTCGAGTGGCGTGCCCTCCGCCGCCTCTTCCACCGCAATTACTTCACGACGACCCATTTGAGCCAGTTGGTGTTGTCGGCGAGCTGCACCAGGTCGATGTTCTTGCGCGTGGCCCACGCCAGCGCCTGCTGGTGCAGGGGAATGTGGCCGATGTCGTCTTCGTGGATCTTGAACAACTCGTGGATCATGGCGTTGCGCTTGGCGTCGTCGAGCTCGGAGGCGATCTGCGCACCCAGCTCGTCGACCCGCTTGTTGCTGTACGAGCCTAGATTGAACAGGCCTGCCCCACCGGCAGCGGACGTCGTCATCAGCGCGTAGATCGCGTTCTGAGAGTCGTAGGAGTCCGGCGTCCAGCCAAGCATGTAGAACGAGGTGTTGCGCGCCAGAATCTTCGGGAAATACGTGACCTTGGTCTCCGCCATCAAGTTGACCTTGACGTCGATCTTGGCGAGCATCGCCGCGACCGCCTGGCAGATCGAGGCGTCGTTGACGTAGCGGTCGTTGGGGCAGTTCATGCCGACTTCGAAGCCATTCGGATAGCCCGCATCGGCAAGCAGCTTTTTCGCCGCTGCCGCATCGTAGGGTAGCCGCGGATAGAGGTCCACTGCGAAGCCGCGGATGCCCGGCGCGACCATCAAGCCCGACGGTGTGGCCGCTCCGCGCATGATCGTCTTGGCGATCGCGGCCTCGTCGATCGCCTGGTAGAACGCCTGGCGCACCCGCTTGTCCTTGAACGGGTTCTTGCCCTTGACGTTGGAGAACAGCAGCTCGTCGCGCGACTGGTCCATACCCAGGAAGATGGTCCGCAGCTCCGGGCCCTGGAGGACGACGATGTTCGGATTGGTCTTGAGCTTGTCGACGTCCTGCAGCGGAACCGGTTCCATCATGTCGATCTCGCCGGATACGAGCGCGGCGACGCGCGTCGCGTCGTTCTTGATGGGGGTGAAGATCGCCTCGGTGATGTTGCTGTCGATCTTGCCTCCCCAGTAGCCGGGATTGGGCACCATCACCGTGCGCACGCCGGGCTCGCGCGACTTGAGCATGAACGGGCCGGTGCCGTTGACTCGCATCGTGGCGGCGTTCTCCTTGCCTTTGCGCACGTCCACCGGCTCCATGGAGTTGTTCTTCTCGCACCAGGCCTTGCTCATGATGTACCAGGTGGTGAGGGTATCGGGAAGGATCGGGAAAGGCGTGTTGGTGACGAATTCGACCGTGTGCTCGTCGACCTTCCTGATCTCCTTGAGCGATCCGATCTTGGTCTTCATGTCCGAACCCTCGGCCTTCGAGCGCTCATAGGAGAAGAGGACATCGTCGGCGCTGAACGGCGAGCCATCGTGGAACTTGACTCCCTGTCGCAAGTTGAAGCGCCATATCGTGGGCGCCGTCTGTTTCCACGACGCCGCGAGCAGCGGTATGAGCTCGAGCTTCTTGCCCCGGCCGACGAGGGGCTCGTACATGTTGCCGGTGACGTTGAGCTGGAGGGTCTCGTTGAGCGAGTGCGGATCCATGGAGATCGCGTCGCCCTGGTCGGCGAAGCGGAAAGTCGCCGCCTGCGCCACCCCAGCGCCGAACGCGACGGCGAACGTCATTGCCGCCAGGAACCGATGATGCTGTCTCATGCCGTCCTCCTTGGGAGTTGCAGCTGCTATGCGTGCGCAGGTGTTCGGGCGAGCCGACCGATGGCCGTCATGCAGGCGTCGAAAGCCTGCTGGTAGACCCGGTCCTTCCAGTCGTCGGCGTCGACGTAGAACATGTCCCGAAAGTGTCGCTTGATCTCGCGCTGCTGTGCCAGTGGAGCTTCGGGATGGTTGTGCAGCCAGTGCTCGGCGCGGAACGATTCGAGCACCTGCTCGAGCGGGTATGTCCCGTACTCCAGCGCAATGCCGGCGAAGCTCGCCCGCGGACACTCGTCGCGGGCCGCCACGCCGTTGATCCCGGTCAGCGGCGCCGACCTCGACGAGCCGTCGAGAAACGAGGTGACGCCCTCTCCCCACCACGCCCGGCTCCGCTCGACGCTTGCCCGGTCGTCGGTTCCCGCGTAGATCTTTTCGGCCTCTCCGCGCGGCCCCAGGCCGGTGTGCACGTCGAGCCAGGCCAGCGCGCTGCGCTCGGCCGCGTGCTCGCGCAGCACCGTGCGCAGGATGCGATTGCTCCACGCGGGCTCACCGCCGCCGTAGAACATGCCGCCGGGAAACTGGTACTGCCCTCCGCTCACCGCTGCCTGGTAAGCCTTCGCACCGCGGTTAGCCACCCACGCGTTCAGACGCGCCTCGCTTTTTGGCGGGGGCGGCCACGTCGCGGGCAGAAGCAACTCATGAATTTGTGCATACTCTGCATTCACCGGCAGCGGCGCCGCGAAGTCCACGAAGTTGCGGTTCAAGTCGGCGTTGTCCTCGTTGACGCGGCGCAGGTGGGAGAAGCCGTAGGGGTTGAGCGCGTGCAGCATCAGCGCCGCGACGCCGGATTGCTCGATCGCACCCAGGAACCGCTCGTCGTGCAGAAGCGCCACCTGGCAACCCGACCCGCAAAAGCCTTCCACGCCGTGGGTGGCGGAGATCAGCAGCATGAGCCCCGGCGCGCCGGGCAAGCCCAGCATCGCGAAGTCCATCGAAAGCTCCTCGCCTTGCGCGCCGCGCTCGACCGGATGCACGTGGCGGAACTGCCTAGCCCCCTGCATGCGGGCGGCGTCGTTGAACTTGTCGCGCGCCTCGGCGTAGGTTTGCGCGAAGTGAGGAATAGGGTTCATCGCTGCAACGGCAGCGCTGCCTCGGCAAGCGCAGCCAGATAACCCGCGCCGAGGGGGATTACCTCGTCGTTGAAGTCGTAACGGCTGTTGTGCAGAAAGCAGCCGCCTTCCGCCCCGCCCTGCCCCAGCCTCGCGTACGCTCCGGGCCGCTGCTGGAGCATGAAGGAAAAGTCCTCCGATCCCATCGACGGCTCGAGATCGCGCACCACGTTCTCGCGTCCGACCAGCGCATCGGCGACCTCGGCTGCGAACTCGGCTTCGCGCTCGGTGTTGACGGTTGCCGGGTAGACGCGCTCGTACTTGAGCGTCGCGGTCGCGCCGAAGCCTGCGGCGATGGAGTGGACCAGGTCGGTGAGACGGCGCTCGATGCGATCCTGCGTCTCCGGCCTGAAGGTGCGCACGGTGCCGACCAGGCGCGCCTCGCGAGGAACCACGCTCATGGCCGCGAGATTGCCCGAATGCATGGCGCACAGGCTCACCACGGCGGTGTCGAGCGGGCTTACGTTGCGGGCGACGATCGATTGCGTCGCGGTGATGATGTGCCCGGCAACCAGCACCGGATCGACGGTCATGTGCGGATGCGCTCCGTGGCCTCCGCGTCCCTCGATGTGGATCTCGATGCGATCCGCCGCCGCCATCATCGGTCCCGGCCGCAGGCCGATTTGTCCGGCGGGAAGCGCCGGCCAGTTGTGTAACGCGTAGATCTCGTCGGCAGGGAATCTCTCGAAAAGGCCGTCGTCGACCATCGCCTTCCCTCCGGCGAAGCCTTCCTCGCCAGGCTGAAAGATGAGATAGACCGTCCCGTCGAAACGCCGGGTGCGCGCAAGATAGCGGGCCGCGCCCAGCAGCATGATGGTGTGCCCGTCGTGGCCGCAGCCGTGCATCCTTCCCTTGAAGCGCGAGGCGTGGGGAAAATCGTTCTCTTCGTGCATCGGCAGCGCGTCCATGTCCGCGCGCAGGCCGACAGCGCGGCCGCTCTCCTCGCAAGCGCCGCGGATCACTCCAACGACTCCCGTCCTGCCGATTCCGCGGTGATGCTCGACCCCGGCGGCCTCAAGCTCGCGCGCGACGATCTCGGCGGTGCGATGCTCCTCGAAGCCGAGCTCGGGATGCGCATGCAGATCGCGGCGCAAGGCCGTCAGCTCGGCATGATCCTTGCGCAAGTGCTCGACCGGGTTCATGAGGTCACATTGCGGCAGCCAGCCGCTCGATCCGGAGCCGCGGATCGACCGCGTAATACAGCAGGTCGACGATGAGATTGATCAGCACGAAGACCAGGGCGATGAAGCAAAGGTACGCCGCCATCACCGGCACGTCGGCGAAGCTCACCGCCTGGATGAACAGCAGCCCCATGCCAGGCCACTGGAACACGGTCTCGGTGATGATGGCGAAGGCGATGATGGCGCCCAACTGCAGGCCCGTGATGGTGATCACCGGAACGAGCGTGTTCTTGAGCGCGTGGCCGAAATGGATCGCGCGATCGGTGAGACCGCGTGCGCGGGCGAACTTGATGTAGTCGGTGCGCAGGACCTCGAGCATCTCGGCGCGAACCAGGCGCATGATCAGCGTCATCTGGAACAGCGACAGCGTGATCGACGGCAGGATCAATGCCTTCAATCCGCCCTTGGTCAGCAATCCCGTGGTCCACCAGCCGAAGGCGACGGTCTCGCCGCGCCCGAACGAAGGCAGCCAGCCCAGGATCACCGCGAAGATCAGGATCAGCAGAATCCCGATCAGGAAAGTTGGCAGCGACACCCCTACGAGCGACGCGGCGAGCATCGCTTGCGAGAGCCACGAGTGTCGCCGGAGCGCCGTATAAACTCCGGCGGGAATGCCCACCAGCAGAGCGAGCAGCGCGGCGGAGACGGCAAGCTCGATGGTCGCCGGCAGGCGCTCCTTGAGCAGCGTGGCGACTGGCCGCCCCTGGCGCAGCGACAGCCCGAATTCGCCGTGAACCGCTCGGCCGACGAAGCGGCCGAACTGGACGTAGAAGGGGAGGTCGAGGCCGAGATCTGAGCGCAGGCGAGCGCGCTCCTCCTGGGTCGCGTCCTGTCCCACCATGAACACCACCGGGTCGCCCGTGAAGTTGAACAGGGCGAAGGCGATGAACGCCACCACCGCCATCACGGCGAGGGACTGCGCGATGCGGCGGATGATGAAGGCGAGCACGGGGGTGCGCGATGACGCGCCGCGGTGCCGGTTCGTGGCTGGCGTGCAGCGCGCACCGATGATGCCCAAAGGGTATGGAAGCGTCAATGCGCCTTGTAGCCTGGGTTGACCCTGGACTTGATCCGGGGGAAACCCAGGGCGGCGCAAGCCGGTGCACAAGGCCCCGGGATTCGCCTTGCTCATCCCGGGCTACACATTAAGCTCCGCCGCGCGGTGGCAGGCAACCAGGGCGTCGCCCAAGGGTTGCAGCGCCGGCAACTCGCTCAAGCAGCGCTCAACGGCGTAAGGGCAGCGCTTGTGGAACGCACATCCCGATGGTGGATTGAGCGGCGAGGGCAGCTCCCCCTTGACCGCGACGCGTTCGCGCCGCGCCTTGGCGTCGAGCACCGGAGTACTCGCCATCAGCGCTCGGGTATATGGATGCGCCGGCCGGCCGAATACGCTCGCCTTGGGCGCCATCTCCACGATGCGGCCGAGGTACATCACCGCGACAGAATCGGCGATGTGGCGCACGACCTGAAGATTGTGCGATATGAACAGATAGGCCACACCCAGCCCTTGCTGCAGATCCATCAGGAGGTTAAGCACCTGAGCCTGGATCGAGACATCCAGGGCGGACAACGGCTCGTCCGCGACCAGAAGCCGCGGATTGAGCATCAGCGCCCTCGCGATCGCGATACGCTGGCGCTGGCCTCCAGAGAACATGTGCGGATAGCGCCCGTAGTGCTCGGCTCGCAGGCCCACTTGCGCGAGCATCGCGCGGGCGGCATCGCGCCGCGCGGCGGAGTCCATCGCGGTGTTGATCGCCAGCGGCTCCCCGAGCAACGTGCCCACACGCTTGCGCGGGTTGAGCGAGGCGTAGGGATTCTGGAACACCATCTGCACCTGCGGCCGCAGGCGCTTGAGTGTCGCGGGGTCGGCGTGTCCGACGTCCTCGCCGGCGAGCTTCAACTGTCCCGAGGTCGGGCGCTCGATCATGGTCACCTGCCGCGCCAGAGTCGACTTGCCGCAACCGGACTCTCCGACGACCGCGAGCGTCTCGTGCTCGCGCAGCGCAAAGGACACGCCCTCGAGCGCGCGCACCTCTCCCTTGCCGCGCAGCCATCCCCGCGACACGGTGTAATGACGGGTGAGCTCCCGCGCTTCGAGCAGCGGTGCGGTGGCGTTCACGAGGCTCACCTTGCCATCGCCGGGGTCGCCGAATCCGCGACCCATCCGCGGGTGGGTCTGCCGCTTTCGTCCAGCGGGAAATGGCAGCGGGCCTGCCGTCCGGCTGGACCCGCGAGCGCCGGTTGATCTCGACGACAGCGCTCGATAGCGAATTCGCAGCGCGGGTTGAGAAGACATCCGCCAGGCCGGTCGTGCTGCCCGGGCACGATGCCGGGGATCGCCTTGAGCCGCGCATTGTCCCGATTGCGCTCGGGCAGCGCCGCCAGCAGCGCATGGGTGTACGGATGTCGCGGCACTTCGAAGATTTCCGGTACCCGCCCCGTCTCGACCTGCTGCCCGGCATACATCACGAACACACGCTGAGCGTTCTCGGCGACGATCGCGAGGTCGTGGGTGATGAGCAGCAGCGCCATGCGTTGCTCGCGCTGCAGTCTGCAAAGAAGCTCCAGGACCTGCGCCTGCACGGTCACGTCGAGCGCGGTGGTAGGCTCGTCGGCGATCAACAGCCGCGGATGGCAGGCGATCGCCATGGCGATCATGACCCGCTGCGCCATGCCGCCGGAGAGCTGATGCGGAAAGGCGTCGAGGCGCGTCTCGGCGTCGGGAATCTCGACCTGCCTGAGCAGCTCCAGCGCCCGAGCCCGGCGGACTTTCGAGCTGCGGCGCTCTTCCTCGCCCCCATGCTCGCGCAGCGCCTCGGTGAGCTGAAAGGCGACGGTGAAGCACGGGTTCAGGCTCGCGAGCGGGTCCTGGAAGATCATCGCGATGTCCTTGCCCACCAGCGCGCGCCGCTCCGCGCCCGATAGCGCGAGCAGATCGTGCCCGGCGAAGGCGAGGCGCTTCGCGCGCACGCGCCCCGGGAAGTCGACCAGCCCCATAAGCGCCAGCGCCGTCACGCTCTTGCCGGAGCCCGACTCGCCGACGCAACCGACGATCTCGCCCGCGTCGATGGCGAGATCGACTCCATCGACGGCGACGAAAGGTTCGGCTTCGGTGCCGAATTCGACGCTCAGATTCTCGATTTCGAGCAACGCCATCGCAGCTTATTGTCCAGACATCCTCAGCGTTTCAGTTTCGGGTCCAGCGCATCGCGAAGCCCATCGCCCATCAGGTTGAAGGCGAGCACGGTGATCAGGATGGCAAGCCCGGGAAAGGTCACGACCCACGATGCGCGCTGGATGAACTCCAGAGCGCCCGCCAGCATCGAGCCCCATTCCGGAGTCGGCGGCTGCGCACCGAGGCCGAGGAAGCCGAGCGCCGCCGCGTCGAGGATCGCGGTCGAGAAGCCGAGTGTGGCCTGCACGATGAGCGGCGCCATGCAATTGGGAAGGATGGTGCTGAACATGAGCCGCACCGGCCCGGCGCCGGCGATCCGCGACGAGGCGACATATTCCCTGCCGGCTTCGGAGATCACCGCCGCGCGCGCCAGGCGCACGTAATGGGGCAGGAGCACGATGGCGATCGCGTACATGGCGTTGATCAGGCCCGGTCCCAGGATCGCGACTACGGCGATGGCGAGCAGCAGGCTCGGCAGCGCCAGCATCACGTCCATCAGGCGCATGATCACCGTCTCCGTCGTTCCGCGAACATAACCAGCGACCATGCCGAGGACCGCTCCGGCCGTGAGCGAAATCGCCACCGAGATCAACCCGATGAGCAGCGACAGGCGCGTGCCGTGGATCAGCCGCGAGAGCATGTCGCGCCCGACCGGATCGGTGCCGAGCAGGAAGCGCGCGCTGCCGCCCTGGTCCCACACCGGCGGCGTCAGGGTGAATTCGCGGTACTGCTCGTTCGGCGGGTACGGTGAAACGACGTCGGCGAAGATCGCCAGCAGGATCAGCAGCACGATCAGCGCGAGCCCGATCAGCGCCCCGCGGCTCTGAGAATATGCCTTCCAGAATTCGCGCAGCGGCCCCGGTGCGGCTTCGGGACCGAACTCGATCGCGGCAGCGGTCTCAGGCATGCCTGATCCTCGGGTTCACGACGCCGTAGGTGAGATCGACGAGCAGATTGACCGAGATTACGATCGTCGCCACCAGCAGGATGCCGCCCTGCACCACCGGGTAGTCGCGCGACTGCACGCCGTGCACGAGCCAGTTCCCCACACCCGGCCAGGAGAAAATCGTCTCGGTCAGGATCGCACCGGAGAGCAGCAGGCCGACCTGCAGTCCGATCACGGTGATCACCGGGATGAGCGCATTGCGCAGCGCATGCACGAGAACCACGCGCCACTGCGGCAGACCCTTGGCCCGTGCAGTGCGCATGTAATCCTCGCGCAGCACCTCCAGCATGGCCGAGCGCGTCATGCGGGCGATGACCGCCAGCGGGATCGTCCCGAGCGCGATCGAAGGCAGGATCAGGTGCGAGAGCGCGGAGCGAAATGCCGCGCCGTCGCCGGCGCGCAAGGTGTCGATCAGCATGAATCCCGTCAGCGCGGGAACGTCGTACTCCACCGCGATGCGTCCGGACACCGGCGTCCACCCGAGCTGTACCGAGAACAGGAGGATGAGGAGCAGCGCCCACCAGAAGATGGGCATCGAATAGCCCGTGAGCGAAACGCCCATCACCGCATAGTCGGCCACGGTGTTGCGCCTGAGCGCGGCGATGATGCCGGCGGGAAGCCCGACCGCGATCGCCAGCAGCATGGCGAAGAACGCCAGCTCGATGGTCGCGGGGAACAGGGTGAGGAACTCGCCGAGGACGGGCTCGTGCGTGGTCAGCGATGTGCCGAGGTCGCCCTTGAGCACGCTGGCGACGTACTCCGCGTACTGCAGCGGCAAGGGGCGGTCGAGCCCGAACTCGTGCAGCAGCCGCTCGCGCCGCGCCGGGTCCATGCCGCGCTCGCCGGAGAGGTTTTCAACAGGATCCCCCGGGATCAGGTGGATGAGCGCGAACGCGAGCAGCGTCACGCCGATGAATGTGGGGATGATCAGCGCCGCGCGGCGGAAGATGAAGGCGAGCATCGGCGGAACAAGCCGTCATTCCCGCGAAAGCGGGAATCCAGTGTCTCTCAAATCAATCTCCGTGATCGCAGAAACGACTCTGGCCCGCTGCAGCCTGCCCCCGAGCGCCCTAATCGGGGGCGGAGACGACGACTTCCGCACGCAGCGCGGAACGTCCCGCGCGGCTTGTCACATTACTGCGCCGGCGGCGCGACTTCCGCCTTGTTGAAATAGTGGTGCGCGGTGGCGTCCATCTTGTAACCCTTGACGTCCTTGCGCAGCGGGTCGAAGCGGATCGAGTGGGCCACGGTGATCCACGGCGCTTCTTCCTTGAATATGACCTGCGCCTGCTCGTAGAGCTTGGCGCGATCGGCCTGCTTCGGCGTCTGCGCCGCCTTGATGATCAGATCCTCGAACGCCTTGTTGCACCAGCGGGCGGCGTTGCCGCCGCCCTTGACCGCTTCGCAGCCAAGGAGCGGGACGAAGAAATTGTCGGGATCGCCGTTGTCGCCCGACCAGCCGAACATGATCACGGTGTGCTCGCCGCCCTTGCTGCGCTTGCGGTACTCGGCCCACTCGTAGGTGATCAGCTTGGTCTTCACACCTACTTTCTCCCAGTCGGCCTGGATCATCTCGGCCATCCGCTTGCCGTCGGGGTTGTACGGCCGCGTCACCGGCAAGTACCACAGCTCGACTTCGAAGCCGTTGGGAAAGCCAGCCTGCGTCAGCAGCTCCTTGGCCTTCGCTGGATCGTAGGGGTAGTCCTTGACGCTGTTGTTGTAGCTCCACAGGATCGGCGGAATCGGGTTCTTGGCGACCTGGCCATTACCCTGGTAGACCGCCTTCATGATCGCGTCCTTGTTGGTGGCGTAATTGAGCGCCTGGCGCACGCGCTTGTCGTCGAAGGGCTTCTTCTCGACATTGAACGCGATGTAGCCGATGTTGAGGCCTTCCTTCTGCAGCACGTTGAGCTGTGGATCCTTTCGCATCTCGTCCAGGTCCGCCGGCTTGGGGAACGCCATGGCCTGGCATTCGCCGGTCTTGAGCTTGGCGTAGCGTGCCGTCGCGTCGCGGGTGATCGAGTACACGAGCGTGTCGATCTTCGGCCGGCCTCCCCAGTACTGATCGAAGGCCTTGTAGCGGATCGTGGCGTCCTTCTGATAGGAGACGAACTCGAACGCTCCCGTGCCGATGGGATAGACATCGGCGGCGTTCGGCGTGCCTTTCTTCTGCATCGTCTCGAAGTATTCCTTGGACAGGATGGAGGCGAAGTCCATCGCCATGTCGGCGAGGAACGGCGCCTCGGGACGCTTGAGGTAGAAGCGAGCCGTGTAGTCGTCGACCTTCTCGACTCTGTCGACGATGTTCTTCATGCCCATGTCTTCGTAGTAGGCGAAGGTCTGGCCGGCGGTGAGCCTGTGGAAAGGATGATTGTCGTCGGCCATCCGGTTCCAGGAGAATATGACGTCGTCGGCGTTGAAATCGCGCGACGGCTTGAAGTTGGCGTTGCTGTGGAACTTGACACCCTTGCGCAACTTGAAGGTATACGTCTTGCCGTCCGCGGACACGGTCCACGATTCCGCCAGACCCGGCACGATGTTGGTCGTTCCCGTCTCGAACTCGACCAGGCGGTTGAACATCGGCACCGAGACGGCGTCGAACGTGGTGCCGGTGGTGAAGAATTGCGGCTGGAAGCCCTCGGGGCTGCCCTCGGAGCAGTAGACCAGCGTCCCGCCTTTGGCTAGAGCGCAGGCGGGTAGCAGGCCCAACGCTGCGATCGAAGCGATGCGAAGCAGCCGCTGAGTGAGCACTGCCGGATGTCCGTGCATGGTGGCCTCTTGTTCTGTCGGGCGTCGCGGGTGGCGACCAAACCTAAATGCTAGCCGTCCGGCTGCAGCAAGGCAACTTGAACCGCGCCTCAGAAACAGCGAACGGGCCAGCTCTACCCGTCGATGCGACGCCGCAGAAATCCTCGCCGCACGGCGCGCTGAACCGGAGTCGCGCCTCCGCGCACTCGCTCCGTTCGACGCCGCTGCAACTCGAGGACGAACAGCAGCAGCGTGGCGAGCATGACCAGCAGGGTCGCCACGGCGGCTATCGTCGGGCTTATGTTGTCGCGGATTCCGCTGAACATCTGTCGCGGCAGCGTAGATTGTTCCGGGCTCGCGAGGAAGAGCGTGACTACCACCTCGTCGAACGACGTCGCGAACGCGAACAATGCCCCCGAGATCACTCCTGGAGCGACCAAGGGCAGCGTCACCCTGAAGAACGACAGCAGCGGGTTGGCGCCAAGGCTCCCCGCAGCGCGCACAAGGTTGTAGTCGAAGCCTTGCAGCGTGGCTGTCACCGTGGTGATGACGAAGGGTACGCCCAGCGCGGCGTGCGCAAGGATCAATCCGATGTAGCTGCCGGTGAGACCGAAGGGAGCGAAGAACAGGTACACGGCCACGCCTGCGATCACGACCGGCACGACCATCGGTGAGATCAGGATGCTGGTGACGAACGCCTTGCCTGGAAACTCCGCGCGCACGAGTCCGACCGATGCCGTTGTTCCCAGCACGACCGCCAGCAGCGTGGCCGCCGGCGACACGATCAGACTGTTCTTGAGCGCGAGCTGCCACGTCGCGGAGTGGAAGAACTCCTCGTACCAGCGCATGGAGAATCCCGACATCGGGTACATCAGGAACGAGTCCGAGTTGAACGACAGCGGTATGATGACCAGAATGGGCACCACCAGAAAGACGAGGATCAGGGCGCACAGTCCGCGGTGCGCGTAGTGCCAGATCCGTTCTGGCGTCGATGCGTAGTCGGGAAGCATGCGGTCTCGCTGCGCGTGTCGCGCTAGCGCGGTTTCACTTGTCGCACCCGCGTCGGGCCGAAGTAACGGGCGTACACGACGTAGAGCAGCAGCGTGGCAACGAGCAGGATCGTGGCCAGCGCCGCGGCCATCCCCCAGTTGACCGTCTCGTTGGTGTAGAACGCGACGAAGTAGCTCGCCATCTGTTCCTTGGGACTGCCCAGCAGCGCCGGCGTGATGTAGTAGCCCATCGCCAGGATGAACACAAGCAGCCCTCCGGCACCGATGCCGGGAAGCGTCTGCGGAAAGTAGATCTTCCAGAAGCTGCGGAACGGCGGACACCCCAGCGACAGCGCCGCGCGCACAAGGGTCGGCGAGACGCCTTTCATGACTGCGTAGAGAGGCAGCACCGCGAACGGCAACAGGATGTGCACCATCGCGATATAGACGCCGGTTCGATTGAACACCAGCTGAACCGGTTCGCTGGTGAGCCCCAGCGCTTGAAGCGTGCGATTGATGGGCCCCTCGTTCTGCAGCAGCACGATCCAGGCCGCCACGCGAACGAGGACGCTCGTCCAGAAAGGCAGCAGGACCAGGATCATCAGCAGATTCGCTATTCGCGGCGGCTGGTTCGCCATCAGGTAGGCGAGCGGATAGGCAAGAGCCAGGCACCACGCGGTTACGATCACGCTCATCCAGAAGGTGCGGGCCAGGATCGCCAGGTAAATCGATTGGTCGGGCGACGCTTTTGCGAGACGCCCGTCCGGCGTCATGGTGAAATCAACGGCGGCGAGAAGATAGAAGGGGGTCACCGTCGAGCCATTGCGCGCGATGAGCTGCCAGGTGGCCAGTTCCCCCCAGCGCGGGTCGATCTCGATCAGCGCCTCCTTGGCCGGCTGCCCGGCTTCGAGCGGGAGCTTTCGCGCGGTGTTGATGACGAGCGAACGGTAACCCGTGACCTCCATGTTGAGGCGCTTGCCGGCCGCGGCGAGCTCGGGCGTTCCCTTGGCGGCGGTGAGATCCTCGGCAAGCGCAGCGAACGCGGCTTCGTCGGGCAGTTGTTTGCGGTCCCATTGGCGCAACTGCGCGGTGGTGCGCGGCATCGCCGTCGCTATCTCCGGGTTGTCCACCGCTCGATAGAGCAGTTCGATTATGGGCCATACGAAAGTGAACGCGAGGAAGACGGCGAGCGGGACGATCAAGGCGACGTACTTGAGCTTGGTGCGTCGCTCCGCGCGCTTGAGCTGCAGCTTGAGCGGCACGGCCGCACCCGCCGCGGCCGGGCCGCCGATGACCTCCGTCGTCTGCGCCATGGCGCCTTCCCCGGTTCGAGCTTTCGCCTACTTCGCGGCCCAGGCGTTGAAGCGTTGCTCCAGCTCCTCGCCGTGCTCCACCCAGAACTGGGTGTCGTTGGCGATGCCGTTCTTGAGGTTCGCCGGCGCCGTCGGGAGATCCGCAGCGAGCTTCGGATCGATAGCCGAGACAGCTTTCAGGTTCGTCGGTCCGTACGCGATCTCCGTGGAGAACACCTTCTGCCCGTCCGGCGCACTCGCATACTTCACGAAGCGGTAGGCCTCATCGAGTTTCTTGTCGCCCTTCGGGATCGCCCAGTAGTCGGCGTCATAGATCATTCCGTTCCATACGATCTTCAGGTTCTTGCCTTCCTTCTGCGCGGTCGCGATGCGGCCGTTGTACGCCGAGCTCATGACCAGGTCCCCGGCGGCGAGGAGCTGCGGCGGCTGGGCTCCGGCTTCCCACCACTGGATGTTCGGCTTGATCTGATCGAGTTTCTTGAACGCGCGCTCCACGCCTTCCTTGGTGCCGAGCACCTTGTACACGTCGGTCAGCTTCACGCCGTCGGCAAGCAGCGCGATCTCGAGCGTGAACTTCGCGCCCTTGCGCAAGCCACGCTTGCCGGGGAACTTCTGCACGTCCCAGAACTCGGCCCAGCTCGCCGGCGGGGTTTTCAGCTTGTCCGCGTTGTAGGCGAGGATCGTCGCCCAGACGAACGTGCCGATTCCGCAGTCGGAAACCGCTTTCGGGACGAAATCCTTCTTGTCGCCGATCTTCGCGTAATCCAGCTTCTCGAACAGCCCTTCCTCGCACCCGCGCTGCAGCTCCGCGGATTCAACTTCGACCACGTCCCAGGTGACGTTCTTGGCCTCGACCATCGCCTTGATCTTCGCCTGCTCGCCGTTGTACTCACCAGGGACGACCTTGAGTCCGCCCTTGTCCAGCGGCTCGTAGTACGCCTTCTGCTGCGCCTTCTGCACGGCGCCACCAAAAGAGATCACGGTCACCTCGGCTAGCGCCGGCGAGATAGCCAGCGCCGCCGCGCTGAACGCAAGCATGCTTACTGCCTGACTACATTTCGTTGCCATTGTGTTTTGCCTCCGCTTGTGAAATGGAACTTCTCTCGAGTCGGGCAGCGGCGTGGCTTTCGCGCCGCCGCGCCGTAGACTAGGTCACGCCTCCGGCGGCTGGAACGCCCGGACATGGTCGGCCGCGACGCCGGCCGTGACGCGCTCGCCGGGTTTCAACGCATGGCCGAGATCCGCGATCGCGACCTTGGCGGTGAAACTGGAGTTGCCGGCAACGTCCATACGCACGCGCACGTGGTCGCCGAGGTAGATCAATTCCTGCACGGTGGCGCTGAACCGGTTCTCGCAGCGCTCCGACGCTCCGTTCAGGAACACGCGCTCGGGCCGGATCGAGAGCAGCGTCCGAGCGCCGACCGCAGCGACGTCGCCGACTCGGGCGCTGACGCCGCCGCCTGCGTCCAGCCGCACGCCGCAGCGGCCGCCGTCGAGGCGCTCGACCGTTCCATGAAGCGTGTTGCTCTCGCCGATGAATCCGGCAACGAATGCGTTCGCCGGCTCCTCGTAGAGCTTGCCGGCCGTGTCGACCTGCTGGATAACGCCCTTGTCGAAGACGGCGATCCGGTCCGACATGGTCAGCGCCTCGCTCTGGTCGTGGGTCACGAAGATGAAGGTGACTCCGAGCGATTCGTGGATGTGCCTGATCTCGATCTGCATGTGCTCTCGGAGCTGCTTGTCGAGAGCGCCCAGCGGCTCGTCCATCAGCACGAGCTGCGGCTCGAAAACCAGCGCCCGCGCCAGAGCGATCCGCTGCTGCTGCCCGCCGGAGAGCTGCTGGGGATAGCGGGCGCCGAATCCTTCCATCCGCACCATCGCTAGCGCCTTTTCCACCTTGGCGTCGATGTCCGCGGCGGGAAGCTTGCGCACGACCAGCGGAAAGCGCAGGTTATCGGTTACGGTGAGATGCGGAAACAGCGCGTAGTTCTGGAACACCATCCCGATGTTGCGCTGATGCGGCGGGACGCGGTTGATGACGCGGCCGGCCAGACGGATCTCGCCCGCAGTAGGGGTCTCGAAGCCGGCGAGCATCGTGAGGCAAGTGGTTTTGCCCGAGCCCGACGGCCCGAGCAGCGTCAGGAACTCGCCACGCTCGATGTCGAGGTTGAGCTCGCGCACGATCAAGTTGACGCCGTCGTACGTCTTCTGGATGTTGCGAAAGCTGATCAGCGGCTCGGCGTCACGGGCTGGCATGGCGGATTCTCCTGCGGCGCGCGGTTCGGGATCGAGGTGCGGACGTTTTTCCTTAGTAGGTGTAGAACATGCGCTGGATTTCCTTGGTATCGTTCGTCTTGGTCAGCGCCAACATCACTAGGATGCGCGCCTTCTGCGCGTTCAGCGTGTCCGACACGACGTAATCCATCTCGTCGTCCTTGGCCTCGCCGTTGCGGGCTACAATGCCGTTACCCACACGGCTCGCGCGCACGATGATCACGCCCTTTTTGCGCGCCTCGATCAGCGCAGGCTCTACCGCCGGCCGCGCCAGGCTGCCGTCGCCAACACCGGCGTGGACGATCGCTTTCGCCCCGGCGGCCACAAAGGCGTCCACGGCGATGCGGTTCATGTTGGCGTACCCGTAGACGATGTCCACCTGCGGCAGCGCGTCGAGCTTCGACACGTCGAACTCCGTGTCCGCCGTGTGCTTGCGTGTCGACACGCGATAGAAGTGCGGAGCGTTGTCCTGCATGTAGCCCATGAAACCGAGCTCCCAGCTGCGGAAGGTGTCGGTGTTCGCGGTGTTCGTCTTGGTCACTTCGCGCGCACCATTGATCTGATCGTTGAGCACTACCAACACGCCCTTGCCCACGGCTTCCGGGCTGCCGGCCAGAATCACCGCGTTGTAGAGGTTGATCGGACCGTCGGCGGAGATCGCGGTTGATGGGCGCATGGCGCCGACGATTACCACCGGCTTCCGGCTCTTTACGACGAGGTTCAGGAAATACGCCGTCTCCTCGATCGTATCGGTGCCATGGGTGATGACGATGCCGTCGACGTCGCTCTGTGCGAGCAATTCGTTGACCCGCTTGGCGAGCTTGAGCCAGTAGTCGTTGTTCATGTTCTCGCTGGCGATCTGAAACACCTGCTCGCCGGCCACGTTGGCGACCTTTTTCAGCTCCGGCACTGCTTCGATCAACCGCTGTATGCCCACCGTCGCGGCCTGGTAGCCGACGGTCGCGGTGCTGGAGGCGCCGGTCCCGGCGATGGTGCCGCCCGTAGCGAGGATCACCACGTTGGGCAGCTTGCCGGGTTCGGCGGCCAGAGCCGTGAAACACGCGAAGCACAAGAGCCACGCCGATGCCACTGCAGCAAAGCGCGCTTGGCTAGAGTATCCGTTCATGGTGTCCTCCTGCTATCGAGTTCGGGGATGCGTCGCGCAGGGCGCATTTCGAAGGAGCTTGCTTACTCGGTCGGCTGGCCCAGCGACTCGAAAATCGACTCGAGTTGCGGGCTCATTTCGATGCCCAGGGTCCTGCCGGAAGGCAGCCTGCGCTGGAACCACTGCTCGTAGATTCGCGCCAGCTCCCGCGCCTCGGCGAGCCGTTCAAACGTGCGCTTCACCAAAGCGCCGAAGTCCGGGTCGTTCTTGCGGAACATCAGCCCATAGGGATCGTAGGAAACGAACTCATCGAGCACCATGAACTCGCGCGGGTTCTTCGACTCCGCGATCGCCGCGAAGAGCACCGCGTCATCGCCCGCCCAGGCATCGGCTTGACCGGCGGCGACGGCCTCGAAGGCCTGCGCGTTGCCGGGGACCACCTTGATCGCGATGTTCAATCCCTGCTTGTTATTCAGCGCCTTGATCGCCGCTTCGTTGGTGCTCGCGGGTGTGACCGCTACCGTACGGCCCTTGAGGTCGCGGTACGACCTGAACTTCGACGATCGCTTGACCGCAAGCTTGGTGCCGCTCACGAAGATGATCGGCGAAAAAGCGACCTGCTTCTGCCGCTCGGTGTTGTTTGTCGTCGTCCCGCACTCGAGATCGACCGTCCCATCGACCACGCTTGGAATCCGGGTCTGGGTGTCGACCGGCGCGTACTTCACCTGGATCGTATCGTCGCCCAGCTCGGCACGGATGTCCTCGACAATCTCCTTGCAAATGTCGATCGAATAGCCGATCGGCTGTCCGGCGGGGTTGAGGTACGAGAACGGGACCGAGGCATCGCGGTAGCCGATCACGATCGTCTTGTTCGCCTTGATCTTCTTCAACGTTCCTGTGAGCTGAGTGATGCCTTCAGCGTCCTGCGCAAGCGCTGCTGTGGCAAACGTGCCTGCGAACAGACACGCCGCCACAGCGGCCAGCAACGTTTTCAACGTGTTCGCGCTCATTTGAATCCTCCTCCGCACCTTCAGGCCGGGGCCGGCAGTCCTTCGTCGCGGTCGATCTCCGCCTGCGCCTTGCGCTCTGGTATCAGCTCGCCCTCCCACTTCGCGACCACGGCGGTGGCGATGCTGTTGCCGACTACGTTGGTCGCAGAGCGTCCCATGTCGAGGAACTGGTCGATGCCCAGGATCAGCAGCAACCCTGCTTCCGGGATGTTGAACTGCGCCAGCGTGGCGGCGATGATCACCAGCGAAGCCCGCGGCACGCCCGCCATGCCCTTGCTCGTCACCATCAGGATCAGCAGCATCGTGAACTGTTGACCGAGGTCGAGCGGGATTTTGTACGCCTGCGCGATGAACAGGGTGGCGAACGTGCAATACATCATCGACCCATCGAGATTGAACGAATAGCCGAGCGGCAGCACGAAGCTGGTGATTTTCTTGCTCGCGCCGAACCGCTCGAGCTGCTCCAGCGTCTTCGGGTACGCGGCTTCGCTACTCGCGGTGCTGAATGCGAGCAAGATGGGCTCCCTGATGAGGCTGATGAGCCGGCCGATTCGCGGCCCTAGGAACAGGAAGCCAGCCAGGGCGAGCAAGCACCAGAGGATCAGGATGCCCAGATAGAACTGTCCCATGAACTTGCCGTACGTCCAGAGAATGCCCAGTCCCTGGGTCGTGACGGTCGCCGCCATCGCCGCGAACACCGCGACCGGCGCGACCGCCATCACATAACTCGTCACCCTGAGCATGATGTGGGACAACTCCTCGATCCAGTTGACTATGGTCTTCGTCTTTTCGCCGAACGCCGCGGCGGCGACGCCGAAGAACAACGAGAAGACGACGATCTGCAGGATCTCGTTGTTGGCCATCGCCTCGAAGGCGCTCCTCGGCACAAGGTGTGTCACGAATTCCTTGAGCGACATCCCCGAGGTCTTGATGCTCGACGAGGCGTTGACATCCGGCAACGGGAGATTTAGCGATGCACCGGGCTGGAGGACGTTGACCAGTATCAGTCCCAGTACCAGCGAGAGGAACGACGCGGTGATGAACCAGCCCATGGTCTTGAGGCCGATGCGACCGATCGCCGCCGTATCGCCCATGTGCGCAACACCTACGACAAGGGTCGAGAACACCAGCGGCGCGATGATCATTTTGATCAATCGCAGGAAGACGTCAGTGAAGAGCGAGATGTAGCCCGCGACCGTCTTGGCCGACTCCGGCGTCGGCAGGAGCTCGTGGTCCATCCAGCCCACGACGATGCCCGCGATCATGGCCAAAAAGATCCACGTCGTCAGCTTAATCTTCTTCATGGTGTTAGCTCCTCCTCGCGATCATTTGGTGATGGCCGCGCGCTGTGGTCGCACGCGTCTCTGGCGCCGGCAGGCCGGGTTTCCTGCGCCCGACGAGAATAGGCCTCCTCGGGAGCTGCCCCCTTCCCGGCTGTGTTTAGTATACTAGTCCTGCACGTTTAGAAAATCAAACAGAGAGCCACCCCGTGCAACGGAGGCGAGCCCATGAAATCGCATCCTACTCTGCATATCGACATCGGCAAGCGGCTCAAGGAGTGCCGGCTGCGCCAGGGCCTGTCCCAGCGCGCACTGGCCAAGAAAGCCGGGGTCACCAACGGCCTCATATCGCAGATCGAGCAGAACTCGATCAGCCCCTCGATTGCATCGCTCAAGAAGATCCTGGACGTGCTGTCGATGTCGCTGGCTGATTTCTTTACGAGCGACGACGGCGGGACGACCGATTTCTTTTTCGAACGCAAGCAGCTCCCCGATCTGGGCAGCGGCGACGTGGCGATCTTTCTCGTCGGCGCCGGCATCCGTCATCGTGCCATGTCGGTTCTGCACGAGGTCTACCCTCCCGGCGCCGACACCGGCCCGCAGATGCTGAGCCACGCCGGGGAGGAAGGCGGGGTGGTCACCAAGGGCCGGATCGAAATCACGGTGGCGAGCCAGGTCAAGGTTCTCGGTCCGGGCGATGCCTACTACTTTGAAAGCCGGCTGCCGCACCGCTTCCGCAACGTCGGGGGCACGCCCTGCGAGATCGTCAGCGCCAACTCGCCGCCGACGTTCTGAACCGAGACTAGGCGAGTTGCACGGTCCTCGAGCCTTCCTCGAACGCGTCGAAGTCGAAGCCCCAGGTCGAACCCGGCCACAGATACTCGACCCTCGGCGAGGCGGTTGGCCGATAGACCGCCGTGTAGACCGTGCCATAGCCTTTGGCGAAAGCGTTGGCGTACAGCGGCGGCTCAAGGAACGAGGCAACCAGCGTTTCCGGGTGGCGTGCGCTGCCGCGTAGCTGCCGGTAAAGAAACTGCTCGCGCTGCAACGTCGCGGTGGCCGTCGCGTGCTGCTCCCACTCGATCTCCTCCTGATGATTGGCCGCGTATGGCACGGCGTGCACGACCGCCGGAAAGTCGGGACGAAGATAGGCCGTGACAAATTCGCCAGCGGCGTCGAGCACCGTCACGTTGTACGACATGTGAACCGGCACGCGCTCGAGCACGGCGACCGCTTCCTCGGTGCGGGCCGCGAATTCCAGGATGTAGCGCAGGATCAGCGGGACCCCGAAGCCCACACCCTCGATGCGGCGTCCGCCGAAGCTCAACGAAACCGCGAGTCCATCCTCGTTGATGCCGTCGAGCACGCCCCACATCCCGTCGCTCATCGCGATCACGCGGCGGCCGTTCCATGCCGTGGCGAGGATGACGCCTTCGCACAGCTGCGGGCTGTAATCGTAGTTGCGCACCAGGAACGGCTCACCATCGGCCCACACGGCCTGCGAGCAGGCGATGAGATAGCTCGGCGGACAGAACGAGGCCAGGAAGCGCGCGACAAGATCGCTGTTGCCGGCGAGCTCCACGAGGCGCTCGTAGGTCGGAACCAGCTCGGGCATATGCGCCTTGAGCTGGCGCAGCGATGTGAGGTAGCGGGGGCGCGCCTTCTCGCCCTCGCTCAAGAACCAGCGCTCATACGCAGGCCAGAAGCGCTCGAACAGAGCGCGCCACTTCGGTCCCGGCTGTTCCTCGGCGACCGCCTGAAAAGTGAAGTCCATGCGACTTCGGCCGCGCAATCCTAGAGGATCTTGAACGCTCCCGGCGCGGGCGCCACAGGCTCCTGCACGGCGCCCAGCGGCTTGCCGTAGTAGTACGACTTGAGCCCCCTGATCCAGTTCTCGGCCCGGGCGTTGAGCTTGAACTCGTCGGTCATGGAGCGCCCGCGGGTGATCAGGATCCCGAGATCGGCACCCTCGTAGCGGTAATCCCCGGCCCCGGTGATGCGCAGGAAATACGCCTCGCGCTCGGTCTCCACGGCAGCGCGGTGGTAATCGAAGCGGTGGTACGACACCGACCCGTCGGATGCCTGCTTCCAGATGCCGCTCGGCGGCGCCTGGGTAACGATGTCGACGTTGTCCTGGGTGTGCTTGATGACGATCTGGCTCCAGCTGTCGATGAAATCCGGGTCGGCCCAGCGCGCATTGAGCGCTTCGACGTTGAGGTCGAAGTCCTGGCCCGAGAATTCCAAGAGGTGGAACAGGAACAGCGGGACGTCTGCATAGGCGAAAGCGGCGTGGTTGGTCATCGGGCTCGCGCCGCACACCCTCGGATTAAGCTCGCCGAGATAGACGTCGCCGGTGTCCTGGTCGATCAAGAAATCGAGGTCGAAGTAGCCTCGGTAGCCCTCCTTCCAGAGCTGGTTGCCGAACTTGAACGCCATGTCGCGCGCCTTGGCGCGCACGCCCTCGGTGAATGCCCCGGGAAAGACTTCGTTGCCGCACCAGCCTCCTTTGTAGGGGGTGAGCTCCTTCTGTCCCACGATCTCGGTCAGGAGAGGTCCCACGATCGTGCCGCAGCGGGTGACGCATGCTTCCAGCGTCGAGCCGCGGCAGTTGATGCGCTTCATGATCTTCACTTCCGACTCGCCGACGATCTCGTCTGCGTGCTTCTTCCAATCGGCCTCATTGGCGATGAAGAACGTGGTGTGGCCCGAGTCGCCGAACGCGGTCTGGATGACGAGATCGCTGCCGATGCCCCCGCCGCGGCTGACCTTGAGCAGATGCTCGTAGCTTTCTACGCGCGAGAGCGCATTGGGAACGCTCGGCACGCCCGCCTTGTTGCCGATGCGCACCGTTTCCATCTTATTGTCGCAGCGGCTGCGCAGCGCGGCCGATGGGAACCACACCTCCAACCCAAGCTCGCGACACAGCTCCTCGGTCTTTTCGTCGAACATCAGGAACACCGCCACCGGCTTGCCGCCGCGGCCCTTGATGTAGTCGACGACCTCTTTGTGCTCGAGCAGATAGTTGGTGATGTCCTCGATGCTCTCGAACTCCGCGTGCGGCGCCTCCTTCGGCACGAACACGTTCGGGTGCCGTCCATCGAAGCAGTCGATGTGGTTGATGTACTTGAAATGCTGTACCCGCTCGTCGATTCCGGCGAGGTTGAAGTTGGTCGCGCTGATGAAATAGATCGGCCGCTCGTTGCGATGAAAGAACAGCCGCACGTCGGAAATGGTGGTGAGCTTTTTCATGTTTCCTCTCCCGGGCGTCCGGTCGCCACCTACTCCGCCCTGGCTGCTGCGATGCGGGTGACCGCAGCACCGCCGGTGACGGCGGGCGCAGCCACCGCGATCGCGGCTTCCGTGAATGCGCGAAAGCCCAGCTCGGGGCGATAGCCGTGGATCTCGCGCGTGTCGAGCGCTTCGATGAAGCCGAGGATGTCCTTGCTGATCACCTGTCCCGGGACCAGGATCGGGAAGCCGGGTGGATAGGGTATGACGAACATCGCGGAGACCACCTCTTCGCCGGCTGCGACTCGTTGCTGCAGATCCTTGAGCGTGATGTAGCGGCACAACGCCTCGTCGTAGGCCATGAAATAAGCCTTGCGCATGTCGCCCTCGGGCGTAGTCGAGTCCAGGCTGCAGCGGAAGTAGCGGTGGAAGTGGCTGAAATCCGGAAGCGCCGGAAGCCGCTTGGTCAGCGATTCGACCTTGAGCTGATGCAGGCGCATCTCCGGAGGGCTCATGTCCTCGTTGCGCTCGTCGAGCTCCTGCGCGATTTTCACCAGGATCTCGATCAGGTACGCCACCGAGCTCCGCGTCGTGCCGATGTTGGTCATGAACAGGACGGTGTTGCGCGAAGTCTTGTTGATCTGGATGCCGTACTTCTCCATCAGGTAGTTGTGCTTGAAGGTGTCGCCGTCGATGCCCGTCGGACCGATCGCGAGCGTGAGCCGCGTTGGGTCGACGACGAACTCGTCCGTGTGCCAGCACTCCTCCATGCGCGCCCAGCGCTGCTCGGAATCGAAATACGCCTCGATCCCCGATGGCCGGTACTGCTTCGGGATCAGGTCGCCCGTGGTAAGGAAGCGGAAATATTTCTTGAGCAGCGAGTGAGTGGCAATGCGCTCGCGCAGCGCCATCGCGTGGTCGACTTGCTTCTGCACGAGCTCGTAGCCCTCGAGTTCGACCTGGCGGCGGCCGACGTCGAGCGAGGCGAGAATCTGATAGTTGGGCGAGGTCGAGGTGTGGGTCATGTACGCCTCGTGAAACGCCTCCTCGACCTTCTGCTTGAAATCCTGGTCGTAGACATGGATCATCGACCCCTGGCGCAGCGCGGTGAGCGTCTTGTGCGTCGAGTGAGTCACGTAGACGCGGATACGCGCCCGGTCGGGATCGGGTACCAGGCGAGTGTCGAGCAGGCGCTGGTCGTCGGCGTTGCCATAGTCCCTCGCGAACGCTTCGTAGCGCTCGCGGTATTCGGGATCGCGGAACCGCTCGCGCAGCCGATGCGCCGCGCCCATTCCGGTCCTGCGCCGGTAGGTAGGATGGAAGCCCGCGAAGGCGAACCACGCTTCATCCCAGAGGAAGATCAAGTCCGCCTTGATCGCGAGGCACTCCTCCATCACCCGCTCGACGTCGTAGACGATGCCATCGAAAGTGCAGTTGGTGAGGAGGACCAGCTTCACGCGTTCGAGCCGGCCCGCGCGCTTGAGCTCGAGAAGCCGCTGCTTGATCGAGCGGATCGGCACCGCGCCGTACATGGAGTACTCGTTCAGCGGATAGGCGTCGAGGTACACCACGTGCGCGCCCGAGAGAACCATGCCGTAGTGGTGCGATTTGTGGCAGTTGCGGTCGAGCAGCACGATGTCGCCCGGCTGGATCAGCGCCTGCACGACGATCTTGTTGGCGGTGGAGGTGCCATTGGTGACCCAGAAGGTGCGCTTGGCGCCGAACGCGCGCGCCGCCAGCTCCTGCGCGAGCTTGATCGGACCGGTGGGCTCGAGCAGCGAATCGAGTCCGCCGGAGGTCGCCGAGGTCTCGGCCAGGAACACCCCGAGGCCGTAGAACTGGATCATGTCCTGGATCCAGTGCGACTGCAGGATCGACTTGCCGCGCGAGATCGGCAGCGCGTGGAACACCCCGGTTGGCTGCTGGCTGTACTCGCGCAGCGCCGTGAAGAACGGCGTCTGATAGCGGTCCTCGATCGCGCGCAGGATCGAGAAATGCTTTTCGTGGTCGTCCTCGTCGCGATAGAAGACGCGGTGGAAGCTCTCGCAAAGCTTGCCGGCGATATCCTCGGCGGACACATCGGTCACCATGAACAGATCGAGCTCGGGCCGCAGCTGAGCGATCTTGGTGCCGAGCAGGCAGCCGCGCTCGCTCTCGGCGAGGACATCGAGCCCCTCCCCTTCGTAGCCTTCGACCAGCTTGCGCAGGATGTCGAGCTTGTAGCGTGATTTCAAAGGAAAGCCGTAGCGGATCACCACCGCCTGGATGTTGAAGTTGAACAGCACCGCGATCAGCGCGTCCTC
The DNA here is from genome assembly GCA_035623155.1 of Casimicrobiaceae bacterium. Lineage (GTDB taxonomy): Bacteria > Pseudomonadota > Gammaproteobacteria > Burkholderiales > Casimicrobiaceae > PALSA-1003. The sequence continues at coordinate 56,890 of DASPTZ010000093.1, read as the reverse complement.
GAAGCTGGGCACCACGACCAGTTCGTAGATGAACTTGTCCTCTTCGCGGCGCATGGTGCGCAGGCGCTCGCGGAGCTCTTCCTCCTCCTGAGGCGAGATTTCGTCCACGACTAACACCTCGAAATAGGGCCGGTCGGTGCGCACCTCGGTCTCGCGCCGCTCCTCTTCCTCGACAGCGGCCTTCTCGTCCAAGTGCAGCGAGACGAAGCTGCGGCGATACGACTGGCTCGATAGCGCTCGGCTGATCCGGTGGACGAGATCGTTGAATCCTTCGTACTCGCGGTCCTGGAACAGTCCCGCCAGACGCTGAAACCCGCTTCGTCCGGGGAATGCCCAGTAGCTTTCGATCGGCTCGAGGAGATCCAGCGTCTCGGCCACCAGCGAGCGAGCCGGTTCCATGTCGCCCCCGTGCGTCTCGGCGTCGACCAGCCGGGTCGCGTTGTCGGACAGATGGATCCAGCCGTCGTTGCGAACCTCCCAGACGCTGCGGTAGAGGTTGATAGCGATCTCTCGCTGCTCCAGCGTGGCTTTCGGTTTGTGCTTCATGCTGCGTCCCCCTTCGACCCGACGTTGCTGTGCGCGCCGGGTGTCGCGCCGACGTCTTCCGCCGGGCGCTGTGCCCCGTCGACACGGCGCGCCGGCTTGACCAGCGGCCCCAGCCCGCGCAGGTAAGCCTCCGTGACCTCGCTCCGATCATAGACCGGAAAATTGACCGCACGGTCGCGGAAGCTCTTCAAGGTCTGGCCGAGACCGCGCACTCCGCGTTCGCGTTCGCGCCGCACTCGATCCAGATCGATCTCGACCGGGATGAATTCCGGCCCCGCGCCGGCTTCGTGAATAACATACCCGGATGGCCCGACGATGATCGATCGCCCGGTCCCGCCGTCGCCGAGGCCATTGACGTCGAAGAAATAGCACTGGTTGATGGCCGCACTGGCGCGGGCGATCGGCAGCTCGACGTCGCGGTCGATCGTATCGGTGAGCGTCGGGTGCAGGATTACTTCCGCACCGAGCGCGGCGAGCTGCCGCGTGGTCTCCGGAAACCACATGTCGTAGCAGATCGAAATCCCGAAGCGCCCCACTTTCGGCACGTCGAACACCACGAACTCCGTCCCGGGCCGGATACCGATCTCGTAGGGCTGGAAAGGGAACATCTTGCGATAGCGCGCGATGACGTTTCCCCCCGGGTCGATCACCGGCGCCGCGTTGTAGATGCCGTCCTCCCGACGCTCGAAGAGCGAGCCCGGGATCAACCATATGTGATGGTGCGCCGCCATCTGGCAGAACGCGATTTCGGCGGGCCCCGGCAGCGGCTGTGCGTGCTTGGGCGCGGGGCCGAACGCGGCCAGCTCGCTGAATAAAACCATCTGCACCCAGGGAAAGCGGTGCATGAGATGGCTGAGGCGCCTGCCCATCGCGGTGATGTTCTCGGATTCGGCCGAGACCGGCATCTGGATGCCCGCGATTGCAAACGGTGTCATCGGGTCAACTTGGCGGATCGGACGGCGTCGCCCTGGCTTCCGGGCAACGAGATACAGTGTACTGCTTTGCGCGCGAGTTGCGCGCGGGGAGCGCGATGAACCCCGGCGTCAGGCGAGCGCGGCGCGAGCGGATCGCTCGGCTGGCACAGGCGACTGCCGTCAGGCCGTCGCCGCCGCGCTTCTGATCGACCGCTCCAGGACCTGCAGCGCTTCCGCGAACACGGCGTCCGGAATCGTGAGCGGCATCAGGAACCGGATGACGTTGAAGTGTATGCCGCAGGTCAGGAGCAGCAACCCGTCTTGCAGCGCCCTCGCCTGCACTTTCTTCGCGAACGCGGCGTCCGGCTCGCCGGTCGACGCGCTGGCGAATTCCACGCCGATCATCGCACCCAGCCCGCGCACATCCGCGATCTCCCGAACCTCGCCCTTCAATCGGCCGAGCAGCGTCCTTATCGCCTCGCCCAGCCGATTGGCACGCTCGACCAGGCGTTCGTCGCGCATAACGTCCAGGACCGCGAGCGCGGCCGCGATCGCGACCGGGTTACCCGCATAGGTGCCGCCCAGTCCGCCCGCCGGGGGAGCGTTCATGATCTCCGCGCGCCCGGTGACGGCCGACAGCGGAAAGCCGCCGGCCAGGCTCTTGGCTGTGACGACGATGTCCGGATCGACGCCGTAGTGCTCCATCGCGAACATCTTGCCAGTTCGCGCAAACCCGGTCTGGATCTCGTCGGCAATGAGCAGCATGCCGTGCTCGTCGCACAGCGCGCGCAGAGCGCGCATGAATTCATGCGGCACGACGTAGAATCCACCTTCGCCCTGAACCGGTTCGATGACCACAGCAGCGACGCGTTTGGGGTCGATGTCGGCCTTGAACAGCGTGCTCAGCGCGCTCAATGACTGCTCGACGCTGACGCCGTGGAGGTCGATCGGGAACGGCGCGTGATAGATCTCCGGCGGGAAGGGACCGAAGCCAGCTTTGTACGGCGCCACCTTGCCGGTGAGCGCCATCGCCATCATCGTCCGCCCGTGAAACGCCCCGGAGAAGGCGATGATCCCGCTTCGGCCGGTCGCCGCGCGCGCTATCTTGACTGCGTTCTCGATCGCTTCCGCGCCGGTCGAGAAGAAGATCGTTTTCTTCGGGAAACGGCCGGGGGTGATCTCGTTGAGCTTCTCCGCGAGCGCGACGTAACCCGGATAGGGCATGACCTGGTAGCAGGTGTGCGTGAACCGCTGAAGCTGCTCGGCCGCGGCGGCCATCACCTTGGGATGGCGATGCCCGGTGTTGAGCACGCCGATGCCGCCGGCGAAGTCGATGTAGCGCCTGCCCTCGACGTCCCAGATTTCGGCGTTCTCGGCGCGCGCCGCGAAGATCTGCGTGAGCACGCCGACGCCGCGCGCGGTCGCGTGCTCCTTCCGGCTCTGCCACTCGGTGTTCAAGCTCATTCGGTCCACTTCGATCGCTCCTTGTTCATCCAGCGGGCACTGGCCGTTGTAAACCGACCGGCCATCTTCCACCGCCGTTTAGTATTTTAGTACAGATCGTTTAGAAAATCAAACGGCGCCCGAGCACAGGAAGCACCGTTGCCGACGTCGGCAGCTCAGTGGTCGACGTGCAGCCTTTGTCGCTGCGTCGCGAACAAGCAAACCCCGGCGGCGACCGAGACGTTGAGCGACGACACCGCGCCGAGCATCGGAATGCTCACGATTCGATCGCAGGCATCGCGGGTGAGGCGTCGCATGCCGGTGCCTTCGGCGCCCAGCACCCACGCGATCGGACCCGACACATCGGCATCGAGCAGACTCTCGCCGCCGGCTGCTTCGGCGCCGACGATCCATATCCCACGCTCTTTCATTTCGCGAAGGCTGCGCGCGAGGTTGGTGACTGTAACGAGCGGCACCGCGTCCGCTGCGCCGGATGCCGCCTTCGCCACCGTGGCGGTCAAGCCCACGGCGCGGTCCTTGGGCACGATCACCGCCTGCGCGCCGAATGCGTCCGCGCTGCGTAGGCACGCGCCGAGATTGTGTGGATCGGTCACGCCGTCAAGCACCAGCAGAAGCGGCGGCTTCGCGAGCGCGTTCAATACGTCGTCGAGCTCCTGGCGCGGGAGAGCATCATCGACGGTCGCGACCACGCCTTGGTGGCGATCGCTGCCCGCGATCGCTTGCAGTCTCGAAGATTCCGCGGCATGCACTGCCACTCCGGCTTGTGTCGCTCGTTCGATCAGCTCCTTAGCGCGATGATCACGCCGTCCCGCGTCGACATAGATCGTGCGCACACTCTGCGGATGTTGACGCAGGCGAGCGGTGACGGCGTGAAAGCCGATGAGCTGGCGAGTCGCTTTCCCCATGATGACAAGGCCCGGAGCGAACGCGCGCTCCCGTGGCGCACGAGCATATGGTCCCGTATAATTATGCGCTTAGTGCGGCGGACGCACGTTGGGTTCCGCCCACTTCCGGGCTGTTGTAGCTCAGTTGGTAGAGCAACTGATTCGTAATCAGTAGGTCGGTGGTTCGAGTCCACTCAACAGCACCACCCGTTCCCGGATCTCGGGTCGACGAATACGGGCCCGCCGATGAGCTCGAGCTCATCAGCGCCTGAGCGCCGACCCTAAATGGCGGATGCGGACTAGACGGGTTCAAGCTCAGCTTGCGTGCTGATCCTCGGTGGTCGGTTAGTAGCCGGACGCGAGCCCGATGATGGTCTCGAAGCCACCCCAGAACATGCGCTTGCCGTCAAAGGGCATCTTCGAAGGTCCATCGACTCCTTGAACTGCGGATCCTCCATGACCGCCTTGTTGATGCGGTCGCGCTCCCCCTTGTCCCGATACACAACCCACGCCAACGCGATTACCTCGTCGTCCTTGAGTTGCGCAACTTGGGGAAACGACGTGACCTTGCTGGGCTGAGCGTCGTCGCTGATCGAGTCGGAGTAATACAGAGCACCGTGGCGCAGGTGGGCCTTGCCCCATTCCGCGGACATGCGCTTGCAGGTGTCGAGGCTGGCACGGGGAACGGGGATGACGATGGCGTCGATGTAGTGCGACATTGACCTCCCTTACATAACAGTAAATTGGATCGGCCGCACCCGCCGCGGTTCCGCCTTCGAACCGTGGCGTGAGGTCAGCGGCCGACTTCGTGCCGCCGAACGGGACCGCGCAGGGATCGCCGCTGCCGGGACTGAGTGGAACCGTCGACTGTCAATCCTGCAGGGAGCTGTTGCCGCTTTCCTCCAGCGCGCGAATGTAGTTCTCCTGCGCGATGCGTAGACAGGCGTCGCGATCGGTGATCGTCTTGGCCCTCCACGGAGCATTCCCTCGACCTGGCTCGGTTTTCGCTTCGATGCGAAGGCTCGTGCGCGGCAGCCGTCTGCTGGAACTTGCCCGGGTGCGCGTGCCCAGGGTAAAGGTTCAGGCAGCGCTCGCGGTCTCGTCGTCGATCTCTACGTTCACGATTCATCAGCAGAACTGTCGCAAGATAACCGTGCGCATGATGCTCCGGCAACAACGAAGATGCGGCCAGAGCTTCGCCATTCGGCCGAGTGATGGCGGGCAAGTGTACAATGAACCAGAGAGAGGAACCGGAGCATTATCGAGGGCGGGCAGGCGGCGCGCAAACGTTCGCTGCTCGCGTGCACAATGCACTTTGCGATCATCGACGACCATCCCTTCGTGCTGGATGCGTTGTCCGTCATCATTTCGTCGATGGAGCGAAGGCCGTCGGTCAGCGGCTTCGAGTCGCTCCAGAAATTCGAAGCGGCGGCCGGCAGCGGTGAGTCGTTCGACCTGGTGCTGCTCGACCTGGGCATACCCGGCTACGGCCACCTCGAGTCACTGCATCGCTTCCGCTCCCTGGCGCCGGTCACGCCGGTGGTCGTCATCTCGGCCTCCGACGACCGCGAGACGGTTCTCGAGGCGCTCGACCTGGGAGCGATGGGTTTCATCCCCAAGACGTCGCACCGCGAAGTGCTGACGCGTGCTCTCGAACTCGTGCTTGCGGGCGGTATCTACATTCCTCCGCAAGCTTTGGAGAAGCACGCCGTGCATCCTGCAAAACAATTGCGGCGCGAGGGAACCGTGCTCCGTGAACCGGAATTGGACGCTCGCTATGGACCGTCGCCGGGAGTCTCAAGCCTGTCAAAGCGCCAGCGCGACGTGCTGAATCTGCTCGTCAAGGGAATGCCCAACAAGCTGATCTGCCGCGAGCTCGGCCTTTCGGCGAATACCGTCAAGAGTCACGTCGGGGCGATCTTCCGCGCGCTCAACGCCTCGAACCGCACCCAGGCGGTGATCGCCGCGCAACGCAGCGGCTTCCGCGTCGATTACCAGCGGAGCAGTTCGAGCGACTCGCCGTAAGCGCGGACTTCCCGCGAGAGCGCCGCAGTCAATAGTGCGCCGCTGTGCTGCCCTTGAGCTTGAAGCTCACCAGCGTGCGCAGCTTGGCTGGCATCACCGGCTTGAGCAGGTAATGGAAGCCCTTCTCCTCGGCCATCGCCACGATCTGGGGGTCGGCGCTGCCGGTCATGAGAATGGCGGGGATGGAATGTCCCATCGCCCCGCGGATCGACTCGACGGCGTCAAGGCCGTTCCTCGCACCGGGTAGCCGATAGTCGGCGATGATCAGGTCTGGCGCCTTGGTCATCATGGAGCAAGCCGTGTCGGCATCGCCTGCGCTCGAATAGACGCTGACCTCCATGCCCCAGCCGCTGAGCAAGGCCGTCATGCCGGCCTGGACTTCGGCGTCGTCCTCGATGACTACGACGCGCTTTCCGGCAAGCAGGTCCGCACGCGCCGCCGCTTCAGCCGCGCGCCGAGCCGGCCGGGCAACCTCTCTTCCCGGCGGCACCTGGAGGCGGAACACCGACCCCTTTCCAACGCGCGACTCCAACACGAGCTCGTGTCCCAGGAGATTGCACAGCCTGCGAACAATCGACAACCCCAGCCCCATTCCCTTGCGTCGGTCCCGCGCGGGATTCTCGAGCTGCACGAACTCCTCGAAAACGCGCTCGCGCTGGTCCTCGGGAATGCCCGAGCCCGTATCCCACACCTCCAGCCACGGACGTCCGCCGCGGTTGCGGCAGGCGACCAGCACGCCGCCGCTTGCGGTGTAGCGAATGGCGTTGGCAATCAGGTTGCGCAGGATGCGCTCGAAAAGGACCGGGTCGCTGTACAGGAACCTTCCGTTAGCGCGAAAGCGAAGCGCCAGGCCCTTCATCGCGGCCTCTGCCTCGAAATCCAGCCGTAGTTTCTCGAAGAGCTGCCGAATCGGGAAGTGGGACGGGTTCGGGGTGATCGTCCCGGAATCAAGCCTCGACATGTCCAGCAGCTCGTTGAACAATCCTTCCAGCGCCTCCATCGACGCGCTGATCGTGTTGGTGAGCGCGACGACGTCGGGATCCTTCACCTTCTCGGCGAGCGAGCCCGCGAGCAGCCCCATCGCATGAAGGGGCTGGCGCAGATCGTGGTTGGCCGCAGCGAAGAACTGGGTCCTGGAGCGGTTGGCTGCTTCTGCCTGCGCCCGGGCGGCCTCGGCCGCCTTGCGCGCACGCTCGAGCTCCTCGTTCTGAGACTCGAGCCGGCGCGTCATCGCCTCATTCTGGAACCGGTTGCGCAGCGACTCGGTGAGGATGCGGTTGTAGTTCCGCCCGAAGGAAAAGAGCGCCAAGCCCGAAACGAATGCGATCAGCGCGAGGGTGAGGCTGTCCGTGGTTCCTTCGATCAGGTTGCGAAAAACCAGCGGGACGACCGCCGGCACGATGAACGCGTAGAAGGATTGCAAATGCGCGCCGATCAGCAACACCCCGGCGGAGGTGACGCTGATCACCATCGCCATCAGGAAGGCCTGGTGCACGGGAGAGCCAGGCACGAACAGCAGGAACGAGGCGGCGCCCCAAAGCACCCCCGAAATCCCCGAGCCGATCGCCCACAGCGTCGACCAGCGGCCGAGGTCAAGCTTGTCGAGGCGATGGCGGCTGAAGCGATATCGCAGATAGAGGCGCCATATCTGATTGGCCACCATGCAAGCGGCCCATCCGACCAGCAGATGCGCAGGAACGACGCGCCAGAACACCAGAACCACGACTGCGACGGCCAGCAGCACGCCGAAGGTGGAAACCAGCAGCCCGCCGTAGAGCAGCCGAACCTGTTCGGCCTGGACGAGGCCGTCGAGAGACGTATCGCCGGCGGCTATCGGCACCGAGTCGGAAGGCTTCATCGGACCGCCACCGAGACGCCGCCACTCCTTCGCGAGCGCTTAAGCCCGGTGGGCAGCACCTTCGCCTCCCCCCTGCTCTTCCACATGGGCAAGATCTCGCCGCGCGCGTCGCTCACCCGCCACGGCTCCATCACCGCTGCGCGCTGCGGTTCCGAATCGAAGTCGGCATCGGTGAGCGGCACGGAGTGCGCCTCCGGGTAGGGTGGCTCCTGGCCGGTGATGAACGCGCGGTGCGCGGGCAACGGCTGCCGGTCGAACAACGACTCGTAGGCAGCGGCGAGCGGCGAGAACATCGACCCGCCGCGCAGGAGCGAAACCACATCGCTCGTCACCTTCCTGCACGCGCGGCCCAGCGAATACACCTCGCTATGCAGCCGCTTATAGGCCGCGACAAATTCGTTCGCGCTCATGTGACGCGGCTCGCTGACCAGCGTATAGGCGTTGAAATCCTGCAGCAGCGCGTTGGGCAGCAGTTTGAGCCCATCGCGTGCCATGTCGTGGAAATGCGGCGTGCCGGGGAACGGCGTCTCGAAGGAGATGTACGCCGGCATGATCAGCCCGCATTCGTCGAGTCGACTCGGGATCGATTCCAGGTAGGCGCGGGTGTCGTTGGCCGGACTGAGCATCAGCCCGGAGGCAAGCAGTATGCCATGGCGGTGGCAACGCTCGATGGCGTCGCGGACCTTGCGCACCACGTTCTGACGCTTCTCCATAGACACCAGTGTTTCCTGGTCGAAGCTCTCCAGTCCCACAAAGAGGTAGCGGCAGCCGCTTCTCGCCATCGTAGCGACCAGCTCTTCCTGGGCGATGACGTTGAAGGTGACGCACGTTGCCCACGTGAGGTCGAAGGGCTCGATGGCCGCACAGAACGCCCGAAGATAGGCGAGATTGCCTCCGAGATTGTTGTCGTAGAACGCCGCGAAGGCGCGCTTGAGCGGCGACAGGCTGGGCGCGGCGACGCGCGCCGCCGCCCGGAGGTCGCGGCGCACGTCGTCGAGATCGCGGGTCAGGAAGCGCGTGCCCGTGGCGGTGAGCGTACAGAAGCGGCAGCTGAAGGGACAGCCCCGCGTGATCTCCATGCTCTGCAGTGCGACCTGCTGGCGTGCCATCAGATCGAACCTCGGCGTCGGTGGAGCGTGCCGCGCCGTCTGTGGCGCACGGTAGCGGCGCTTGAGCTCGTTTCGGGAGAAGTCTCGGTGGACGACAGGGACGGTCCCTTCGGGGTCGCCGCACACCACCGCATCGAAGAACGGTTCGCACAGCTCGGGGTACAGAGTCGCCATCGGGCCGCCAAGCACCGTCTTGGCACCACTCCGGCGCCAGTAGTGCGAAATTTGCCGAGCTCGGTCGAATTCCGAATGCAGACAGGACAGGAACAGCAGATCGTAGTCGCGCGAAAAGTCCGGGTCGCTCCACGTATCGTTGACAAGTTCGCAGTCGACGTCGGGGGGGAGCAAGGCGGCGATCAACGCGCCGACCTGCGGCTGCAGGAACCCGCGGTGATGCCGCCCTCGCCGGTGGTAGTCGGTGAATACCGAGATGATGCCGACTCTCATGTTGCGGATCTCATGAGCGGAGGAATCTCTGGACGCTTTGGTTCGTCTTGGGCTCCTCCGCGAATCCGCCGTGCTCGCGCGCATTGGCGCGAAAGCCGGCCGGCGCAAGGGGATCGGTCGGCGACCAGACGCGAGCACTCGGAACAATCTGTGTCGTCACAGTACGTATGTCCGGCGTATTGTAGGGCGGCGTTCCGCTCCAATAGCGCTGCATCCCGAGAAGCGCCTTGTCCGCCTCGGGATCGCACTCGCAGAGCGCCGAGAGCAGGTAAAGAAGCGACTTGTCGTAGACGCCCGGAACCTCCCAGTAACCGGCTTCGCACTCCTCCTTTAGCGCAAACAACCGGTAATTCCTTACTCGGCGCCGGAGGACCGCCGTGTCGATGGTCGCGGCGAACCTGTCGAAGGCAAGCGCCGCGGCGATGAACACGATGTCCGCCTTGATCTCGGGCGGAAGCCTCTGATCCATCGCCTTAAGCATGCGATCGATGTACACCGTGCCGGCACTGTGGCCGATCAGCGTCAGGCGAGCGTCGGCGTTCCACACCCGCATCAGGCCCTCGAGGAACGCCGTCCCGCCATAAGTCGTGCTGCCGCTCCGGAATGCCCGGTCGATGTCCTTCTTCATCGCGCCCCACAGGCATGGACCACGTCGACATAGTCGCGCGCGGTCAACATCGGCGACCTTGCGGTCATAGCCTTCTCCCGGAACGCTGCGCGGCGGCCGTTCGATGACCGCGCGCCGAGCGTACTTTGCAGGATCGACTGCGGGTGCGCAACCTAGCTCTGCGCGTGGCGTGCCAAGTTCAAGGGTGGTGCCTCCGGTGGGAGGCCGCCAAGCGACCCGGACATCCTGGCCCAGCCGCCGAGCCCCGCGAACAGCAACGCGCCGAGGATCGTCGCTGTCGGAGAAGGAAAGGACGATAAGGCGACCGCGGCGGCGAGCGTGGCTTGTTGGATGCGCATGATCTCGAATCTCCACGAGGTGCAGCGTTATGGCCGTGCTACTGCCGATGCCGAGGATGGCCTGGATTCGCCACGCCGGTCGCCAATGCTTCCACTGCCCGTGCGTGTGAGACCCGCATAAGCCCGAGCGGTGAACCACGGTGAGCTCGCCAGCCCGATGACTTCCTGCGTCGCCGGGTCCAGCGTGGAGACCGCCCACACCACGAAGCCGCCGAAGATCCCAGCGCTGATGACTGTGGAAAGCACGAATGCGACTGCTCTCAGTAGATTCGCTGCTCTATTCATTGCCTCGCCCTTTGTCTCGACTCATCGCCCGCGGACGGATCGGTCTGCGCTCATCGATGGGCCGCCGCTTCTGCGTCCTTCGATTTCGTCGTGCAATCGATCCATGAGTGCAGGTTAGTCGAATCGCAGCCGCAATTCGTCGCCCGTTTCTCTCATCACGACAGGGGAGGGTGAATCGGCGGGTGAGGCGAGTCACCCTGTGAGGTCACCCGATCGGGTGAGCCGAGCTATGCCTCGCCGGGGTAGTATCATCGTGGCCCGTTGGCGATGGCCCCGTACGCGCACGGCAGGCGAGCGATGAGGTGGTCGTCGGATGAATCGGATATAGGCATGAACTACGATGCATCGCTCGAGGATCTCTGCTTCCCGGAGTTGATACCGCCGCGGTTCCAGGCGGGGAAGACCTACGACCGCGCCATGATCGGCGCGGAAGCGGCCCGGCTGTCCTACTTCAGGTTCGAGGAGGACGCGCAGAGCCGGCAGATCATCGAATCAGCGCTCCGCATCGTCGGCTTCGAACACGTCGAATACTTCGCCGGCAGCAAGGAGAAAGGCCACGCCATGGCGGCCGTGCACGTGTCCGGCAACGAGGGCTTGATCGCGTTTCGCGGCACGCGGCCCACCAAGTTCAAGGACATCGAGATCGATCTGGAATTGTTGCTGGCGCCATGGCCCGAGGGCGGAAATGTCCACGAGGGATTCGCCAGGCAGTTCGAGGAGTTGCGCGAGCCGCTGCGCGAATGGCACGAGCGCATCGGGCGACGTCCCTTGCTGCTCGCCGGCCACAGCCTGGGCGCCGGCCTGGCAACGCTCTGTGCGACCGTGCTCAAGCCGAGCACGCTGGTGACGCTCGGATCCTCCCGGGTCGGCGACGAGCAGTTCGTGGCGCTGCTCGCCGGCACGGAAGTGCACCGGTTCGTCAACTGCTGCGACGTGATCACGCGACTGCCGAGAATACTTACCTATACCCACGTCGGCAAGGCGCGGTATATCGATCGCAATGGCGTCGAGCTGGTCGATCCGACGCAGGATGCCATCGATCGCGATTGCAACCGTGCGCGGTGGGGCTACATCGTCAGGTATGCATGGCGGCCGGGCAACGTCTTGCTGCGCGATGCTGCGGATCACGCGCCGATCAACTATGTCTCGGCAATTCTGCGGGAGCGCCAGAATTGATTCGGCGAGCGGTTTGCCGATGCGCTAAACTAGTCGACAAATGAAGCTACGCAGCATTTATCGCGCGAAGGATCGGGACCGGGATCCTGGCGCGGCAGGTGCTCGCCCGGTGGTCCGCCCGCCGAGCTACGTGCCGCCGGTCAGGTCGAAGAGACTGACCTATGACGAGGCGGGCACCCGCCTGCTCAAGGTGGCGGTGGTGTTCCTGTGCTCCGTCAACACGGTGATGTGGGAGTACTACACGCAGTCGCGCATGATGGCGATCCTGTGGGGGGCGATCGCCGTGGGATTCGTCATCTGGATCGTCAGCGACATGAGACGGTAGGCCCGCTCCTTCGATTCGCAAGCCGCAGCGATGCGCGAACGATTGCGCGCCAGACCCGAGCCGCCGCTGATCACTCGAGCTTGCCGACCCTCCTGACGGCTTCGCCGAGCTTTTTCGCATCGACGTCCCAGAAGCGCTGAAGATCGGCCGCGTCGAGATACTGAACCGGCGTCTCGACGGTCGCCATCGCGGCGACGAACTTCGGGTCGGCCGCGGCGATGCGCGCCGCCTCGCGCAGCTTGGCGAGGATCGGCTCCGGGGTGCCCATAGGCGCGAACAGGCCGGACCACTGGAAGAACACCGCGTCATAGCCGGATTCCAGTAGCGTCGGCACGTCGGGCAACGAGGCGAGCCGCTTGTCCCCCCACGATGCGAGCAGGCGCACTTTGCCCGCCTTCGCATGCTGGATCACCGTCGACGGCCCGGTCGAAAGCGCGTCGACGTTGCCGCCGAGCAAGCCGACGACCGCCGGACCGCCTCCCGTGTATGGTACGTGAAGCAACTTGATGCCGGCGCTCGCCGCGAACATCTCCATCGGCATGTGCATGGTGCCGTAATTGCCCGAGGATCCGTAAGTGATCGCGCCGGGGCGCTTCTTGGCGTCGGCGACGAACTCGGCCAGCGTCTTCCACGGGCTGTCGCTGCGCACCGCGAGGACGGTGGGGTCGGCCGTCAGTCGGGCGATCGGAACGAAGTCGCCGAGCTGATACATGGGCGAGCGGCCGGTGACTCTGTCGGCCTCCGGCAGGATCGATATCGAGGACAACGCAAGCAGCAGCGTGTATCCATCGGGCTTGGCCTTGGCGACGTAGCTCATGCCGATGCCGCCGCCGGCGCCGGGCTTGTTCTCGACGATGACCGGCACGCCCATCAGGCGACTCATCGCCTCGGCCACTGGACGCGCCACGATGTCGGCGACGCCTCCCGGAGGAAACGGAACGACGATCGCAATCGCTTTCGCGGGATACGCGTCCTGGGCAGTAACCGGCGCCGCCAGAACCAACGGCGCGAGCAGCGCAATGGCGACGCGAGCGATCACGGCGAGCGACACGCAACCTCTGTGTCCGGCGCTTTGGTTCCGACGAACTCGACCCTGCTCAGCGGAACAGCAGGTAGAGCAGCCCGAGGACGATCGCCCACTTGACCACGTAGTAGGCCAGCTTGCTCTTGCGCTTGAGCGCCTTGCCGGGGAGACGCAAGTAGTACGCGACGCTGAAGATGTGGTTGAGCACGCCGACCCGGTCGCCTTCCATGTTCTCGGTCTGGCTGGCCCGGATCACCGTGCTCTCGTACCAGTGATTGAACTTGGCCATGATCCGGCTCTTGAGCGGCCGCTCGACGTCGCAGAACAGGATCACGCGTGTCTGGTCGGTCTTGTTCTCCGCCCAGTGGATGAAGGTCTCGTCGAAGACTACCGCTTCGCCGTCGCGCCAGTAGTACGGCTCGCCGTCGACGAAAATGCGGCATTTCTCCGAGTTGGGCGTCGACAGACCCAGGTGATAGCGCAGCGAGCCGGCGAAGGGGTCGCGATGCCTCCCCAGGTCGCCCCCGGGCGGCAGCAGCGCGAACATCGCGCCATTCACCGACGGAATCGACTGCACCAGCTCGACGGTCTTGGGACACAGCGCCTTCGCCGACGGCAGAGGCTCGTCGTACCATTTGACGTAGAAGCGCTTCCAGCCGCGGCGAAAGAACGAGTTGAACCCGAGGTCGTTGTACTTCGCCGCAGCGCGGATGTACCCCTCGTCGAAGAGCTGCAGAGCCTCCTGTCGCAGCGTCTGCCAGTTGTCGGTGAGTTTCTTGAGCTCGGGGAACTTGTCGACCTCGATGAACGGCTTGTTCGGCACCGCCGAGAACATGTACATGAGCACGTTGTACGGCGCCATGAACGTCGAGTGATCGGTGAGCTGGCGGTAGAAGCGGTGGCGTACCCGGCCGCGGTAATGAACGAAGACGGCCGACGCAATGAACGCGTACAGGATGAAATACTTGGGCGCGAGCAGATTGGGCAGGCTCTGGAGTATCGTAGCATCCATGATGGCTGCCAATTATAGCCCGGGTGACGGCGCAAAGCGCGATGGACGGACGGCGGCGCCAGCTCCGGCGAGTCGATCCTAGCGGCTGCGGCCCGACGCAGCCGAGGCGAAGGTGTTGCACTGTCTGATGTCGCCGGACTCGAGCCCGATCTTGAACCACTCGGCGCGCTGCTGCGACGAGCCGTGGGTGAACTGCTCGGGAACGACGGCATTCCTGCCCGCGGCTCTCTGCAGTCGATCGTCGCCGACAGCCATTGCCGCCGCGATGCCGGAGTCGACGTCGCTCGCATCGATCAGGCCTCGCTTCGCGGCGGAGTTGCCCCATACACCGGCAAGGCAGTCTGCCTGCAGCTCCAGACGCACCGATAGCGCGTTGCGTTGGGGTCCCGACGCAGCGGCCATCCTCGCCTGGGCTTTGTCCATGAGTCCAAGCTGATTCTGGACATGATGGCCGACCTCGTGGGCTATCACGTAGGCACGGGCAAAATCGCCCGGCGCACCGAAGCGCTGCGACAACTCCCGAAAGAAGTCGCGCTCGAGATAGACCTCCCGATCGCCGGGACAGTAGAACGGGCCGATCGCCGGCTGGGCGAGACCGCATGCCGAATCTGCGCTGTCCTTGAACAGGTCGAGCCTCGGAGCCTCGTAGCGCGCACCCATCTGGCTGAAGGTGTTGCTCCAGAAATCTTCCGTGTCGCCCAGCACCTTGGCGACGAACCTGCGCTCCGGATCTTCCGCCGGCCGAGGACCAGAGACCGCGGGTCCGGGAGTCACGGACTGCGTCTGAACCGGTGGGCCTCCGCCGCCGCCCAACAACGCGAGCATTTCCAGAGGATTCTTGCCGAGGAGCACGCTCACCACCACGATGACGAGGATCGCCCCTCCTCCCAGACGCATTCCGCCGCCGAAAGGGACACCACCTCCGCCCGAACGCTCTTCGACATTTTCGCTTTCCCGCATGTCTTGCCACTTCACGTCGCACTCCTCCTGCCGCTCACGCGCGAATTCGCATCATATGCCAGAACGCCGCCCATGCGGCTCTCTCCAAGCACCTGCCCACACTTAAACTGGGATCCTACGAGCGTGTCGACTTTGCCGAGGCTCCGCTGCGGGCGACGCGCTTCCACCGTCGATGCACCCAGAACCATTGCTCGGGATGGCGGAGCACGAGCCGCTCCAGCGCTGCGTTGTACGAGCGCGTGTTGCGCCGAATCTCCTCGTTCGCATTTTCGCACTCGATCAGCGGCAGCGCCTCCTCGAAACGCAGCACGTGCCGTCCGTCGGGTTCGCGCCAGCTCGCTGCCGGCAGCACGGGCGCTCCGGTGGCGAGCGCGATAATGGCGAGACTCTTGAAGGTCCACGCCGGATGCCCGAAGAAATCCACCTCGATGCCGTCCGGCGGGCTCGCGTGCTGATCGAAAGGGAAGACGATCACGTCTCCGGCGGCGAGGCGCTCTAGGATCGCATCGAGCGAGCCGCGCTTGGCCATCACCCCGAAGCCTGCACGCCTGAAGCGCCGCGTAACCATCGCATCGAGCCAGCGCGGCTTGATCGCCCGGCGCACGAAGTGTATCCGTCCGTGCATTTGCGGAAAGTTGGCGAGCCCGGCGATGGTCGCAACCTCGAAATTGCCGAAGTGCCCGGTGAGAACCAGCACGCCTTTGCGCAGAGCGAGGGCCCGGCTCAGTGCGTCGACTTCGGTGCTCACGATCGCCGCCTGCCGAGCCGAGGAAAGCCAGCGGAAACGCAGGAATTCGCAGAAGAGCCGCCACAGGTGCCCATAATGCGCCTGCGCAAGGCGCCTCACCTCGGCCTCGGGCACCGCCGCGCCGAACACGAGGCGCAGGTTGTCGAGGATCACCGCGCGGCGCACCGGCAGCGCGTAGAAAAGGAGCTTGCCCGCGAATGCAACGTGAGCCTGCGCCGGCAGTGCCAGCGCCACCGCCGATGCGCTGACGCGGTCGTGAGTCAGCGAAACGGCGATCGACCGGATTCGCTGCTGGTCGAGCACCGCTTGCGCTCCCGGTGTGCATGCGACCTGCGGCGCGCCGTAGGCATCGCGCACGACCGAGAAGTCCGCCTGCTCGATCAGCCCCAGCGCAAGCTCGCGCGGAAAGAGCTTGGCGCACGCCTCCTTGGCGGCGAAGCGCGCCGCCAGGCTCGCCGCCCGTCCCGGTCCCTCGCCGCTGTCTAGTATTTCTTGCGCCGAGAAGATCTTGGTCAACTCGTCGGGAGCGGCGTCGGCAAGCAACCGCTCTATGCGCACGATTTCGACGGTGTCGATGCCGCAACGCGTCGCCTCGCCGGCTGCCGGTTCGGCGGCATGCATCGGGTCAAACCGAACGGACGATGAGCGCCGCGTTGGTGCCAGCAAAGCCGCGGCAGAGGATGATTGCGGTGTCGCTGCGCGGCTGTTGCTCGGCCTTCGTGACACGCACGCCTTCGCACACCGGATCGGGCTCCTCCAGCGTTGCCACGCCCGGAACGACGCCTTGGCGCAGGCAGCCAAGCGCCAGCACGGTCTCGACGATGCCAGCACCGGCGATCAGGTGCCCGATCGACCACTTGAATGCGGTGGCCGGCGGCGCGTCGCCGCCGAAGACGTTGCGGATGGCGGCAGCTTCGGACGCATCGGATTGCGGCGTGCCGTTGCCATGGGTGACGATCATGCCGATGTCAGCCGGCGCGAGCCCTGCGCCGGCGAGAGCCTGGCGAATCGCGCGCTCGAGCCCGTCGCCATCGTCGCGGATCGCGAGCAGACCCAGCGCCTCCGCGGCGTAGCCGCCGCCGAGCACCTCACCGATCACCTTGGCGTTGCGCTCCTTCGCCGAGCCCTCGGTTTCCAGCGTAAGCGCCCCCGCCCCCTCGCCGAAGACGCTGCCGCTGCGTCGCGCGTCGAATGGACGGATCGTGTCCTGCGCAAGCAATCCGCACTGGTGATAGTAGAGCACCATCTGCGGCTCGATGAGCGCGTCGTGGCCGACGGCCACCGCGCGATCGGCCTCGCCCTCACGCAGCGCCTCGGCCGCCTCGATCACGGCCAGCGTGCCGCCACAGCTGTGATTGGTAATGCAGGCGTTCGCGCCCTTCAGGTTGTACTTGATCCCGACGTGGCAGAGCACGTTGTTGGGCAGCGTGCGCAGCAGCCACATGGGATTCACCACGCTGGCGAGATCGCGGCCGAACGCCCCCATATCTCCATGGGCCTCGCTCATCAGCGGGAAATACTCGTACTGCGTGTTGTAGGCGCCGCCGCCGGAGCCGACGTACACACCGCTGCGATCCGAGAACTGCGCGGCGGTGGTCGCGTCGAGCGAGTCGCGGTAAGCGCTGAAACCTGCCGCGTCGACCGCCTGGCTGCCGGCGTAAATGCCGAACATGTCGGTGCGGCGAATGAACTTGTGCAGCTTGCGATCCTCGACCAGAGCCCGCGGATTGAAGTCAGGCATCTCCGCAGCGATGGTGACCGGCCACCCGCTCGTGTCCCATTGCCGGATCGTGCCGATGGCCGAGCGTCCCGCGCGCACCGCCGAGATGATCGCGTCCGGAGAGGTGCCCGAGCCGCAGACTGCACCGGAGCCGGTGATCAGGACTCGTTCGCCAGCCATGCGAGACTATGACAACTCAGGCGCGCGTCGCACCGGCGCCATCTACTTCCTCGGGGTCGCGCAGCGCGACGCAACTGTTGGAGCCGCCGAAGCCGAAGGAGTTGGACAGCGTCATGCGCAGCCGCCTTTGTTGCGGCCCGCCGACGACCAGGTTCAAGTCGCAATCCGGATCGCGCTCGAGCAGATTGGCGTTGACGGGCATCTCGCCGTGATGGATCGCGAGCGCGCAGGCGACGACCTCGACCGCGCCGGCCGCGGCAATGAGATGTCCCATGGTGCTCTTGGTCGAGCTCACCGAGACGCGATCGGTCTTCTGGCCAAAGACAACATGAATCGCCGCCGACTCGCTCTTGTCGTTCATGAAGGTCGAGGTGCCGTGGGCATTGATGTAGTCGACGTCCGCCGGCGATGCGCCGGCGTCGGCGAGCGCCGCGCGCATGGACTGGATGGGCCCGTCGCCGTCGGGAGGAGAATCGGTGATGCGGTAGGAGGAAAGCGAGTTCCCGTCGCCCGCCAGCTCGGCGTAGATGCGAGCGCCGCGGCGCCGGGCGGACTCCCATTCCTCGAGGACCAGAAAGCCGGCGCCCTCGCCCAACACGAAGCCGTTGCGCGTGCGGTCGAAGGGACGGCTCGCGCGCTCGGGCGTGTCGTTGTCCGCCGAGACCGCGGAGAGCAGGCAGAAGCCGGCCAAGCCGACGGGGCTCACCATCGAGTCGAAGCCGCCGGCGAGCGCGTAGTCGGCATTGCCGCGGCGAATGATCTTGAGCGCGGTGCCGATCGCCTGCCCGCCTGAAGCGCAAGCCGTGTGGACCGAGGTCGCGTAGCCGCAGATCCCGAAGCGTCTGGTGAGCAAAGACACGCCTGTTGTCGACTGGCTGCGGCAAAACACCAGCGGATCGTTGGCGGCGTCATCGTCCAGCAGCCGATCGGGGTGCAGCTCGCCGTCGGCCGCCGAGTGCCGCTGGATCGCCGCGAGATCCTCGTAGGCCACACCCATCATGCCGGTTCCGACCGAGCAACCCCAGCGATGAGCATTCTCTGGCGTGGGTGCGATACCCGCGTCGCGAAAAGCTTGCTCGGCCGCGGCCAGCGCAAAGCGATGCGAGCGGCCCGCCAATTTGAGCAGCTTGCGCTCGGCGGTTATGGCCTTATCGCTGAAGTTCTTCACTTCGGCGGCGATGCGGGTGCTGAAGCCGCTCGCGTCGAACAAGCTGATCGAGGCGACGCCGCTGCGGCCGTGAAGCAACCCAGCCCAACTGGTGGCGACGTCGTTGCCGACTGGCGTCACCAGCCCCAAGCCTGTGATCGCGACCCGGCGCCGTGCGGAGCTCATGAGGCGAACACCGTGGCGCGGCCGAACTCGACGCGCGCAGTGGCGACAGATTTGCCCGCGGCGCTCGCCGACAGCGCGACACGCAGCCCGTCGTTGCGCACGGTCGCTTCGGCTCCGAGCTCGAGTGCCTGGCCTGGCGGGGTGAAGGAACGCACCTTGACGTTGGTCATGCGCTGCAGGCCGAGCTCGCCCTCGCCGCCAGTCGACGCTTCGCGAACGAGTCGCGTCGCCAGACGGATCTGCGCATCGAGCAGAAGCGTCGCTGGAAACACCGGCCTTCGCGGAAAATGATCAGCAAAGAACGGCGCCGCCGCCGGCACCTGCAGCCTCGCAGCGATCGACCGGCCCGGCTCGTGCCGGATCACCTCGGGCGTGGGAAGCTGCACGCCGTGAAAGCGCCCCGCCGGCGCACCGGCGCCGCAGAGCAGCGCGAAGCGCTCGCGGAGCGCCTCGGGGGCGTCGAAGTCGGCTGCGGGCAGCATTGGCCCCAGGCAATGCGCGAGCTCGAGGACGCGCTTGCCGCCTACGTTGGCCCACCCGCCATAGGCAACGGCCTCGTCGTCGCAGCTGTCGATCTCGACTCCAAGCGAGAGAGTCTCGCCGGGTCGAACGTCTCCGAAGAAGCGCGTCTCTGCGGCGAGCGCCGCCACCGGACGCCCCCGATATTCGATCGCGCTCATCGACACCCACGCCGCGAGCTGGCCCACCGCTTCGGCAATGAGGCATCGCGGAAACTCGCCGATGCCGGAAGGAATCGCGAACACCCCGCGCGCCCGCTTCGCCGGCTCGAGCTCGGTGATGCGATCGACGAAGGAGAACGCCGCGAAATGCTCCGCCAGTGTGTCGGCGGCAGGCGGCGATTCGCTGCCGGTCGCATCCCGCTTCGCGGGTCCCTGCTCCCTGCTCACGCCGCCGCCTCCTTGCATCGGCTGCAATGCACGGCCCGCTAGCGTGTCGGCGGCAGGCGGCGATTCGCTGCCGGTCGCATCCCGCTTCGCGGGTCCCTGCTCCCTGCTCACGCCGCCGCCTCCTTCTGCGCGCGAACGACCAGCTTGCAGAAGGTTTCCGGCGTGAAAAGGCGCGGAATGTCGGCGACCTTCATCGGCGTCTTGAAACGCTCCGCGGGAATCTCGGAAAGATAGGCCTTGAGCTGCGCCAGGCCCTTGTCGGTGACGATGCCCTTCTGCTCGAATTCGGCTTCGGGCAAATCGCCGCGGGCATTCTCGACGATCTTCCCGCGCGGAATCTTGATCTTGAACGCACGCTCGAGGCGAAAGACCATGTCCAGGAAATCGATCGATTCCGCGTCCAGCCCCTCGATCAGCGACACGTCGAGCTTCACGTCCTCGACGTCGCAGCCGAGCGCGTCGGCCATGGTTTCGGCGACCTTGGGATAGACCGCCATGATCTCGTCCTTGGTGATGTCGTTTTGCCCCATTTCCCTCACTCCATCTTGAAGCCGCCGTCGACGGCGAAAACCTGTCCTGTGATGTAATCGGCGTAGCGCGAAGCCAGAAAGCATACCGCGTACGCTACTTCCTGCGGCTTGCCGTAGCGCTTGAGCAGGATGCGCGAAGTTACCTCGTTTCCGGCCATGTCGCGAACCGCTTGCGACATTTCGGTGTCGATAACGCCAGGAGCGACACAGTTCACGGTCACGTTTCGCGGTGCCAGCTCCACCGCCAGCGAACGCGTGAACGCATTGATCGCCCCCTTGCTCGCCGCGTAGTTGGTCTGCCCGCGCCCGCCCTTCTCTCCCGCAACCGACGATACATTGATGATCTTGCCCGAGCGCTGCACGATCATATGCGGCACGACCGCGCGCGTCATGTTGAACACGCCGCCGACGTTGGTGTCGAGGACCAGCTCGACGTCCTCGTCTTCCATCGCCGCGAGCTGGTTGTCGCGGATCAGCCCCGCGTTGTTCACCAGGATGTCGACGCGCCCCGCGCGATCCGCGACGCGCTCGACGGCGCTCGCGCATGCCTTCGCGTCGCGCACATCGACCTGCTCCGAAGCGACGCTGTGCCCCGCCGCACGGCCGCCAGTGACGACCTCCGCCGCGGCGGTTGCGTTGCCCCGATAGAAGAAGGTGACGTCGGCGCCCTCGTCTGCCAGCAGCTCGACGATGGCGCGGCCTATGCCGCGGCTGCCGCCGGTCACGATCGCGACCTTGCCGGCGAGCCCGGAATCGACGAGCATCGGCGTGCTCATCCCGATATGCAGAAGCCGCCGTCGACGACGAGCGTGTGCCCGTTGATCATCGCCGCTTCGGGAAGGCACAGCAGGTACACCGCGCCGGCGACGTCGTCTGGCGTGAGCACCGGCCCCGCTGGCGCGCGCTGCGCGAAGTTGGCCAGCAGCTGCTCCCGATTGGGAAAGTAGGCCAGCGCGTCGGTGTCCACCACCCCCGCGCTCACCACGTTGACACGGATGTTCCTTGGACCCAGCTCCTGCGCCAGCGTTCGCGCCAGCGACTCCAGCGCCGCCTTCGACGCGCCGATGAAGCCGTAGTCGGGCATCGCCCGCTGGGCTCCCAGGCTTGACATGGCGATGATGCGGCCACCGTCCTTCATCAGCGGTACCGCCCGCTGCGCGAGCAGATCCAGCGCGAAGGCGTTGGTCTCCAGGCACCAGCGCCAGTGCTTGAGTGACATCTCCATCGCCGGCTTGAGCACGCCCGATGCGGCGTTGCTCACCACGATGTCGATGCGATCGAAGTGCTTGCGCACCTCCGCGAACATCTCGTCGACGCTGTCCGGCACCCCGACGCTGCCCTGGACCGCGTGGGCGCGGCGGCCCAGGCTGCGCAGCTCGACGCACAGCTGCTGCGCCTCGTCGTGGCTGTTGTAGTAGTTCACCGCCACGTCGCAGCCGGCCGACGCCAGCTTGCGCGCGACGGCGCGGCCGATGCCGCGCGACGCGCCAGTGACGAGCGCAACTTTTCCGGCGAGGGCGCCTGACATCGATCGAGGAACCTGAGGATTTATCCCGAGCCACGCGCACCGGGATGGGCGGCCGCGGGCCGGCGGCCCGCGCGGCGCTTCGGAAAAATTGTTATTTTCCCACGCTCCGCTCTTCGGGGCAACGTTCCTGCCCCGCGCATCACTTCTTGCCCAGCAGCGCCCTCTTCGCACGAACCAGGCGCTGCGCCTCGAGGCACCAGTGCTTCTTGATGCTGAACCAGACGTCGGCAGTCCACAAGGCGTTGTAGGCCTTGCCCTCGGTCAGGCCGGGCGGCTCGGGGTTCTCCGCGCCGGGGACGTAGGCGTTGACCCAGTCGCGCATGCGCTGATCGTCCTTGACGCGCTCAGTTAGCGGAATGAGCACGTGGTTGTATGTCCCGGGCAACTGCACGTTGCGCACGTGTGCGGTGCCGTTCGGGCCGTACTGATCCTTGTCCGCGCCGAAGTCCCAAGCCAGCAAATCGACATTAATCGCAAACCCCGTGAAATCCTCGACGGAATCCGGGATCTTGTGCAAACGGCTGATCATGCTCCACTGGTTCGGAAGCATGAGCGCGGCGCCACCCGCGCCCACGACCGAGGTATACGACACCCACACACCGCCGACCACGGGGCGTTCCGCGCCCGTGAGCGGATCCGTGATCGAGAAGCGGTCTTCCGCGGAGCCAATGAGGGGATTCCAGACCGCGATCTGCTTTCGGTACGAGCCGACGAGCTCGTAGAGGATCTTGATCGCCTGGATGCCGCCCTGGCTGTGACCGATCATCATCGGCCGCACCCCGTCGTGTTCGTAGTACCAGGCGATGGCGCCGGCGCTGCTCCAGCTGTCACCGTAAGGACTATAGGAGTATTCGCGGTCGACGGGGTCTCGGATCTTCGCCTCGGGATATCCGAGGTCGATGAGGAACCTGGCGAAGGTAGCCATGACCAGATGCGTCGGATAGAGACCGCCGTGAAGCAGCATGATCCTCGGCGACGGCACGAGAGCGAGCGTCGTCCTTACGTCCCGTTCGGTGATGCGTTCGGGGTCGAGCGCGAGAAGGCGATCCTCGACCGAGCGATCCAGCGCGAGCGACCGCAACACCGAGCCGGGTTCGACCACGGATGGAGGCGCGGCTTCGTTTAACCGACCGGGCGTCGTGGCGCAGCCGGACACGAAGAGCGCCATCGCCAACACGTGGGCCGCGCGCAGCAGCGAAAAGTGCACGATCATCAATGTTCGAGACACCGGATCGAGGCAAGCATACCAGCAGCAATCCTTTGCGCAACGTCGCGGCTGTACACCGTCGTCCGAAACGAGAGCCCTGCTTCGATCGTCTCGCCGGAAGTCGTCAGGGCGATGGTCATCGGCGCAAGAGGACCGGTCGATCCAGCGCGCACGTACTGCGGAGGCGTCGCCGCCTCGCCCTGCCCGCCCCACAGGGAGCTGATGTTCAGCGACGTGATTCCTGCCCAAACGGGGTAGTGCTTGGCGTAGAAGCACAGCCGCTGTTCCCTCGACAGGAAGCGCCACTCCAAGCCCGCAACGGCCATGGCCAGAAGCGTCTGCAGGTGGAGCTTGCGCCGCATGATGCGATCGGTCTGCGCGTGCACGGCGGCCGTCAGCTCGCGCAGGCTGATGTCGGACGGAACGCTGTGCCCCACGCGAAACGACGCGAGGCACGGGCCTACCGTGTCCGCGGCTTCGCGCCCCATCTGGCCACGAATGTTCACGATCGACGCAAGCGCGATGTCGCGGCGGCGCGGCGCGCTGCGCCGCTCCGGCGCAAGCGTCGAGAACGCTGCCAGCGAGATTGCCAGGAGAAGATCGTGCAGAGACACCTGCCACGTCGCGGCAACGCGCGCGAGCGTGGCGCGCTCGGCCGGCTCGATTTTAAAGCTTGTGAACGCGTTGTAGCCGTCCTCGGGCGACTGATATCGCGGCCGCGCCGCGCGGCGGCACTCGGCGGCAAGCCTCTGCAGACTCCCCAGCCCCGCGAGCAGTGCGCTCTTCTCGCGCCAGAACAAGTGCGCGTAGGACGGGGCATACGGATTCGGCCGCGCCGCTGCGGGGCGCGCATCGGCGGCCCCGTCGATGATGTTCTTCAGGAGCCGCACAATGGCGTCGCCGGCCGCCACGAAGTGATCGTAGCCGATGCCAAGATGGAAGGACGTATCGGCATCGATCGCAAAGAAACGGAACGGGTCGATGCGCCCGTCGGCATCGAATGCGATGTTGAGCTGGCGCTCGATCTCACCGTCCCGGGCGGCGGAAGGGTCGGGCCCGCCGGCAAGGACGTGGAGCTTGACGGCCGCGGCACCGCCGAGCCAGGCGTAGCGGCGAGCAGCGGAATCGAGCGCAAGACCGGTCAAGCCGAAGCTTTCCAGCGCTCGATTGATTCTGCTCTCGAGGCGCGGCGCGTCGAGCGGCTGGCTTACCCGGACTGCATGCACGGCGCTGTAGGGATAGAGCTCGCGCCAGCGCAGCATGGTCGCCTGGAACAGGTTGAGCCGTCTCATTCACCTCTGCTCTTCGCCACGCTGCCCTCATGGCGCGCGCGAATGAGTTTCTGCGCTTCGAGCGCCCAATGCTTCTTGACGCTGTACCAGATGTCCGCGGCGTGGACGATATTGGACGTGTCGATGCCGGCGTCCACAGGCGGCGCAGCGGCGTCGTCCGGTCTATAGCTGTCGATCCAGGACCGGGTGAGCGGGTTCAACGCGAGCTCCTTCGTCAGCGGCATGCCGATATGGCTGGTCGACGCCGGCAGTCTGACCGTGCGAACCTTGGCTTCTCCGACGCCGCGGTAGGGTTCGTCGCCTCCGAGCGCAATCAAGTCCCACTCGATGATGAAGCCGGTGAATTCATCGACGCTGTCGGGGATCGCCCGCAGCCGGCTCACCATCGTCCATTGGCCGAGCAGGATCCGCAGCAGCCTGCCGGTGGCGAGCGCGGCGGCGTAGGGAACCTTGAGCCCGACCACCGGCCGTTCCTTGCCGTCGAGCGGATCGATGATCGTTGTGCGGTGCTCGGACATATCAGTCATCGGATTAAAGACGGAGATCTTCTCGTTGAACTCGCCGACGAGCTCGTAGAGCACCTTGATCACCGCCATCCCGCCCTGGCTGTGGCCGATTAGCATGGGCATCATGCCTTCGTGCTCGCAATACCACGCCAGCGTGCCCGCGAGCTTTTCGCTGTCGACGAAGCTCGACTGCGAGAGGCTACCGTCCGCCGGGTCGCGCAGCCGCGACTCCGGATATCCCATGGCGATCAGGAACTCGGCGAACGGACGCATGGTGACCAGCGGAATGCTGCCCTGCAGTCCGATGATCCGCGGCGCGGGCGCCTTCGACAGGAGATCGCGAACGTCCTCGGCGGTGATGCGGCCGGGCTCGAGAGCCAGAATACGTGCCTCGATCGCGGGGTCGATCGGCGGAAGCGCCGCGAGCCGTGCCGAGACGCCTGAGCCGTCCGATGCAGGGCATGCGAGCGATAGCAGCGCCGCGGCGGCGGCGAGGATCGCGCCGATCAGTGCCCGCACCGCGGCGAATCGGGTGGGCATGGGCCAGCGCGAGGCTCCGGACCGGTCGCGCCGAAGCGAGGCACGAAACGACCCGTGCGCCGTAAGTAGCTTGCGTATGCGTCGCCGTGCACTTTCAGCAGGTGCCGCTCCTCGCTGCGTGCCTTGAGGCGCATCAGCCAGATGTGAACGAGCGCAATGGCCACCACCGGCGGGGTTGGAACGACCACCGCCGAGCACACCATGAGCAGCATCGACAGCGAATAGATCGGGTGCCGCACCCGCGCGAACAACCCGTCGGTGATAAGCTCGCCGCGGTTGCGCTCGCTCACCGCCATGCTCCAGCTCTTGCCCATGCGCGCCCAGCACCAGGCCGTCAGGATCACGCAGACGGTCGCCGCGAGCGCGGCGGCGGCGCGAAGCGCGGCATAGGCGGGCTCTTCCAGAGCGAAATTCGGAACGCGCAGCGATGGGACACGGCGCACCACCGCGAGATACGGCAAGACGTTCCAGGCGACGACCAACGGCACCCAGACAAGCCACATCAGGCGCTCCAGCGGTTGCTCGGGAATCAGCCCCGCCGAGCTCCGTGATTTTCTGCGAAGGCGGACGACCATGCCGCCTGCCCCGAGCCAGTAGGCCCAGACCGTGGCGGTCAGGATGATGCCCGGGAAATCTCTCATGCGCCGTCTCGCCGCCGTGAATTCTGCCGGAAGCGCTCCGCCGTCCCGGAGGGAAAGTCCTCTTCACGCCTTCGCCGCGCGGATCATGCTGCGCGCGATCACGAGCTGCTGGATCTGGCTGGTGCCTTCGTAGATGCGGAACAATCGCACGTCGCGGTAGAAGCGCTCGATCGCGTAGTCGCTGACGTAGCCGGCGCCGCCGTGGATCTGCACCGCGCGATCAGCGACACGGCCGCACATTTCCGACGCGAAGAGCTTGGCGCACGCGGCCTCGGTCGCCACGTCGCGTCCTTCGTCGCGGCGGCGCGCCGCGTCCAGCACCATCGAGCGCGCGGCGTAGATCTCGGTCTTGCTGTCGGCGAGCATCGCCTGCACCAGCTGAAACTCGGCGATCGCCTGCCCGAACTGCTTGCGCTCCAGCGAATAGCGAAGGGCGTCGGAGAGCATGCGCTCGGACACACCGACGCACACCGCGGCGATGTGAAGCCGACCCTTGTCGAGCACTTTCATCGCGGTCCTGAAGCCCACGCCTTCGCGGCCACCTATGAGCTGAGTCGCGGGCACGCGGCAGTCCTCGAAAATCACGTCGCAGGTGTGCGCCCCGCGCTGCCCCATCTTGCGGTCCAACTTGCCCAGCGACAGGCCCGGCGTGCTGCGCTCGACGATGAACGCCGAGATGCCGTGGGCGCTCTTGTCGGCAGGATCCGTGCGCGCCATCACCGTGAAGATCCCGGCCTCCGGAGCGTTGGTGATGTAGCGCTTGGTGCCGTTGAGCACATAGTACCCGTCGCTGCGCACCGCGGTCGTCGACAGCGCCGCAGCGTCGGAGCCGGAACCGGGCTCGGTCAGCGCGAACGCCGCGACGAGCTCGCCCGACGCGAGTCTTGGCAGATACCGCGCCTTCTGCTCATCCGTGCCGTCGAGAATAATGCCCTGCGAGCCGATGCCGTTGTTGGTGCCGATGAGCGAGCGGAACGCGGGTGAGGTTCCTCCCAGTACAAAGGCAACCTCGACTTCCTCTTCCATGGTGAGGCCCAGGCCGCCGTAAGCCTCGGGAATCGACAGGCCGAACAGTCCGAGCTTCTTCATCTCGGCTATGATCGGCTCCGGGACAACATCGGTCTCGGCGACCAGCGCTTCGTTGGGAATCAGCCGCTCGCGCACGAAGCGGCCGATGCTCTCGGTCAGCAGCGCAAGCGTGTCGGCGTCGCGAATCATGCTGGTGAATTGTGCAAGTGACTTGCTCGGCCGGCCGTGCGCCATGCCAGCAGTCTTCCTCGCGCGGTTCGGCGCTTTCGAACATAATACCGCCGCTCTCCTCTTCTTGCACAAAGGCGTTTGATGCAGGCATCTTCCCGCACTCGCGTGGTCGGCATCGTCGGCGCCGGATTGATGGGACGCGGAATCGCCCAAATCACTGCGCAAGCGGGGTTCGAAGTGCGCCTGCTCGACGCCAAGCCCGGCGCCGCCGCCGACGCCAAGCGCTCGATCGCCGACACGCTCTCCTCGCTGGCGGCGAAGGGCAAGATCGCTCAGGCGAGTGCAGAGGACGCGGTCGCCCGCATCGTGCTGCCCGACGCGTTCGCCGATCTCGCCGGATGCAGCCTGGTCATCGAGGCCATCGTCGAGCGGCTGGACGCCAAGCAGACGCTTCTTGCATCGCTCGAGCCCATCGTGGGCGATGACTGCATTCTGGCGACTAACACTTCCTCGCTGTCGGTGACCGCGATCGCAAGCGCCTGCGCCAATCCGGCGCGCGTCGCAGGCTTGCACTTTTTCAGCCCGGTGCCGCTGATGAAGGTCGTCGAGGTCATCGCCGGACTCAAGATCGCGCCCGACATCGTGCCGCGTCTGCTCGAGTTCGCTGCCGCGCTGGGCCACACGCCCGTGCAGGCCAAGGACACGCCGGGGTTCATCGTCAATCACGCCGGACGCGGCTACGGCACCGAGGCGCTACGCATCGCCGGAGAAGGCATCGCCGATTATGCGACCATCGATCGCATCCTGAAGCTTGCAGCCGGATTTCGTATGGGGCCGTTCGAGCTGTTCGATTTGACCGGGCTCGATGTGTCGCATCCGGCGATGGAATCGATCTACCACCAGTTCTACGAGGAGCCGCGCTTTCGCCCATCGCCTCTTACCGCGCAGCGCCTCGCCGCCGGTGTTCTCGGGCGCAAGTCGGGACGCGGGTTCTACGACTACCCTGCGGGAGCGCAACCGGCGCCGAAAGCGCCTGCGCCGCAGGCGCGCCCCGCATCGCTCGTATGGATCAGCGGGCGACGCGCCGAGGCGCAAGCCCGTGTCGGTGAGCGCCTGAGGGTGCTCGGCGCGAAGCTCGACGCTGGCGCGACACCGCATCCCGACGCGTTGTGCCTCGTTCTGCCGCTGGGCTGCGATGCGACGACCGCCGCGCTCGAAGAAGAACTCGATCCGACGCGCACCATCGCCCTCGACACGCTGCCCGACCTCGCCCATCACCGAACGCTGATGACCACGCCGCTGACCGATCCGGTTCGGCGCGAGGAGGCGCGAGCGCTGTTCGCCGCCGACGAGCCCGGCGTCGACGTGATTCACGACAGCCCCGGTTTCGTCGTGCAGCGCGTGATAGCGCACATCGTCAACGTTGCCTGCGACATCGCGCAGCAGCGCATCGCGAGCCCGGCCGACATCGACCTCGCGGTAAGGCTCGGGCTTGGCTACCCGCAGGGGCCGCTCGCCTGGGGCGACGCACTGGGTCCGCTGCGGGTACTGCAGATCCTGCAGGAGTTGCACCGCGCCTATGGCGATCCGCGCTATCGCCCGAGCATCTGGCTCCAGCGCCGCGCACGGCTCGGCGTTTCGCTGCTTACTGCCGAAGCGTGAGGCCGCCCTTGCGCGATGCCGCGGGACGAGTACGATTGACGAGACGACCACTCTACGAAGGCTACCATGGGCAAAGGCAAAACCGGATTCCAGGGCAAGAACCCCAAGGGCGGCCAGCCCGGACAGTTCCCTCAAGTGAAACGTCCGGTGGCCCCGTCGGTTCCGCGGGTCATGCCGAGGACCAGGGCGAGCCCGAAGGGACGCTAGGCCGGTCTTCGCGGAATTATCTACGTGCGGCCGGAACCGGGCGGGCCAGCCCAGACCGGAGGAGAAGCCTTCGCGGCGGCCGCAGGCGGCTCCGTCGCCACGCGGGTATTGGCGTGACCCAGTAGGCCCAGCCCGCCGATGATTATCAGATAGAGCGCGACGATGTAATTAAGGAGCCTGGGCATGATCAAGATGAGGATGCCCGCAATCATCGAGATCAGCGGTCCCACGCTCAGGACAACGTTCATGGCAGTCTCCTCGTTGGATGCTGCTGCGGCATCGCGCCTGGGGGGCGCGCTTATCTTGGCTCCCTCCGCGATATCCACTGCTCACACGCCACTGGCGGATCCACCAGCCGCGGTGGGATAGACGGGTCGAAATCGATCCACCGGCCCGCGATCCATGTGCCGTCCGCCCGCTCGACGTCGCGTGCGCCGTACGCCTGAAGAACGTTGACCGCGATCAGACGTTTCGCGTACTCGGCCGCGCGCACGGCAACCAGCGTTCCCGCCCGGCGCCGCGGCCTGGAATGCAGTACGCAGACAGTTGCCTCGCCCGCCGCACTACGCCTCGCCAAGGTGCCAACTGATTGCCCGAATTCGCCCGACTCCACGCTCGCAGGATCGCACTCGCTGCGCGGCGAATCTCTCGCGCTCTGAGCGAGCGGGTTGACCGCGATGCACGTAACGTCATCCTGGGCGAAGCCTTGACGCCTGAGCCCCTCCACCGCGCGCTGAGCGTCTCGTTCCAAAGCGAAATGTCCGGCAATAATCGGTGACATAGCTTCTCCTTGCCCCGTTGCCGAGCAGCCACCGAATCCAACGGCGGGAAAACTACCAGCGGTCCCGGCGCAAGATTTACAGTCGTCGCGGTAACTCTTGCCGCCCGACGCTGCCATTACGACTTAATGCTCGGTCGTGCAGCAAAGCAGCAGAAAGCGTGCCTGGCGGCATACCTCGCCGGCAAACTTGAGGCTGCCTGGAGATGCGTCAACGGACCCGACGCAGCGCTACCGGTGCGAACACTTCGAGAACCCCTTGCCAGCGCCCAAGTGTCGGGCCGGCTACGCTCGTTGCGGCTCGGGGAAAGAAAGGAAGAAGGTCTGCTTCTGCTGCCATGCGCTGCCGCGGTACATGCTCTCGACCGTCAGGCGCGCAGCACGACCGACGCGCAGGCGGAGCGCGGGATCATCTCGCAGCCTCAGGATCAGCGAGACGGCTTGCTCGGTGCTGTCGAAGAGAAACCCGTTAACGCCGTGAACGATGTAGTCCGCGTAGCCGCCACGCCGCCCGCATACGACCGGCAAACCACACGCCATCGCCTCGAAGACGACTCGGCCGTAGGCCTCCAGCCACTGGTCGCTGGTCCGGTAGTAGAAGCAATCGAGGTCCTGAAGGAAGTCGACAGCGGGCTCGGCGCCCGCCGCCAACAATGCCGGCGCGGCTGATCCGCCGACTCGATCGCGCAAGCAGGTGCCGCCCATGATCCGTACCTCGACACCGGCAGCAGCAAGCGCCGAATAGACTTCACGGTCTCGCTCGTGATGCTTGGTGGTGATGTCTCGCGAGAGCCGACCGACGCGAAACCGCGCGGCGTCTCGTGGGGCAGCGGAGCGCGGCACGAAGCGCGCGATGTCTATCGGGCTTTCGATGACTCGCCCGGGGTACGACGACAGCTTTCGCAGCAAAGGAGACGTATAGACGAGCTCGACTGGAGCGCGATGCCAAGCTCCGAGCCGCCTGATCGCTTTTTCGAGGCGATCAGGCTGGAATGTGTTGTAGATGAGGATGATCCGTCGGGGGAACGACGCCTTGAACCAATGCCCCATCCGGAAATAGGCGCCGACGAAAATGAAGGTGCCGCCGATCGGGAATCTACCGAGCCAGGGCCTTATCAAGCGCACCGGGCAGCGTTTTGCAAAATCCGTTGCGGGCGAGAAACCACTCCAAATGTGCACCGGGCAATGACGCCCGAGCATCCGGTACATCTCGTAGGTGCGCCAGTCGCCGCCGCCGTTGCTGTCCCACAGCGGATTGATCAGATGGACGACATCCGGCCTAGCGTGCCCGGCGGCGTTCTCTCCGGCGACCGTCCAATCGAGTGTCGGCATTCAGCGCGCAACAAGCGATGACCCCGTTGCGACTGCGCTGCCCGGAGGAGGTTCGCGGTTCCTGCGACTTATTTTGTAACCGGATCTTGCAGGCGAGTAAATCTTACAAGGTCGCCCTCGGCGGTCTCACGGCTCAGCGCTGACGCGACGCAGGCAGTGGTCGATCCATTGCGCGGTCAGCTTCTCCTGCACGCTGTTCTGATCCAGCCGCGCCGCGAGCGCCGTGAAGTCGACCTGGTCCATGGGCTGGTCCTGGTTGAAGCAGGAAAACACGAAGGAGACCTTGCCGCTGACCGGATCGCGCTGCAGCTGCAGGCACTGCGCGCAGATTTCCTTCATCATGCACTGCATGGGCGAGTTGATCGACGCGATGGTCCGGCATTCCGGCTTGAGATGCGCCGCGAGAGACCCATTCTTCGCCGCGGCCACGGCCGCCATCATGCGGTCTGAACCGATGGCGATCAGACGGTCGGCATCGGCGAAGCGAATCGGCTGCTCACCGAGCTTCCCCTCCGCATAGGCGAGCATTGCCTGAACGATGTCGCCGACGAAGCTCTTGTCCTGCGCACGGCCGGGAACGAACCCGGGGGCCTCGTCGCTGCACCAGACGATGATATCGGCAGCAGCCTCGATGTCGGCGACCTTGTAGCGGTCGAGCATCCTACGGTAGCCGGCAAAGTACAGCACGCGGGAGCGCGCCTGGCGAAACGCCTGGCCGATCGAGAACAGCACCGCGTTGCCCAGCCCGCCGCCGGCGAGGATTACCGTCTCGCGCGCTCCGATTTCACTCGGCGTCCCCGTCGGACCCATCAGTACGACCGGTTCGCCCGGCTTCAGCCGAGCGCAGAGGTTCGAGGACCCGCCCATCTCGAGCACGATCGTCGACACCAGGCCTCGCTCGCGATCGACCCACGCGCCGGTGAGCGCGAGTCCCTCCATCGCCAGACGCGTGCCGTTGAGTTTGGCCGAGAGCGTTTCGAAGTTCTGCAGGCGGTAGAACTGTCCCGGAGCGAAACGCCGCGCCGCCGCAGGGGCGCGCACCACGACCTCGATGATGGTCGGCGTCAGGCGTTCGATGCGCTCGACGCGCGGGCGCAGCTGATCGTCGAGGGCGGCGAGAAACGCTTCATCGGAAAGCGGAGATGAAGCTCCCACGCGGCCGAGCATCCGGCTGACGACGCGATAGCCGAGAGTCGCGCTCGCCATCGCCTTGACCACGTTGCCCGAGAACGACGGATGGAGATCGCCGAAGAAGCTCACCGCACGGCCGTCGGGCTCGAGCGCGGTCAGCACGTGCACCGTCTGCGGCTTGGCGAGCCCCTTTTCCGGCCTGACGGGCTGCCCCACTTCGTCAAGGGCGCGGAAGTAGCGACCGTCGAGCTTGAAGTGCAGCGGGTCCTCGCGGGCGGCGATGGTGTTCGGCTGCGTACCGGCGGCGATGAGAATGGTGCGAGCGGGCAGACGGGCGTGCCCGGTCTCGTGCCAGACGCCGTCGCCGTCGTTGTGTTGCACCGATGCGAGCAGCGCGCTGGCGCGGCCGCTCGCATCGGTTTCCACCGCAACGGGGGTCAGGCCCTCGGCGAAGCGGATGCCTTCCTGCAGGGCTTTCTCGACCTCCTCGTGATTCAGCGTGTACGAAGGGCTGTCGATCAACCGGCGTCGATAGGCAATGGTCGCTCCCCCCCAGGCGTCGAGCAGCTCGAAGATGTGCGCCGCCCTGCCTTCGCGCTGGGCCGCTTCTCGCTCCGCGCGTATCGCCCTGG
Source organism: Casimicrobiaceae bacterium (assembly GCA_035623155.1). Classification (GTDB taxonomy): domain Bacteria; phylum Pseudomonadota; class Gammaproteobacteria; order Burkholderiales; family Casimicrobiaceae; genus PALSA-1003. The sequence continues at coordinate 23,820 of DASPTZ010000093.1, read as the reverse complement.
CGTGCGCGAGATACTCCAAGGCGATTTCCCGCTCATCGGGCGTCCACGCCTCCTCGACCGCCCGGCCGTCGCCTTCGCTCTGGAGCTTCTCGTGGCGCGACAGGAATTTCTCGACCTGCACCGGGTAGTAGGCGAGAGACTCGGTCGCGGTGTCGATGGCGGTCAGTCCTCCTCCCACGACGACTACCGGCAGCCGCAGCTGCATGTTCGCCAGGGAATCGCGCTTGGCGGCGCCGGTAAGCTGCAGCGCCATGAGGAAATCCGACGCGGTGCGCACGCCGTTGGCGAGCCCGTTGGGAAGGTCGAGCACTGTGGGCTTGCCTGCACCCGCGCACAGCGCGATGTGGTCGAAGCCCAGCGCGAATGCGCCGGAGACATCGAGCGTGCCGCCGAAGCGCACGCCGCCGAAAAGCGCGAAGCGTTCGCGCCGCTCCAATAACAGGCGGATGAGTTTCAGGAAATTCTTGTCCCAGCGAACCGTGATGCCGTACTCGGCAACGCCGCCGAAGCCCGCCATCACCCGGTCGTCGAGACTCTCGCGGAGGACGGCGATATCGCGCACCGGAGCGAAGGCGACGCGCTCGCCGCCTGCAGTGACTCCGGATAGCGAAGGGGCGAGCGGCTCGATCTTGAGGCCGTCGACGCCGACGACGGTGTGCCCGTCGTTGAGCAGGTGATGCGCTAGCGTGAAGCCCGCAGGCCCCATGCCGACCACCAGAACGCGCTTGCCCGTCGGCGCGAGCGGCAGGGGTCGGCGCAGGTTCAGCGGATTCCAACGCGTGAGCAGAGAATAGATCTCGAACCCCCAGGGCAGCTCCAGCACGTCCTTGAGCACCCGCGTTTCCGACTGCGGGATGTCCACCGGATCCTGCTTCTGATAGATGCAGGCCTTCATGCAGTCGTTGCAGATGCGGTGCCCGGTCGCTGCGACCAGGGGGTTGTCCACGCAGATCATCGCCAGCGCCCCCAGCGCGAGGCCGTCGGCACGGAGCTTGTTGAACTCGGAGATCTTTTCCTCCAGCGGGCACCCAGTGAGGGGCTCTCCGAAGGGCGACTTCTTGAACGGCGCCGCGGAGCCGTCGGCGGGCTTCTTCTCGCGCATGCCGGAGCTGCAGGAATCCTTCTGCTGCTCGTGGCACCAGATGCAGTAGTGGGCCTGATCGAGGCCGCCAGCCAGGTCGGTGCCCGCGTCGGTGAGCGCAAAGCCTTCGCGGCGACGCAAGTGGGTTGCCGGAAGGCGCCACATATCGAGGCCGTGCCGCCGCTCGTGCTCCACCGGGATCAGGCGCAGGAAGTCGAGCTTGCGCGGCGCCTTGAACAGCACTCCCGACTTGTGCAGGGCCTTGCCCTCGGATGTCTGCGTGGCCCACGCCGCATAGCGCAACGCGAGGTCGATCTCTGCCGCGTGGACCTCCTCGTCGCGTCCCCATTCGCCGACTCGCCGTGCAAAGGCCAGCTCGCCGGGGATTCCCTGCAGTGGAACGCCCAGCTTCGCCTCGAGTTGGGCGCGCAATGCGGCGCCGTCGAAGCCGGCAGCAACATCGGCTTTGTAGCGGTTGAGCGCCTTGCGCTGGACGACCTGCCGCTTGCACGCGAAAAGCGGCGCCAGCTCATGCTGCGCTGCCTGCAGGGCGGCGACCTGCGATTCGATCGCGAACAAGCGGGCGAGGAAGTCCTCAAGGTGGGGCGCGAGCGCGACCAGCAGCTCTGATTCGCCCAGCCGGTCGAGCGAAGTCGGTTCGGCGCGCGCGGCGTCGAAGCGCGCGCACAGCTCACGATCGGCGTCGGCGAGGTGCGCCTTGAATGCGGCGTCGATGCGGGCCAGACCGGTGACGGAGTACAGATCCGCGAAGCTCAGGCCCGATTGCGGGTTCAGCATCAGCACATTCCGTGATTCGCCTGCGGATGCACAGGCGATCGCATGGCAGACAAATCGTATATTTTACCGGTCGCGGGTTCCTCGCGTCAGGCTCTTCCGAGAGCATAAGCATAGAAGCAACCGGTGGCAGCGCGGCTCCGGTTCCCTCGAACGCGCGCGGCAGCTATCATCCCCATTCAAGCGCGGCCGGCACCGGCGCGACAACCGCGGAAAAACGATGCTTCGACGCCTCACAGTCTCGATCTTCACCGCCGCCATACTGGCGCTGCCGGCCGCCGCGCAATCCATCAAGCTCGGCGAGCTAAACAGCTACAAGACCTTTCCGGCGTTCCTGGAGCCCTACAAGAGGGGCATGGAGCTCGCGGTCGAGGAGATCAACCGCGCGGGTGGTCTGCTCGGGCGCCCCGTCGAGCTCATCGTGCGTGACGACAATGGCAATGCTGGCGACGCGGTGCGCGCCGCCGAGGAGCTGATCGCCCGAGAGAAGGTCCACGTGCTGATGGGAACCTTTTCGTCGGCCGTCGGGCTCGCCGTCGCCGACTTTGCCAAGCAGCGCCGGTTCCTGTTTCTCGCCTCCGAACCGCTCACCGACAAGATCGTGTGGGAGAACGGAAACCGGTACACCTTTCGCCTGCGCCCGTCGACGTACATGCAGACGGCGATGCTCGTTCCCGACGCGGCGAGGCTCGGCAAGCGCCGCTGGGCCATCGTCTACCCCGACTACGAGTACGGGAAGTCGGCGACGGCGGCGTTCAAGCAGCAGATGATTGCGCTGCAGCCCTCGGCGATCGAGTTCGTCGAATTTCCGGTTCCGCTAGGCAAGCTCGACGCAGGTCCCGTGGTGCAGGCGATGGCGGAGGCTCGACCCGACGCGATTTTCTCCTCGCTGTTCGCGGCCGATCTCGCTAAGTTCGTGCGCGAGGGTGAACTGCGTGGCCTGTTTCGCGATCGACCCGTGTTCAATTTGCTCGGTGGCGAGCCGGAATATCTGGACCCTTTGAAGGCCGAGGCGCCCGCGGGATGGTACGTCACGGGCTATCCCTGGTCAGCCATCGCCACCCCCGAGCACCAGCGTTTTCTCGACGCCTATCGCGCGAAGTATCAGGACTACCCGCGCCAGGGATCCGTCGTCGGCTACAGCATCGTCATGACCGCCGCCGCTGCGATTCGCAGGGCCCGTTCGACCGACACCGACAAGCTCATCGCCGCCATGCAGGGGCTCGTCGTCGACACGCCCTTCGGCCCGGTCAGCTTTCGCGCCCTCGACCACCAGTCGACCATGGGCGCCTACGTCGGGCGCATTGCGGTGAAGGAAGGCAAGGGCGGGATGGTGGAGTGGAAGTACGCCAACGGCGCAGATTACCTCCCCTCCGACGACTGGGTGCGCGCCCACCGGCCCGCGGATTGACGCCTCTGTGGGCCGTTCAGGCAGCCACGGCACGCGTCACCCGCATCGAGCCTGCTAGACTCCGCCCCTCAAGGGGTCAAGGGATTTCCATCCAATGTAGTAGTCGCTCGTCGCGTTCATCGCCGACGTGACTCTGTCCGCCCTCCTCATCCAGCTGCTCAACGGCCTGGCCGGCGCGTCGTCGCTGTTCCTGGTCGCGGCCGGCCTGTCGCTGATCTTCGGCGTCACGCGCATCGTCAACTTCGCGCACGGCTCGCTGATGATGCTGGGGGCGTACCTCGCCCACAGCCTGATCGCTCGCCTCGGTGGCGGCGCCGCAGGTTATTGGGCAGCCGTGCTCCTCGCAGGGCTCGCGGTCGCCGGCATCGGCGTGCTGATCGAGCGCCTGCTGCTGCGGCGGCTCTACGCCGCGCCCGAACTGCTGCAGCTCACCGCCACCTTTGGCGTGGTGCTCATCGTCAAGGATGCCGTGCTGGCCGGATGGGGCCCCGAGGACCTGCTCGGGCCGCGCGCACCCGGGTTCCGCGGGTCGATCGACATCCTGGGCCGCGCCATCCCCGAGTACGATCTGTTGCTCATCGCCTTGGGGCCGCTGGTGCTGGTGCTGCTCACCTGGCTGCTCAGGCGAACGCGCTGGGGCGTCCTGGTGCGCGCAGCGAGCGAGGACCGCGAGATGACGGCCTTGTTGGGAGTGAACCAGACATGGCTCTTCTCGGGAGTGTTCTTTCTCGGGGCGTTGCTCGCCGGGCTTGCAGGCGCGCTTCAATTGCCGCGCGAACCAGCGAATCTGAACATCGACCTGTCGGTCATCGCCGAGGTCTTCGTCGTCACCGTCGTCGGCGGCCTGGGCAGCATCCCGGGAGCGTTCGTTGCGGCATTGATCATCGGCATCGCCAAGGCGCTGTGTGTCGCGATCGGCGAGGTCCGCGCCTTCGGCATCGCATTCTCCTTCCCTAAGCTCACGCTGGTCGCGGAATTCATCGTGATGGCGATCGTGCTCGCGGTGCGCCCGTGGGGATTGTTCGGACGCCCGCCCGCAGCTCCGCCGCCGTCCGAGCAACGAGAGCTGCTCAAGCCTCCTGGGCCCCGCTTCGTTCTCATCGCCGCCGGCGTCTTCGTTTTGCTGGCGGCGCTGCCGCTCGTCGCCGACGAATATAGCCTGGTGTTGCTCGCCGACATCTGCGTCTTCGCCTTGTTCGCGGCGAGCCTGCACTTCATGATGGGCCCGGGCGGCATGGCCTCCTTCGGCCACGCTGCCTATTTCGGACTGGCCGCGTACGCTTCCGCTCTGCTTGCGCGAGGCGCGCCGATGGAGCTTGCGTTGATCGCCGCTCCGTTGTTCGCGGGCGTCGCGGCGATCGTCTACGGATGGTTCTGCGTGCGCCTTTCGGGCGTCTACCTGGCCATGCTGACGCTGGCATTCGCGCAGATCACCTGGTCGATCGCCTACGAGTGGGACGCGGTGACCGGCGGCAGCAACGGCCTGACCGGCGTGTGGCCGGCGATGTGGCTTTCGAGCCGCAGCGCGTACTACTTGCTCACGCTTGCGGTGAGCGGGGCGGCGATCGCCGTGCTGTGGCGAATGATCTACTCGCCCTTCGGCTACGCATTGCGCGCCTCCCGCGATTCCGCCTTGCGCGCGGCAGCTATCGGCATCGACCCGCGCTCGGTGCGGTGGGCGGGCTTCAGCATCGCCGGGCTCTTCGCCGGAGTCGCGGGAGCCCTCTACGCGTTCTCCAAGGGCAGCATTTCCCCGGAGGCGCTGTCGATTCCGCGCTCGATCGACGCTCTGGTGATGGTCCTGCTCGGCGGATTGCAGACGCTGATCGGCCCGGTCGTGGGCGCGGCGGCTCTAACCGCGCTGCAAGATACGATCATCCGTCACTCCGAGTACTGGCGCGCCATGCTCGGCGCGGCAGTGATCGCGCTGGTGGTCTTCTTTCCGACCGGGCTCGCCGGCATGTTCAGGCGCGCTGCCGGGCTGCGGGGCGACCGAGCATGAAGCCGTCCCCGGTGCTTCTCGTCGACCGCCTCTCCAAATCCTACGGAGGCGTGCACGCGCTGCGCGAGTTGAGCTTCTCGGTACACGCCGGCGAGAAGGTCGCGGTGATCGGCCCCAACGGAGCGGGCAAGACCACGCTGTTCAACGTTCTCAACGGCCAGCTCGCGGCCGACTCGGGGACTGTGCTGTTCGAAGCCGCGCCGATCACCGGTCTCGAGCCGCAGGTGATCGCGCGTCGCGGTGTTGGCCGCACCTTCCAGGTTCCTGCGACCTTCGCATCGATGACGGTGCGGGAGAACGTGCAGCTTGCCCTGGCCGCCCGCCGCAACGGGCTGCGTTCACCCCTCGCCGGCTCGCGCGCGCTCGATACACGCGAGGCGAGCGCCGTGCTCGAGCGCACCGGCATCGCGTCGCTGGCGGAGCGATCCTGCGCGACCCTGGCCTACGGCGATCTCAAGCGCGTGGAGCTTGCCATTGCGCTTGCCTGCCGCCCGCGCCTGCTGCTCATGGACGAGCCCACGGCCGGACTGGCGCCCGCCGAGCGGGCGAGCCTGATGCGGCTGGTCGTCGAGCTGGCCGCGACCGGCGAGGTCGCGCTGCTGTTCACCGAGCACGACATGGACGTCGTTTTCGCGCACGCCGACCGGGTGCTGGTGCTCAATCGCGGCCGGCTCATTTCGGCGGGGCCGCCCGCAGCAGTGCGCACCGATCCTCACGTGCGCCGGGTGTATCTCGGCCCGTCCACCCAGCCGGGGACGTTGCGCGATGCTTGAGCTGCGCGCCGTGTGCGCGGGCTACGGCCGCGCGCAGATCCTGTTCGATATCTCGCTCTCGGTCGGCGACGGCGAGGTGCTGGTGCTCTTCGGGCGCAACGGCGCCGGCAAGTCGACGACTCTGAAGACGATCGCCGGCCTGGTGCCGGCGTGGCGCGGGGAAGTGCGTTTCGCGGACGCGCGCATCGACCGCTGGCCTTCGTATCGAATCGCGCGCGCCGGAGTCGGTTACGTGCCCGACACCCGCCGCATATTCGCCGACCTGACGGTTAACGAGAATCTGGAGGTGGGGCGGCACGCGTCACGATCCAATCGTGCCGCGTGGACGCCAGAGCGCGTGCACGCGCTGTTTCCGAACCTGCGCGAGCTGCGCGACCGCCCCGGCGGACGCATCTCCGGCGGCGAGCAGCAGATGCTGGCAATCGCGCGTACCCTGATGGGCAACCCGTTGCTGCTGCTACTCGACGAACCGAGCGAGGGCTTAGCGCCGGTGCTGGTCGAGCAATTGTCAGCGGCCCTGCGCAGGCTCAAGGGCGAAGGCGTGTCGATGCTGCTTTGCGAGCAGAACCTGCGCTTCGCCGAAGCGATCGCCGACCGAGCCTGCGTCCTCGAAGGAGGGCACCTGCGCTTCGAAGGCACGCTCGCGCAATTGGAGCGCGATGCCGATGCCAAGGCCCGCTACCTGGGAATCTGACCCCGAGCGACGTGCCGGTGACGCAGCCTAGCCGTGCAGGCGGGCAAGGCCGTCGGCAAGATCGGCGATCAGGTCGCCGCAGTCCTCGAGACCCACGTGCAGGCGCAGGTACGGCCCGGCCGCCTGCCACGAAGTCGCGGTGCGGGTTCGCCCGGGATCAACCGGCAGGATCAGGCTTTCGAAGCCTCCCCAGCTGTATCCCATCTTGAACAGCCGCATGCCGTTGAGCATCGCATCGAGCCGCGCTTTGGCGACCGGCTTGAGGACGACTCCGAAGAGTCCGCATGCGCCGGTGAAGTCGCGCTTCCACAGCGCGTGACCGCGGGCGCCGGGCAACGCAGGAAAGATCACCTCGTCGACCTCCGGCCGTCCCTCGAGCCAGTTGGCGATGGACAGCGCGCTTTCGGTGTGCCGCTGCAGGCGAACGGAAAGCGTGCGCAAGCCGCGCAGTGCGAGGAAGCAATCGTCGCTGGACGCGGCCACACCCATGTCCGTCCACAGGCGGTGAAGGCGCGGGTAGGTCGCCTCGTTGCAGCTGATGAGGCCGATCAGCACGTCCGAATGGCCGCCCAGATACTTGGTCCCGGCGTGAATCGAGACGTCGACGCCGTGGGCGAAAGCCTGGAAACCCAGCGGAGTGGCCCAGGTGTTGTCCATGAGCACCAGCGCGCCGTGATGGTGCGCGACCCCGGCGATCGCCGGAATGTCCTGCACTTCGAACGTGAGCGAGCCCGGCGACTCCGTGAACACGACCTTGGTGTTGGATTTCAGCTCGCGCTCGATCCCCTCGCCGGCGCACGGATCGTAGTAGCTCACCTCCACGCCCAGCCGCTTGAGCTGGTTCTCGCAAAACCGACGCGTCGGCCCATACACCGAGTCGGTGACCAGCACGTGGTCTCCGGTGTGCACGGTACCGACCAGCGCCAGAGTGATCGCCGCGAGCCCCGAAGGAACGGCCAGCGCGGCGTGCGCTCCCTCGAGCGCGGCGTACGCGGATTGCAGGTCGGCGACCGTCGGCAGCCCGTGCAAGCCGTAAGTCAAGCCCGGATATTCGCCGCGGTCCGCCGCTTCGAGATCGGCAACGGTATCGAACAGAATCGTCGTCGCGCGATACACCGGCGTGTTGACCGTGCCGATGTGCTTGGCGGGATCGCGACCCAGGTGAGCAACCGCGGTCGCCGGCTTGCGAGGCTTCTCGCCGCTCATACCGTTGAGCGGAGGCTCGCGGCGATCTGCGCGACCTGCGCGGCGATGCTCTTGCGGATGTCGACGACGATCGCCTCGGCGGGCTCCTCCAGCGTCGCGAACTGGCTGGCCAGCAGCGAGGCCGGCATGTAGTGGCCGCGCCGCGCCGCCAGACGCGGCTCGATTGTCGCGGCGTCTCCCCTGAGATAGGCCCAGCGCAACTCTCCCGCTCGCTTGAGACGATCGCGATACGCCTGCTTGAGCGCCGAGCACGCAAGCACGACGTGGCGTCCGCGCCCATCCAGGGTGCGCAACTCGTCGGCGAGGCGATCGAGCCACGGCCAGCGGTCCTCGTCGCTCAACGCGGCGCCTGCAGCCATCTTGGCGACATTGGCCGGCGGGTGGAAATCGTCGGCGTCGAGAAAAGTCCAGCCAAGCTCCTCGGCCAGCGCACGCCCGAGGGTCGTCTTGCCGCTGCCCGACACGCCCATGAGAACGACGATCACGCTGTTGGCCTGTAACGTTATGTCGAAGCGCGAGGCTCGCTGCTGCGATCCTACACAAGCGCGTGCGCCAGCGCTACGCCAGGCGCGCCCGCGCGCTCGCCCACAGCGTCGCGCCGACGATCAGGGCCGCACCGACGAGCGTTCTCGCGTCGGGAAATTCGCCCAGCAGCAACGCCGCGAGGGCGATGCCGTATACCGGCTCCAGCGCGGCGACGATGCTTGCGGCGTGCGCCGACACCGCGCGCAGGCTGCGGATGAAAAGCGTGTGAGCGAGCGCAGTGCACGCGAGCCCGAGCACAACGAGCGCCGCCAGATCGCGCGCGCTTGGAAGCACGGGGTCTACCAGCAGCGCCGGCAACAGGCAAGCCGCGGCAGCAGCATTCTGCCAGAAGGCGATCTCGCGGGCGTCGCGCCGCGCCGCGAGCGAGCGGTTGCCCAACGCGAGCAGTGCGAAGGTGAACCCGGAGAGCACGCCCCACAGAACGCCTCGGACAACGCGATTGTCGAGATCGAATTCGGGAACGAGCAGTGCGAGGCCCGCTGCCACGATCACCGCGCAAGCCCATTCGCTTGCTCGTGGCCGCCGCCCGAGGAGCAGCGCCTCCATGGGAAGGACGAAGAGCGGAAAGCTCGCGTACCCGAGAAGTCCGATCGCGACGCTCGAAGTCTGCACCGCCTGGAAGAATGCGACCCAGTGAACGGCGAGCAAAGCGCCGTTGGCAGCGAGCCTCCACTCTAAGCGAACGCTGGACGGCCGACGGAGCGCCAGCATCACGCCGAGCGCTACAGCGGCAATGCTCGTTCGCCCGAGAACGATCGTCGCCGACGGCAGCGCGATCCACTTGCCGAAGACGCCGGCGAAGCCGAACAGCAGCACGGCAAAATGCAGCAAGGCCAGCGCACCGCGTCGCGATCCGCCTTGCGATGATGCGTGCGTGGAAGCTTCGTCCATTCGCCGCATTGTGCCACCCTCGTGTGGTGGCCATCCCGCTGCGGGCAGTAGCGCCAACCGGGTCGCGGCAACCGGGTTACAATCGCCGGCGGCGGCAGATGGCTTGTCCACCGCGCCGGCCAAACGACTGGGAGGGGGAGCATGCCGCAAAACATCGCCGCCAAGAAGGTGCTCGATGCCGTTCGCGCGGCACCCGGTCAGCGGGTCAAGGTAGCCGTGTCCGACATCGACGGCGTGCTGCGCGGCAAGTACCTGCACAAGGACAAGTTCTTCTCGGCGGCGGAAGGCGGCTTCGGCTTCTGCGATGTCGTCTTCGGCTGGGACATGAACGACCAGTGCTACGACAACACGACACTGACGGGCTGGCACAAGGGGTTTCCGGACGCCCTGGCGAAGATCGATCTGGGAACGCATCGCAACGTGCCGTGGGACGATGGCGTACCTTTTTTCCTCGGCGAGTTCGTGGTCCAGGACAAGGGCAAGGAATCGCCACACCCGATCTGCCCGCGGCAGACCTTGAAGCGCGTGCTCAAGCGCGCCGAGAAGCTCGGGTTTCAGCCGATGTGCGGCGCCGAGTTCGAGTGGTTCAACTTCGCCGAGACCCCGCAATCGTGGGCGGGCAAGGGGTACGTGCGTCCTGAGCCGTTGACGCCGGGGATGTTCGGCTATTCGCTGATCCGCGCCAATCAGAATCGCGACTTCTTCGAGGCGCTGATGGTGGAGATGGCGGCGTTCGGGGTGCCGATCGAGGGACTGCACACCGAAACGGGGCCCGGAGTCTACGAGGCGGCGATCCTGTTCTCGGAAGCGCTGGAGGCGGCCGACCGCGCGATCCTGTTCAAGACCGGCGCCAAGGAGATCGGCGCCCGCTTCGGCATCATGCCCAGCTTCATGGCCAAGTGGAGCCCGCAGTATCCCGGCTGCTCGGGTCACGTCCACCAGTCGCTGTCCGACGGCAAGAAGAATCTGTTCCACGATCCTGCGTCGAAGTTCGCGATGAGCAAGCTCTTCGAGAGCTATCTCGCGGGACAGCTTGCCTGCCTGCTCGAATTCGCGCCCATGTTCTGGCCGACGATCAACAGCTACAAGCGCCTGGTCGACGGCTTCTGGGCACCGGTCAAGCCGACCTGGGGCTTGGACAACCGCACCGCGAGCTACCGGGTGATCGCCGCGTCGCCTAAGTCCTGCCGCCTGGAGACGCGCTGTCCTGGCGCCGACATGAATCCTTATCTCGCGGTCGCCGCGTGCGTCGCCGCGGGCTTGCACGGCGTGGAGAAGAACCTCAAGCTCACCACCAAGCCGATCCATGGCACCAACGTCGGCGCGGAGAACGTGCCGCGCGCACCGCGCACGCTGATCGAGACGACGCGGATCTTCCGCGATTCCAAGCTCGCCCGCGACTGGTTCGGCGACGATTTCGTCGACCATTTCGCGGCGACGCGCGAGTGGGAATGGCGCCAGTGGCTCGACGCCGTGACCGATTGGGAGCTCAAACGCTACTTCGAGATCATATGACGCGACGACTTGCACCACTGCTGCTGATTGCAGCTCTGCTGTTCACGGGCCCGCTCGCCGCCGCGACGCTGCGCTTCGCCAGCGGATTCGACCCTCAATCGCTGGACCCGCACGCGCTGGCGCTGCTGTACCAGGCGCGGATCTGGAGCCAGATCTACGAGTCGCTGGTGTTCCGCGACCGCAATTTCGCGCTCGAACCGGCGCTCGCGGTGTCGTGGCAGGCCGTCGAGCCGACGCGCTGGCGGTTCAAGCTGCGTGCCGGAGTCAAGTTCCACGACGGAACGCCGTTCACCGCCGACGACGTCGTCTTCTCCATCGGACGGGCGCTCGCCAAGAACTCGCAGCGCGCCTTCCAGCTCCGTGGAGTCGTCGAGGCGCGCAAGGTGGACGATCTCACGGTCGACTTGATCCTCTCCGCGCCCGACGCGGTGTTGCCGGAAAAGCTCGTCTACCTGGCGATCATGAGCAGGGCGTGGTGCGCCGCGCACGGCGTCTCGGAGCCGCAGAACTACAACGCCAAGCAGGAGACCTATGCGGTGCGCAACACCAACGGCACCGGCCCGTACATGCTCAAGGTCTACGAGTCCGATGCGCGGACCGTGCTCACCGCGAACCCGCTCTGGTGGGGGCGGCGCGGCAACGTCGACGAGGCCATCTACGTGGTCATACAGTCGGATGCGACACGGCTCGCGGCACTGGTATCGGGCCAGGTGGATTTCGTGATCGATCCGCCGTTCCAGGACATACCACGGCTCAAGCAGGAGGGCCGCTTCAAGCTCGCCGAGACGACCGACATCGGCACGCAGTATCTCGGCTTCGACCAGGCCCGCGCCGAGCTCGAGTTCGCCGACGTCAAGGGACGCAACCCGTTCAAGGACCTGCGCGTGCGCCGCGCCGTGTATCAGGCGATCGACGTCGACACGATCGTGGCGAAGGTCCTGCGGGGACAAGCCACGCCGACCGGCTCCTATGTCTCGCGACTGCTCGACGGCTACGTGGCCGAGCTCGACCGGCGTCTTCCCTACGATCCCGCCGCGGCCAAGGCCCTGCTCAAGGATGCCGGATATCCCGACGGCTTCGCGGTGACGCTGGATTGCGTCAATGCCTCGTATCGCGCCGCGGTCTGCCAGGCGATCGCCGGCATGCTCGCGCAGGTGGGGATCCGCACGAGTTTCCAGTCGTGGCCGACGGCCACGTTCTTCCCCAAGCTCACCCAGGCTACGACCAGCTTTTTCGAGTTCGGCTGGTCGCCGGGGACCGACCCGTGGGGGACGCTCTATGCGATCGTCCGCAGCAACGGCCCGGACGGCGCCGGCACCTTCAACGGAGGGCGCTATTCGAACCCGCGACTCGACGGCATCATCGAAGCCATCCGAGTGGATCCCGACATCAACCACCGCCGCCAGCTGATCGGCGACGCGCTGCGCATCATGAACGCCGACCTGCCGCTGATCCCGCTATATCGACGGACGCTCACCTGGGTAATGCGTCCCGACATCAGCGTCGCGCAGTGGCCCAGCGACATCCTCGAACTTCGCTTCGTGCAGATCGGCGCAGGCCCGCTGGCGGGACGCGAAGCCAAATGACCCTGTCGCGGTTCGCCTTCCCGACCACGATCCACTTCGGTCCGGGCGCGCGCCAGCTCGTCGCGGAGCATCTGCGATCGCAGGGCCTTCAACGCCCGCTCATCGTCACCGACCGAGGCATCGCGCCGTTGCCGCTGCTCTCCAATTTCCTCGGGGGGCTCGCCGGCTTGAGCGTCGCCGTGTACTCGGACATCTGGGGCAACCCGGTGAGGAGCCAGGTCGACGGCGGCGTCGAGGCGTTCAAGGCGCATCGGGCGGACGCGATCATCGGTTTGGGCGGAGGCGCGGCACTCGACGTCGCCAAGGCGATCGCGCTGATGGCCACGCATCCGGGCGACGTCCTCGAGTACGCCTGGGACCATCCGCAGGTCCGGCCGATCGAACGCGAGCTGCCTTACTTCATCGCGCTGCCGACCACCGCCGGCACGGGCTCCGAGGTCGGCCGCTCGAGCGTCATCTCGGACGACCGGACGCACATCAAGAAGATCATCTTCTCGCCCAAGCTGCTCGCCAAGGCGGTGTTCGCCGACCCTGAGCTCACGCTCGACCTGCCGCCCGGCATCACCGCCGCGACCGGAATGGACGCGCTCACCCACAACGTGGAATCGTACCTGTCGCCGGCGTACCACCCTCTGTGCGATGGCATCGCGCTGGAAGGCGCGCGCATCGCCTCCAAGTCGCTCCGGAAGGCGGTGCGCGAACCTCACGACCTCGATGCGCGCTCGGACATGTTGATGGCTTCGATGATGGGAGCGGTCGCCTTCCAGAAGGACGTGGGGGCTGTGCACTCGTGCGCGCACGCCCTCTCCACGGTGGCCGACCTGCACCACGGGCTCGCCAACGGCATCATGATCGACCACGTCATGCGCTTCAACCTGCCCTCGGCAATCACCAAGCTGGCGGAGCTCGCGCACGTGGTTGGTGCCGATGTATCTGGTGCATTGCCCGAGGCCAGCGCGGAGGCGTTCATCGACTGGCTCGCGGCGCTCAAATCCGACCTGGCGATTCCTTCGACGCTGCGCGCCTACCAGGCGACGCGTCTCGTCACCCGCGCCGACATTCCCGCGCTCGTCGAGGTTGCCATCAACGACACCTGCCATCAAACCAATCCGCGGAAGTGCACTCGAGCGGACTTCGAGCAGATCTTTACGGCGGCGATGTCATGATGCTGAAGGTCGGCATTTCCGCGTGCTTCTTCCACGCCGATCCCAAGCGTCCGATTTTCAAGGGCATGACGCTGCAGTACATCGAGCAGAACATGGCGCACTGGGTGATGCAGAGGGATGCCATGGCGCTGATGATTCCCTCGCCCGACGGCGAGACGCGGCGCGGGTCGAGCAGTGTCGGCGTGGCCGACTACGCGCACGAGCTCGACGCGCTGGTGCTCATGGGAGGCTCCGACGTCTGCCCGGAAACCTATGGAGAGCGCGCGATCAAGCCCGAATGGAACGGAGACCGGATCCGTGACGACTACGAGATCGCGCTTTTGCGCGGCTTCATGGCCGGGGGAAAGCCCGTACTAGGAATCTGCCGCGGCGCCCAGGTCATCAACGTCGCCTTCGGCGGGACGCTGTATCAGGACCTGCCGACCCAGCTCCGCGGGTCGCTCAATCACCGCAACTGGGACATCTATGCCGAGAACTGCCACGCCACCTCGATCGTCCCCGGGTCGGGGCTCGCCGCCCTCTACCCCGGGCTTGAGCTGACCAAGACCAACTCGGTGCACCATCAGGCGGTGAAGGACCTCGGCCGCGACCTGGTGCTCGAGGCGTGGTCCGAGCCCGATCGCGTGGTCGAGGCGCTGCGCTGGACCGGCCCTTCCTACGTCTTCGCGGTGCAATGGCACCCGGAATTCCACGATGCCGAGGACCGCTCGTTCATCGACGACACGCCGCTGCTCGACGACTTTCTCGCGCACGCCAGGCACCGACCGTGAAGGTCTTGAATCCCGCCACCAACGCCGTCATCGCCGAAATCGCGGAAGACGCCGCAGGCGCGGTCAAGACCAAGTATCTGCGCGCCCGGGCCGCGCAGCCCGCGTGGGCGGCCACTCCGATCAGGAAGCGGCTCGACGCCATTCGTGCTTTCCGCGAGCGCATCACCGCGATGCGCGAAACGCTGGCGCGAACGCTCACGCAGGAAGTCGGCAAGCCGATCAGGCAGTCGCGCAATGAGCTCGACGGGTTGCTCGTCCGCGTCGACTTCTTCCTCGCCGAAGCGGCGCGCGTGCTGCGCGATGAGAAGGTGTATGCCGATGCCGAGCACAAGCTCGAGGAGCGGATCTCGCACGAGCCGCTCGGCGTCATCGCCAACATCTCGGCGTGGAACTATCCCTACTTCGTCGGCAGCAACGTGTTCGTGCCGGCGCTGATCGCCGGTAACGCGGTGCTGTACAAGCCTTCGGAGTACGCGACGCTCACGGGCTTGCACATCGCCGAGATGCTCGACGAGGCAGGCATCCCCAAGGACGTGTTCGTCCCGGTGATCGGCGGCGGTGCGACCGGCGCTGCACTCCTGCGACAGCCCGTCGACGGCGTATTTTTCACGGGCTCTTACTCAACCGGCGCCAAGGTCGGTGCAGCCGCAGGGCGCAAGATGATCAAGGTGCAGCTCGAGCTGGGCGGCAAAGATCCGGTTTACGTCTGCGATGACGTCGACGCAGGAACCGCGGCCGCGTCCATCGCCGACGGGGCTTTCTACAACACCGGCCAGTCGTGCTGCTCGGTCGAGCGCATTTACGTCCACGAAAAAGTCCACGATGCATTCGTCTCGGCGTTCGTGGCCGAGGTCAAGGGCTACCGGACCGGCGATCCGATGGACGAGTCGACCTACATCGGCCCGATCACACGCCGGCCTCAGATCGAGGTGTTGAGGCGCCAGGTCGCTGACGCGAAAAAGAAGGGCGCCAGGCTGCTCGCCGGCGGCCACGCGATCAAAGGCAAGGGCAACTGGTTCGAGCCCACCGTGTTCGTCGACGCCGATCACCGCATGGCGCTGATGAAGGACGAGAGCTTCGGTCCCATCATCGGCATTCAGAAGGTCAAAGACGACGCCGAAGCCGTGGCGCTGATGAACGATACCGAATACGGGCTAACGGCAGGCGTTTACACAGCCGACGAGAAGCGCGCGCGCAGGATCCTCGCCCA
Source organism: Casimicrobiaceae bacterium (assembly GCA_035623155.1). GTDB lineage: Bacteria > Pseudomonadota > Gammaproteobacteria > Burkholderiales > Casimicrobiaceae > PALSA-1003. The sequence goes on along the minus strand of DASPTZ010000093.1, from coordinate 8,174 downwards.
GGTTCACTCGGGCTCGGTCTACTGGAACTGCTGCGACCGCGTCAGCCCCCGCCTGCCCTGGTCCGGCGTCGGCCATTCAGGCATCGGGCTGACGCTGTCGACCTACGGCATCCAGACCTTCACGCGTCCCAAGGCCTGGCACCTGCGCGGGGCTTGACCCGGCCACATCGCGAAGCTCTGCCGCCCTCAAGGTGTTGGCGAGCAGCATGGCGATGGTCATCGGGCCGACACCGCCCGGCACCGGCGTGATCCAGGCCGCTCGCTCCTTCGCAGCGTCGAAATCGACGTCGCCGCGCAGCTTGCCCTCGGGAGTGCGGTTGGTTCCGACGTCGATGACGATGGCGCCCGGCTTGATCCACTCGCCCTGCACGAATCGAAGCTTGCCCATCGCCGCGACCAGGATTTCCGCGGTCGCCACCACACCCGGCAGATCACGTGTTCCGGTGTGGCACACCGTCACCGTGCAGCGCGCCATCAGCAGCTCCAGCGCCATCGGGCGGCCGACGATGTTCGACTGTCCGATGATCACCGCGTGCTTGCCGACGAGATCCTCGCCGGTTTCGCGAAGCAGGCGCATGCAGCCCTGCGGCGTGCACGGCCGCAGCACCGGCCGCTTGAGCAGCAGGCGGCCCATGTTGTAGGGAGTGAGCCCATCGACGTCTTTGAGGGGGTCGATTCGCTCGGTGATCACGTCGGCGTCGATGTGCTTGGGTAGCGGCAGTTGTACGAGGATCCCGTGCACCGAAGCGTCGGCGTTCAGCTTGTCGATCAGCGAAAGAAGCTCCGCCTGCGGTACCGTCGCCGGCAGATCGAAGGAGAGCGACCGCATGCCTACCGCCTCCGTCGTCGCACGCTTGTTGCGAACGTACACCTGCGAAGCCGCGTTGTCCCCGACCAGGATGACCGCGAGCCCCGGAGTCGACTTGCTCGTTGCCGAGCGCAGCGCGGCTTGCCTGGAGACCTCCGCGGTGATGCGCGCAGCGCAGGCCTTGCCATCAATCAAGCGAGCGGCCATCGAGCTCTCCGAAAAAAGGGCGGATTCTACCCGATCGTCAGTACCCGCCAGCCTCGCTCTGCGGCGAGCGCGGCAAGGGTCGGGTCCGGGTTGACGGCGACCGGATCGGTGACGCGAGAAAGCAGCGGGATGTCGTTGCGCGAATCGCTGTAGAACCAGCTGCGGCGAAATCCGGCGAAGGAACCGCCGTGCGATTCCAGCCACGCATCGAGCCGCGCGATCTTGCCCTCGCGCATGTTGGGCGTGCCGGCCACCTTGCCCGTGTAGACGCCGTTGCGCGTCTCAGGCTCGGTGGCGATGAGGTGCTCGAAGCCGAATTCGCGGGCGATCGGCGCGGTCAGGAAGCGGCTCGCGGCGGTGGTGAGGATGGTCAGATCGCCGGCGGCACGGTGACGATCGACCAGCTCGCGCGCCGCGACGGAGATCGCCGGCAGAATCTTGGTTTGCATGTACTCGCCGCGCCACGCTTCTAGCCGGCTCATGGGATGCGACGCCAGCGTCGACACATAGAACTCGGTGTATTCGATGGTTCCAACCACCCCGTGGCGGTAGCGATCGACCACCACGCGGTTGCGTTCCTCGAACTCGGCACGGTCGAGCACACCTCGATCGATCAGGAATTCAATCCACGCTTCGTCGCAGTCGTTGAAGAGAAGCGTGCGGTCCAGGTCGAACAGTGCGAGGACTTCCCGGGACACCGCGGCGTCCACGTTCAGGCGACGCGCATCTCGGGCCAGCCCATGTGGCGGGCGGCGGCGAGCGTCGGGTCCGCGTTGACGGCGACGGGATGCGTCACACGCGAGAACAGCGAGAGATCGTTGATCGAATCACCGTAGAACCAGCTTTGGCGAAAATCGCCAAGCGTCAACCCGCGGTCAGCGAGCCAGCCGACGAGTCGTTCGTATTTCCCTTCCCGGACATTGGGCACACCGGCGACCCGTCCGGTGTACCGCCCGTTGATCCGCTCGGCCTCGGTCGCGATGACGTGTTCGATGCCGAACTCCGCGGCGATCGGTTCCGAGAGGAATCGAAAGACCGCGGTCGTTACGACGCGCAGATCGCCGGCGGCACGGTGGCGCTCGACGAGTGCTCGCGCCCGCTGAGTGATGCGCGGGCGGATCTTCCGAGCCAGATACTTGTCGCGCCATAGCAGCAACTCGGCTTCGTCGAACCCTTGCAGCGTCGAGAGGTAGAACTCGGTGAATTCCAGGGTGCTGGCTTCACCCCGGTTGTAGCGCGCGATGAGGTCGCGATTTGCGGTCTCGTAGCGAACCGGGTCGAGCGCGCCTTGCTCCACCAGGAAGTCGACCCACTGCTCGTCGCTGTCGTGAGCAATCAGCGTGTGGTCAAGATCGAACAAGGCTAGAACGTCGGCAGGCATGGAACGCTACAATTCCGGCGTGGACATCGCCTCTATTGTAACCGCCCTGCGTGCGCGTCTAGAGGACGTTCTGGCTGCGCCGCGCGGGCGCTATCGGCCTCTGGTCGTCGACTGCGAGAGCGTCGGATGGGTAGACGACGAGCGGGCGAGACGACTCGCTGCGTTTCGCGATGTTTTCGTGGTCGACGAACGCACGATCAGCTTCGTCGATGCATTGGTCGAGCCTCCCGAGCGGACGCTGGCGGTGGATCGCGTCGCTCGGACGCTTGCGCAGGAGCGGTCGCTCAGCGCCTGGCGCAATGAGCGCTACGCCGTGGTCGGAGAATACGGCGGCGTTCCGCATTTCGAGCTCGAGCGTGCCGCGGCGCGCTATTTCGGGATCCGCACGTTTGCCGCGCATGTCAACGGCCTCGTGGGCCGGGATGATGCAACGCGCATGTGGATCGCGCGACGCAGTCCTCGCAAAGCCATCGATCCTGGGCGGCTCGACAACCTGGTGGGAGGCGGAATCGCCGCCGGCGTGAGCGTTCTGGCGACGCTCGTCAAGGAAGCGTGGGAGGAAGCCGGTATTCCCGGGACCGTCGCGGCACAAGCGCAGCCGCATGGAACGGTGCATGTATGCCGCGCGCAAGCAGACGGGTTGCAGCGCGAGACGATCTTCGTACACGACCTGTGGCTCGACGCGAGCTTCACTCCGGCGTGCCAGGATCGAGAGGTCGTTGGCCACCGCTTGGTAACGCTCTGCGATGCCGGCGCGTTGGTAGCGAACCGGCGGGGCCCCGATGTCGTCACCGCCGATGCCAGCCTGGTGATCGTCGACTGCCTGATCCGTCACGGCGTTATCGCGACCGGTTGTTCCGACTACGCGGTGCTTTGCCGTTTGAGGTACCCGACACTGGATCCTGTCTGCGGCCTGGGTTGACCCCGGACTCGACCCGGGGAAACCCAGGGCGAGCGCGGCGCGACGACCCCGGGCTTCGGCTTCGGCTCCCCCCGGGCTACGCTGCGCTCAAGCGGCCTTGACCGCCGCGGGCGTGACCTGCTTGATGCCGAGCTCGCGCAGGCTGTCGCGCACCGCGTTGACCGCGTGGCGCATCTCCTCCGGCCCGATCGCTCCGATGCAGCCGACCCGAAAGGTCTCCGCCTGCGTGAGCTTGCCCGGGTAGAGGATGAAACCCTTGTCGCGTACGCGCTCGTAGAACGCCTTGAATGCGTATCTGGCGTCGGGCGGAGCATGGAAGGTGACGATGATCGGCGCCTGGACCCTCGGATCGAGAAAGACCTTGAACCCGAGCTCCTTCATGCCGGCGATGAGCGTCTCGCAATTCGCCGTGTAGCGGGCGAGCCGGGTCGGCTGACCGCCCTCCGCGCGATACTGCTCGAGCGCCGCATCGACTGCCGCGACGACGTGGGTCGGCGGCGTATAGCGCCACTGGGTAGTCTTCTCCATGTACTGCCACTGGTCGTGAAGATCGAGCGAGAGCGACGTCGAGTTTCCCGCACTCTTCTCGAGCACGGCCTTGCGGACGAAGACGAAACCCATTCCCGGCGGTCCCTCGATGCACTTGCCGGACGCAGCCACCAGCGCATCGAACGGCACCCTGGTCGCGTCGATGGCGATGGCGCCGAAGGAGCTCATCGCGTCGACGATCAGGCTGCGGCCGCGGCCGGCGACGGCCGCTGCGATCTCCGGCAGCGGATTGAGGATGCCGGTGGAAGTCTCGCAGTGGATGAGCCCGACGTGGGTGATCGAGCGGTCGGCGTCGAGCGCGCGGGCGACGTCTGCACCGGTGATCACGGCGTCGTCGGCGGCTTCGATCACGGACAGCCTGCGGCCCATCATTTCGGTGAGCCGCGCCATGCGCTTGCCGTAGGCGCCGTTGACCAGAACCAGCACGTGGCCGTCGCGCGGGACCAGCGTGTTGACGGCCGCCTCAACCGAGAACGTGCCGCTGCCCTGCATCGGCACGCACACGTGGCTCGCCGCCCCGTCGATGATCGCAGTGAGACGCTCGCGCACGCGCGCGGTTACCGCGTTGAAGTTGCTGTCCCAGGATCCCCAATCGCGCAGCATCGCCGCCTTGGTCGCGAGCGAGGTAGTGAGCGGGCCCGGCGTGAGCAGGATCGGGTCGCGGGAAAAGAGGCTCATCGAAGTTCTCCGGAAAGCGAGATGGGCGTAAGGAACAATGTCATTGGGCGGCCCGCCGCCACGCCTGCGTACGGCGCAGGAGCCAGCCTTCGGCGGCGAGCGACGCCACGGTCACGACCGCCGACGTGGCGACGATCAGAGTCGCGACGGCTGCAGCCGGACCGACGCTTCCCGCCTCGTCCAGCTTGACGATCGAGATCGACACCAGCGTCGTCTTGGGCGCATAGAGGAAGACCACCGCGGAAATCGTCGTCATCGCGTTGACGAAATAGTAACGGCCGACATCGATCACGGTCGGCAGGCACACCGGGACGGTGACGCGCCAGAACGTCTTGTAGAACGGAACCTTGAGCGATGCCGACACCGACTCGAACTCGCCGTCGAGAGCTTTGAGCGCGGTCACCGCAGTGAGGTGGCTCGACGAATAGAAGTGAACGATGGTGGATGCGACCAGGATGGTCATCGTTCCGTAGAGGAAGTTGAGCGGGTTATCCGGATGGTTGAAGAACAGGATGTAGCCGATGCCGAGCACCAGCCCGGGCACCGCCATCGGCATCATCGCCTGCGCGCGGATCAGTGGCCGAAAAGCATCGCCGCCGCGCGTTTTCTCCAACCAGTAGGCCCCGGCGAAGGTAACGGCTGCGCCCAGCACGCCGCACCAGAGCGCCATGACCATGCTGTTGCGGTAGGAGCGATCAACGCCGCCATCCTCGAAGGCGTAGATGTAGTGATTGAGCGTGAGCGAAAGGTTGTAGGGCCAGACGCGAACCAACGACCCGTACGCCGCCATGCCCATGACCACAAGCATGACCGCGGAGACGATAATCACGAACACGAGCATCGACCGGTCGCGAGCGCCGACCGGCCGCGGCTGGTAGAGCACGCTGCGTGCGGTCACCAGCGCCTGCTGTCTGCGCTGTACGCTGCGGTCGATCGCATAGGCGATGACCGCGGGCACCAGCAGCACCAGGCCCACGACGGCGCCGATGTTGAAGTTCTGCTGGCCGACGACCTGCTTGTAGATGTCGATCGCCAACACGCTGTAGTTGCCTCCGATCACCTTCGGAACCCCGAACTCCGACACCGCCATGGTGAACACCACCATCGTCGCGGAGATGAGGCCGTAGCGCGCTCCCGGCAGCGTGATGGTCGTGAATTTGCGCCACTCGGGTGTAGCAAGCGAATCGGCGGCTTCATAGAGCCGTGCATCAGACAATGCCAGCGACGCGAGCAGGATCATCACCGCGTGCGGAAAGGAGGCGAAGATCATCGCCAGCACCATGCCCGGGAGCCCATAGACAGTCGCGACACCGAACCAGCCGAGTACGAACTTGAGCGCCCCCTGGTTCCCGAACAAATAGATGAACGACAGCGCCGCGAGCATCGACGGCGCGAGGATCGGTATCAGGGCGATATTGCGCCACAGCACCTTGAACGGGATGCAGCTGCGCTGGATCGCATAGGCGAAACCAAAAGCGAGCGGCACGGTGAGCACGGTGGTGAGCCCGGCGAAGGTCAGCGTATTGCCGGCTGAGCGCGCGAACGCCGGAGATGTCAGGTAGCCGACGAAGTTGTCGAAACCGACGCCCGCACCGGTCTTGTCCTGCATGCTGCGTACGAACAGCATGGCGAGCGGCAGCGTCAGGAATACAAGCAGCGCGGCGAACAGCATGACGATGCCGCCGCGCGCGGCGAGCCACTCGCTCAATGCCCCGGCCGGGCGCTTGGCAGCCGCCGGCGCAGTGGCGGCGGTGCTCACGCCTCGGCCTCGGTCGCACTCACACGCTGCGAGGGAACACGCGCACGCGCTCGCCGCGCAAGGCGAAGGGGATGGTCGCGCCCTCGCTCACTCCCAGCTCGTGCGTCTGGTTGAGCGAAAGATACAGCGTCATCCGCTGGCCCTCGAAGCCGTCGACATCGACGCGGGCAAGACAGTACGTGCCCAGGAAATCGACGCGGCGGACGGTTCCCTTAAGCGCGTTCGGCAGCGTCTCGACCGGCGCGGTATCGGACAGGATTCGATCCTCGGGCCGCAGGTAGAGCCTGACCTTCTCGCCGGGTGCCGCACCGTTCGCGTCTGTCGTGATCTCGCGCTGCCCGACCCGGTAGCGGCCGCCACCTATGCATTCCGCGTCGAGCACGTTGACCTTGCCGAGGAAGTCCGCGACAAACGGCGTGGTCGGCCGCTCGTAGACAGCGAGCGGGCTGCCGATCTGTTCGATGACGCCCTGGTTCATCACGACCACGCGGTCGGCCATCGAGAGAGCCTCCTCCTGGTCGTGCGTCACCATGACGGTCGTCACGCGCAGGCGCCGCTGCAGCGCGCGGATCTCACCGCGCAGCCGCTCGCGCTCCTTGGCGTCGAGCGCGGAGAGCGGCTCGTCGAGCAGAAGCAGCGACGGCGAGGTCGCCAGCGCCCGCGCAAGCGCCACTCGCTGCTGCTGCCCCCCGGACATCTGGCTGGGGTACTTCGGCCCCGCGTCCGGCAGGCCCACCAGCGTCAGAAGCTCGCTCACCCGCGCATCGACCTCGGCACGGGCCTTGCGACGGTTGACGAGCCCGTAGGCGACGTTGTCGCGGATGGTCAGGTTGGGGAACAGGGCGTACGACTGGAAGACGATCCCGTAGTCGCGCACCGAAGGCGGGTCGTTCGACACGTCGCGTCCGTTCTGGATCACCCGGCCCGAGGTTTGTGTCTCGAGTCCGGCGATGATCCGCAGCAGCGTCGTCTTGCCGCAGCCGGAAGGGCCGAGGAAGCAGACCAGCTCGCCCTTCTCCACCGTGAGGTCGATCGACCTGAGCGCGACGAAGCTGCCGAAGGCCTTGTGGATGGCTTCGATGCGAAGCGCTTCGCTAACCGCTGATGAAGCGCTCATCGCGAACCCTCTAGCACCACGTTCAAGATCCCAAGACGCGTCCGAACGCTCGGGAACTGGACCGTCCAGGGCCAATTGAGCGGCGGCGCGAGCCGCCGCTCCAACGAGGAGTTGACCGGCGCCGGTGCCACGTCGCGCTTCACGCCATGGGCGCCGGTCAATGTCCCAACGCGAGCTAACCTACTTCGGCGCAGCTTTCGACTCGTAGCGCTTGCTCCACTCGGTGAGGATCTTGTCGCGATTGTTCGCCGCCCACTGGAAGTCGTTCTTCGCCAGCATCGAAGCGTAGTTGGCCGGAACGTTGGGTAGCGGCTGCGAAAGCGCCTTGACGGCGACGATGGCGAAGTTTTTGGCATAGAGCGCCATCGCCGCGTCGGAGATCGCCCAGTCGAGCAGCCTTTGCGCGGCAGCCATGTTCTTCGTTCCCTTGTAGATACCCACCGCTTCGAGGTCCCAGCCCAAGCCTTCCTTCGCGAACACCAGGTCGATCGGCTTGCCTTGGGCCTTTTCGCGGTTGGCGCGGTACTCGAAGGAGATGCCCACGACGTATTCGCCATTGGCGGCGGCGGCGCAGGGCCGCGAGCCGGAGTGCATGTACTGGGCGATGTTCTCGTGCAGTCCGTCCATGAACTTCCACGCGTCGGCCTCACCGTAGATCTGGATCCAGGCCGAGACGTCGAAAAAGCCGGTTCCCGACGATGCCGGATGCGGCATCACGATCTGTCCCTTGTAGACTGGCTTGGTAAGGTCCTT
>DASPTZ010000092.1:0-14948 GCA_035623155.1 Casimicrobiaceae bacterium | reverse complement strand
GCCAACCTTGAAATACCACCCTTGAAATATTGGGATTCTAACCCCGAGCCGTCATCCGGCCGTGGAACAGTGTCAGGCGGGCAGTTTAACTGGGGCGGTTGCCTCCTAAAGAGTAACGGAGGCGCCCAAAGGTTCCCTCAGCGCGGTTGGTAATCGCGCGTGGAGTGCAATGGCACAAGGGAGCTTAACTGCGAGACGGACAGGTCGAGCAGATGCGAAAGCAGGGCATAGTGATCCGGTTGTTCCGTATGGAAGGGCCATCGCTTAACGGATAAAAGGTACGCCGGGGATAACAGGCTGATACCGCCCAAGAGTTCATATCGACGGCGGTGTTTGGCACCTCGATGTCGGCTCATCACATCCTGGGGCTGAAGCCGGTCCCAAGGGTATGGCTGTTCGCCATTTAAAGTGGTACGTGAGCTGGGTTCAAAACGTCGTGAGACAGTTTGGTCCCTATCTGCCGTGGGCGTTGGAGATTTGACGGGGGCTGCTCCTAGTACGAGAGGACCGGAGTGGACGTGCCTCTGGTGTACCGGTTATGACGCCAGTCGTATCGCCGGGTAGCTATGCACGGAAGCGATAACCGCTGAAAGCATCTAAGCGGGAAACGTGCCTGAAGATTAGATCTCCCGGGGACTTGATCCCCCTCAAGGGTCGTGGCAGACCACCACGTTGATAGGTCGGGTGTGGAAGCGCGGTAACGCGTTGAGCTAACCGATACTAATAGCCCGTGCGGCTTGACCCCATAACCGTGAGCACGTTCTGCTCGAAGCGGTCATGGTGTTTGCGAAGCGATCTGACCCGCTTTACTTCTTCCCTGCGGTCGCGCGCCTCGATGCTCATCGATGGCGACAACGCGACCGAAGATCAATGCCTGACGACCACAGCCCGCTGGCACCACGCCTTCCCATCCCGAACAGGACCGTGAAACGGCGGCGCGCCGATGATAGTACGGATCCCCCGTGCGAAAGTAGGTCATTGTCAGGCACCTTCAAGAGTGAGACGGCCCGCGAAAGCGGGCCGTTTTGCTTGAGCGCCTACTTGGAGGAGGCTAACTTGCGTAGCAAGTTAAGGCCGGAGGCCGGCCGACGCCAAAGTAACTTGAATTGTCAGGCACCCTCAAGGCGAACGGCCCGCTTCTCGCGGGCCGTTTTGCTTTGAGTGCCCTAGTTGGGGAGCTACCTCGCACTATCCGGGGCTTGGCCGTATGTCTTGAACTTCTGAAGCACGCGCGCCATTTCCGCTTCTGAGAGCAAGTTCGGCTCTCCGATCTGCAGCGCGCGCCAATATTGTTCCGCCAGCGCCTCGACCTCGACCGCGAGCGCCAGCGCTGCCTTCGGAGAATCGCCGACTGCGATCATTCCGTGATTGGCGAGCAGGCAGGCGCGGCGTCCGTCGAGCGCCGCGAGTGCGTGATCGGAAAGCTCCTGCGTGCCGAACGTGGCGTAAGGCGCGCAGCGGATGTCCGAGCCTCCGGCGATGGCGATCATGTAGTGAAACGCCGGAATGCCTCGGCCGAGGCAGGCGAGCGTCGTCGCGAACGAGGAGTGCGCGTGCACGATGCCTCCGACCTCGCGTCGAGCCGTGTAGATGTCGCGATGGAAGCGCCACTCGGACGAAGGTTTGCGGCGACCCGTCGCGTTTCCTTTGAGCGAGACGGCGACGATATCTTCCGGCTTGGTTGACTCGTACGCCAGTCCCGAAGGCGTCACCAGGAAGCCGCCGGCGATGCGTGCGCTGACATTGCCCGACTTGCCGCGGTTGATGCGCAGCTCGTTCATGGCAAGCGCGGCGGCGATGATTTCCCGCCGCAACCTCAAGTCGGTCATGGTCTCGCGGCTCCTGCCTCGCCGGGGAAAAGTGTCGCCAGCCCGTCGGGGGCGCAAACGCCTCGCTCGGTGATGATTCCCGTAAGCAATCGTGCCGGCGTCACGTCGAACGCAGGATTCGCCACTGCGGTCCCCGAAGGCGCGATCGCTTCCCCGCCGGAGGGAAGCAGCACTTCGTCGGCGCTGCGCTCCTCGATGGGAATGCGCTCGCCGTCGGCGAGCGTCCAGTCGATCGTCGCCGAAGGAACCGCGGCATAGATCGGCACGCGACTGTCCCGGGCGGCGAGGGCCTTCTCGTAGGTGCCGATCTTGTTGCAGACATCGCCGTTCGCGGCGACACGGTCGGCGCCGACCAGCACGATGTCGACGCGGCCTTGCCGCATCAGCGTCGCGCCGGCGGCATCGACGATGAGCGTGTGCGGCACGCCGTTCGCGCGCAGCTCCCACGCGGTCAGCCGCGCACCTTGCAGCCGTGGCCGTGTCTCACTCACCCACACGTGCACGGGAATTCCGGCACGGTGCGCGAGATAGATCGGCGCGGTCGCGGTTCCAAGCCCCAGGGTCGCCAGCGCTCCCGCGTTGCAGTGAGTCATGATCTGGACCGGACCCCCGTCGGTGCCAAGCCGCTTGATCAATTCGAGACCGTGCTCGCCGATGGCGCGGTTGGCGGCCGCATCCTCGGCGGCGATCGCGTCGGCCTCTCGCCAGGCGGCCGCAGCGCGCGCCGACGGTGGAAGCGCTACGACCGCCCTCCGGCAACGATCGAGCGCCCAACGCAGGTTGACCGCGGTGGGCCGCGTTTCCAGCAGCAGCGCGTAGGCGGCGCCGAGATTGGCGTCGGAAGCGTCGCTTGCGAGCGCAATCGCCAGACCGTACGCGGCGGTGGCCCCGATCAGCGGCGCGCCGCGCACCTGCATCGACCGGATGGCGTGCGCCGCTTCGGCTGCAGTCGAGAGTCTGATCGCGACCCAGCGGTGGGGAAGTTGCGTCTGGTCGACGATCTCCACCGCGGTCTGCCCGGGCAGCGCGCGCAACGGCCGGAAGTCGGGGTCGGTCACCGTCGGATTGTAGCCCGGGTTGACCCCGGACCTGATCCGGGGGAAACCCGGGAACGCGTGGTCACGGCCGCCGGCGGCGTCGCGCACGCATAATGCGACAGGCAGCCCCGGGTTTCGCCCTGCGGGCTCAACCGCCGCGGCCTCCTTGGACGGTCGACGTGAAAAGGCCCCGTTGCGTGTCGGCCGCCGCGGACACTCGCGGTCGCTCGACTCCGCTCGCGCTGCTCGCGGGGGCCCCTCTCGCTGCTCGGTCCGCTACTTCAGAACCTGGAAAATGTTGTTGAAGTCGTCCGTCCAGAGCTTCAGGTTGGGGCGGAGCTCGATGGGAACGGCAACTTCGCTGATCTGAGGCGCCTCCAGAGCTTCCTTGCTGTCGGAGAGCAGCACCCAGTCGCTCACGCTCGTCATTCCGTCGCTCGTGTCGTCGTAGACGAGCACGGCGTGCATCCCGTGTGCCTCGGCAAGCTGCGCGACGACAGGAACCAGATTGAGGTAGCGGTTGGTCACATGAAACGCGATGATTCCTCCGGGCTTGATGTGTTTGCGATAGATCGCCAGGGCTTCGGAAGTGATGAGGTGCACGGGAATCGCATCGCTGGAGAACGCGTCGATCGCCAGCACGTCGAATTCCTGTGGCGGCTCGCGCTCGAGCGTCAAGCGAGCGTCCCCCAAGGAGGTCTCGATCGTCGCGTCGCTGTCCTTGAGGTAAGTGAAGTCCCGATTGGCGATGGTGATCACCGCGGGATTGATGTCGTAGAAGTGGTAGACGTCTCCCTTGCTTCCGTAGGCGGCGAGGGTGCCCGTTCCCAGACCGATGACGCCGACCTTGATCGGTCGCGTGCGCGGATGCAGCGATTCGAGAACCCGGCCGATTCCCGAACTCTGGGTGTAGTACGTCGTGGGGCTTATCGCCAATTGAGGAGCATTGAACTGAGTCCCGTGTAGGATCGTTCCGTGGATGAGCGAGCGGTGCTTTGTCGCAGGCTCGTCTCCGAATTCCTGCACACGCAGCACGCCGTAGAAGTTGCGCGTGGCGAGCAGCGTCTTGTCGTAGAAATCCTTGATCTGCCAAACCTCGGTGCCCAGCGTGAAAACGAGCGCCGCGACGGCGAGCACCAGGAACACGCGATGCGCATGCCGCATCTGGAACGAAAGCAGCGCGGCGCAGGCGACAAGGCCGAACGCCAGCTCGAAGTAGGCCGGCAGAACCAGCGGAGCGACGAGCCCCACCAGCACCGAGCCGGCCGCCCCGCCGGCAGAGATCATGAGATAGAAGCGCGTCAGATAGCGGGGCGCCGGCTTCATGCGGGCGAGCTCGCCGTGGCAGAACATGCAGGCGATGAACAGCCCGCAACAGAACACCGCGATCTGCAACTGGAGCTGATGTGTCAGATCGCGATCGGCAAGGGTCCACCCCATGACTCCGAGTGTTGCGGCAACCACTGGCGCAAACAGCCCGCGCCGGTACCAGCCGTCGCCGTCGAAGCACAGGATGAAGGTCGTCAGATAAATCGCCAGCGGAACCACCCAAAGCAAGGGGATCGCGGCGATGTTCTGGGTGATGTGGTTCGACACGGCGAGCAGGAGGAACGAGCCCATTGCTGCGAGCGTGCACCAGAGGAGCTGCCGCCCCGCCGTCGGCGGCGGCTCGTCCATTGCGAGCGGAGGGTCCGCTTCGGAGAGTAAAGCATCGCTCGCGACACCGGCTACGGGCCGCCCGGCGCGCAGGCTGTACCAGCCGCTGGCCGCGCAAAGGAAGACGAAAGCAACGTAGGCCACCGACCACCCGTACGACTGCATGCGCGTCGCGACCCAGGGCTCGAGCCCGAACGGATAACCAAGCAGCGCGAGCATGGAGGCGAGGTTCGAAAGCGCGAACAGGCGATAAGGACTACGTCCCGGGAAGCTGCGGGCGAACCATGCCTGCAGCAGCGGGCTCGTAGTCGCGAGCATCAAATACGGAAGCCCGATCGTGGCTGCGAGAAGCCCCAGGATCAGCAGCGAGGGGTTCTCGGCGCCGGTCGGTTTCCACTGCGCGCCGGGGACGATCGGCAGTGCGAGGCAGCTCGCCACGAGGAGAACAACGTGCAGACCGACTTGCCGTCGCGTGGACAGACGACTCACGACAACATCGGCATAAGCGTAACCGACCAGGAGCGTCGTCTGAAAGAAAACGAGGCAGGTGGTCCACACGGCCGCCGAGCCGCCGAACCACGGCAGGATCTGCTTTGCCGTGACCGGCTGCACCAGGAACAGCAGGAACGCGCTGAAGAAAATCGTGAGTGCGTAGAGGGGCATCGCGGCGGTATCGTGGACTCGCTACAGGCGACAGGCCGATCTCGGCGGCGGCGACGTTCGATCCGATGCGCGACCGCAATGTCGCACAGGCGCGAACATCGGAACTCTCCAGGAGGCGAGCAAAGCGGCGTATTCTGCCACAGCCGCTTTGCCCTGCCGGTCAGTACGTCGGTTTCTGCTTGAAATATTCTAGGCGATCGATCGAGTGGATCTTGATCTCGCGCACGTCGATCCCCTGCAGCACACGCAGCGAAATATCGGTACCGGCCGGGCCGCGCCCCCAGATTTTTCGGTAGAAGTCGGCCTGCGAGCGGACTCCCTCGCCGCTGACGGCGAGGATGATGTCGCCCTCCTGCACTCCGGCGCGGTCGGCGGGGCCTTCCGGCGAGACGCGGACCACGATGAGACGGCCCTGCAGCTCATCGGCGGCGACCCCCAGCCACGGACGTGCCGGCCCGGCACGCCGCCCGGTCTTGAGCAAGTCGGCAAGGATCGGCTTGAGCGCATCGATGGGGACGAACATGTTGCCCGGAAGGTGCGGCTCTGCGTCGGTCGCGTCGCGCAGGATCAGCGAGCCCACCCCGACCAGCGATCCGTCGCTGTCGATGAGCGCGGCGCCGCTCCAGTTCAATGCCGGCGGCGCCGTGAAGATTGCTGTATCGAGCATGTACTCCCAATTGCCCGTGAAAGGTCGCAACGAAACGACGTAGGCACGGCTTGCATCGGCACGGCCACCGTAATTCACGACGAGCACCGGCTCGCTTTCGGCGAGCCTGCTCGATTCCCCGAGCTTGAGAGGGACCACGTCGAATGGCGCGATCGGTCGCACCAGGCCGAGGCCGCTGACGTGGTCGTAGGCAACGACGCGGGCAGGGAGCGTGCGCCCGCGGCCTTCGATGATCCTGACTTCGTCGGCTTCCACCAGCAGGTAGCCGATGGTCAGTACCAGGCCGTCCTTGCCGATGACGATTCCCGTGCCCTCGCGCTCGCTGCCCAGCGTGGCGGCGCTGCGCGCATCGGGAACGGCGCGCGTCTCGACTTTGACGATGGCGGCGAAAAACGCTTCCGGATCGATCGTCGGCGAAGCGGTTGCGCTGGCGTCCGCCGCGTGTCCTATCGCGGGCAGCAGCACAAACCCAGTCCCGAGCAATGCGCAGAGCAGGAATTTCGGTAGCTGCTCGCGCGCGAACCATGCAATCAATGGCGACCTCCGGGACTAAGACCTGCAACAGGTAACGCCGCCTGAAGCGGCACTATAGCGCGATCGAGTTGCCCGGCAAACGGGCGCGGGTGCGCGTTCGACAGGCACGGCTCGTCCTCCGTTCCGGCGGCTATAATGCCGATGCGCGTCGCCGTCTCAAGCACAACAGGAAATCCCCAATGACAGCTCGCCGCAAGAAACCGGAAGAACTTCGCTCGCACCGCTGGTATGGCGTCAACGACATGCGCTCGTTCGGCCACCGCTCGCGCGCCGCCCAGATGGGCTACTCGCGCAGCGACTACGCAGGCAAGCCCGTGATCGCGATCCTGAATACCTGGAGCGAGATCAATCCTTGCCACTCGCATTTCCGCCAAAGGGCCGAGGAGGTCAAGCGTGGCGTGTGGCAGGCCGGCGGCTTTCCGGTCGAGCTCCCGGTCATGACGCTCTCGGAGCCGTTCCAGAAGCCGACGACGATGATGTACCGGAATCTGTTGGCGCTCGAGGCGGAGGAGGTACTGCGCTCCTACCCTGCAGACGGCGCCGTGCTGATGGGTGGATGCGACAAGACCACGCCGGGTCTGTTGATGGGCGCGATCAGCATGAACCTCCCGGCCATCTACATGCCAGGCGGGCCGATGCTGCGCGGCAACTGGCGGGACCAGACGCTCGGCAGCGGATCCGACGTCTGGAAGTACTGGGCGGAGCTGCGCGCCGGCACCATCAGCGAGCGGGAATGGCAGGAGATCGAGAACGGCATCGCGCGCGCGCCCGGCCATTGCATGACCATGGGGACCGCGTCAACCATGACCTCCGCGTCCGAGGCGCTCGGCTTCACCCTGCCCGGAGCCGCGTCGATCCCCGCCGCCGATTCGCGCCACGCACGAATGGCGACCGACACCGGACGGCGCGCGGTCGAGATGGTGTGGGAAGACTTGAAGCCGCGCGATTTCCTGACCACCGCGTCGTTCGATAACGCCGTCACGGCGGTGCTGGCGATCGGCGGCTCGACCAATGCGCTGGTGCACCTGATCGCCCTCGCGCGGCGCACCGGAATCCCTCTGACGCTCGATCGCTTCGATCAGCTCTCTCGCCTGACACCGTTGATCGCCAACATCCGTCCCGCGGGGAAGTACCTGATGGAGGACTTCTTCTATGCCGGCGGATTGCGCGCGTTGCTGGCGACGATCGGAGATCTGCTGGCACTCGACGCGCGCACGGTCAACGGCCGCACGCTGGGCGCGAATATCGCCGGGGCCGAAGTGTTCAACCGCGATGTCATTCTCCCGCGCGACAAGGCGCTTGTTGCGAGCGGAAGCCTCGCCGTGCTGCGCGGCAACCTGGCGCCGAACGGCGCGGTCATCAAGCCCGCCGCCGCCGAAGCGCGACTGCACAAGCACACCGGGCCGGCGGTCGTTTTCGCCGACTACAACGACATGGCGGCGCGAATCGACGATCCCAACCTGAAGGTCTCGGCCGATTCGGTGCTGGTGCTGCAGAACGCGGGCCCGCTGGGCGCGCCGGGGATGCCGGAGTGGGGGCAGCTTCCGCTCCCGAAGAAGATCCTCGCTCAGGGCGTGCGCGACATGGTGCGGATTTCCGATGCGCGCATGAGCGGCACGAGTTATGGAGCGTGTGTTCTGCACGTCTCGCCCGAGTCGTTCGTCGGCGGTCCGCTTGCGTTGGTGCGAGACGGGGATCTGATCGAGCTCGACGTCGCGGCGCGCAAGCTCGAGCTCAAGATCGATGCCGCCGAGCTCGCCCGCCGACAAGCAGCGTGGAAAAAGCCCGCGCCGCGCTTCGAGCGCGGCTACGGAGCGCTCTACCAGCTACACGTGACCCAGGCGGATCAGGGCTGCGATTTCGATTTCCTCGAGGGAATGGCGCCCACAGCCGAGCCGGAGATTCATTGAAAGTCCGTCCCCTGAATGAGGCTGCGGTAGGGTGTGACCGACCATGAGCGACGCTGACCGCCTGCTGTTTCCACGTTTCGAGACGCGGCGTATCGCCGTCACCGGCGCAGAGATAAACCTGGTCGTTGGGGGCATCGGCCCGCCGCTGCTTCTGCTCCATGGCTACCCGCAAACTCACGCGCTGTGGCACAAAGTGACGCCGCGACTCGCGGAGGCGTTCACGGTAGTAGCTCCCGATCTGCGCGGCTACGGCGACTCGTCCAAACCCGGTGAGGGCGCCAATCACGAAGGCTATTCCAAGCGGGCAATGGCACGCGACCAGGTCGAGGTGATGGACGCACTTGGCTTCAAGCGCTTCCAGGTGGTCGGCCACGATCGTGGCGGACGCGTGGCGCATCGCATGGCGCTCGATCATCCGCACCGCGTGCAGAAACTCGTGGTGCTTGACATCTGTCCCACGCGCGCCATGTACGCGGCGACCGACATGGCGTTCGCAACCGCGTACTACCACTGGTTCTTTCTCATCCAGCCGTTCGACTTGCCTGAACGACTGATCGGCGCCGACCCGGTGTACTACCTTCGCAAGAAGATCGGGGGATGGGGCTCCGCCGGACTTTCCATCTTCGATCCCCGCGCACGCGCCGAATACGAGCGCTGCTTCCGTGATCCGGCGACGATCCACGCGACCTGCGAGGATTATCGTGCCGCGGCCACGATCGACCTCGAGCACGACGCCGCCGATGCAAGCGCGCGCGTCGCCTGCCCCCTGCTTGTCCTCTGGGGCGACAAGGGCGTCGTTCACCGGCTCTTCGATCCGGTTGCCGACTGGCGCAGCCTCGCAACCGATGTGCGCGGTCGCGCGCTGGCTTCAGGCCATTACCTTGCGGAAGAGGCGCCGGAGGCAACGCTCGCGGAGTTGCTGGGATTCCTCGAGGGAGGTGGTGGCCAAGGGCGGAATTGAAGCCTTGGCCGCCCTGATCGACCACGAGCCCTTCTGTGACGGATGGTAATAGTGAGGACGTACGACCTCCTGCAGATCGACCAGGCGGCTGATAATCCCTTGAAATGCGGGCGCAAGGTCTGGGTAGCGCATGGCCGATGCCCTAAGGATCCGTGTCTCGAATGCGGTATACGCGAATACCGGACCTTCGCTACCCAGCACAGCCGATCGGATTCGATGCTGATTTGCCCGACGTTCCTGCGATGAAAGCCTCGCGTGCCCGACCGTGGCTCGTTGTTGCGCTCGTGGTCACGGCATGCGCGGGCGTGTACGCGATCCGGCACGCTGGCTACTGGCTGCAGGCGCCGGCGCAGGCACCCGTCCGTGCCGATGCGATTGTCGTCCTTGGCGGCGACGACGGCGCCCGTGCCCTGCGCGGCCTGCAGCTCTACCGCGACGGCTACGCCCCGTTGCTCGTGTTGACCGGCGTCGCGCACGGCGAAACCGCGCCGCCCGTGGAGCTCACATGGCGCGCCGATTTCCTGGTCGCGCGTGGTGTGCCGCGATCGGCGCTTAGCTTCGAGTTCGAGTCGAAAAGCAGCTACGCGGAGGCGGTCAATATCCTGGCGCAGATGCGGCGCCAGCGTTGGCAGAGGGTGATCGTGGTCAGTGACCCACCGCACATGCGCCGCCTGGCGTGGACCTGGGCGCACGTTTTCGAAGGCTCCGACCTGAAGTACGTGCTCGTCGCGTCCGACCCGGCCTGGTGGTCTCCGGGCGACTGGTGGCGCGACGAAGCTTCGGGCTCGTTCGTCATCATGGAGTTCATCAAGTTCGGCTACTACATCGCCGAGCGGTAGCGGTCGGGGCGCACCGAAGCGGCGTTGCCGACAACTTGCCCGTCCTCCATACGCACGACTCGTCCCGCCACCGCCAGGCACGCGGGCCGGTGGGTGATAAGGAGCACGGTGCGACCCTGCAGCGCTTCGCGCGATTCCTCGAGGAATTCGATCTCGGCCAGCGGATCGAACATCGCAGTGGCTTCGTCCAGGATGAGGATCGGTGGGTCCTTGAGTAGCGCCCGGGCGAGCGCGACGCGCTGCTGCTGGCCACCGGACAGACGCACGCCACGGTCGCCAATCAGCGTGTCGTAGCCCTGTTGCAGCGCGACGACGAATTCGTGCGCGCGGGCGAGCCGCGCCGCGGCCTCGACTTCCGCCTGGGTCGGATCGGCCCGGCCGTAGGCGATGTTGTCGCGGATGCTGGCGTTGAACAGCAGCACATGCTGGGGGACGAGGCCGATCTGGCGGCGCAGGCTCTCAAGCGACGCACCGGCGATGTCGATGCCGTCGATCGTGATCCTGCCTTCCGTCGGCTCGTGCAGCCGCATCAGCAGGTGCGAGAGCGTGCTCTTGCCGGCGCCGTTGGGGCCGACGATCGCGACCGTCTCGCCGGCCGCGACGTGCAGGCTGGCGTGGCGCAGCGCAGGCTGCCGTCCCGGATAGGCAAACGACACGTTCTCAAAGGCGATCTCGCCATTCACCGGCGGCAGCGCCGTGCCTGCCAGCGTGGCCGGCTCAGGCTGCTCGTCGAGGGCGCGCAGGAGTCGAGAAAGCGCACCGCGGGCGGTCTGCGTCTGACCATACACCTCGGCCAGCCCGGCGACGGGTCGCGTCAGAAGCTGCGCGTAGAGCAGGAAACTGACGAGCTCGGCGGGCGAGATGCGCCCACCAGGGAGTCGCGCGCTCGCGAGCCAGAGCAGCAGCACGATGCCGGCCGCGGCCACGAACTGCACCATGGGGCCGAGCGCTGCGCGTATCCGCAGCTGGTGGCGCGTGAGGTGGAGGATGCGATCGATCTGTCGGCGGTAACGCGCCGACTCGTGGCGCTCGCGGGTAAAGGTCTTGATCGCCGGCAGCAGCCCGAGATTCTCCTCGGCGATCGCAATTGCCGCAGCGTGCTCCGCCTGCAGCTCGGCGGCAAGCGGCCGGATCCGCCGCCCGACTACCTTCAGCAGCAGGTAGAAGAGCGGGATCGCGGCAGACGCCACGAGTGCGAGCGAGGGCTGAAGGCGAAACATGAAAGACACCGCGCCAGCGACGGTAAACAACAGTGGCGCGGCCGATAGCGCCGTGCCGCTCAAGTAGCCACTAACAACGTAGACGTCGTGCGTTAGCAGTGAGAGAGTTTCCCCGTGCCGGCGCTGTTGAAAGAAGGACAGTGGCAGCGCCTGCAGGTGGTCGTACAGCCGCACCTTGAGATCGGAAACGATACGCTCCGCGGTGCCGCCCAGCAGGTACGCGTTGGCGAACTTGAGCAGCGTCTGGGCAGCGAACAGCGCGAGCATCGCGGCGAGAATCGCTGAGACCCCCATCGATGCGGAGGTCCCATCCGGGAGCAGCGCAGCCGCGAACTGACCTCCAAGCCAGGGCACGGCCAGCGCGGCAGCGCTCTCCAGCATCATCAGCAACGCACCGAGTACAAGGGAGGCGCGGTATGGCGCGGCGAGGGCACGCAGGGCTGCAAGGTCCTTCGTGAGCATCGAATCCGCTGGGGTCAGCTCTCGCGCGCCGTCACGCGCGGGCGTCGGTGAGTCGAAGGGGCACGCGCAATCGTTGGCGGTCGTCGCTTCGACTGGCGGATGCAAGTCGTTTAGCCAGACGAAACACTAGTGGAGGTACGTCGCGGGATCCCCGAGCAGATTCCAGGTGCGACGAACGTCGATATCGGTGGTGGCGGCCTTGGCCGCTGCTGCCGCTTCGCCGATGGTCATTGGCTTGGACCCATAAAGGGCCTTGACCATGGCCTGGTTGAGGCCGGACTGCGGCGAGGCATCGGTCAGTCCCGAAGAGGCCCACACCGCGACCGCGCCACCGTTGCTGCCATTGAGCAATGCCTTGCCCAGCGGGTTGGTGAACAAATCCTGGAAGAACCCGTTCAGACAGGTCATCGAGAGGAACAACGCCGCCCGCGTTCCATTCGTAAGCTCAGGAACATCAATGGAATCGAAGAGCCCGCCGGCCCATACCTCGTTCGAGCCGTGACCGACATAATTGACGAGCGACTGCCCGGCGTTGATGTACGCAAGCAGATCGTCGTTCGGACTCGGGTCCGTGCTCTGGACGAGCTGGTTCACGATCAGGTTGCGCGGCAGCAGGGCCTGAATGGAGGCCGACATGTTCGCGAAGTTATCCCCCGGGTCCTGGTTGCGGCCGGTCACCAGCAGGACCTCGCTGTTCCAGCCGCCACCTCCGCTTGCGTCGTAGGCCACGATCCGGCCGATCATAACGTTGGCTTCGGCGGCTGACTCCGCTGGCAGACGGCCGATCGCCGCGTCCGGAATGCCGTCGTTGTTGAAGTCGACAAACCAGTCGTCCGAGGCAGTTTCCAGGAGCTGCGTGTCGACGAGCTTCACGGGCACCAGATCGGGCACCGTCGTCCCCATGTAATTGCGCGGGTCAAACGTGCCGTTGCCCAGCAACAGGACGAAATGCGGCTTCCTGGTCCAGTTCGCGTTGGCGGTGGCAAGGAAGGTCTTCAACGCATACGGGCTCTTCACGCCGAAATTGAATTCGTCGTAGAGATCCTGCACATCAATGACGGCAACGCTGTGCCCCTGCGACTGCCGCAGCGCAGCCAGCGGGCCGGCGCTCGCAAGCAGACTCGCGTGAGCGATGATCACCATGTCGTGGCCGGCCTGCGCGGAATGCCAGGACGACGGATGATTGACGGTGACGGTCGGGGTTAGGAACTGCGCGCTGGTCATGGCCAGCAGCGTGCGCGTTCCGGTGCCGGCGGTGGGCACGATGGTAAGGGCATAGTTCGGGGCGCTGCCGCTCATTGTGCCCGTCACCAGCGAGGGATTCGAGGCATCGGTGATATCGATGGCGATGACCGAGGCACCGCTGAACCCGCTGATCTTGGTGGCCCGGCCCGATGGCGCGGTGAAGCGCAGGTAATCGCCATCGGCCGTGTAGCTGTGCGGGTAGGTGAGCTGCACGTCGTCCACCACGCTGACATCTTCCGGGCTCGAGGCCGTCAGGGTCAGCACGTTTGCACCTTCGGCCACCGACGACACCGCAAATGTCGTCGTGAAATTGGCAAGGTCGTTGAATTTCACGTTACCCAAGGCGATTCCGTTGAGCGATACCGCGACCGAGTGCGGACCCGCCGCCCCGCCCTGCAGCGTCACCTGCAGCTTCGACGCGCCACCCGCTGGATAGAGATGGGTGACCGTGATCGGCTGAACCACCGGCGTGTCGGTTATGACCGGCCCGAAGAAATTGTTGCCGTCGCCGTTCAGGAGCGCGGTGAAATAGATCGTGCGTGGCTTCCAGTCGACGGTGGACGGGAAGCTGGCGGCACCGGCGGTGGCGCTGCCGCTGGAGAGGCCGCCGATGCTCATCCGCAAGCCCTTGGCGGCACCCGCGACCAGCCAGTAGGACTGCGTGCCGGACCAGATGGTATCGACGCCCAAGCCGTAGAAATCGACGGCATCCTGCGGATCGAACTTGCCATTCGACTCGCCTTCAACGTAGATCGGCTGCTGCACACCGTTCACGTACAACTGAAGGTTCTTCGGATTCACGCTCGGGCTGATCCCGGCGGCGACCAATTGCGGCTGCGTCACGCGATACCACCCCTCGGACTGCACGTCCAATCGAACTGCCGCGCCGGCTGCCAGCGCATACTGCTGCGCGATGGCCTGGGGGGAGGGAGCCGCCGGCGCCGGGCCCGGGCCAGAGCCAGAGCCGGTCCCAGTCCCGCTGCCGGTACCGGCACTGGGGGTGCCGGTCACGCTGCCCACGCTGCTGAGCGCGATCGTGTCCGGACTAGCCGGGGCGTTGGCACGCCCGGTCGGCGCGCTCTTGGCCCGCAGAGTCTGCACGGCGCCCGCGGAAGCGGCAGCCGGGGCAGACTCGGTTGCGCTCGAAATCGCGGGTCCGTACCAGGTCCTTGTGCCGCTGAGGTCCACCTCTTCGAGCCAATAAACCGCTCCTGCGCCCGCGCCAACGTCGCGCCAATGGTGCGCTTGGCCGGCAGTAAAGGTGGTGCCCGCGCCGGCCATGAAGGCGGTTCCGGCAAGCAGCGATGCGTTGAGCTTCACGCGCTGGCCATTGTCGTCGCGGTAGAGGTTGAAGCCGAGATTGTTCACGTCGCGGCCTGTCTTGACTTCGATCAGATTTCCGCCCGCCTCAGGAAATGCACTAAAGGAATCGACCTTGACCGCGGTGGTAGAGGCCACGACCGACACGTCATCCAGGAACCACTGGGAAGGATCCTGCTCGGCGACAAACGCAAGCGTCATGGAATTGCTGGTCGCCAAGACGGTGATGACCACCTGCGTGTAGGGGAAACTGGGTTGTGGGCTGGGTAGCGAATAGACAGTGCTCGTGGTCATGTTCACGGCGTCGTTCCACTGCACAGCGAAGGTGGTAATGCCTTGGTCCTGCGGGTTGTCGTTCGCCAACCAGAATGAGAGGGTGTAATAAGTTCCGGCGACGGTAGTGATTGTCTGCGACAGGGTGTCGGTGGCCCCATACAATCCGAAGCTCATCGCATAATTGCCGCTGTGCACGATGCAGGTTGCCGCACCAATGGTGGAACCCGCCTGGCATACATAGTCGAATGGGCCACCGGGATTGAGACTCCAGTGCGTGAGATCACCCGTTTCAAACCCCGGATTTTGGACGAGGTTTTGCGCCCGCGCGG
>DASPTZ010000091.1:0-32242 GCA_035623155.1 Casimicrobiaceae bacterium | reverse complement strand
GCGCGCGTCATGTTGATCAGCGCACCCTTGCTGGTGTTATAGCCGATGGTCGTCATCCCCCATGCCGGGGGATTGCCGAACAGCCCCGCGATGGAGGCTATGTTGATGATCTTGCCGCTCCTTCGCGGGATCATCGCGCGCCTGCCGACTTCGCGGCACATGAGGAACTGCGCGTCGACGTTGAGCGACATCACCTTGCGCCAGCCGTCGTCGGGATAGTCCTCGGCGGGCGCCGCCCAGTTGGTGCCGGCGTTGTTGACCAGGATGTCGATCCGCCGCCAGCGCGCGAGCACCGCATCGATGATGGCCGGAACCGATGCGAAATCGGCGAGGTCGCGGGCAACGGTCAGGCACTCGACACCGAGGCCCGAGAGATGCTTTCGCGCCTTGTCGAGCTCATCTTGCTTGCGTGCGGTGATCGCGACCTTCGCGCCCATCTCGCCCAGCGCCTCGGCCATCTGCAGGCCAATGCCGCGCGAGCCGCCGGTGACGATCGCGACTTTGTCCTTGAGATCGAAAAGCTCCTTGACCCCCATGCCCCCTCCGTGCCAGGGAATCATCATAGGGGCGATTGGAACCCGGGTAAACGCCCGCCTGCATCCCTGCGCGGGATGCCAACCTCAACCTGCCTCGGGGCCCGAAGCGACGCTACCCTGCGGTACGGCGCCGTTCACGCGGGACGTAGTGGATGTTGCCAACCCACTGGCACTCGAACCGCGTGCAGCTGTAGCGGCGTACCGGGTACAGCAGGGAAATGAGATGGTCGACGAAACGTCTGTGGACACGTAACGCCGGCGCCTCGCACTGCGGGCAGGATCGGACCATGGAACGCAGCACCAGCCAAACGAACCGAAACCTTTGACTCCGCGCCGCGTGTCGAGGTTCCCGATACGCTCCAGATTGCCGGCCAGGCGCTCAGGCTGTGGGAAGCTTGTACGCCTTGAACTGCTCGCGCAGCTTGTTCTTGAGCATCTTGCCCGTCGGACCCATCGGTATCGCATCGACGAACGCGATGTCGTCGGGCGTCTGCCACTTGGCCACGCGGCCCTCGTAGAAGCCGAGCAGCTCGTCGCGCGTGACCTGCGCGCCGGGCTTCCGAACCACGACCAGCAGCGGGCGCTCGTCCCACTTGGGGTGGGAAATGCCGATGCACGCCGCCATGGCGACCGCGGGGTGCGCAACCGCGATGTTCTCGATGTCGATCGAGCTGATCCACTCGCCGCCGGACTTGATGACATCCTTGCTGCGGTCGGTGATCTGCATGTAGCCCTCGGGGTCGATGGTCGACACGTCGCCGGTGGGGAACCAGTCCAGACCTTCTTCATCCTTGATCAGAGGGTTCCCGCCTTCGCCGCGGAAGTACTCGCGCACGATCCAGGGGCCCCGCACGTACAGGTCGCCGAAGGCCTTGCCGTCCCACGGCAGCTCATTGCCGTCGTGATCGACGATTTTCATGTCGACGCCGAACACGGCTCGGCCCTGCTTGCTCTTGACCGCGTAGAGCTCTTCCCGACCGCGGTCGGCATGGCTCGCGCGCAGTGCACACACCGTACCCACCGGCGACATCTCGGTCATGCCCCAGGCGTGGAGCGCGGCGACGTTGTACTTCTCCTCAAAGGCCCGAAGCATCGCGGGCGGGAGAGCTGCACCGCCGACGATCGTTCGCCGCATGTGCGAGAACCCCAGACCATTCTGCTCCATGTAGCCCAGGAGCCCCTGCCACACCGTCGGCACGCCCGCGGACAGGGTGACCTTTTCCCCTTCAATCAGCTCGTAGACCGACTTGCCGTCGAGCGCCGGCCCCGGGAATACCAGCTTCGCCCCGACCATCGCGCCTGCATAGGGAATCCCCCAGGCGTTGACGTGGAACATCGGCACGACCGGAAGTACGACGTCTTTTCCGGAGATGTTGAGGGAATCAGGCAGCGCTGCAACCAGCGTATGCAGCAGGGTCGAACGATGGCTGTAGAGCACGCCCTTGGGGTTGCCTGTGGTGCCCGACGTGTAGCACATCGACGAGGCGAGGTTCTCGTCGAACACTGGCCACTCGTAGTCGGCGGACTCCTTCGCAAGCAGGTCTTCGTAACAGAGCAGATTCCTCACCGTCGTGCTCGCCGGCATGCGCGAGCGGTCGGTCATGGCAATGAAGTGCTTGATCGTCTTGCACTGGCCGGCGGCCTTTTCGATGATCGGCAGGAAAGTGAGGTCGAAGAACAGGCAGGTGTCCCCGGCGTGATTGGCGATCCAGGCGACCTGATCCGGGACGAGCCGCGGGTTGATGGTGTGAACGATCGCGCCCTTGCCGGCGACGGCGTAATAGAGCTCCATGTGGCGGTAGCCGTTCCACGCCAGCGTTCCTACGCGATCGCCCTGCTTCACGCCCAGCGCGTCGAGCGCGTTGGCGAGCTGCTTGGCGCGACCGTGCAACTCGCTGTAGGTGTAGCGGTGGATGTCGCCCTCGACGCGGCGCGAGACGATCTCGATGCCGCCGTGGTGGCGATCCGCGTGCTTGATCAGCGAGGAGATCAGCAGCGGTACGTTTTGCATCAGGCCTTGCATGGTGATCCCTCCTCCATTGGGGCGGGAGCGCGAACGATGGCCCACGTCATGCCCGGAACATAGCAAGGGCATTCGAGGTCGACCCCCCCAGTGGAGGGGGGAGTGCCTGCCCTTCTGATACGCCAACGCAACAGCCGCGCATCCGAAGCCATTCTACCGCGCGATCGCGTGCGTCGGGCATCTGGGAACGCCGGGTGCAACCGGGAGGTTGTATGCTTCGGTGGAGGGGTGTCCCCGTCTTGGCGGGCTCGCGGTCGCGGGCCGCCATTGTTCGGTGGACGAGAATCATCGAGGGAGGAGTGCATGCTCAGCGATCCACGGGTGTTTTTCGCCGCCGAAAGAACGCTGCTGGCGTGGGTGCGCACGGGCCTGACCATCATGGGCTTCGGCTTCGTAGTGGCGAAATTCGGACTGTTCCTGCGCATGCTTGCCGCGTCGCAGGGCGCTGCCGACGCCGGGCCTCAACTGCACACCAGCCTGTCCTCGGTGGTGGGCATTGCGCTGGTGCTGATCGGGACGGCATGCATGATTCTCGGCGCGGTTCAACACCGCAGCTACACTTCTACGCTGCCGCCGGCCGACATACCTCGGTCGCACGACCCCCGCTATCCGATCCTGCTCTCGTCGTTCCTGGCCGCCCTTGGTCTGGGCCTCGCGGTATATCTTGCCGTGTGAGCAGAAACTTCGTAGCGCGCTTCGAATGAGGTTCACTTCCCGGTGCCCAAGGGAATGTTTAGCGTCGCGAAAATCGCGTAACCCTGGTAGCGGTTCTGCGCCCAGAACTCCCAGTAGGCGCGCAGGTTGGCGTACCACTGCTGGCCACCGACCGTGAACTGATAGCCGATCTCGGGTCCGACTGCAGCGGCGCGCGATTTGAACGGTCCCAACTTCGCCCCGCCGCCGCTGTCGCCGGTGAGCTGGTAATAGACGTATCCCGCGACGCCCAGCTCCCAGTTGGCGGATACAAAGCGCGAAGCCGCCCAGTCGAGGTGCGAATCGATGCCGTTCTTGTACTCGGTGTGCGTGTTCTCCCAGTTGTAGGTCAACCCCGCAGTCGCTGAGAATTCGGCTCCGCTCTTGGCGTCGTAGTAGGTGTAGGCACCGCCGCCGTCGATCGCGCCGTGGCCGATGCCGGTGTTGGCAAGCCGCGAGGCCTGATACGCCCCGGTCGGGATGTCGCCCGTGAGATAGGCCATCCAATTGTCGTTGCCGTAAGTCCAGCCGAGGCTTGCGAATGGATACAGATCGGTGCCTGCCCACAGCGTGTCGCTGCGGTTGACTTGCGTGGCGGCTCCGGAGATCGTCACCTCCGCCTGCACGCGATTGCCGCCCAGGCCGAACGACAGTCCGAGAAAGGGCTGCCCGCCGAACAGCGCCTGCGAAGGCGCGTAGCCGGGCTGGATGCTCAGCGACGGCGAGCGCTGATTCGCGCCGAGCGCGATCACCCGGCCGATTGGAAGTTCCTTCTCCCCGCCCGCGTTGCCGTCGTAGCCGTAGGCGGTGAGATTGACGGACCATCCGAGGCTCGGCGGCACCGCAGCGAGGCTCGCGAACTGTCCCGAGACCCAAAACGGTGTTCCCGACTGGTCGGCATTGGCGGTCGGGGCAACGCCCAACGACGCGGCGACTACAGCGAGTGCGATCGACCCGCCATGCCCAGCGGAGAGTGTCCCCGGTAGCATAATTCCTCGGCGTTCAGTGGCGCCAAGGAGCCCCCTCATGTTCGATCCACATTTGACGCTCATCGCTGGAACCTGCGCCGATCAACTCGGCCGAAGCGCGGGTGGAAATCCCGCGGCGGTCGGGACGGAAGCCGCCAGGCTTGAGTCGGTGGCGCACAATGTTGCGCACTTGCCGTTCATCCAGCACTTGACCGAAATTCTGCCGGCGGCCGACCTCTTCTTCGGGGCGGCAATGCTCATCATCGTCCTCCTCATCCACGCTGCCGGCGTACGGACGGCGACGAGCCACGTCTTGCATCGATCAAGCCTTATCCTCGCTCATCCGAGCGGCTGGCGCGCCGATGTGTTGATGAGCAGCACCGTGTTCATCCTGCTCAGCCTGCACTTGCTGGAACTAACCGTTTGGGCGGCCGCGCTAGTGTACTCCGGCCTTGTTGCCGACTGGCGCGCCGCAGGCTTCTTCGCCGGAAACACGTACACGACGATCGGCTACGGCAGCGACATTCTTCCTGAGGGCTGGAGGATGCTCGCGCCGATCATCGCGATCTCCGGGCTGTTCACTTTCGGGTGGTCGGGCAGCGTGCTCGTCGATCTCGTCGGGCGCTGCCAGAAGATCAGGGATGCCGCTGCCGTACGAGCGAAGACCGCGCGGCCGGCGCATCCGTAGTGCGTCCGTGGGGGTCGAGGATGTAGACTCGTGTTTGTCGCGTTCCACGCCCCGATCGATTGCGCCTTGGGTTGAGCGAAGCGGAAGCGACGCATCGCAACCGACCGACCGCGATATGAACCTCGAAGCCGACGCCACCCGTGCATCGCCGGGCGCGGCCGCATCCGGGGGTGCGCCGCCCGATGAGGTCGCCGGATTCCGGACGGCGATTCTCACCAAGCTCCGCTACATGGTCGCCAAGGAGCCTAGCCATGCCCGCGAGCACGACTGGTTCATGGCCACCGCGCTCGCGGTGCGCGACCGCATCATCGATCGATGGAGCGAGACTACGCGCAAGGCCTATCGCGACGGCCGCAAGCGTGTCTACTACTTCTCGCTCGAGTTCCTGATCGGGCGGCTGCTTTTCGACGCGCTTTCAAGTCTCGGCCTGGTCGACACCGCACGCGAGGCGCTCGCCGAGCTCGGCGTGAACCTCGACCGGCTGCGCAACCTCGAGCCGGATGCTGCGCTGGGAAACGGCGGCCTCGGCCGACTCGCCGCGTGCTTCATGGAAAGCATGGCCACGCTCGGGATCGCCGCCCACGGCTATGGGATCCGCTACGACCACGGCATCTTCCGCCAGGTGCTCAAAGACGGCTGGCAGCACGAGCTGCCCGAAGACTGGCTCTCCTTCGGCAATCCATGGGAGTTCGAACGCCCCGAAGTTACCTATACCGTTGGATTCGGCGGCACGGTGGAGCAAATCAACGCGACCGACCGCGAGATCCGCTACGTCTGGCGACCGGCGGAGACGGTGACCGCAGTGGCTTTCGACACGCCGATCATCGGCTGGCGTGGAAGCCACGTCAATGCGTTGCGCCTGTGGTCGGCACGCGCGGCCGATCCGCTTGACCTGCAGGATTTCAACCGTGGCGATCATGTCGGGGCGCTGGCCGACCGCGTGCGGCTGGAGGCGATCTCCCGCGTGCTCTACCCGAGCGACGAGACCCCCGCAGGACACGAGCTGCGGCTGCGGCAGGAGTTCTTCTTCGCATCCGCCTCACTGCAGGATCTCGTGCGGCGGCACAAGCAGCAGCATGGGGAGCTTTCCTCGCTCGCCGATCACGCGGCGATTCAGTTGAACGATACTCATCCCGCGATCGCCGTTCCCGAGCTGATGCGATTGCTCGTCGACGAGCACGGCATGCCGTGGGATCTCGCGTGGGATATCGGCACGTCGGTGTTCAATTACACGAACCACACCCTGCTGCCCGAGGCGCTCGAGACCTGGAGCGTGGGCCTGCTCGAGCACCTGCTGCCGAGGCACATCCAGATCATCAAGCAGATCAACGCGCTCCATCTCGACTCCAGGCGGCGCAACGATGCGGGCATCGGCGATGCAGCTCGAGTCTCGCTGATCGAGGAAGACGGCGATCGCCGCGTGCGGATGGGCTATCTCGCGTTCGTCGGCTCGCGCCGTGTGAATGGAGTCTCGGCGCTGCATTCCGACCTCATGCGGCGAACCGTCTTCGGCGATCTGCATGCGATGTATCCGGGCCGGATCGTCAACGTGACCAACGGCATTTCCTTCCGCCGCTGGCTCTACCAGGCGAACGCTGGACTCACCCGGTTGCTCGTCGATGCCGTCGGAGCGCAGGTCCTCGACGATCCGGCAGGGCTCGGCTCGCTCGCGGCCTTCGCCACCGATGCCGCGTTTAGGGAGCGCTTCAGCGCGGTGCGTCGCTTGACCAAGGTGGCCCTGGCGCGGCTGATCGCGGAACGTCTCGCGATAAGCGTCGATCCCGACGTCCTGTTCGACGTTCAGATCAAGCGCATCCACGAGTACAAGCGGCAGCTTCTCAACGTCCTGGATACGGTGGCTCTTTATCAGGCGATCCGCGCCGACCCGACGCGCGGCTGGGTGCCGCGGGTGAAGATCTTCGCCGGCAAGGCGGCGGCGGGCTACCAGCGTGCGAAGCTCATCATCAAGCTCATCAACGACGTCGCGACCACGATCAATCGGGATCCCGCGGTCCAGGGCCTGCTCAAAGTCGTCTTCGTGCCCAACTACAACGTGAGCGTCGCCGAGGCGATCATTCCAGCCGCGGACCTTTCCGAGCAGATCTCCACGGCGGGGATGGAAGCCTCTGGCACCGGGAACATGAAGCTGGCGCTCAACGGGGCGATCACCATCGGCACGCTCGATGGCGCCAACATCGAAATCCGCGAGCGCATCGGCGCCGGGAACATCTTCATCTTCGGGCTGACTGCCGAGGAGGTCGAGCAACGCCGGCGCCAAGGGCTCGGTGCCGGAGCAGCAATCGCGGCGTCGCCCGAGTTGGCCAGAGTGCTCGACGCCATCGGATCGGGCGAGTTTTCTCCGGACGACCGGACGCGCTATGCGGGGATCGTCGACGACTTGAGGCATCGCGATTATTTCATGGTGAGCGCCGACTTCGACGCGTACCGCGCGGCACAAGGCTCGACGGTTGCACTGTGGCGCGATCCGGCCGCGTGGTGGCACGCGGCGATCATGAACACCGCCAACGTCGGCTGGTTTTCATCGGACCGGGCGATCCGCGAATACGCCGGCGAAATCTGGCGCGTCCGCGACGGCGCATGAGGACTGGTGAGGCCGATGAACACCGTGAGCTATTCGACCCCCCTCGCCCGCTCGGCGATGGCGTTGGTGCTCGCCGGCGGGCGCGGCAGTCGCCTGATGGAGCTCACCGAGAACCGCGCCAAGCCGGCGGTGTATTTCGGCGGCAAGATGCGGATCATCGATTTCGCGCTGTCGAACGCGCTCAACTCCGGCATCCGGCGCATCGCGGTAGCGACGCAGTACAAAGCCCATAGCCTCATACGGCATTTGCAGCGCGGGTGGACCTTCTTGCAGCCGATGCGCAACGAGAGCTTCGACATCCTGCCCGCCAGCCAGCGCGTGAAGGAGAACCAGTGGTACGCCGGCACCACGGACGCCGTCTTCCAGAACATCGACATCATCGATTCCTACGAGCCGGAGTACATCGTCGTCCTCGCCGGTGACCACATCTACAAGATGGACTACGAGCGCATGCTCGTCCAGCACGTCAACACCGGAGCCGATGTGACCATCGCCTGCATCGAGGTGCCGGTTGCTGACGCGTCTGCGCTGGGCGTGATGCAGGTCGGCGACGACGATCGCATCGTGAGCTTCATCGAAAAGCCGCTGCATCCTCCCGAGTCGCCGAATCGGCCTGCTTGGGCGCTGGCGAGCATGGGCATTTACGTGTTCAAGCGAGAGTTTCTCAACGATCAGCTCCGCCGCGACGCCGCCGACCCCCATTCGAGCCGCGATTTCGGCCGCGACCTCATTCCTTACCTGGTCGCGAACGGCAAGGCGATTGCGCACCGCTTCTCGGAATCGTGCGTGCGCTCCCGTTCGGAAGCTTCCTTCTATTGGCGCGACGTCGGGACGCTCGACGCGTACTGGCAGGCGAACATCGACTTGACCGCCACCGTGCCGGAACTCGACCTCTACGACCGCGACTGGCCGATATGGACCTACGCCAAGATCACGCCGCCTGCGAAGTTCGTCCACGACCTGGACGGCCGCCGCGGTCTGGCGATTTCGTCGACGGTGTCGGGCGGGTGCATCATTTCCGGTTCCGAGCTGCACAACTCGCTGCTATCTGAAGATGTGCACATCCACTCTTACGGCAGGATCGACTACGCAGTGATCCTTCCCTTCGTCGACGTCGCGCGTCGCGTGCGTCTCACCAAAGTCATCATCGACGCCGGCGTCAAGATTCCGGCCGGGCTGGTCGTCGGCGAAGACCCGGAAATCGACGCGGCGCGCTTTCGGCAGACCGAGGGCGGGATCTGTCTCATCACGCAACGCATGATCGACCGCCTTGCCGCATAGCCTCAAGGTCCTCTCGGTCGCGTCGGAGGCCTATCCGCTGATCAAGACCGGCGGGCTCGGCGATGTCGTGGGCGCTCTGCCCGCGGTCCTCGCACACGAGGGGATCAGCGTGCGCACGCTGATCCCCGGCTATACCGCGGTGATGAACGCGCTCAGCGCGGCGGAAGCGGTTCACAGCTTCGGGCATCTCTTCGGCGGGCAGGCGCGCCTGCTCGCCGCGAGAGCGTCGGGACTCGAATTCTTCGTTCTCGACGCGCCACACCTCTACGCGCGTCCCGGCGGACCCTACGCGGGCCCGGACGGCAAGGACTGGCCGGACAATGGACTGCGCTTCGCCGCACTCGCGCAATGCGCGGCCGCCGTCGGCCGAGGGGTCGCCAGCGATTTTCTCCCGGACGTCGTCCACGCGCACGACTGGCAGGCGGGCCTTGCGCCCGCGTATCTGCACTACTCCGGCGAACCGCGTCCGCGCACCGTGATGACGGCGCACAACCTTGCGTTCCAGGGACAGTTTCCCCGCGCATTGCTCGAGCCCATCGGCCTGCCCCCGAGCGCGTTCTCGGTCGACGGCGTCGAGTATTACGGGACGATCGGCTATCTCAAGGCCGGGCTCGCGCTGGCTGACCGCATCACCACCGTTTCGCCCACCTACGCAGCCGAGATCCAGACGCCGGAGACAGGCATGGGGCTCGAGGGGCTGCTGCGCCATCGCGCGGGGGTGCTCACCGCGATCTTGAATGGCATCGACGAGGACGTGTGGAATCCCGCTACCGACCCGTGGCTTGCCTCCAGCTTCGACGCCAAGCACCTCGCCCGCCGCGCGCCGAACAAGCAGGCACTGCAGGCGCGCTTCGACCTCGATCAGGAGCCGCGGACTTGCGTCTTCGGCGTGGTGAGCCGGCTCACGCATCAGAAAGGGATGGATCTGCTGCTCGATGCGCTGCCCGCGATCGAGGCCGCAGGCGCACAACTCGCGCTGCTGGGATCGGGCGAGAAATCGCTCGAGAGCGGTTTCGCCGCCGCGGCTCGCAGCGCACCGGGACGCATCGCCGCAATCATCGGCTACGACGAGCCGCTCGCGCACCTGGTGCAGGGAGGAGCAGACTCGCTGCTCATCCCATCGCGCTTCGAGCCTTGCGGCCTGACGCAGCTCTGTGCATTGCGCTATGGCGCGGTTCCGGTCGTCTCGCGCGTCGGCGGTCTCGCCGACACGGTGGTCGACGCGAGCGACGCTGCGCTCGCGAGAGGCGCCGGGACCGGAGTACAGTTCACGCCGGTGACGCGCGCAATGCTCGAGCTTGCGATCGGCCGCACGCTTGCGCTGTGGCGCGATCACACGCTGTGGCGCCGCATCCAGTCCCACGCGATGGCAACCGAGGTCGGCTGGAAGCGGCCCGCAAAACGCTACGCTGCGTTGTTCAGGGAGCTCTTGTAGATTTTGTAGCCTGGGTTGAGCGTAGCGAAACCCGGGATGGGGCACGGCTCGGTCACGTATTCCCGGGTTTCGCCCTTCGGGCTCTACCCGGGCTACGCCTCGACGTTGCGCCCTTGTGTCGAGGCAAGGCTACCGTCGTGCACGGCGGCAAGAGCCTCGTGCAGCGTGCCGAAGATGCGCGAGCGTCCGATCACCGCCGTGATTCCGTGGCGGTCCATGTCGGAGCGAAGGTACGCGCTCACCCGCGCGAAGATCAGGACAACGCCGGATCGCGAGAGCTGATCGAGAAGCTCGCGCAACGTGCGTGCCGCCGAGTAGTCGAGCGCGGCGATCGCGCCGGCGTCGACCACCAGCCAGCGCACCGGCATCGGTGCGCGCGCCACCAGCGATCGGACCTCGTCGGCGAAGCGATTCTCGTTGGCGTAGAACAAGTCGGCGCCGAATCGATACACGAGCAACCCAGGCTCGGTCTCCACGCCGGGGGTTGCGGGCACCGGCATCCAGCGCCCGGTCGCGTCCGGAGCCAGCAGCGTCGTGTGCGGACGGTAGCTGTGACGAACGTGCCGCAGCAGCGACAGCGCGACCGCGAGGAGGATGCCCTGCTCGATTCCGACCAGCGCCACCGCCGCAGCGGTGACCATGGCGAGCACGAATTCGCCGGGGCTTTCGCGGCGCATGTCGCGCAGGCCGCTCACGTCGATCAGCCCGACCGCGATGGTGAACACGATCGCTGCCAGCACGCCATGGGGCAGATATTGCAGTGGCCTCGTGAAGAACAACAGGACGAGCACGACCACCACGGCGGTCGCGAGCTGCGCGACCTGGCTCCGCGCGCCGGCGCGCTCGCCCATGGCCGTCTGCGTCAGGCTGCCGTTGACCACGAACGCGCCGCTCACCGCGGCCGCTGCGTTCGCCGCCGCCAGCCCGAGGATGTCGGCGTCCTCGTCGACGCGCTCCTTGTGTCGCTCTGCGAACACACGCGCCGTGGCGGAACTCTGTGCGATGATGATGACGAAGCAGGACACTGCGATCGGCAGAGCTGCCAGCACGTCGTTCCACTGCAGCGTCGGGATCCGCAGCGACGGAAGGCCTCCAGCGACAGGCCCGATCGTGCTGATGCCGCGGCCGGCGAAATCGTAGGCGTAACTCATGGCAATTCCTGCGACGACGGCGAGCAGCGGCACGGGGAGCCGCGGCAGCAAGCGTCGGCAGGCGAAGATCGCGATCACGGAGGTGGCCGAGAGGACGAGCGTGGGAAGATGAACGCGAGACAGGTTCTGAAAGAGCTCCCACAACTGGGCGAGGGTGTGGCGCGCCTCGACGGCAATGCCGAGCAGGCTGCCGAGCATGGCGACGCCGACCTGAATGCCGACTCCGGCGAGAAAACCAACCAGCACTGTGCGCGACAGAAAATCCGCTAGGAATCCGAGCTTGAACACGCGCGCAGCCAGCAGCAGCGCTGCGGTGAGGACCGCCACCGTTGCCACAAGCGCCATGTAGCGCGCGCTGGCTGGCGACGCCATGCTCGATAGGCCGCTCGCAAAGACCGCGGCGGTCGCCGAGTCCGCGGCAACGACCATATGCCGCGAAGATCCGAAGATCGCGAAAGCGACCAAGGGCAGCAGCAGGGTGTACAGGCCCGAGACGATCGGCGTTCCCGCGATGCGAGCGTAGCCCAAGACCTGCGGCACGTTCATCGACGCGAGCGCCACGCCTGCAAGCGCGTCGCGCGAACCCTCGCGGAGCGTCATCTGCCGCGTGCCGCCGAACAATTTCAAGGGCACCGCTATCTCCCGCGACGTATTCGCTGCGCGCGCTTTGCCACGCGGTTTCTCCTCGGCTAGTATTGCCGGGCCATCATGACTGAAGCGCCTCCGGTCGTCCACATCGTCCATTGTTGGATTCCCACGCCCCGAAGATCGCGAGCTCCATGAAGGTACTGGTCATCGACGTCGGCGGCACTCACGTCAAGATACTCGCCACGGGACAACGCGAGCCGCGGGAGCTTGCCTCCGGACCGACGATGACTGCGCAGAAGATGATCGCCGGCGTCAAGGCGCTCGCCCGCGATTGGAAGTACGACGCGATCTCGATCGGCTACCCGGGCGCGGTCGTGCATGGCCGACCGGTCGCCGAGCCGCACAATCTCGGTCGCGGCTGGGTCGGCTTCGACTATGCGAGGGCATTCCGTCGCCCCGTCAGGATCGTCAACGACGCGGCGATGCAGGCGCTGGGAAGTTACGAGGGCGGGAAGATGCTCTTCCTGGGCCTTGGCACAGGTCTAGGAACGGCGATGATCGTGGAGGGAATCGTCGAGCCGATGGAGCTCGCCCACTTGCCCTACAAGAAAGCAACCTACGAGGACTACGTGGGCTTGCGCGGACTGCTCAAGCTGGGCAAGAAGAGGTGGCGCGCATACGTAGTAGACATCGTCACCAAGCTCGCCGCCGCGCTCGAGCCGGACGACATCGTGCTCGGCGGCGGCAACGCCAAGAAGCTCAAGAAGCTGCCCCCGGGTTGCCGGCTGGGCAGCAATGCGAACGCTTTCCTCGGCGGGTTTCGTCTGTGGCAGAGCGCGGGCACGCGTGCGCGGCAAGCCCGCGCTCGCGGCAGGACGCGCAGGCACTGAGCACGACGGGCGCACGGCAAATGCCGGCACGCGCACGATTGCTCGACGACGCGTTGGCTCACCGGCTCGCGTCGGGCGATCTCGAGGCAATTTTCCTGCCGCGCCACGGCATGCTCGGCGCCTCGCTCCGGCATTGCGGCGCCGAGATGCTCCGGCAGATCGACGATCTCGATCAAGCCCGCGCCAGAGGCAGCACTGCGGGAATTCCCCTCCTGCACCCATGGGCCAACCGGCTCGCGGGCCTGCGCTACAGCGCCGCGGGACGCGAGGTCGCGCTCGATTCCAAGTCATCGCTTCTCCATCTGGACGCCAACGGCCTGCCCATCCACGGCGTGCCGTGGTCGATGCTCGCTTGGGAAGTGACGGCTGCGGCTCGGACACGTCTTGCCGCGCGGCTCGATTGGACGCGGGAGGATTTACTCGCGGTGTTTCCGTTTCCTCATCGGCTGGAAATGACGGTGAGTCTCGCCGCCGACGGGCTGACGGTCGAAACCACGCTCGTCGCCGATCGCGGCCACCCTGTGCCGGTGAGCTTCGGCTTCCATCCCTACTTCGGCCTGCCGGGAATCGCGCGCGATGATTGGCGACTGAGCTTACCTGCGATGCGCAGGCTGACCCTCGACGCGCGCCACATCCCGATGGGCGCCGAGGAAGTCTTCGACGGCTTCGACGCTGCGCTCGGCAAACACGATTTCGACGACGGTTTCGCGCTTCTCGATCGAAGCGCGTCGCTGTCGCTGTCGGGCGGCGGACACCGGATCGGCATGGAATTCATCGCTGGCTATCGCTTCGCGCAGATTTACGCCCCAAAGGGCAGCGACTTCGTCGCACTCGAGCCGATGACCGCCCCGACCAACGCGCTCAAGACAGGGCGTGGGCTGCGGCTGGTGGAACCGGGCGCGAGTTTTTCCGCGGCGTTTCGCATTCGAGTCGAGGCAATCTGACGTAGAGTGTCGAGCAAATCCAGACAGGTTCAGGGAGCGCACATGGCGGGCTTACGCGAACGTTTCGGGCGGCCTTTGCGCCTTGGCATCATCGGCGGCGGGCCGGAATCGTGGATCGGCCACATGCATCGCGGCGCGGCAGAGCACGACGGCTGGTGGCGTGCCGTGGCCGGCGTCTTTTCGAGCGATCCCGGGCGCTCTCGCGAAAGGGGCGTCGCTCTCGGGTTCGACGCCGCGCGCAGCTACGGCAACTTGGGCGAGTTGCTGGCCTCCGAGCGGCAGCGCTCCGACGGCATCGATGCCGTCGCCATCATGACGCCGAACGACCGGCACTATCCCGACGCGGTAGCCGCGCTCGAGGCGGGACTCGACGTCGTCTGCGACAAGCCCGTGACCCACGACTTCGCGCAGGCCTGCGATCTGGTCGCGCGCACACGGAAGCACGGGCGGGTCTTCGCGATCGCGTACGGCTATTCGGCGTACCCGATGACGCGCTATGCCCGAAGGCTGGTGCGCGAGGGTGCGCTGGGACCACTGCGCCTGGTCCAGGTCGAATACATCCAGAGCGGTCTGGCGACCCGCATCGAGGATCAGCCCCAGAACAACCGCCTGCGCTGGCTGCTCGATGCCAAGCGCAGCGGGCTCGCGCTGGTGATGAGCGCCATCGGCTGCCACGCTCAGCATCTTGCATGCTCGGTGGCGGGCATGAACATCGCGCGAGTCACCGCCGACGTGCGCGCATTGCTGCCGGGGCGCACGGTGGTCGACTACGTCTCCGCGTTGCTCGAGTTCCAGGGCGGGACGCGCGGCACGTTCACCGTCACCCAGGCGGCGGCAGGAGGAGAGAACGACATCCGGCTGCGCGCCTACGGCGAAAAGGGCATGCTCGACTGGTCGCACCGCGACGCGAGCTACCTGCGGCTCGCGCTACAAGGCGAGCCATTACGCATCATCGGCCGCGGCGACGCTTTCCTGCCTCCGGAGATCCTCGCGCTCGGGCGCTCGCCGCGCGGCCATCCCGAGGGACTGCGCGAGGCCTTCGCCAACATCTACGCCGAGGTCGCGCAGGAGCGCGTGGCACGCGCGCTCGGCGAACCGATTCCCGAACTGCCCTATCCGCGCATCGAAGACGGCGCGCACTCGATGGCGTTCACCGAAGCGTGCCTCGCCTCGCAGGCACGTGGCGGGTGGGTCGACGTCGCGCGGTCTTCTTACTGATCGCGTCGGCGCTCGTCGCCAGGTGAAGCGTGTCGATGCGTGTCGATATTTCAGTCTTGAGAGGCGCCCGCGTGAGGTAGACCCCGGATTCGAGTCGGGCGGCAAGGTGTCCGCTCGAGAAGCATCTCGGCCCGCAGCTAGCGTACGTCGCGCGGCTGGCGGTAATGGCGCCGAAACGGCGCTTTTGCAAGAAC
Organism: Casimicrobiaceae bacterium; assembly: GCA_035623155.1. Lineage (GTDB taxonomy): Bacteria > Pseudomonadota > Gammaproteobacteria > Burkholderiales > Casimicrobiaceae > PALSA-1003. The sequence goes on along the minus strand of DASPTZ010000091.1, from coordinate 17,031 downwards.
TACTATGCTGCGCCGGCCGAGCAAGAAGAGATCGGAATCATCCCGGCGTGGAAGTGCCGTAATAGCGACTATGAAAAGCCCGGCCTGGCGAGGCATTGCTTTCATCACGGCGCCGTTGCCGACATACAGCGCTACGTTGTTCCACTACTCCCCGCCGAGAACCTTGGCGACCATCTGCTGCCTGTCGTGCGTATCCAGTCTTTGGAAAAGTTGCTTCACGTGATACGCGATCGTGTTGACGCTTACGCCCATGGCTTCAGCGAGTTCACGGTTGGACGATCCCCTGGCAAGACCGAGTGCCACTTCGCGCTGTTGGGGTGACAGTTCGAGCAGACTCAGCGCGTCGACGAACCTCAGCAACAGAGGCTCCTGTCGCTTGATTCTGATCGCGACAGGCGACCCACCCTCCGGTGGCGCATCGGAGGTCGCGTAGGCGCGAAGGACAAAGCGTCCCCACGCATTGTCGAGGACGAAACTAGGCGGTCCAGGCTCGGCGCCGGCCAGGATCCCTTGCAGCCGCGCGGTGAGACGCAAAAGGGTCGGTCGTGCTGCATCCTCGATTCCGGACAGCGGTTGATCCGGTCCGATCTTGCCGAGCGTTGCGAGGGCAAGCAGCTTCTGCGCCTGGATGGAGAGCTGGCGGATGCCGCCGTCGGCGCCTACAAGGAACACCGCGTCGTCGTCCGTATCGAGGAAATCCATTCCGTCAATGACACGCCGGCGTCGCTGCGATACTCCGTGCGCGACGTAAGGCATGATCGAAGATAGTCTCGATCGCTGCGCGGCCGAAAACGCCGGAGCTGACTTTGGTCGGTACAGACTTAGCTGTCCGATCGCCTGACCTTGTTCTCTCACTATGCCGTACAACACGTGGTGAGCGTTCAGTGGCCGGACCACGTCGTTGTAGTACTGGGTTCGCTCCGATGCGGCGGATGCCGATACGGCGATGACGGGCTCGGTTCGTCGGACACGATCGGCGAACGCACGCTTGAACGACGCCTCGCCCGAGTCGTAATACCGCTCGAAGTAGAGCTTCATCGCCGGGGCCGGCAGCAATCGCTCGGCATACAGGCCGGTCATGTCGCCGTGCGAATCGACCCAGAAGAAGGCGGCGGAGTCAGCGTCGACGAACTGCCGCACAGCCTTGAGGAGCACAGGCAACAGCTGCTCGCCCGGTAACCCCAGGCAGCAGAGCTGGCGAATGTGAATCCGTCGGTCTGCTCCTGTCACCCTTGCCTCATAATGGGCCTATCCAGCGTTCGCTTCGCGTTTCGATCGACCGGTGCATCGATAGGCGCGTATTGGACGTGAGAACCCGTGCAATTGCACTTCTCCCAAATCATCGGCTTCGGTGTTGGCCTCCACCTCGGCATAGATCCGTTGCGAGAGCAGCACTTCACCCGCGCGCGCATGTTGGCAAAGGCGGCAGGCCAGGTTGGTCACCGTCCCGATTGCCGCGTAGTCGAGTCTTCCCTCGAACCCGATCGCGCCCACTGTCGCAAAGCCCTGGTCGATCCCGATGGCGAGCCCAAGGTCAACGCCGCGCTTCTTCCATCTCTCGGACAGGTCCAGGGCCGCCTCGCGCATTGCCAGCGCGAGGGAAACCGCCTTCTCCGCCGGCTTGTCGACTGCAACCGGATCGCCGATAAATACCATCATGGCGTCGCCTGTGAAGCGCTCCAATGTGGCTTCATAATCGACGACGAGCCTGCCCATTCCAGCGTGGTAGGCGGCAAGCGCGCGCATGACCTCCTCCGGCTCCCAGCTCTCGGCAAATGCGGTAAAGCCGCGCAGGTCCAGATAGATGACGACAATCTCTCGCCGATGACCGTGCAGTGGATCTCGGGTGGCACCACTGACAATGAGTTCGGCGACCTTCGGCGAGAAGAACCGTTTGAGGCGGGACAACCGTTCGACTTCGGTGACCCCTCGTGCGACGCGCTGCTCCAGCGTCGCAGCCCATTCGGCGAGTTCCAGGGCCTGACGTTGCATGAAGTCGTGCATCCGCTTGATGCGCAGTAGCGAGCGGGCTCGCGCAAGCAACTCGGGTCGATTGATCGGCCTTGATAGGAATTCGTCGGCGCCGGCCTCGAGCCCTTTCACGCGCTCTTCCTTGGCGTCGAGCGCGGTAACCATGACGACGGGGAGCGCGGCGAAGCGCGTGTCTTGCCTGATCCTGCGGCAAACTTCGTAGCCATCCAGCTCGGGCATCACGACATCGAGCAGGACCAGGTCGTACCGGTCCCGGGAGAGAGCAGCAAGAGCTTCTGCACCCGATGCACTCGACCTTACTTCGTACCCCTCGGGCTCGAGTAGATCGGACAGCAGCTTGATGTTGTCGACTGTGTCGTCGACGATCAGGATACGGGCCGGCTCCTGCTCGGCGCGTTCACCCATCGTGCCGCCTCGCTAGCTTCGCTAAACGACAACGCCGAGCTACTTCCCCGGCGCTCCTGCACGGATACGGAGCCGATCGTGGGGGACCTGGGCCTTGTCCACTGCCGCGACGACCACGTTCATTTTTACATTTCTTAAGCTATTGGCGTCAAATGCCGCGAGCCATTGGCTGCGAGGCTCGACTTCGTGAGCGAGGCTTTTATCCTTTCCTCGCCTGCTCCCATTAGTCGAAACCTTGCGAAATGCTGACTTTCCGGCCTTGTGGGAAGTCGGATCCTTGCGAAATCCTGACTTTCAGGGCTCGGGGCGGCGTGCCGAACATCAAGGGTCTTGGATGAGAAGCTTTGGCAGGGCCGAGCCCCGGCTTACCGTGGGAGAGGCGAAGGCTCATTTTTTCAGGCGGACGATATTGCACACCTCGGTGGGGCGGCTCAAACCTTTGAGCATCATGCTGCCAAGGTTTTCCGCGTCTACGATGTCCCTGACCGCCGCGGCGACGCGCGCGGTCACGAGCGTTTGCCCGTCTTTGGCTTCAGCCGAAAGCCGCGATGCGACGTTTGCCACGGTGCCGATCGCACTGTAGACAGCACACCCTTTGACGCCGATCTGTCCCAAGGTTGCAAAGCCCTGCGCGATACCGGCGCCAAAGCCGATCTGGCGGCCGCGCGCGCGCCAGTCCTCCGCGAAGCACGCGACCACCTCATGCATGCTGAGCGCCAGCTGAACCGCGCGCTGCGCCGGATCGGGGCACGGCAGCGGATCGTTGAAGAAGACCATCAGGCCGTCACCCTGAAAATGGTCGATCGTTCCCTCGTGACCGTGAACCAGTGGAACCAACAGGCCGTGATACTCGCGCAGCAGGCCGATCACTTCCTCGGGCTCCGCGACCTCGGCAAACGCGGTGAAGCCGCGCAGGTCGCAGAACAACACCGCTATGTCGCGACGGTGGCTTTGCAGAATACCGTCCTCGCTGGAAGAAACGATCATTTCCGCAATTTGCGGCGCGAGGAAGCGCTTGAGCCGCGACACGCGTTCGATCTCGTCGACCTGCGCTGCTACGCGCGATTCGAGGGTACGGTTCAGTGCGGCGAGCTCCTCTGTCTTGTTCTGAACCTGGTCGTGCAGCTCCTTGATTCGCAGCATCGAGCGAACGCGGGCTACCAACGGCCCATGATCGACCGGCTTGGTGAGATAGTCGTCGGCGCCCGCGTCGAGACCTGCAATCACGTCCTTCGCGTCGGCCTTGGCGGTGAGCAGGACGATGGGGATGAACGGCAGCGATGGATCCGCCTTAAGACGCTTGGTCACGGAGATACCGTCGAGCTTCGGCATCATGATGTCCAGAAGAACGAGGTCGGGTTGCTCAGCCCGCACCTTTTCCAGCGCGTCTTCGCCGTCGACTCCGATTACGACGTCGTAGCCCTGCTGCTGCAGGCGCAACGTCATGATCTCACGCGTCTCCGGCGTGTCGTCGACCACGAGGATGCGCGGCGTGGTGTGCATCGGATTTCCCTGCGCTAGCAAATCAACCGATGAATTCGCGCACTTTGTCGAGCAGCAGGCGGGGGCTGAACGGCTTCGCGACGTAGCCGTCGCACCCGGCTTCGCGCGTCCTCGCCTCGTCTCCGACCAAAGCGTAAGAAGTGACGGCGACAATAGGGATGTGGCGCGTCGAGGGGGCCGCCTTGATTCGGCGCGTAGCCTCGTAGCCGTCGAGTACCGGAATCTGGATGTCCATGAGGATAAGATCGGGATGCCGGTCCAATGCCAAGGCCACTCCCGTTGCGCCATCGGTCGCCTCGATGACCTCGTATCCGGCAGCACTCAACAGGTCGCGCAGGATCTGTCGGTTATCCTCGGTGTCCTCGATGATCAGAACGCGTTTGTTCATGCGGCTTCCCTCTGTTGCTGGGCCTTTACTGGCAAGACGATATGGAAGGTCGCGCCCGCGCCAAGCGTCGACACCACCGAAATGGATCCGCCGTGCATCTCGACGATTCGGCGGGCGATCGCCAGGCCGAGACCCGTGCCGCCTTTGCTGCGCGTGCTGGACACGTCGACCTGCTGGAATTCCTCGAAGATTCGAGGCTGGTCGGCTTCGGCGATTCCGGGCCCCGTATCGCGCACGTCGACGCAGTACTTGCCGTCAACGGCCGTTGCAGTGACCTCGACCTTTCCCTGATCCGTGAACTTGATGGCGTTGCCGACGACGTTGAGCAGGACCTGTGCCAAACGTCGCTCGTCGCCCCACCCGACCGGCAAGTGGTCAGCGATCGTACACTCGAGCGCCAATCCCTTGGCTCGCGCGAGCGATTCGGTGCTCGCCAGCGTCGATTTCACGAGCGCGGACATCGAGTAGGCGTCGAGCGTCAGGGTGAGCTGGCCGGCGTCGATCTTGGACAGGTCGAGAACGTCGTTGATGAGTCCAAGCAAATGCTTTCCGTTGTGCTGCACGCGCTCGAGGACACTTCTGACGCGGTCGTCCAGCGGGCCGTAAATTCCGTCGAACAGCAGCTCCGAAAAGCCGAGGATTGCATTCAGCGGTGTCCGCAATTCGTGGCTCATGTTGGCGAGGAATTGCATCTTGTGCTGACTCGCGATCTCGACCTGGCGGCTCTTCTCCTGAATCTCCTCGAACAAGCGGACATTCTCTATCGCTATCGCCGCTTGGTCGCCGAAGGTCTGGACGAGCGCAATCTCCCGGTCATTGAACGGGCGTACATCCGGGCGCCGCAGCACAATGGTGCCGAACGGTTGCCCCTCGCGGTAGAGCGGCGCGACCAGCATCGTACGGTTGCCGAAACGCACGGCAAACTGGTGGCTCAACGGATATTCGGCCCCTTCGAGCATCATGTCATGAACGTGGATCGTCTTCTGCTCCAGCAGCGCGCGGCCGGAAATCGAATCGCGGCTGATCGGCAGCGTCTCCACATCGGCAATCTCGCTGGACGACGAACCCCATGACGCGACATGGCGGAGCACGCCGCGGTCGGCGAGGTGGATCGACGCGCCGAATGCATCGCACAGGCGTGCCGCACGCTCCGCAATCGCATCGAGCACGGGCTGCACGTCGGTCGGCGAGCTCGAGATCACCCGCAGGATCTCGCTGATTGCCGTCTGCTGCTCGAGCGAATTCTTGAGCTCGCGAGTGCGCTCGTCGACCTTGTGTTCGAGGCCCGCATACGACTCGCGCAGCTTCCCGGTCATGTGATTGAACTGGTTGGCGAGCGCTTCGAGCTCGTCGCCGGTACGCACCTCGATCTGCTGCTCGAGCTCGCCGGCGCCGATGCGCCTCGCGCCTTCCTCGAGAGTGCGTATCGGCCGGACCATGCCGCGCGCGAGCGCCAGCGCGCCCGCCGCGGACAGCACCAACCCCGCCAGCAGCAGGAGCGCGGTCCGCACAATCGATGAATACAAATGCGCGTAAACCTCCGAGACCGGCTGCTCGACGAAGACGTTCCACCCGAGCGACTCGATCGGCGCTGCCGATACCAGCACCGACACGCCACCCAGGTCAGTCGAGACCATCGCCGGCTCGCTCGAGTCCCATTTTTTTTCGATTGCTGCCTTGACGTGTAGCAGCTGCAACAGATTTCTTTTTTGGAGTACCGCAACGATGTCCGGGTCCGCGACCAGGAAGCCGTTGGCGTCGACCACGTACGCCTTTCCATTGTCGCCGATCCTGATTCGCCATATGACGTCCCAAATGAACTTGAGGTTCACGTCGGCGATGGTCACCACGTCGCTGCCGGAACGAATGGCAATCGTGATGTAAGGTTCGCTGTCCTTCTTGAAGTACACCGGGGAGAACCACGGCTGTCCCTGTTTGGAATTGCGAAACGCCGGCTCTTGCGATCGGTCCTTGCCCGAGTTGATGCTATCCAAGTCGACGCGGGAGACGGCGATCTGCTCGCGGCCGGCTGCATCTAGCTGGGCGATCTCGGTGACTTCCGGCACCTGCGAGAGCAGGTTGCGGAACTCGTTGCGGCGCGGCTCCACGTCGCTTGCATCGAGTTGCGACAGCGCTGCGTACTTGAGCTGCCTGACGATCTGCTCCACGTACTGCTCGATCCGTGAGGCCGCCGCGATCGCCTTTTCGTGCTGCAGGCTCGCCAGCGCCGACTTGTTTTCCTCGTATGAAAAGTAGATGCTGATCGCGCCGGATGCGAGCAGCGCAATCGTCACCAGCGTGAGGATGAGGAGGAGGTACTTGCGAAAGAGCCGGCCGCGGTAGCTTTGGCGCGCGCCGGCGTTCATCGCCTCTGCGACAAGCTTGGCGGTCGAGTCCGCGCTGACCTGGCTCTTGTCCAGTCGATCGGCGAACGCGCTCGCCTCGACTTCGGGTTCAGACATTGTCCGCAGAGTTTCGTGCTGCATCCCTGGGAGGTCAACTATTTCCGTGGAGCAGGCGAACGCTTGCCGGTTGTTCACGGCCGTGCGCTAAAAGAGTGCCCAGCACGAGCGAGCCTTTGGCGACGCGGTGAGTAGATTGCTTCCTGTCGCGCCGAGCAGCGCCCTGTTCATCACCGGATCACCTCATCCGCCTGCCGCAGCAGCGTATCGGGGATCGTGAGTCCGATCGCCTTGGCGGTCTTGAGATTGATCGCGAGGTCGAATTTGGTCGGCTGCAGCACCGGTAGATCGGCGGGCTTGGCCCCGTGCAGGATCTTGCCGGTGTAGATGCCCATCTCGCGAAAGGATTCGGCAAGGTTCGGTCCGTAGCTCATCAGGCCGCCGTCGCCGACCCAGTGACGCAGTTCATAGATCGCCGGCAAGGCATGCCGCGCCGCCAACCCGATGATCTTGTCGTGATGCGCGTCGAGAAACAGATCGCTGCTGACAAGCAGTCCCCCAGCCCGAAGCTGCGTCAATTTGGCAAACGCCTCCTCGACCTCCGGTTCACTGCGGGCACCCAGGACCTCGAGTTGCACGCCGAACGAGCGCGCCGCCTTCTGCGCCTCTCTCGCCTGCGGCTCGGCAGTCGGGTGATCCGGATTGACGAGCTGGGCGATTAGCCTCGCTTCAGGCACCAGTTCATGCAGCTTCTCCAGCCGTTTCGCGTCCAGGTTCACGGCGAAGGTTGTAACACCGGTAATGTTTCCGCCGGGGCGACCGAGGCTCGCGACGAGGCCGATGGCGACCGGATCATCCTGCTCCACGAAGACGATCGGAATCGTTGAGGTTGCCGCCTTGGCGACCAGCGCAGTAGCACCGCCCGCGACCAGGACGGCGACGTGACGGCTGACCAAGTCGGCCGCAAGCGTCGGCAGGCGATCGGCATGGAAGTCCGCCCAACGGTCTTCGATGGTCACCGTCTTGCCTTCGACATACCCCGCTTCCGCCAACCCCGCTTGGAAGGCGGCCTCCAGCGGTGTGGAAGTTGTGCGGTAGGTTTGTAAGGACGAGGAGGCCTTGAAAGGGTCCGAATTGAGGTGGAGACGACCGATCAATGGCATCGCCGGCTTCTGCGTGCACGCGGCGAGCGGCCAAATGATCGCCATGCCACCGATCCGGGCAACAAAGTCGCGCCGGGATATCATCGAATCACCTCGTCCGCCCGCCGCAGCAACGCATCGGGGATCGTGAGTCCGATCGCCTTGGCGGTCTTGAGATTGATCGCGAGGTCGAATTTGGTCGGCTGCAGCACCGGTAGATCGGCGGGCTTGGCCCCACGCAAGATCTTGCCGGTGTAGATGCCCATCTCGCGGAAGGACTCGGCAAGGCTCGGTCCGTAGCTCATCAGGCCGCCGTCGTCGACGAAGTGACGCAGTTCATAGATGGCCGGCACGGCATGCTGCGCCGCCAGCCCGATGATCTTGTCGTGATGCGCGTCGAGAAACAGATCGCTGCTGACGAGGAGTCCCCCAGCCCGGAGTTGCATCAGTCTGGCAAACGCGGTCTCGATCTCCGGTTCGCTGCGGGCACCCAAGACCTCGAGTTGCACGCCGAACGAGCGGGCGGCTTTCTGCGCTTCTCTCACCTGGGGTTCGGCGGTCGGGCGATCCGGATTGACGAGCTGGGCGATCACCGTCGCTTCGGGCACCAGTTCATGCAGCTCCTCCAGCCGTTTCGCGTCAAGGTTGACGGCGAAGGTCGTAACGCCGGTAACGTTTCCGCCGGGCCGACCGAGGCTCGCGACGAGGCCGATGGCGACCGGATCATCCTGCTCCACGAACACGATCGGAATCCCCGAGGTCGCCGCTTTGGCCGCTCGCGCAGCACCGCCGCCCGCAACCAGGACGGCGACATGACGGCTGACCAAGTCGGCCGCAAGCGCCGGAAGGCGATCGTCGTGAAAGTCTGCCCAACGGTATTCGACGGCCACGGTCTTGCCTTCGACATACCCCGCTTCCGACAACCCGGCCCGAAAACCGCCTAGGATTCCCGCGGCGTCGGGCAAGTTGAGAAAGTTCGAAGTGAGGTAGAGGGCGCCGATCACTGGCATCGCCGGTTTTTGGGTGCACGCTGCGAGCGGCCACATGATCGCCATGCCGCCGATCCGCGCAACGAAGTCGCGCCTGGACATCGCGTAGCCGGCGTACTCGCCATGCGTCGAGCCACCTTTGCGACACTCGACCGCTATCCGTTTCATCGTCGGCTTCTCCTTCGCGCACGCGTTGCGGCGCTGCTCCGTCTCAGCGCACGCCTTCACCCGCTAGCGCATCGGGTGTGAACACTCGATCCGGGTAGCGGGGCATGCGCCGGATTTGGGAAGGCTTCGCGTTATGCAAGTTGCCAACGAACGCAGCACCTGACACGAGATCGGTGAACCCCATCACGAAGTCGATCGTGCCGGGCATGTCAGGGGCAACGAGGACCTGCGACCAGACGGTCCTCCACAGCTGGCCGTTGGCGTCCCAGCGGTCCGCCAGCACGCAATCCCACGAGTCCTCGTCACAGTAGTAGCGACCGCGCGGCGCCCGGTGGCGCAGGCCTTGTCGCAGCGAGGCATCGACCACCCACACGCGATGCAACTCCCAGCGCACATAGTCCGGATTGAGAAAATGCTTGGACATCACCTCGGCATCGGTCTTCGGCTGCAGCAGACGGTTGTTGTTGTAGGGAATGTACATCTCCTTCTTGCCGACCAGCTTCCAGTCGAAGCGATCGATGCGACCGCTCCAGGTCTCGAGTTCGTCGTAGAACAGCATGCCTTCGGTGCCATCGACGAGGATGTCGCAGCACCCGTCGGGCAGCTTGCGCACCCTGCGCTGGCCGGGCAGGTAGAGCCAGTTCTGGCTGTCGCCACTGAGGTTTCGCCGCGCTACCACCGCCTCGCCGACGTGGCTCGGAGGGCCAACGTTGATATTGTGGAGCATCCAGTATTCGCCGCTCTTGGCGAACTCGTCGGCGTTGCCTTCCTGAAAGTAGTATGGCATCTGAAAATCGAAGACGGCGTCGGTCGACATCACCTGCTGGCCTTCCGCGGTAAGCTGGTACTGCGTGGCGGTGTACTGCCACGACGTGCCGCGCCAGCGCAGCAGGTGATTCCAGATCACTTCGGCGCCACTCTTGGGAATCGGAAACGGGATGCCCCCGTAGGCGCCCTCGGGCACGTCGCCATTCAGCCTCGCACGCGTGGCGTTCTTGAAAGTGTTGTCGTATAGCCACTGCGGCGCCGCCGCCGTGCGGTGCGTCTCGTAGACATCGACGCGGTAGGTGTCGGGATACTTCTTCAGCAGCGCCTTGACTCCGTCGGTCAACTTATCGGCGTACTGTTCCATGTTCGTCGAGTCGATCGAGAACAGCGGCTTCTCGTCCTTGAAGGGGTCGCCGCGCCTGCCGCCCGGCGTGTCGCCCGGGATCGGCATCGTATAGCCGCCGGTCCACGCAGGGATGCTGCCGTTCTCGTTGCCAGCTTTCTCGGCGCCGAGAGGCGTGAGCGTAGTCCCCAGCTGCCCCGCTTCTTCAGGGGTGACTGCCGGCGTTGCGGAGTCTCCGAGTAGGATCGCGACGCCCAGCAATGTCACCTGCAGGAAGATGAGTTGGCACCGTTTCATGGATGCCCTCCGCGAATCAAAATGTACGATAGATCGACAGCGAGATGAAGTCGCGATCGTGCAGCGATTGCTGGTAGGAAAGATGGTTCTGCGCGTCGACGAAGGTGCCCTCGGGACCGAAGTAATGCGTGTAGGTCACTCCAAAGCCCCACACGTCGAGATAGGTCCCGGCGAGTCCAGCGCTGAAGTTGCCGACTCCCGGACCGACAAAGCTTGCGACCACCGACGATTTGCCCTGAATCCCGTACGTGACGCCAACAGGAACGGACAAATCCAGCCCTGGAAGCACTTGCCTGTAGGTCGGTTGATACACGACCTGGATGTTGGTGGCATCACGCGTGGCGTTGGGATCGAGCGCGTTAGGATTCTTGGCGATGGAGGTAAGTCGATTCCAGGCGATCTCCGCGAGAAGGCCCGTCTCGTTTGCAATGAACGAGGGCGGCAGCGACGCAAACGTTGAAAGCTGGGCGTGGGCCGAGTTGCCGACCGCATAGAGCGGATTGGCATTGTTGTCGGGCGCCGTCGCGGGCCCGCCAAGGGCCGACGGAAGAACGGTCTGCCCGTCACTGACCAGCGGCGTATTGCGACGGAGCGACGCTTCGCCTGCAATATTGAAGTCGCCGATCGTGTAGCTGAAACTCGCTCCGTACGCCCGGATGTTCTCTGGATAGACCCAATAATACTGACCGATCTGTCCGGTCACCGGATTGAAGTTGGACGGATCGAACACGGTCCCGCTCGCCGGGTCGACGCTGGGCTTGATATACAGTTGCGGACCCTTGTCGCTATAGCGGATCGCGTAGAGGCCATAGTCGGCCTCTCCGACTCGGAAGCGCACGTCAACTCCGCCTTGGCCCGAATTCTTCGCATGCAGGTCGCTGCCGCGGAAGAATGCGGCGGGACCGCCGCCGGGAACGAGCGGCCCGCCGGCGAGCAACCGCTCGCCGCCCCAATCCAGCAAGTCGCCGTTGTTGAAATAACTGCCCACCGCGGGAAAGCGATTGTTTTCCCATTGCAACTGATAATAGGCACCGACCGAAATTACGGGACTGATCTGCCACTGCGCGGACACCTGAGGAACAGGGCGGATCAGCTCGTTGAAGCGTGTGTTGGGTACCGAGAGCGCCTTGATGAGGTCGACGGGCGCCTGTCCGCCGGCGATGCCATTGGCACCGAAGAACAGGCTTTCTCCCCAAAGCAACGCGTACTGGCCGGCCCGGAACGTGAGTCTTGTATCCGCGATATCCACCGCCCCGAACCCGAACGCGTCGAGAAGCTCGCCGTCGCGTCCGTGGAGGATGCGAGTTGCGTTGGTGAACTGGTTGTAAGGTACCGTGTACTGATTCGCCGTGGAAGGAGAGTTGTTGGCGTTGTTGCGATTGTAGACGGAGTCATACCACGCCGCGCCGCTCAGGCGTGTGCCCCATCCTTTGTAGGTGACGTCGAACTCCGAATACAGATCGAAGCGACTGGAAATGACCCCGGTGTTGAAGTTGCGGTCGCCATCGTCCTGATTGACCGTGGTCGGTGGGTTGTTGATCAATGCATCCGATTGACCCTTCAGCCGCCACGCAGCGCTGTACTTCACCGTGGTGTCCCATTGCATCTTGACGTCGGGATTGCCGGTATCGATCTCGAAGGCCCGCGCAACCGGCGTGGCAACCGTCGACGCAAGGGCGAAGACGATGGTGTGCACAACGGTCCGCTGTGCCGATGCCTGCGGCCATGCGCCGGTTTTCGTTGACTGCTTCATCGACGTTCGCTGCGCCGCAATCCTCCTGCGAAGACGCGCGGGCAGGTGCGCTGCGCTCGCGCCCCCGCAACCGTCTCAAACGGTCTCGTCGCGTGCGACACATTGCACAGAGTCACCATGGTTCTTGGCACGGCTGCGAGGAGGCCATTTGGATTCGAATTTTCGTAGCGACGCGTCTAGAAAACCCCACCCGGACAGGTAGGGATTTGGGAGCCGGATAACCATCAGAATCTTTCCAAGTCGGGGTAATCTCCGGCTTTGGGGGCAGCAAAATCGAATCGTGCGGGAGGCTACAATGAGGTCGATGCTTCGGGCACTGGCTGTTCGCGCCGCCCTCGTCTTTTCAATCACTCGGGTCGAGGCGATGCAATTGACATCGGACTACACCTCGCTCTAAGCGGGTTGGGACTTCCAATCCGGTCTTCCTATAGGAAGGGGTAAGCGATGAACTTCCCCCGGAAGCAGGTGACCGCGAAACTTGCCTGCGCGCTGGGCGCGTGTGGTGCGGTCGGAGGATTGGCCGGCCCAGCGTTCGGGCAGGACCAGCCGGCTCCCGAAACGTCGGTCGAATACCTGGGAAAGATCACAGTCACCGGCAGCAATATCCCGACGATCAATCGCGAGACAGGGCTCCCGGTGCAGGTGATCACCCGCGAGGACATCCAGCGCGCCAACTTCCAGACTGCCGCCGAGCTGCTGAACAGCATTTCGGCAAACATCAGTTACGGCTCGTTCCCCGAGGTGGCGGAGAACGTCGCAGCGCTCAGCCCCGGCTTTGCTGGCGCGTCGCTGCGCGGCCTTGGCGCTAATGCGATGCTTCTTCTGCTCAACGGTCGGCGCATCGCGCCGTACGCGTTCGCAGGCGGTGCCGTCGACCTCAACGTCATTCCAGTCGCGGCGATCGAGCGCGTCGAAATCCTCAAGGATGGCGCGTCCGCGATCTATGGCAGCGACGCCATCGCCGGCGTGGTCAATTTCATCCTGCGCACGACTTACCAGGGCGCCGAAGCCTACGCGCAGTACACGTCGCCCGAGCACACCGGTGGCTACAGCGAGCACTACAACGTGACCGGAGGGTACGGCGATCTCGCGACGCAGAAGTTCAACGCTTTCGCCATGGTCGATTACCAGAAGTACGGCGCCATCCAGGCCGTCGACCGTCCGTTTTCCCGGAGCCAGTACATACCGGGCGAAGGCGTGGACCAGACGAGCCCCAGCAGCGTGCCCGCGAACGTCGACACGCCGGCGGGCACGCGGAACCCGACTGGCGATCCGACGAACGCCTACCATAATCCCACCTGCCTGCCGCCGCTGTCGTTCCCGACCCAGGCAGCGCCAAACCAATGTCGCTTCGACGGTGCACGCTTCATCGATCTCGTCGATGCGAGCGAGCGCCTCGACCTGGTCGGTGCGTTCACGTGGCAAATCAATCCGGACCAACAGTTCTTCCTGCAGGGCCTTTACGTGCGAAACAACTTCACCTACGTCGGCGCTCCGACAAACGTCTCGAACGCGACCACCTTTGATGGCATCAACCATTTCTATCTGCCGCCGACAAGTGCGTTCTACCCCCATGCATTCGCGCAGTTCTTCGGGATCGACGGCCAACCGCTGAACATCCGCTGGCGCTCGGTTGACCTCGGTCCGCGCACCAGTGAGCCCATCGTGGAGCAGTGGAACCTCGTGGCCGGCATGCAGGGCCTCATCGAGGGCTGGAGCTACAACGGAGCTCTCAGCTACAGCGAGAACCAGGTCACCGACCGCTACGTGAACGGCTATCTCAGGGAATCAGCGATCATTCCGATTGTCAACAGCGGTGTCGTCAATCCCTTCGGCCCCAATACGCCGGACGTGGTGGCAAAGATGTCGAGCGCCGAGTTCGATGGAACCGCGAAAAACGGCAAGGGCACGCTGACCTCGGTCGATTTTCATGCTACGAACGACATCTATGAAATGCCCGCCGGAGCCTTGGCGATCGCTCTGGGAGCGGAGGCTCGCCAATGGAAGCTCGTCAACGATTCCTCGGCCGACCTGGCGTCCGGCAACATCCTTCAAGTCGGTGCGCTGCCGTCGCTGACGGCCAGCCGAAACCTCTGGGCGGCGTTCGCTGAAGCTAACGTGCCGATCAGCAAGACCCTCGAAGGCGACGTCGCGGTGCGATACGACCATTACAGCGACTTCGGGTCGACGACCAATCCCAAGCTGTGGATGCGCTGGCAGCCGACCAAAGCACTCCTGATGCGCGCGTATGCCGGTACCGGTTTCGGCGCGCCAAGCCTCGTGGCGCTGTCGCCGCCGACCTTGGCGCTAACCTCTTTCCAGAGCGACCCGGCCCGATGTCCAGTGACCAACTCGGCGCAGGACTGTAACGCGGCCTTTCCAGCGCTCGTACTCGGCAATCCGCGCTTGCAACCGGTAAAATCCTCTCAGTGGGGCGCCGGCGGCATTTGGACACCCGCGCCGGGACTTTCCCTCGGCCTCGAGTACTTCGACGTCCTGCTCAAGGATTCCATCAACGCTTTCAGCAGCCAGACCATCTTTGCGCTCTGCCCGGATGGCATCCATGGCCCGACGTGCCAATTCATCCACCGCGGACCGGTTGATGCGGCCTTTCCCACCCTTCCGGGGCCGATTGTGCTGGTGGATCAGACCCTGATGAACTTAGGCAAGGTGCGCGTGACAGGAATCGACTTCAACGCGCAGTACCTGTTCCCGAAGCTCGACTGGGGTCAGTTCAAGCTGAGCTTCCAAGGCACCTACAACATCAAGTACCTGCAGCAGCAACCCGACGGCAGTTATCTCAATCAGGTCAACCACGAACTCTCGCCCGGCGCGATCCCGTACTGGCATCACTACCTGACGCTCGATTGGAACTACGGTCCTTGGTCGGCGACCCTTACCGAGAATTACCAGCAAGGAACCTATGATGCGGCTCCGGGCCCGAACACAGGCAACAGCCTGCGCGTCATCGGCGACTACGACATCTGGAATCTCAGCGGCTCGTACGCCGGCCTCCCCCATTGGACATTCTCGGTCGGCGTCAAGAACCTCCTGGATCGCAACCCGCCGTTCTCGAATCAGACCGCGTCGAGCGCCGGCGGGTACGTGGCGGGTTACGACCCGACCTACGCCGACCCGCGCGGCCGGCTTTACTGGGTTAGCGTGAACTACAGTTTCAAATGAGCACCTTCCGGCATCAAGGCGGATGGCACAGACTCGCGCGCGACTGCCGGCGTACCCGCTGTGGTCTGGCTCGTGCCGTCCACTGTTCCTGACCCGAAGGTGCAGGTTGCTATTGCCGCATCCCGCCGAAGTGGGAAGTGGCCATGCAAACCACGCTATTAATATTCGCCCGTCCCGTGAAGCCGCTTATGTTGACGTACATCTCGAAGGAATTGAAAGTCCCTGACGTGCCGTCGCTACAACTATATGTCCCGCTGTTGACATTGCCGGATCTTCCCGTCTGCGCATAGGTGCCGGTGTAAGTGCAAGTCGCACTCGATTCGGTTGCGATCATCGTAAATGCACTTGTTCCGGAATGCACAACGGTAAGCGTCGCCGGAATGATCACAGTCCCGTTCTTTGTCGCGTCATTGCAGGTAAGCACATTCTTGAACTGACCGACATAGGTCCCACCGTAAGTGTCGTTCTTGAGCGTCTGGCGTTGGATCTGCTTGGTTACGACAACGCCATTCACCGAATACGTAAGGGTGGCGGTGTTGACGGTCATCAGAGAAAACGTGAGGGTTCCAACCTTCGTGCTGGTGACCGATGTAGGGTCGAAGACCGGATCGCTGAACGCCGGGCCCGTCGTCCGGTAGAGATCGCCAACCCAGACGGTATTACTATTGGTTTGGGCAATACCTGTCGCGGTGTACCAGATCGGGTTACCCGGGTCGTAGACGTACAACGTCACGAAGAGGACATCGCTTTCTTGCACGACCTGTAAGCCCCATCCGGATTCGTTCGGGTTCCAATACAGGTCGGTTGCATCTGTTCCGAATTGCGTCGCCCCGGCCCGTGTGATTGAAAACACGAGAGCGACGCAAATAACCAGCGCCCGGATCAGCGGTCTCATTGCAGCCTCCCGCCAAAACACCGTTGTACTCGAATTTTCGTAGCGGACGTCCCAGAAAACCCCACCCGGACACGTAGGGTTTTGCAGATCGGCAAGGGCAAGGTATTGGAGTTCACCAGATCGAAACGCGACTCCGCGGCGCTACAACCGGTGCCCGTGAATTAGCAGGGATTGTGGTAGGCCGCGCCGCCGGGCTCGGAGCCTCCCACATTGCGCATCAGGGCGAGTTGATCTTTCCGTCCGAACGCGAAAAAAAGGCCGGCAGGCGCCGGCCCTTCGGTGTTCGGCCGCCGTGCTAGTTCCACGGCGGGAACAACCGCCCTCAGAATCTTCGACTTGCCCCGCCATTCCCGTTGAGTGGCGGCCTGCCAACAGCAATCCTGAGGGCAGGATGCTCGCGGGCGAGGGGCGCCGCTTTGCGCTAGGTCAAACGGGCTGAGCGCGGCGCAGGAACCTTTGCGCCACGTCAAATTCGGAGCGGGCGCGGGGGCTGCGACCGAGGCGCTCGACCCTCAGGCGGCGCGTTGACTTCCCTTGCTGGAGGACGTGAAAAGCGCCTCCATCTCGCGACGGACCGCATACGCCGGCAGGTTGGCGTCGATCGCGACGTCGCTCCAGGTGAGCGACTGGCCCTGCCCAACGGAGCGGACGAGCTTCAGATTGTGCGCGAGCCCGAGAGGCAATCCGCCGATCGCCAGCGACTTCTGCGCTGGCAGGAGCTTGCCCCAGACCGTGTATCCACCCTCGCCGTCGAGAACTTCGCCGGGTTTCAAGTCGCGCTTGGCGGTGGCCACCACGTCGGC
>DASPTZ010000090.1:0-74626 GCA_035623155.1 Casimicrobiaceae bacterium | reverse complement strand
TGGTTGCGGGGGAAGGATTTGAACCTTCGACCTTCGGGTTATGAGCCCGACGAGCTGCCAGACTGCTCCACCCCGCGATCGAGTCGTTAATGATACCGCCCGCCAGCGGCTAGGGTCAATGGAAAGCTAGATCGCCTCGGTCTCCGCAGCCCGCGGCCGCCACACCAGAAGCCGCCCCTCGATGCGTGTCACGATGAAATCGAGGATGAGCGCGCACATGGTCAACACCAGGATCCCGGCGAACACCGTGTCGATGTCGAACACACCCTCGGCCTGGTGGATGAGATAGCCCACACCTCTCGCCGATCCGAGATATTCGCCGACGACGGCACCGACGAAGGCGAGGCCCACGGAAGTGTGCAGGCTGGAAAACACCCAGCTCGTCGCCGAGGGAAGGTACACGTAACGCAGCAATTGCCGCCCCGTCGCACCCAGCATGCGCGCGTTGGCGAGCACGACGGGGCTCACTTCCTTCACGCCCTGGTAGACGTTGAAGAACACGATGAAGAATACCAGCGTGATACCGAACACGACCTTGGACGCAATGCCGAGCCCGAACCACACCGCGAAGATCGGCGCCAGTATCACTCGCGGCATGGCGTTCATCGCCTTGATGTAGGGATCGGCCAGCGTCGACACCGTTGGCGATAGCGCCAGCCACAGGCCGAGCACCAGGCCCAGCAGGGTGCCGATGGCAAAGGCGAGCAGTGTCTCGATCAACGTGACGCCCAGGTGCAAGTAGATTGCGCCCCCGGCGAACCAGCCCCAGATGCGCTTCGCCACTTCGACCGGCTGCCCGAAGAAGAACTTGGCCCGCGTCGGGTCGTCGAAATAGAACGGCGGGATGAACCCCGGCTCGGTCATGGCGTACCAGAAAGCGAACACACCGCTCAGCAGCAGAACGTGATAGAAAGCGAACCTTGCCCGCGACGGGCGCTGGCTTCGCTTCGCGGCCGCCGCCGCTCCGGCGTCGGCATTTCCGGCGTTAGTTCTTTCTGCTTCGCGCATAACCTTTGAGCACCTCGTCCTTCATCGCGTGCCAGATCCCGGTGTGCAGCTCGACAAAGCGTGGCGTCAGGCGGATCTCGTTGACGTCGCGCGGCCGTGGCAGATCGATCGCGTAATCGCCGATCGGCCGCGTCTCCGGCCCCGCCGAGAGAACGATCACCCGGTCGGACAATGCGATCGCCTCCTCGAGATCATGAGTGATGAACAGCACCGACTTGCGATTCGCCGACCACAGGTCGAGCAGCTCGTTCTCCATCAACTGGCGCGTCTGGATGTCGAGCGCGGAGAACGGCTCGTCCATGAGCAGGATCGCGGGGTCGAGGATCAGCATCTGCGCGAGCGCGACGCGCTTGCGCATGCCGCCGGAGAGCTCGTGCGGATAGCGCCGCTCGAAGCCCGTGAGCCCTACCCGTCCGAGCCATTCTTGCGCGCGCCTCTCGCCCTCACCGCGCTCGACGCCTGCGAATTGCAGACCCGCGATGACGTTGTCGAGCGCGTTGCGCCAGGGCATGAGCGACTCGGCCTGGAACATGTACCCGGAATGCCGATTGATGCCGGAGAGCGGCTCGCCGAGCACGCGCACGTCGCCCGACGAGGGCTGCAGCAACCCCGCCGCGACATTGAGCAGCGTCGACTTGCCACAGCCCGTCGGGCCAACGACCGAGACGAATTCGCCAGTGCCCACGGCTAGGGTTGTGTCCTTGACCGCGGTGTAGCGATCGCGCTGGCGTTCGCGCGAGGCGAAGGCGCAGGTGATGCGGTCGAGCTCAAGCGCGGGAGTGCTCATCGAACAAAGCCAGTCGGCGTCCTGGCAGCCAACCAGTTAGGCTGAAGCCTCTTTGAAAGCCCGCAGGATGGCGTTGATTCGTGTTTGATAGCCAGGCCCCTGCGACTTGAGCCATTCAAGTACGTCGGCGTCGAGCCGAAGCGAAATGGACGCCTTCGGCGGAACAGGCTTCAGACCGCGGCGAACAATGCCCCGGACAATGTGCTTCAGAAACGCCTCGGGATGTTCCGCCGAGACTGAGATGTCGCGATCGGCCATCGCACGCACGCGCCGCCAATCGGTTTTAGATGTTCTTGAAGAAGATCGCTTGTTCATGTTTCGTCGCCTTACGCAACGAGTGTATATACATTTCGCATATGCGTCAAGCAGCGCAGACGTCTGAAGCGCTCAGCGGCCCTTCGAAGATTGATGCGCGGACATGCAAGATGGCTTTGCTTTCACCCCCGCTCCTCTTCCACGGAGTTAGAGGGTTCGTAGCCTGTCGCCTCGGTGCTATTTCTTGTACTTCGCCAGCGCCTTCTGTGCGTAACTGTTGTCGAAGGTCGGCGCGAGCTTAATGTCGGCGGGCTTGATCGCGGGGTTGAAGGCCGCCAGGTACTTGAGCGTGTTCTGCGCGCCCGCCTCGGTGAACATTCCATCCGGCGAGTAGGCGTCCTTGAGCTTGACGAAGCTCGCGATATAGACGTCCTTGTCTCCAAGCAGATATTCCGGCGGGACGGTCTTGACGATGTCCTCCGGCGTGGCCTTCTGTATCCACAACAGGGCGCGCACCATGGCGTTGGTCAGCGCCTGCACCGTGTTGGGGTTCTTCTGAATGAAGCTGATCGGCGCATAGAGAGCACCGGCCGGCATGTCGGCGCTCCCGAACACCTCTTCGGTACCTTTCGCCGTGCGCGTATCCGCAATCAGCACTACGGCGCCCATCTTCTCCAGCTTGGCGATCATGGGATCGAGATTGGACACGGCGTCGATCTGACCGCTGGTCATGGCCGCGATCACCCCGGGTCCCGTCCCGACACCGATGATCGAGACGTCGTCGCCCTTGAGCCCGTCCTGCGAGAGCATGCGCAGCACCATGCGGTTGGTGCTCGAGCCAGGCGCGCTTACGCCGATCTTCATTCCCTTCAGGTCCTTGGGAGACTTGTAGCTCGCCGCCTTGGCCTTGGCCAGCGCGAGGCAGATCATCGGATAGCGGCCTTGCAGCACGAAGCCTTGCAGCTGCAGCCCTTTCGGCTGCTGGTCGATGGTGTTCTCCCAGGCACCGGACACCACATCGGCGCTACCGCCGACCACCGCCTGCAGCGCCTTGGAGCCGCCTTCGAAATCGCTGATCTCGACCTCGAGCCCCTCGTCCTTGAAATAGCCGAGGCGCTCGGCGATGGTGAGCGGCAGATAGTAGAACGCGGCCTTGCCGCCGACGGCGATGCCGACCTTGGGCTTTTCGGGCTTGCCTTGTCCGAGCGTGTCGAACGACAACAGGGACAGCGCGGCGCAAGCTGCGACCACCAGGCTGCGCGGAAGCTTCATTCTCTCCTCCAGTGGAAATGAGCGATGCGGAACTATCGAGCGTCAGTGCTCGGGCCGCCGGCGCTCCCTTCGGTGCGGCGATGCTCACACAGCGATCCCGCGCTGTCAACGCGCCCGACATGGTCGCCCCGGCGCAGGCCGGGACCCAATTGCGTCGACGAGCCTTCGCACGCAACCCCACTTGGATCCCGGCCTCCGCCGGGATGACGACTCATATCGTTTCGGAGGCGCGCAGTCGGCCGATCTCATCGGCCCCGTAACCGATCGCGCGCAGCACTTCGTCGGTGTGCTCGCCCAGCGCCGGGCCGACCCAGCGCATCTCCCCTGGCGTGTCGGACAGCTTCGGCACGATGCCTGGCAGCTTGATCGCCGTGCCGTCGGGCAGTGTCGCTTGAAGGATCATCTCCCGCGCGAGGTACTGCGGATCGGCGCCGATGTCGGCCGCGGTGTAGATCTTGCTGTGGGGCACGTCCGCATCCTTGAGAACGGCGACGATGTCGTCGAGATCGTGCTCGCGCGCCCAGGCCGCGATCGCCCCGTCGATCTCCGCGGTGCGCTTGACCCGACCGACATTGGTGGCAAGCTCGGGATCGAGCCCCAGGTCATCGCGGCCGATCGCGTGCATCAGCCGCTTGTAGATCGAGTCGGCGTTGCCGCCGATGACCACGCTCTTCCCGTCGTGCGTGGTGTAGGTGTTCGACGGCACGATGTTGGTGAGCCCGGTTCCGATGCGGCCGCGAATCTCGCCAAAGAGCTCGTAGTCGGGCAGCAGGCTTTCCATCATATTGAACACCGCCTCGTAGAGCGCGACATCGATGATCTGGCCTTTGCCGCCGCGCGCGTCGCGATGTCGGAGCGCCATCAGCGCGCCGATGACGCCGTGCAGCGATGCGAGCGCATCGCCGATGCTCACGTTCATGCGCACCGGCGGCCGGTCGGGAAAGCCGGTGATGTGGCGCATGCCGCCCATCGATTCGCCGATAGCGCCGAAGCCGGGTTGATCGCGGTACGGTCCGGTCTGCCCGAAGCCGGACAGGCGAATCATGACCAGCCCCGGATTCTCGGCGGCGAGCGCATCGTAACCGAGCCCCCATTTCTCCAGTGTCCCGGGGCGGAAATTCTCGATGACGACGTCGCAACTGCGGGCCAGGCGCCGGACGATCTCCTGGCCATCGGCCTTGCGCAGATCGACGGTGACCGACTTCTTGTTGCGCGCCTGCACGTACCACCACAGCGACGTGCCTTCGTGCAGCAACCGCCATTGGCGCAGCGGATCGCCGCCCGGCTTGCCCTCTGCCGCAGGAGGCTCGATCTTGATCACCTCGGCGCCGAATTCGGCGAAGATCTTGCCGGCGAAGGGACCGGCGATGAGCTGTCCGAGCTCGAGCACCTTGAGGCCGGTGAGAGCGCCCGAGCTCGGTGCGGCGGGGGTCATCGGGGGATTGCCTGAGCCGACTGATAGGCAGCGATGGCGCCAATTCTAGCAACACCTCGCGCTACCGGTCGCAGGGTCGGACGTGGCTGCAGCGCGTGAGGTCAGTACGTCAGGCACGCGGCGTTGATAATTCCCACCGAGATCGCCAGCGCGGCGAGCAGCGCCGCCGGAGCGACTCGCCCGGCCGCGATCGCCTCGCGGAAGTGAGGCACCAGCCTCGCCACCGCAGCGTAGACCGCGAGCTGTATGAGCAGCGCGATCACGCTCCACGCGACCATGTCGATAGGATTGACGCTGTGCGCCACGGCGCTCGCGAGCGGCAGCACAAAACCGATCAGCGCCCCGCTGAGGGAGAGCGCTGCGGCGACGTTGCCTTCGCGAATCAAGGCAAACTCGCGGTGCGGCATGACCCGAGCGTAGATCGCCACGAACAGGACAAGCAGCGCCACTGCGGTGGCGAAGTACAGCAGGAATAGAGGAAATCCCGCAATCGACTGCCAGAGGTTGCTCATCGTCGTCCTCCCGATGGTGCGACGTGGATCCCGCCTCCAATCACGTGAAGTAGTGCGGCACGAAGCGGCTGCTGTTCCGGGTGATCGGCGTCGCGTCTTCCCGGATGCCCATGCCCGCCGGCTCGTCTCCGACAACCCACGAACCGATCACGGTGTAAATGCCGTCGAAATGCGCGATCGGAGTGTACGCCTGGTAGATCCAGCCTTCCTGGCCGTAGGTGCCGTCCGCCTGCAACACTTCCCCGCCACGACACATAGTCACGTTGGCGCCCTCGCGTGAATACATCGGTTTCTGCACGTAGTCCCCCGAGATGCGCGAGCGGTCGAACGCCGCAGGCAGGAGGTTCGGATGGCCCGGGTTCATCTCCCAGAGAATCGGAAGAAGGGCCTTGGTCGAGAGCAGCATCTTCCACGGCGGCTCGATCAACCGAATCGGCGCGCCGAGCAAATGCGGCCCGAACTCGTCACGAATGAGCCATTCCCAAGGGTAGAGCTTGAACAGGACCGAGATCTCCTCGTCTTTGTCATCGACGAACAAGCCCTCGCGATCGGCCCAGCCGATGTCCTCGACATAAACGAAGCGAGTCGCCAATCCCACCCGAGCGGCAACGTCCCGCTGATAACCGACGTTGCCGAAGTCTTCGTCGCTGTCCTTGACGCAGGCGAAATGCACGGGCGCTCCGGGAAATGTCACGCTCAGCGCGCGCCAGCTCGCGACCAGTCTTTCGTCCAGCGAGTTGAACTGGTCCGCTTGCGGAAGGTGCGGACGGATCGCCTGCTCGAGCCAGCGCCACTGCACTATCGAGGCTTCCAGCAGCGCAGTCGGAGTATCGGCGTTGTATTCGAGCAGCTTCGGCGGGTTCACGCCGTCGTAGGCCAGATCGAAGCGCCCGTCGAGCGTAGGCTCGCTTGCCCGCCAGGAGGCCTTCACATACTCGACGAACTGCGCCGGAATTGCGAGCTGGTCGAAGCGATTCGCGATGATGACGTGTTCGGCGGCGGCGAGTGCCATGCCGTGCAGCGCCCGGGTCGCCTCCTCGAGCTCTCCAATTTGATCGGCGGTGAAGCGATAGCAGTGCGATTCGTCCCAATAGACGCCATCCATCGAGTGGTAGTTGAACCCGACGGATTCACAGTCCCGGCGCCAGTCCGGCCGCGGTTCGACTTCGAGCCGCTCCATCACGACCCGCTCGCGCCGTGAGCCGCTCCGCTGCCACCGAAGCCTCCCCGGCTCACATGGGAAGTGCCTATGGCGTGACTGCCCTGGCGCGCGCTGTCGACGGTACCCTCGGGTTGCGATCTCGACGAAGAGCCGTGCTGCCCCGACTCATAGGCCGGACCGTAGTAATAGCCCAGCCGGCCGGTGCCGGTGCGCGCGACGGGGCCCTGCTCGCAGCTGCTTTCCTCGCCCCAGTCCTTGATGCAATCTTCCTTGTTGGCGTACAGGTCGCGCCTCGCAGTGTCGCGCTCCTCCGTCCAGTTGGTGAGCCAAGACAGTCCCGCGACGACCAAGGAGACCACCCAGACGAGGAATCTCGAAGGTGCACCGGTTTGCCAGTCCGCCATCGAGGCATGATAACCGATCGTCAGGCTCCAGCCGTGCCAGAGGGCGTCGAACCCCGAAACCAAGCGAGGGTGTGAGCTCAGATCGTGTTGCCGCTGCGGCGCGCGCGCAGCGCGGCTTCGAGCTTCGGCAGCTTGTCGGCCATCGCGGCTCCGACGTAGATCTGCGGGTCCGACGGCGCGTCTTTCCGGTGCTCGGCGCGTTCGCGCTCGGCGATGCGCTGCTTCGCCTGCTCGAACGCCTTGACGAACGAATCCTCGAAGCGCAGTGCATGCTGGAAGAGCGCGTCGCCGAAATAGGTCGCCGCACTTCCGTTGCCGCAGCCAAAGGAAGTGCGATTGGCCGCGGAGGCAGTAATGATGAGCGTGTGCTCGTCCTTGAGCGCATCGATGAATCCGCCGGAGTAGCACGCCGAGACGACGATGATGCGCCACTTGATGCCGGCGTCGTCCAGCATCTCGCGCAGCGCCTCCGGCGTAAGCTGGTCGAGCTCGAGCGGTGGAAAGTCGACCACCAGTTTGTGATCGCGGGTGCCGTGGCTCTCCAGATAGAGCATCACGACGTCGTCGTCCGCATCGATGGCGGAGCCGATCTCCTCCAGGGTTTGGCGTAGATTGCTCACGGTCGCCAGCGGCTGGTCGAGCACGGTGTACGGGCTGTTGATCAGCACGATCGAGCGCCCGTCGGTGTCGAAGCGCTCATCCATGAGCTCGCGCGCGACGTCCATGTCCTTGCGAAAGACGTCCTCGCCGGAATATGGAGCGAAGCCCACGAAGTAGAGGTCGGTCGTTCCGGGGCGCTCGTCCTCGATGTCGTCGAGCGCGTCCGAGAGCATCTGCGATTGCGCCGTGAGCGCCTGTTCCGAGGCCGGGCTCACGTAGTTGCTGTCGCGCCGGGCGGTCTGCTGCTCGGGGGCTTCCCACCACGGCTGGTACGCCCATATCGCCAGGGGAACTGCGGCGAGCAGCAGCGCCGCGCCGCCGAGCGAGCGCACCCAGAACCAGGGCTTTGGTGGAGCGAGCGCAGTCGCCACCGCACGCCAGTAGATGAACGCAAGCCACGCGAGGAAGACCCAGAAGCCGAGCCATTGAATCGACAGGCCGTGCAGCGCACCCTGCGTGCCCGGCAGCGTGAGGATAAGCTGGAGCAGGTCGAGGGCGGGCAGGCTGGCGAGCACCAGCACGGGAATAGCGAGCTTGAGATGCGGCTGGCGATAAGCCGCGCTCAGCGCCGAACTAGTGAGCAACAGCACCGCCGTGATGAAACCCTCGTACACCACCGCATGTGCGGAGAAGACGGCATCGGTGCCGGCGCGCAGATAGTCGATCAACACGTCGCTCGATACGTCGATGGCAAGGAACAGCACGAGCTGGCGCAGCGTGACCCGGAAATCGAGCAGCGAAGCTGGCAGACCGAACGCAATCCGGAGGCCGGAGTGAAAATTGCGCCAGAAATCGAGAAGGAGTTGCATCATGGGAACAACGCGCTAGAGGAGCATGTCATCCCGAGCGCAGCGAGGGATCTGCTGTTGCGTCAAGCGGAGCAGTCATGAACACCATCCTCGTCACTGACGCTCCTCGGAATGACACGCCCGTTTTCAACGAGCCGTCACGCGCACGCATGCTCGGCAATGTACGCCTCGACGGCGCCGGCGTCGACGGGCAGCATGGCGCAACGTTGCGGCAGCGCCTCGAGGCCGCGGTAAGCCTCAGGGCGCTCGGGCTCTTTTCCGAGCGCTTCGCGAATCGTCGCGGCGAACTTCACCGGCAGCGCGGTCTCCAGGCAGATCAGCGGCAGGTTCGATTCGCGGTACGAGAGTCCGACCTTGATGCCGTCGGCGGTGTGCGGATCGACGATCACGCCGTATTTTTCCGACACGCTGCGGATCGTCGCGATCCTGTCCGCATGCTTGCTCCGACTCGAGACAAACCCGGAGGCGCGCAGCTTGTCCGCGAGCGGCGTCCCGGCGACGTCGAAGCCGCCCTCGCGGTCGAGCTTCTGCCACAGCGCCCGCACCACCGCGGGATCGCGCCCGGCGAGATCGAAAACGAAGCGCTCGAAGTTCGACGCCCGGGAGATGTCCATCGACGGGCTCGACGTTGCAACGACCTCGGCGGCGCCGCGCGCACGGTAGCACCCCGTGCGAAAGAACTCATCGAGCACGTCGTTTTCGTTGGTGGCCAGGATCAGTCGGCGGATCGGCAGACCCATCTCGCGCGCGACGTGGCCCGCCAGGATGTTGCCGAAATTGCCGGAGGGGACCGCGAACGCGACCTCCTCGCCTTCGCTGCGCGTGGCAGCGAAATAGCCCTTGAAGTAGTAGACGATCTGCGCCGCCACGCGCGCCCAGTTGATCGAGTTGACCGCACCGAGCCTGTAGCGTCGTTTGAAGGCGGCATCCGCCGCGATCTTCTTGACGATGTCCTGGCAATCGTCGAAAACCCCCTCGATGGCGAGGTTGAAGATGTTGGGATCGGCGAGCGCGTACATCTGCGCGGTCTGGAACGCGCTCATGCGGCCGCGCGGAGAGAGCATGAACACCGATATGCCGCGCTTGCCCCGCAGCGCGTACTCGGCGGACGATCCGGTGTCGCCGGAGGTCGCTCCCAGGATGTTGAGCTTCGCTCCGTCCTTGGCGAGCACATGTTCGAAGAGATTGCCCAGGAGCTGCAGCGCGATGTCCTTAAAGGCGAGCGTCGGCCCGTTGGCGAGGCGCAGCAGGTGCAACCCGGGCTCCAGCGTCTTGAGCGGCGTGATGTCCTCGCTGCCGAAGGCGGCCGCAGTGTAGGTGCGCGTGATGATCGCCTTGAGATCCGCGGGCTCGATGTCGTCGATGTAGCGCGAGAGGATCGCGAACGCGAGCTCGCGATAGCTCGAGGCTCGCAAGCGCGCAAGCTCTTCCGCGGTGAACTTCGGGTAGCGCTCGGGGACGACGAGGCCGCCGTCGGGTGCGAGGCCTTCGATCAGAATCGACGTGAACGGTTGCGGCGGCATGCCGCCGCGGGTGGACACGTAACGCATCGCTGACTAGCGCGCCTCCGCCAAGTCACCGACGCACTGTCCCTCACCCGCCGCGTTTCCGCGCGGCGGCCTCTCCCAGAGGGAGAGGCGACCAAGGCAAACCCCTCTCCCGCCGGGAGAGGGGCGGGGGTGAGGGAAGAAGGCTCCACCCAATTGCTGAATCGTCCTAGTTGAGCTCTTCCATCCGGATGCGCACGACCTTGTCGCGCACGGTCCTGAGCCTCTCGATTTTCGCGATCGCGTCGACAACACGCTTCTCGATCGTGCGGTGCGTGAGCATGATGATGTCGGCCTGATCCTCGCCTTCGGGCGGTTCCTTCTGGATCATCGCCTCGATCGAGATCTCCCGGTCGGCCAGGATGCGAGTGATGTCGGCGAGCACGCCGGGCCGGTCGAGGACGCGCATGCGCAGGTAGTAGCTCGTCTCGACCTCGCCGATCGGCAGGACGGGAAGGTCGGAGAGCTGGTCTGGCTGGAAGGCCAAGTGCGGCACGCGATGCTCGGGGTCGGCGGTGTGCATCCGCGTCACGTCGACCAGGTCGGCGATGACCGCGCTGGCGGTGGGCTCCGCGCCCGCGCCCGCGCCGTAGTACATGGTCGGCCCGACTGCGTCGCCCTTGACCAGCACCGCGTTCATCACGCCTTCGACGTTCGCGATCAGGCGGCGCTCGGGAATCAGCGTGGGGTGAACGCGCAGCTCTATCCCGGCCGCGGTGCGCCGCGTGATCCCCAGGAGCTTGATCCGGTAGCCCAGCTCTTCGGCGTAGCGGATGTCCTCGCGCGCGAGCCTGGAGATGCCTTCGGTGTAGGCCTTGTCGAACTGCATCGGCACGCCGAAGGCGATCGCCGACATGATGGTGAGCTTGTGCGCGGCGTCGATGCCCTCGACATCGAAGGTGGGGTCGGCCTCGGCATAGCCGCGAGCCTGCGCTTCCTCGAGCACCGCGTCGAACGGTGCGCCCTTGGCGCGCATCTCGGAAAGGATGAAGTTGGACGTCCCATTGATGATTCCCGCGATCCATTCGATGCGGTTGGCGGTCAAGCCCTCTCGCAGCGCCTTGATGATGGGGATGCCCCCGGCGACCGCGCCCTCGAACGCGACCATGACCCCCTTGGCGTGAGCGGCGGCGAAGATCTCGTTGCCGTGACGCGCGAGCAGCGCTTTGTTGGCGGTCACGACGTGCTTGCCGTTGGCGATCGCCTTGAGGATATACGTGCGTGCAGGCTCGATGCCGCCGATCAGCTCGATGACGATGTCGATGTCCGGACGCGCTAGCACGGCCTCGGCATCGACGGTCAAGTTGACCTCCGCGCCTCGCGTCGCCTCGCGCGCCCGGCTCTGCGCCGGGTCCGCGATCCAGGTAATGCGGATCGGCCGCCCCGCGCGCCGCGTGATCTCCTCCTCGTTCCGGCGCAGCACGGTCCACGTGCCGAAGCCGACGGTGCCGATGCCGAGCAAGCCGACCTGCAGCGGCTTGAGCGCTGCAGTTACTTTTGCTCTTGCCTTCCCGTCAGCCCGTCGCCGCGGAACTTTCGCGTCCATGTACCAAGACTCCATCTTCGCGGAACATCTGCTTGATCCCCCGGATGGCCTGTCGCGTTCGCGGTTCATTCTCAATCAATGCGAAGCGCACGTGGCCGTCGCCGAACTCGCCGAAGCCGATGCCGGGCGACACCGACACCTTGGCCTGCGCGAGCAGCTTCTTGGTGAACTCGAGCGAGCCCATGTTGCGATAGGCTTCCGGAATCTTGGCCCAGACGTACATCGAAGCCTTGGGCACGTCGACCATCCACCCCGCTTCGTGCAGGCCCTTGACCAGCACGTCGCGGCGCTTCTGATACTGCATGGCGATGCTGGCGACGCAATCCTGCGGGCCTTCGAGCGCGGCGATCGACGCCACCTGGATCGGCGTGAACGTCCCGTAGTCGTGATAGCCCTTGATGCGGGAGAGCGCGTACACGAGGTCCTTGTTGCCGACCATGTAGCCGATGCGCCAGCCAGCCATGTTGTAGCTCTTGGACATGGTGAAGAACTCGACGGCGACTTCGCGCGCGCCGGGAACCTGCATGATCGAGGGCGCCTTCCAGCCGTCGAAGCAGATATCCGCATAGGCGAGATCGTGCACGACGTAGATGCCGTATTCCCTGGCGAGCGCGACGATCTTCTCGAAGAACGGGAGCTCGACGCACTGCGCGGTCGGGTTGGCCGGGAAGTTGATGATGAGCATCTTCGGCTTGGGGAACGAGAGCTTGATCGTGTGCTCGAGCTCGAAGAAGAAGTCGACGTCGGGCGTCAACTGCACCTGCCGGATGTCCGCTCCGGCGATCACCGGTCCGTAGATGTGGATCGGGTAGCTCGGATTGGGCACCAGCACCGTGTCGCCTCGCCCCAGCGTGGCGAGCGTCAAGTGGGCGATACCCTCCTTCGACCCGATGGTGACGATGGCCTCGGTCTCGGGGTCGAACTCGATGCCCCAGCGCCGCTGGTACCACTGGCATATGGCCCGCCGCAGCCGCGGAATGCCGCGCGACACCGAGTAGCCGTGGGTGTCGGGCCGTTGCACCGTCTCGATCAGCTTGGCGACGATGTGCGGGGGCGTCGGGCCGTCCGGATTGCCCATGCCGAAGTCGATGATGTCCTCGCCGCGCCTGCGCGCGGCCATCTTGAGCTCGGAGGTGATGTTGAAGACGTACGGGGGGAGGCGCTTGAGCCGCGCGAACTCGACAGCGGTGGGGGAACTCATGCCGGCCTTTCTATCGTAAGCGCCCGGAACCGTCCGAGCGACGTTAGAAATGGGAAAAGGTTAGAATGCTAGCGGACTTATGCGGTTACCGCAACGCACAAATCACCGCCCGCGGCTCCCGCCCCGGCGCCGGCCATAGGATCCCGCGTGAAGTTCGATCTTTCCGTTGCGCCAGGCAACGTATTCACCGAGTACGGCGCCGGCTACGTGCGGCTCGGAGTGGTCGAGTACCGCGAGAACCTGATCGTCACGAGCGACACGATCACGACCGGCTGGGCATCGGGCGGCTTCGACGCGCTGACCGCTGGGGATTTCGCGACGATCGCCGCGCTCGAGCCGGAAGTCGTGATCCTCGGCACCGGCAAGACCCTGCGCTTCCCGCATCCACGCCTGACGCGGGCCCTCGCCGATGCACGAATCGGGTTCGAAGTCATGGACACGCCCGCGGCGTGCCGCACTTTCAACATCCTGGCGGCCGAGGGCAGGAAGGTGGCCGCCGCGATCCTTATCACGTAGCCCGGGTTGAGCCGGCAGGCGAAACCCGGGACGGCGCTCCTGGGTCTCGTTCCTCGACCCAGGCTACCCACTACCGTCGCGCCTCGCGCCAGACCAGCGTGGAAAGCGCGCCGGCAACGATCAGGCCGAACCAGCTTAGCCACATCGGAACGGTCCAGCCGTTGAAGACGACCTGCCAACCGTAGACGAGCCGCAGCAGGTGGAGCAGCGCGACCAGCGCGAAGACGACGGCGGCGATGGTCGAGAAGGGCTTCATCGCGACCCCCGCGATTGCCCGAGCTTACGCCTGCCCGCGACCCTGCTCCGATCCACGATCAACCCAGGATCTCGCCGATGTGCTGGCGGCGCTCGATGTCGGACTCGAATTCCTCCAACTCCGGACCGAGCGCATCGCGGGCCGTCACCATGCCGATCGGACGGCCGTTCTCGACCACCGGCACGTGGCGAAAGCCGCTCTCGAACATCATGTGCAAGGCGTAACCGAATGGCTTCTCCGGCGCCACCGTGCGCGGATTCTTGGTCATCACCTGCGCGAGCCTGGTCTTCGTCGGGTCGCGCCCCGGCGCGAGCACGCGAAAGAGCGCGTCGCGCTCGGTGAAGATGCCAGTGAGCTTTCCGTCGCCGTCCACCACCATCAATGCGCCCAGGTTGGCCTTCTGCATCATTTGCGCGGCGTGGCTGACCGTGGTCGCTGCAGGCGCGAGCACCATGCCTTTGGTCTTCCGCTCGATCACGCTGCGAATGGCGCGCTGAGGCATGAATCGCCTCCTATCGGTTATTTGTCGCGAGGAGCCTGTAGCATACGACCGCCGGCTTGCCGATGCAATGCCGAATGCTCGCTTTGCAGAATTTTCACTCTGCATTTCACTCGCCCATCTGCAGCAGCATTCCGTGCTCGCGCGCGTAGCGGATCGCGAGCAGGTACAGCGTGACGCCTGCCGCCAGGTACACCGCGTTGACGGCCAGCGCCTGGAAGAAAAGATCGGCGCGGAAGACATGCTCTAGCAGCACCGCGCGCATGCCCTCGAACACGTAGCTGGTCGGAATGGCATGCGCGATCGTCTGCACCCACCCGGGGAGCACTCCGATGGGATAGTAGACGCCCGATACCGGCGCGATCAGGAACACCGCGGCCCACGCCAGTTCCTCGGCGCCCAGCCCCCAGCGCAGGACCATGCCCGACACCGCAAGCCCGATCGCCCACCCGCACACGATGAGGTTGACGAAGAAAGCGATCAGGGGAAAGCCGAAGGTGAAGATCGAATAGTGAAACAGCACCCAGGCGAAAAAGCACGCTCCGCCCACGCCGATCAACGTGCGCAGTATGCTCATGGCGAGCTGGCCGGCGATCAGCTCCCACGCACGCAAGGGGCTCACGAACAGGTTGCCCAGGTTGCGCGAGTACATCTCCTCGACGAAGGTGAGCGACACGCCGAGCTGGCCGCGGAAAAGGATATCCCACAGCAGCACTGCGCCGATGAAGAGCCCCGGCGCATCGGAGAGAAAATTGCTCTTGGGCGTGAGATAGATCGTGACGAATGCCCACATGATCATCGTCACCGTCGGGTAGTACATCGTCGACACGATGCGCGGCCAGGACTTGAGCATCAGATAGGCGTGACGCTCGACCAGAGCGAAGATCCGGTTGGCCGAGCCGGCACAGAGGGCGATGGCGCTGCTCACGAAACGATCCCTTCGGCGTGCCCGTCGGCGCTCGCCCCGTGATCGGGGTCGACGCGTTCACGGGCGATGTCGAGGAAGACCTCCTCCATGTTGCCGCGGCCATAGCGCTCGAGCAGTGCCGATGGAGAGCCCTGATCGACGACCAGACCGGCGCGCAGCATGATCACGTCGTCGCACATGCGCTCGACCTCGCCCATGTTGTGCGACGCTAGCAACATGGTGCAGCCGCTACGCTTCTGGTAGCCCTCGAGTAGCGTGCGCATGCGATCGCCGATGTCGGGGTCGAGCGAAGCGGTCGGCTCGTCGAGCAGCAGCACCTCGGGGCGGTTCAGGAGCGCCTTGGCCAGGCTCACCCGCGTGCGCTGCCCAGCCGACAGGTTGCCGTAGGGACGGTCGATGAACTCGACGAGATCGAGCTCCTCGGCGAGCTCGCCCACGCGCAAGCGCGGGCGCGTGACGCCGTACAGGCGAGCATAGACGCGCAGGTTCTCCGCCACGGTGAGCCGCTTGGGCAGGTCGACGTAGGGAGACGTGAAGTTGATCCGCGGCAGAACGCTGTAGCGACGCTCGGGCATGGGCTCGCCCAGGATACGGATCGCGCCGGCCGTCGGCGTGAGCACGCCCAGCAGCATCGAGAGTGTTGTGGTCTTGCCGGCTCCGTTGCCGCCGAGCAACGCCGTGGTGGTGCCGCGCCTCACGGCAAAGCTCACGCCCTTGACCGCTTCCACGCGCCGATACGACTTGCGCAGGTCGCGCACTTCGATGACGGCATGGGGAAATGCAGCGATGGACGGAGGCATGCGTCGGGTTCGAGCAGGCGAGGCACGCGCCGCGCACCTCGTGGAATTGTATTGCAATTCCCGGAGCGCGGTTTCTTGGCTAGACTGCAACGAAGACGCAAGGCTCGCTGCACCTATGAAGGGAGATCGCAATGCTCAAGGTCTACGGGATGTCGGTGTCCGGCAACTGCCACAAAGTGCGCATGGTGCTGGAGGCGTTGAAGCTCCCCTACGCCTGGGAGGAGATCGACACGCGCGAAGGCACCACGCGCACGCCGGAATTCCTCGCCAAGAATCCCAACGGCAAGGTGCCGCTGCTGGAGATCGAGCGCGGCGTCTATCTTCCCGAATCAAACGCGATCATCTTCTACCTTGCCGAGGGCTCCGCGCTGCTGCCGACCGACCGGCTGGAGCGGGCGCAGGTGCTGCAATGGCTGTTCTTCGAGCAATACAGCCACGAGCCGTACATAGCGGTGGCGCGCTTCCTCCGGAGCTTCCATCCCGACCCGGAGTCTCAGCGCGCGCTGGCCGACTCCAAGATGGACGGAGGCTACCGCGCGCTGGGCGTCATGGAGCAACGGCTCTCGAAGGAGCCATTCCTCGTTGCAGGCCGCTACACCATTGCCGACATCGCGCTTTACGCCTACACCCATGTGGCCGACCAAGGCGGCTTCGATCTCGCGCGCTTCCCCGCGGTGCAATCGTGGCTCAAGCGCGTCGAGGCGCAGCCGGGGCGCGTGCGCATGCGCTGATGGGACAAGAGAAGCTGGCGCGCGCTGAGACTTACCCCTCCTCTCAGCAGCGAATCGTCTGGCGGCAGTACTGAGCAAGCTCGCGCACGACCGTGGTCTCGCCCACCGGTTGCTTGGCGTGTCCTTGCCCGTATTCCATCGTGAGCTTGAAGTCGTACTTGCGAAAGAAGGCGTCGAATTGCTCGGCGCCGACGGTTCCGACCGCGGCCAGCCCGTCGCTATCGGCCTCGTATTCGAGCAGTATCGCCGCCAGTGGCTGTGGAGCCGGCCCGCTGACCACGCGCGCGCCCGCTCCAGGGTCGTACACGCTGTGGTCGGCGCAGCAGTGGATCACGTTGCCGTCGGAGGTGGGAGAGCGATCAGGTTGGAAACGGATGAAGCTAACTTCGCGCGTAGGGTAGGCGAGCTTGTGGGCGCAGATCGCCGAATAGGCGACGATCGACTGGGCTGGCCCGACGCCGCCGCTCCACGAGTACGCCGAACCGTCGGCGCGCAGCAGCTTCTGCGCCGCGGCGACCGGCCGGCCGAGATTGAGCAGGAAGCACGGCGTGCCCGCATACGGATAGTTGAAGACGTAGTTGGTCCGCGGCGCAAGCCGTGCGACCACAATTGGGTCGCCGTGAATGTCGATGAGCCGCGTCCGCGAATAGCGCTGCGGCGCTGCTGCGGCCCACGCATTCGCCAGGGCTGCGACTTGCGAGGCGCCGGCAACGGCGGCGCATGCGGACAGGAATCGCCTGCGTTCCACTAGTGTCCCGAGTCGTTAGTTCGTTGAACGATGGCCACGCCGCGGTGCCACCGTCCGCCCCTAGGTCTGGGAGAGAGCGCGCAGGTGCGCGGCGACGCTGCGGCCCAGCGCAGGCAGCGAGTAGCCGCCTTCCAGCGTAGCGACGATGCGACCCTTGGCGTGGCGCTCCGCCACCTCGACGAGCCGTTGGGTCACCCACCCGAAGTCGGCGTCGGTCAGCTTGAGATTGGCGAGCGGGTCTTCGCGATGCGCGTCGAAACCTGCGGAGACGAAGATCATCTGCGGCCGATGCGCCTCGAGAGCGGGCAGGCAGTGGCTTGCAAAGGCCTCGCGGAACGCCTCGCTGCCGCTGCCCGGCGACAGCGGCACGTTGTGCATGTTCGGACCGAGCGGATCGACGCCCGAGTACGGGTAGAGCGGGTACTGGAACGTGCCTGCCATCACCACCCGCGCATCGTTGGCGAATATGTCCTCGGTTCCGTTGCCGTGATGCACGTCGAAGTCGACCACCGCGGCGCGCTCGATGCCGTGCGCCGCGAAGGCGTGCATGACACCGACGGCGACGTTGTTGAACAGGCAGAAGCCCATCGCCTGCGTTCGCATGGCGTGATGCCCCGGTGGCCTCACCGCGCAGAATGCGGCGCGGCACTCGCCACGCGCTACCAGGTCGGTCGCGAGCACCGCCGCGCCGGCCGCGTGTTGCGCTGCGCTGAGCGAATACGGGTTGAGCGCGGTATCCGGATCGACATAGTGGATCCCCGACTTCGGGCTCGCGGCCTCGATCTCGTCGACGTAGCGCGCGGGATGGACGCGCTCGAGTTGCTCTCGCGTTGCCGGCGGCGCCTCGCGATGCACGAGAAAGGCGTCCAGCCCGTCGCTGATCAGCCTGTCGGAAATGGCGTCGAGTCGCGCCGGACATTCCGGGTGATACGGGCCCATGTCGTGCAGGCGGCACGTCGGGTGCGTGATGAAGGCGGTGGGCACGGGATGGGCGGAGGCGTTCCCGAGCCGCGTCAAGCGGGCGACGCGAGTGGGCCCGGCAGTCGAACGGAGTGTAGCGCGCCGCGAACGGTGATGACTAGACGAGAATTGCCCTCTATAGTGGCATTTTTCTTGCTCCCGTTGTCGGGTCCATGAGCCTTCGTCCAGCGAATACCCCGGCCGTACCCGTCTCCGAGCGCCTCGCGTCGGTGGTGCAGGAACTCGGCCGCATCATTGTCGGCAAGCAGACGCCGCTTAAACTGGCGCTCGCATGCCTGCTGGCGCGAGGCCACCTGTTGATCGAGGACATCCCAGGCGTCGGCAAATCAACACTGGCGCAGGCACTGGCGGGAACGCTGGGCATCAACTACGCGCGGATTCAGTTCACCAGCGATCTCCTGCCAGCGGACGTGCTCGGCGTCTCGATTTTCGATCCTGCCGCTCACGCGTTCCGCTTCCATTCCGGCCCGATCTTCCACTCGATCGTACTGGCAGACGAGATCAATCGCGCACCGCCCAAGACACAGAGCGCGCTGCTCGAAGCGATGGAAGAGCGGCAGGTATCGGTGGACGGGGAAACCCGGCCGCTACCTGAGCCGTTCTTCGTGATCGCCACGCAGAATCCTGCCGAACAGATCGGCGCGTACCCATTGCCTGAATCGCAACTCGACCGTTTCTTGATGGCGATCGAGCTTGGTTATCCCGATCCTGCGTCGGAGCGCGAGTTGCTCGTTTCGGGCGATCGCCGCAGGCGCATTCCCGAGATCTCTCCCTGCTCGGATGCGGCCACGCTGGCGGCGTGGCAGCGCGAGGCCGCGACGGTGCACGTCGCGCCGGCGCTCCTCGACTACGTGCAGGCGCTGCTCGCAGCGTCGCGCGGTACCAGCGGCGCCGCTCCCCGGTTGCAACGCGGCCTGTCGCCACGCGCGGGGCTGTTGCTCGTCGCCGCAAGCCGTGCCTGGGCGCTGCTCGCCGGACGCCCGATGGTGCTGCCGGAAGACGTGCAGGCGGTGTTTCCCGCCGTCGCTGCCCACCGGCTCGCCGGCAGCGCGCGAGCCGGCAGCCCGCAGGCGCAGGCTCTGCTGCACGCGGTGCCGCTGCCGTAGGGCCTCACTAGGGCCTCGGCGCGCGAGGCATCCGTGTCGACCATCACCGCGTCTTCTGGCTGGCTTGCGCACTGGCGCCAGCGCTTGTGGCGGCTGGCACCCGACGATCGCGATCCGGTCGTATTGCGGCACAGCCGCATCTACATCCTTCCGACGCGGCGCGGCCTGGCGGTGATGGCGACATTGGTCATCATGCTGCTTACTTCCATGAACTACGCACTATCGCTCGGTTTCGCTCTGAGTTTCCTTTGCGCCGGCATGGTCGCAGCCGCCCTTCTGGCGACCTTCCGCAACCTGGCAGGGATTGCAGCCTCGCCGCTGGTCGCCGGCGAGGCATTCGCCGGCGGTCAGCTCGAGTTCACGCTGTCGCTCGCGAGCGGTCCTCGCCCACGCACTGGCATCGAAGTCGCGCCGCGCGACGGCCGTTCCATCGAGGTCGATCTTCCCGCAGGCGCGACCCGGCCTTTGCGGCTCGCCGTGGAAGCTCGACGCCGCGGCCGGCAGGCGCTGGGGCGGGTGACCGCGTCAAGCCATTTTCCCCTCGGCCTGTGGCGCGCCTGGGCGTATGTCCATTTTCCACTGACGGGCAGCGTCTATCCCGTACCCGAGGCGTCACCTCCTCCGCTCCCGCCGGGGCACCTCGGCTCCGACGCGCGCCGGGCGGCGTTCGCCTCCGACGCCGAGCTGGCGGGGTTGCGCGACTACCAGCGCGGCGACGCCCAAAACCGCATCGCCTGGAAGGCCGTTGCTCGCGGTGCGGGCTGGTACACCAAGCTGTTCGAGGGCGCCGGCGGCAGCGGCGCAGTGGATCTCGACTGGGCCGAGCTGCCGCCGAGCATGGATGAGGAGCAGCGCCTCTCTCGCCTCGCCGCCTGGATTCTTGCCGCCGAACGCGAAACGCGCGCATTTTCGCTGCGATTGCCCGGTGCGGAGCTCACGCAGGGCCAGGGTGCCGGACATCGTCGCGCCGCGCTGATCGCTCTCGCGTTGCACCCGAACACGTGAAGCGCGCGAAGGCGAAAGCAGCGCATGCGCGACTGAGCCGAGTGCAGACCGGCTGGCTTGCGGCGCTGCTGCTGTGCGCCCAGTTTCCTCTGTGGCCCAGCGTACATCCCTGGGTGGCGGTGGCAGGAACGGGGCTCGCGATCCTGCGCCTGTTACCGCCCGCGCAGCGGTTCAGCAGCAGCAAGCTTCGCGGCCTGCTTCTACCCGCGTTGGCCTTGATCGCAGCATTGGGAATACGCGCCCAGTTCGGATACTTCTTGGCGCGGGATCCGTGCGTCGAATTCCTCTACTTGCTGGTCAGCATCAAGTTTCTCGAGGCCCGCGACGCGCGCGACGGGTCGCTGCTGATTTGTCTGGCTCTATTCCTCGCGGTGACCCAGTTCTTCTACGCGCAAAGCTTGTTCGCGGCGCTGATGGCGCTCCCGGTGGTCGTTGCGCTCGGCGCTAACCTCGCCTCGCTGCGGAGCGGCGCGGAAGTGCGCGCAGACTGGCGCGCACAGGTGGCGGAACCCGTGCGGCTGACGCTACAGGGCATCCCGCTCGCGATCATGCTGTTCGTGCTGTTCCCGCGCCTCGCGGGTCCGCTGTGGGGAACCGCGACCGACACTGCTGCCCGAACCGGTCTGTCCGAGCGCATGGCGCCGGGCTCGATCAGCGAGCTGTCGCTGTCCGACGCGGTCGCGTTCCGGGTCGCTTTTGTCGGCCCGCCCCCGAGCCCGCGCGATCGATACTGGCGTGGCCCGGTGCTGGCGCGTTTCGACGGTCGCGAATGGAGCGCGCTGTCACGGCTGAAGACCGGCAATCTGGCGCGCCGCGAAGGGCCTCCCATCGACTATACGGTCACTCTCGAGCCGCACGGCAAGTTGTGGCTGTTCGCGCTCGAGCACGCGGTGGGGCTGCCGCACCTTCCCGACGAGGAAGCGCCATTGCGCGGGCCGGTGAGCGACATCGCGTTTCTGACCTACGACCAGCAACTGCTCGCCCGCAACATGATCACCCAGACCGTCCGCTATGCCCAGCGCTCGGCGCTGCGCGCGAGCGTCCCCGCGCTCGAGGGCGACGCCTCGGACAATTTGCGCATGCCCCCCAACAATCAACGCACGGCCGCGTTCGCACGCGATCTGCGGGCGCGAGTCGATTCGGATCGAGCCTACATCGACGCGGTGCTGAGCTGGTTTCACAGCGATCCCTTCGTCTACACGCTGACGCCTCCCCTGCTCGACAGGGATCCAGTCGACGCCTTCCTGTTCGACACCAAGCGAGGCTTTTGCGAGCACTATGCCGGTGCCTTCGTCGTGCTGCTTCGCGCCGCAGGAATTCCCGCGCGCGTCGTCACCGGCTACCAGGGCGGCGAGATGAGCCTCGACGGCGACTACATGATCGTGCGCCAGTCCGACGCCCACGCCTGGGCGGAAGCCCTGCTCGACGGCCAGTGGCAGCGTTTCGATCCCACCGGCGCCGTCGCGCCGTCACGGATCGAGAGGGGACTCGGGGCGGCCCTGCCGGCAGGCGAGCCGGTTCCATACCTGGCGCGCATGGAAATGACATGGCTCAAGAGCTTGCGCCTGCATTGGGACGCGTTGAACTATCAGTGGCAGCGCGGCGTCGTGGGCTTCAACGTCCAGCGGCAGCGCGATCTCTTACGCGAGGTCGGCCTGGACAATGCGCGTCCGGTGCAGCTTGCCGTCGCCGTACTTGGCGTGGCCATCGTGTGGGGCCTGCTCGTGCTGGGCCTCTCCCGCATGCGCGGCGCGCACGTCGATCCCGAGCTCGCGCTGTGGAGTCGCGCTTGCCGGCGCATGGCGCGCGCAGGGCTGGTGCGCCGTCCCGATGAAGGACCGCTCGACTTCTCCGAGAGGGCGGCGTCGCGCTGGCCGCAGTGGAGCACGGCGATCCGCAGCATCGGCACGCTC
The DNA here is from genome assembly GCA_035623155.1 of Casimicrobiaceae bacterium. Classification (GTDB taxonomy): domain Bacteria; phylum Pseudomonadota; class Gammaproteobacteria; order Burkholderiales; family Casimicrobiaceae; genus PALSA-1003. The sequence continues at coordinate 52,545 of DASPTZ010000090.1, read as the reverse complement.
TATGCTCGATTGCGGTACGGTCCGGAGCGCGAGCAGCGCGCGGCCTTGCTCGCGCAGCTGCGCTCGAGCATCGATGCGCTTCCCGGCGCGCAACGGCTGCGCGCGCAGCCGTAGCCTGGGTCGAGGTACGAGATCCGCGAGCTTCTACAGCAGCGCGTCGCGCGACAAGCCCCGGCGCCGCAGGCGCGCGCGCAGCTTTTCCAGCGCCTCGGACTGGATCTGGCGGACGCGCTCGCGCGTGACATTGAGCTGCCGCGCGAGCTGGTCGAGGGTGGCGACTTCCTGGCCGTTGAGGCCGTAGCGGCGCTCGATGACTCCGCGCTGGCGTTCCGACAACTCGTCGAGCCACTGCTTGATCCAGCCCTCGAGCTCGGTGTTGTGCAGGACGAGCTCCGGGGTGGGCGCGTCATCGTCGGCGAGCTGGTCTCCGACCGAGCCTCCCGAATCGGAGTTCAGGGGCGCATCGAGCGAGGTGACGTGCTCGTTGTAACCTAAGACCTTGCGTACCTGCTCGACGGGTCGACCAAGCAGGTGCGCGACGTCGTCGAGCGTGGGCTCGCGGTTCTCCCCCACCATGCCGTGCGTCTCCAGGTGGCGAAGCGCGCGCAGCACGATGTTGAGCTCCTTGACCACGTGCGCGGGCAGCCGGATGGTCCGTGACTGGCTCATGATCGCCCGCTCGATCGACTGGCGGATCCACCACGTCGCATAGGTCGTAAAGCGGAAGCCGCGCTCGGGATCGAACTTCTCCAGAGCGTGAATCAGCCCCAGATTGCCTTCCTCGATGAGATCGGCCAGTGTCAGTCCGCGATTCAGGTAGTGCTTGGCGATGCTCACCACCAGGCGCAGGTTGTGCTCGATCATCTTCTGGCGGGCGGCGAAGTCTCCGTCGCGTGTTGCCCGCGCGTACTCGAGCTCCTGCTCGGGCGAGAGCAACGGACTCTGCCCGATCTCGTTCAAGTAGATCTGGGTGATGTCGTTTAGGAAATCCGCGCCGACGCCGACGACCGGCACGTCGAGCGGCAAATCCTGCGTCTGGGTGTCGGGCTCGCTGGCACCGCTCAAGCCCTCGTCGTCGGTCGCGGAAGGCGCCGCGCTCATGCCGGGGGAAGATATTTGGTCGGATCGACCGGCTTGCCCAGACGGCGAATCTCGAAGTGCAGCTTCACCTGGTCGGCGTCGGTGTCGCCCATCTCGCTGATCTTCTGTCCCTTGGCAACTTCCTGCTTCTCCTTCACCAGGATCTCGCGGTTGTGCGCATAAGCGGTCAGGTACGTGTTGTTGTGCTTGATGATGACCAGCTTGCCGTAGCCGCGCAGTCCGGCTCCGGCGTAGACGACCTTGCCCGCAGCGCTGGCGACTACCGGCTGCCCGGCCTTTCCGGCGATGTCGATGCCCTTGAGACTCGCCGATTCGGAAAAGCCAGCAACGATCTTGCCGCTCGTAGGCCACACCCATTCGATCTTGTCGTCGTCGATCTCAGGCACGTGCGCGTCGGTTCTCGGCGGCAAGCTCGGCGCAGCCGCTGCGACCGGTGGCGCGGTCACCGCGGGCGGCGGCGAGGTCGCCGCGGGCGGCGGTGGGGCGACTGCAACCGGCGGCGCCACCGCAGTCGCCTGCAACTGGGCCAGCGCCTGCTCCGAATAGGGCAGCTTGATCAACTTGGGTTCGCTCTTGACCAGTACCGTATTGCTCCTTGGGCTCGCGGCGGGAGCCGTCGCTGTCGACTTGGGTTCCGTTCCACCGGGAGCGACCGGCGCCGTCGTCGTCAGCGGCGCGGTGACGGCACCGCCGCCCGGGGCGGGCGCAGCGCCCCCTTGTCCTGGAGCCGCAAGCATCAGCACCTGTCCGACGCGAATGATGTTGGGATTGTCGATGCCGTTCCAGCTCGCGAGCTCGCGATAATCGAGCCCGTAGTCGAGGGCGATCTTGGCCAGCGTATCGCCGGCTTTGACAGTGTACGTCTGCGGTCGCCATTCGCTGCGTGGTGGCTCCGGTGCGCTCGGAGGAGGCAGTGCCGCAGCGGGAGCGGTAGGCACCGGCGAGCGCTCGACGACCGGAGCGGGAGACTTGCTCGCGCATGCAGCGAGAAGAAGCAGCGCGGCAAACGATGCGGCGACGAAGACGCGGGCGCGGTTGCTCATGCGAGTCCGGGAAGCAGTGGCACGAATCTTACCGCTTCGTGGGTTTGCTCGCGGATGCCGTTCGGCGTCTTTTCGATCACCGTCAGGTACTGCACTCCGCGCTCATCGTCGCCGCGACCCGCGAGCGGCAGCACCATCCGCCCGCCCTCGCTCAAGTGCGAGAGCAGCGCCGCAGGCACTTCTCTCGCCGCGGCGGTGACGAGGATACCGTCGACAGTGAGATCTTCGCCCAGCGCGCTCGACCCGTCTCCGTGCTTGATGCGCACGTTGTCCACTTTGAGCGCGCGCAGGTGGCGCCGCGCCTTGGCGACCAGAGAACCGATGCGCTCGACGGTATACACTTCGTCGGCGAGCAGCGCGAGCACGGCGGTCTGGTAGCCGCAGCCGGTGCCGATTTCGAGCACGCGAGTGAGCGGGCCTCCGGCACGCAGCAGCTCGGTCATGCGGGCGACGACATAGGGCTGCGAAATCGTCTGTCCCGCGCCTATGGGCAGGGGCGAATCCTCGTAGGCGCGAATCGCCAGCGCCTCCTCGAGAAAGATGTGGCGCGGCACGCTGCTCATGGCGGCGAGCACGGCCTCGTCGCGTATGCCCTGCTCGCGCAGCCGCTCCACCATGCGCGCCCGCGTCCGGGCTGAGGTCATGCCGACGCCGTCGAACTTCTCGACGCCTGCGATCACGCGGCTGCCTCCTTGAGCTCGGCCCCCAGCCACTTGGCGACCTGCGCCATCTGGGAATGATGCGTCAGATCGATCTGCAGAGGCGTCACCGAAACGCAGCCAGCGTCGACGGCGTGAAAGTCGGTGCCCTCCCCGGCATCCGCCGCCGCGCCCGCGCCTCCGACCCAGTAGCAGGTCTCGCCGCGAGGCGTTTGCGTCTTGACCACGGGCTCCGCCTTGTGCCGCTTCCCGAGGCGAGTCACCCGCCGGCCCTTGATCTCGCGCTCGGGCAGATCGGGCACATTGACATTGAGCAACCATGGCCCCGACGGATGATGATGGTGACGCTGCACCAGCTCGATGACGACCTTCGCCGCGGTTTCGAAATGCCGGCCCACCTTGCTGGTCAGCGACACGGCAATCGAAGGAATGCCGAGCAGATAACCCTCGGTGGCGGCGGCAACGGTCCCGGAATAGACGGTGTCGTCACCCATGTTGGCCCCGAGGTTGATCCCGGAGATCACCATGTCAGGCAGGTGCTCGAGCAGCCCGGTCACCGCGAGGTGAACGCAGTCGGTGGGCGTTCCGTTGACGAACAGAAAGCCGCTCGGAGCGCGGCGCACGGTAAGCGGCCGGTCGAGGGTCAGCGAGTTCGATGCTCCGCTGCGGTCGCGCTCCGGCGCGACCACGGTGATTTCCGCATACGGAGCAAGATCAGCGGCGAGGCGCTCCAGGCCGGGGGCGAAGTATCCGTCGTCGTTCGAGAGCAGGATGCGCATCGTCGTCGGCTCACCCCTGACGGGCGAGCGATCGACGCATTATAACGGCCTCGCCGGTGTCCCGACGCGGCGCTGGTTACGACGCCGGCCAGTGGCGAGTGAACACGCTAGCGAGTTTCGGATGCGCTTCGATGCGCTGGAGCACCGCAAACAACGCGGGACGCCGTTGCTCGAGGTGCTTGCGCGCACCGGACCATTTGGAAACGACCGCGGCGTGAAAGTCGAGCGCGCCGGGTTGCGCGCCGCTCAACCAGGGGCGAGCGGGAAACACATCGGCAAACATTTCCCAGTGCCTGTGCAGTCGCGCACGCGCGCCCGCGCGAATCCGTTCCTTGACCGCATCGTCGGCATCGGCGTCGGCGCACCAGCGCTCTGGAAAATCGATCACGCTGATCGCGGCATAGCAGTTCGCGGCGATGAACACCAGGCCGCGGACGACCTGGGCTCGCGCCGAGGCATCCCGGGGAAGCAGCCCGCTCTCGGGATGGGCATTTCCAAGGTGGATCAGGATCGCGGCGCTCTCCGACAGCGCCGTGCCATCCGGCAGCTTGAGCGTCGGAATCTGCCCCAGCGGATTGAGCTTGAGCAGTTCCGCGAACGCTTCGTTCGGCTCCCACGAAGCGGTTTCGATCAGGCGGTAGGGCGCGCCGAGGAGCTCCAACGCCGCCTCGATCGCCGCCGAGCCGGAGCCTTTCTTGCCGTACAAGACGTACATTTCAACGGTCTCGCTACTGAGCGCTCGCCGCCATCGCAGCCATGCGCCGCTTCATCTCTTCCGGCGAGACGTCCTCGATATGCGTCGCGATGGTCCAGACGTGGCCGAAGGGATCGACGAGCGTTCCGCTGCGGTCGCCGTAGAACTGATCCTTGACCTCGCGCTGCACCGTGGCCCCTGCCGACACCGCTTGGGCAAAGCGCCTGTCGACGTCGGCGACGTAGAACGTCAGGCTCACCGCCGTGCCGCCGAAAGCCTCCGGGCTCCGGTAGGGTGTATCGGGCATCTCGTCGGCGAGCATCACGATGCCGTCGCCGATCTTGATCTCTGCGTGACCGATGCTGCCGCCCGGACCCGGAAAACGCATCACCTCGACGGCGCCGAACGCTCTCTTGTAAAAATCGAGCGCACGTGTCGCCCCGCGAATGATCAGATAAGGCGTGACGCCCGAGTAACCGCTGGGAACGGCTTGGACCACGGATCACCTCCTGAGGACGCTAGAAATCGATGACGCCGTCCGCAGTGTGCACGCCGCTCCCAGGCAGCGTCAACGCCGCAGGGTCTCCGCGCGTTTGGGTCCCATGCGAAGCGAGCAATTTCCGAGCTGCTTCCGTTGCCTGCGAAGACACACCATCCAGATCGCCCGTTTCGGTCTCCGCTTCGCGTTAGCCCTGCTCGCCGTGTCCAGCGCGGCGGCCGACGAGCCGCTCAATCCGGCGATCGATTCCCAGGGCTATCTTCGTGCGGCGCGCGAAGCCATGTTGCATCGAGGTGGGCACCGGCTGTCGGAAGACGAATTCCTGCTCTTGCGCCGCACGCCCGGCGTGATCGTCCTCGATGCGCGCAGCAAGGAGAAATACGACGAGCTGCACGTCGTGGGAGCGGTGAACCTGAGCTTTCCCGACATCTCGATCGACAGCCTGGAGCGGAAGCTGCCGGACAAGAATGCACTCATCCTGATCTACTGCAACAACAACTTCGCCAACGCTCCAGGGCCGTTTCCCGCCAAGCTCGCCAACGCGTCGCTCAATCTGTCGACTTACGTGGCGCTCTACGAGTACGGTTACCGCAATGTCTACGAGCTCGGGCCTCTCATCGATATTCGCGCGACTCGCATTCCATTCGGGTCCTCCCCGCCCGCACTTGACAATCGGTGACGATGGTCAAGAATACGCCTCGTCTAGCTCCCGCGCTGCCGCCCGAGAGCCGCTTCCAGAGGTTTCAGCCACGCGATGCGCTACTGCGTCGAGTTCGAAGACAACCCCTGCTGTCTGCATGCGAGGGTCACGGGCGTCGATAGCCGGGAGGCTGTGGTCGAGTACACTCGCGACGTTCACTGGGCGCGCGTCGAGCGCGGCTTCCGCGTGAACGTATCGAAGAGGATCTGTCCGGGCCGGGCATCGATCTGTCGTCGATTCTTAAGGTGGTCGCCGACAGGAGCCGCCAGGCGATCGGAGTCGTGAACTGGATCGCTTATGTCGATGTCAACGAGGAGCACGATCGCTCCCGCATGAAGTTCGCAGAGGACCTCGCGGTCAGCCGGGGCGCCAACCTGCGCATTTTCGAATCGGTCGCCGACGCCGAGCGGTGGCTGCGGGCCGAGCTCGCCGCCGCGGGGTCGGCGCGTTGATGTCGAGCGCACACGGGCCGGCGCGATTGCGCGGTGTGCTCGCGCCGGTGGTCACGCCCTTCGACGCCGATCGCGCGCCTGACGCCGTGCGCCTCGCGCGTCACTGTCGCTGGCTCGTCGACCAGGAAGTCGGGCTCGCCGTTTTCGGGACCAACTCCGAGGCGAACTCGATGTCGGTCGCCGAAAAGATCGCACTGCTCGATGCGCTCGTGGACGCCGGGTTGCCGCCGGCGCGAATGATGCCCGGAACGGGCTGCTGCGCGTTCACCGATTCCGTCGAGCTGACGCGCCACGCGATGCGACTCGGCTGCGCCGGCGTGCTCATGCTGCCGCCGTTCTACTACAAGGGAGTTTCCGACGAAGGTTTGTTCCGCAGCTACGCCGAGGTGATCGAGCGCGTCGGCGACGAGCGTTTGCGCATCTATCTTTATCACATCCCGCCCGTGTCGCAGGTTCCCATTGGCCTTTCGCTGATCGAGCGGCTGCTCGATTCCTACCCGGGCACGATCGCCGGCATCAAGGACAGCTCGGGCGATTGGAACAACACCCGTGCAATGCTCGAACGCTTTCAGCCGCGAGGCTTCGATGTCTTTGCCGGCAGCGAGATCTTCCTGCTGGCGACCCTGCGCGGAGGAGGCGCCGGCTGCATCACGGCCACGGGCAACGTCAACCCGGGGCCCATCGCAAAGCTCGCCGCAAGCTGGAAAGGCTCCGATGCCGATGCCAGGCAGGCCGACCTCGATCGAGTTCGCGCAGCGTTCCAGAACTTCCCAATGATTCCTGCGCTCAAGCGCGCCATTGCGCAGTATTCTCGCGATCCGGGATGGGCGACGGTAAGGCCGCCGCTGGTCGAACTAACCGACGCGCAGGCCGCGCTGCTCAAGCAGGCGCTCGACGCCGCCGGACACAGCATGCCCGGATTGAACCGAGCCCCATAATGAACAGCTCGTCGACCTTTTTGCTCATCGCCGACATCGCCGGCTATACCCGCTTCATGAACCTGCATCGGGTGAGCCTCGCTCACGCGCAGGACATCGTCGCGCGCCTGCTCGAGACGGTCATCGACGCCGCGGAACCGGTGCTCAAGCTCGCCAAGATCGAGGGAGACGCCGCATTCTTCTACGCACCCGCTGAGCAGCGCGGCGCGAGCGGCGCGACGCTGGCGGATCGCAGCCGGGCCATCTATCGCGCGTTCCACGCCAAGGCCGCGGACCTGAGAGCCAACACGCTGTGTCCCTGCGACGGCTGCCAGCAGGCGGGAATGCTCAAGCTCAAGTTCGTCGGCCACGTGGGCGACGTCGCCGTGCAAAAGGTCAAGCGGATGACCGAGCTCGCCGGCGTGGACGTGATCCTCGTGCATCGGCTCCTGAAGAACGCCGTGCCCGTCCCCGAGTACCTGTTGATGACGCGACCGCTGTTCGACCTCATGCAGGGCAGCGTTCGTGACAAGGCGGCGGCTGTGCAACTCGAGATCGATGAGCTGGGTCCGACCGAAGGCTACTACGTCGACCTTGCCATCGATGCGGGCGAGCCGGTTCCGCCGGTGAAACTGCCCTTCCTGAAGCGGGTGAGGCGGCACTTGGGACTGATCTCGCGCGCTGCACCTTATCTTTTCGGCACGAAACAATCGTGCGCAGGGTTTCGCAACGTGCCCGACGCGCCGTTGCCGGCGGTACCGGCCAAATCCGATGCCGGCGCGCAAAGGTAATGTCGCTCGCGTCGCCGTGAGCGACTCGAATCGATTGTCGCTCGCCTGGGACCACTGGCTCGCCGACTTCTCCAAGCAGTGCGTCATGGCGGACACGATCGCGCTGCTGCTCGCGCATGCGCTAGCCGTCAGCGGCGCTTGGCGTCTCGCCGGCGGAAGCTCTCGATGATCCGGGTCAGGCGATCGACTCGTTGCTTCGGGCTTCCCAGCGGTGCGAAGCCGATATGCGAAGAATCGAGCAGATCGGCTTCGGTCTCGAGGGGAAAGGGGCCCGCACGCCTTCGCGTCCGCCACCTCACCAAGCTCACGATAATGAGCGCGACAACTGCGAGCGCGACGACCGGAGCCCAGAATGGCGCCGCGTCCCAGATGTGCCCGAGGATCTCCATTCGGATATCTCACCAGACCATGAATAACCGGCGTGCAAGCCGCGACTGACAGCGCCTCCCATCGCTTGGTCGCTGGCGGTTCGATTTTGCGCCTACCTCCGGTGAACGACAATCCCGGCGATCGGATTCGCCGGCGATCGGATTCAACGCCCTGCGGCGTTCTTGACCGCCAGTGCCAGGGCGTGCACTGCTGATGCGTAGAGGCGACTGCGGTTGTAGCGCGTGAGCACGTACCAGTTGTTGAACGCCAACCAGTAGGACGGAGCGTCAGGCTCTTCGAGCATGACCAGGCCGACGGGTTCGGGCGCAAGGTCATCCGGGATCTCGAAGCCGGTGATGCCGAGGCGAATCCACTCCGCGAGGGAGCGGCGCTCGGCTACGCCACCGTCGAGGTTGAGGGCAGCCGCGTTCCCGTCTTCGGTCTCGACGCGCGCGGCGGTCATCACCGGCTGCCCTCGCTGCCAGCCATGCCGCAGCAGAAAGTTGCCCACGCTGCCCACCGCATCGGCGATATCGTGCTCGAGATCGATGATGCCGTCGCCGTCGAAGTCCACCGCGTAAGCGCGAATGCTTCCCGGCATGAACTGCGGAATGCCGATCGCCCCGGCGTACGATCCGTTGGGCAGCAAAGGCGAGATCGCCTGTTCGCGGGCGAGCAGCAGGAATTGCTTGAGCTCGCCGCGGAAGAATTCGGCGCGGCGTGGATAGTCGAAAGCCAGAGTCGTGAGCGCGTCCAGCACCCGGTACGATCCCGTGTTGCGCCCGTAGTTGGTCTCAACGCCGATGATCGCGACGATCACTTCCTGAGGAACCCCGAACGCCAGTTCTGCGCGCGTGAGCACCGCGGCGTTTTCCCGCCAGAAGGCCACACCCGCCTCGATGCGCGCCGGATTGACGAACCGCGGTGCGTACTCGTGCCATTGCGGTGGCGCGACCAGGGGCCGTGACATGGCTGCGACGACCGCAGGCTGAAAGCGAGCGTTCGCGAAAAGCCGCTGCAGCGCATTGGCATCGAACCCGTCGCTCGCTGCCAGCTCGGCGATGAATTCGCGCACCTCAGGGCGTGCGGCGTAGCCCGGTTGTGACGCTGCGCGCGGCGCCTGCGAGAGTAGCGTCATTACGGCGAGAGCGCCGCAGGCCGCCGGTTTCACCCACCGCGGCACACGCATCCAGAGCTCCAAACGATGGTCTCGGGCCGAATGCTATCATCCGGCCGCGCGTTTCCTCGCCCCACCATTGCCGCGGTCGATGCTCTATCCGCTGTTTCGTCCGTTGTTGTTCGCGCTCGATCCGGAGACAGCACACGACGTGACGCTGGCCGGGCTCGACGCGGCCGTCGCTTCCGGAATCGCCCGCCTCATCGCACCCCGCGCGCGGCCCTCGCCTGTCGAGGTGATGGGGATCGTCTTTCCCAACCGCGTCGGCCTCGCGGCGGGGCTCGACAAGAACGCCGCGCACATCGATGGCCTCGCGGCGCTGGGCTTCGGATTCATCGAATGCGGCACGGTGACGCCGCGGGCTCAACCTGGCAACCCCAAGCCACGGCTGTTCCGCGTTCCCGAAGCCGACGCGTTGATCAACCGGCTCGGCTTCAACAACGAAGGCGTCGAGCGCTTCGTCGCCAACGTTCAGCGCGCCCGCTTCGGGCCGAAGAGCGGAGGCATTCTGGGCTTGAACATCGGCAGGAACTTCGACACTCCCAACGCCCACGCGATCGACGACTACCGCGCCTGCCTCCGCAGGGTCTACGAGCATGCAAGCTACGTCACGGTCAACATCTCGTCGCCGAACACGCCCGGCTTGCGCGCGTTGCAGGAAGATGCCGCTCTGGGGGAGCTTCTCGCGGGGCTCAAGACAGAACAGACGTCGCTCGCTCAGAGGTACAGCAGGTACACACCCCTCGTCGTGAAGATTTCGCCGGACCTCTCGCCGCCGGACTTGCGCAGGATGGCACGCTCGCTCGTCGCGCACCGCATCGACGGCGTGATCGCGACCAACACGACGGTCGAACGCGGCAAGCTCAAGGGCATCCGGCAGGCAGAAGAAGCAGGAGGCCTGTCCGGGCGGCCGCTGATGGAGAAATCGACCGCGGTCATTCGGGCACTGGCCGCCCAGCTCGGCGGCGCGCTGCCGATCATCGGTGTCGGCGGGATCATGTCCGGCGCCGACGCCAAGGCAAAGATCGACGCCGGGGCCACGCTGGTGCAGATCTACACAGGGCTCGTCTACCGCGGGCCCGAGCTGATCGCCGAGATCGCCGAGGCGCTGGCGCCCAAGCGTCCGGCCTGAAAGTCGCCTCCTCAGACGGGTTGCGCAGCCCGAGTTGCTTCGCCGCCGAACTTCTGCTCGATCGACGCCATCATGCTCACGAACGCGCGGTCGACCAGCGGCTCGGCCTCGACCAAGCGTGCGCGATCGTTGCGGAAGCGATCGGCCAGTTCGTCTGCGGTGAGGGAAACCGCCTTCTGGCCCTGGCGGTTGGTGAACAGGTAAGTGCCGCGTAGCGGACTCACCCAGGCGAGCTTGGCGAATGCGAGCTGTCCGTCCTCGCCCTCGAATTCCACCCACATGCCGCGTTCCAGGCTGCCGGCAATCTCGGCGAACCGGTCCTGCGGCGGCTCGATCTCGGGTTCGGGCTCCGGCGGCGGCGGCGCGGGCGCCATGGCCTCGGCGAGCGCACGAGCCTTGGCGGCGCCTTCCGTATCGCCGGTTGCGTGGGCCGCTTCCGCGGCCGCCGCTGCCGCCTCGGCAACCGCCGTGGTCGGCACCGGCGCCGATGCCAGACCCGACTTGACTGCCGCGGCATGGGCCGCGACGAGATTGGCCATGAACTGCTCGCGCTCGCCCGCTTCCCATGGGACGTTGTGCAATCCGCCGTGCAGCCGCCGCAGCAGGTTGCGCAGCATTGCCACGAGCTTCTTGCGATCCTCGTTGGCGCGCTTGGGCTGCACGCTCCACACCAAGTCGTCCAGCGTGGATAGCGCAGCGGTCCAGGCTTCGCTCTCCTCGCCTTCCTGCAAGTAGAGCTGGACAAGCGTCCCCATCCACTTGTCGCGAAGGAAGGAGGCAAGGAAATTCGGCGCCGGATGCTCGCGGAGGCGGCGTTCGATTTCCGACCGCGCGACCATGGTCGCGATTTCCGCACGGTCGCGCTGATTGATCTCCTCGGCGCTCGACTGGACGTTGATCTCGGCTGCCTTTTCCTCGGTGGCGAGGAACGCTTCGAGGTCCTGTCGCAGAGCGTCGAACAGGCCGATGTTGTCGGTGAAATCGTCGAGCACCCGGTGGACGATCGACTCGATCTTCCGGTACAGCGGATCGTCCTGGCCCATCGTCGGCGACCAGCCGATGCCGGCATGCGCCAGCGCGTTGACCAGCAGCCGTGACGGATGCGACTTCTTGGAGAAGAAGGCGCCGTCGAGCATTGCCGCCTTGAGCACCGGAATCTGCAGCCGCCCGATCAGCGCCTTGATGCTGTCGGGAAGATCCCGGGTCTCGAAGATGAAGTCGAACAGCATCGCGACCAGCTCGATGGTCATTGCCTCGAGCTGGTTTGCCCGTGCTCCGAGCGGGGACTCCTGCAGGTCGCGCAGGACGTTGTGCATGTCCTGCTGCAGGCCCGCGAAGTGGACGGGGACGCCGGCGAAGTCGAAGCCGGCCTCGCCGTGCTGCAGTCGTCCTAGCGCATCACCCAGCTCCGGGGTGACCAGGATGCGGGGCCCGCCGAAGGGGCCGACCGCAGGAGGCCCAGCCGCCTCGGCGCCTGCTGGGAATCCGCCGGCGAATGGCATGGCAGCCCATCCGGGCGTTAACGTGTAACCGGCTGCCGCCGACGCACTGCCCAGGGACGGAATTTGAACGCCTCCAGGCGGCAGACCGGCGGGCATCGGAGCCGCCGGCGCGGGCCGCAGCAAACCCGCTCCGGCGAGCCGCTGCAGGACCGCAAGCAGATCGATCTCGCCACCGGGCGCTCCGCCGGGAGCCTGCGCTGCTGCCGCCGCGGCTGCCTTGGCGTCGACCGCCGAGCGATCGCCGGGGCCGCGATGTGGGACGTATGTCGCGCGCAGCTTGGGAATGACCTTGAGGTTCTCGAGATGACGATTCAGGTCGGCGTAGATGGTGTTGATGTCCTCGAGCGAAGTCTGGTTGAGCTCCTTTAGGATGACCAGCTTGACGTGGGAGTCGCCGTCGACGCCGTGCAGCGCCTCGGTGAACGATTCGACGATGGTGGTCGGCGCCAATGGATTGGCGGCGGTCTCGAGATCGGGCCTGCCGAGGAGATAGCCCAGCGCCTGGTTGAGCTCCCGCAACTCGCCCTCGCAAAGGTTCTCGACCACGCGCACGATGTTCCCGGACAAAACGGATTCGTCCATGGCGGCGGTGTCCACGAGGGTGAGCTTCCCGGCGTCCACCGAGGAGAAATCCGGCTTGGTTTCGAAGCGGCCGGCGATGCGCTCGTTGACCCGCCGGCGCAACGTCTTTTCGAAATCCGCCATCAGCATTGCGCGTTTTTCGTGCAGAAGGCCCCGGGCATCCAGGCAGAGCGCCTGTTCCTCGCGCACGTCGGAACGCTCGGCGCGCGCCATCAGGAGCTCAATCACGCGGTCGAGCAACGATGTGAACGACAGCAGCAGCCGGTGGATGGCGAGATCCCGGCAGTCGCCGAGAATCCTCGCCGAATCCTTGGGCGCCAAGTGCCGAACCGCGCCGCGATCACCGGATAAGGTTGTAGCGCTCACTCAATTGGTCCTTGCTCGCTCCGCCGAGGTAAGTGCTCGACCGCTCCTACCGTTCCTGATCGACCACGACTAACGCCAAGTTACTGTATCACGCGCAGTTTCGGCAAGCCAATGCGGAAAAGCTCCACTTATCGCCGGGAAAGCTCCGTCCAGGCCTTTTCCAGACGTTTGTATGACACTGGTTGCGCCGTCTTAAGCTCCTGGGCGAAGAGCGAAACCTTGAGTTCTTCGAGCAGCCATCGGTACGCCTCCAGTGCCGGCTCCGCGCTTTGTGCTACGCGGTTGGCCTCGTGGCGAGCCTGATAGCGCTCCCACAACGCGCCGAGCGCCTCCGCGTGCTTGGCGTCGCGGCCCGGGTCGCTGTGGTACTTGGCAAGGCGCCGCTGCAGCGCCTGCAGATAGCGCGGCAGATGCGCGAGCTGCATCCACGGCGTCGCTGAGAAGAATCCGGGATGCACCAGCGCATCGCGCTGCGCGGTCACCTGGGCGCCAAGGCGAGCGTTCGAGCGCGGAAGCGCTGCGATCTGCTGGGACAGCGCATGGAACTCGGCCGCGATCGACCCCAGCATGCGGAACGCGCCTTCCGCGACTGCAGGCAGTCGCGCGCGCGCACGCTTGAGCTGCTCGGCAAATGCCCGCTCCGAGCGCGGCAGATCATCGTCGCCAACGAAGGCACGGTCACAGACGGCGTCGACGACGTCCGCGAGCAGCGCTTCGCTGGCAATCACGGGCTTGAGTTGAAGCGCCGCCGTGGCGAATCCCGGCGGGTCGCGTCGCCAGCGGCGAACCGCCTCCTTGAGCTGTAGACCGATCAGGCGCACAACCGCGGCGCGGGTCGCAACCTGCGCGGCGGCCGGCGTGTCGTAGAGCATCAACGCCACGCTCTCTCCCTGATCCACGAGCGCCGGGTAGCCGGTGATGCGCCTGCCCTCGCGAACGAAGCTAAGCGATTCCGGCAGCTCGCCGATATCCCAGGTCTTGATGCCGCTTCGCTCGAAGCGCGGACCCGCGGCGGCGAAGGACATCTGCGCGGCTTCGCCGAGTTGAGCACGCAGTCGGGCAAGGTCGCGGCTTTGTGCGAGCTCTCTCGCGGCGGCGTCGACAACGCACACGTTCATAAGCAGATGCGGCGGTGGCTCGGCGGCGTTCCATGCCTCGGCAGGCAGCGGCTCGCCCAGGCGGACTGCGCAAAATGCGCGCAGCGCTTCCGCTAAGGGCAACGCGCAATACCTGGAATCGCTGTCGGCCGCTTCCAAGAAAGCGGTCACGATTTCGGGTACCGGCGACAGGCGATTGCGCCAGCCCTTGGGCAGTGCCTTCAAGTACCAGGCCGCCTTCTCTCGCACCATGCCGGGCACCAGCCACGACAGCCGCGCCTCGTCGAGCTGATTGAGCAGTGCCAGGGGTACCGTCAACGTCAAGCCGTCCAAGGGGTGGTCCGGCGCGAAGCGGTACTTGAGCGCGAGACGGGTCCCCGCCATTTCCAGGAACTCCGGGTAGCGCTCCTCGGTGACGTTGGCTGCGGCGTGGCGCATCAGCGACTCGCGCGTCATGTACAGCGCCCTGGGATCTTTGGCTTCGACCACCTTGCGCCAGCGCTCGAAGGTCGCGCTCGAATGCACATCCTGCGGGATGCGCTCGGCGTAGAAGGCGACCATTGCCTCTTCGTCCACCAGCACGTCCTGCCTGCGCGCCTTGTGCTCGAGCTGCGACACCTGCGCGACGAGCTTGTGGTTGTGAAGGACAAACGGTGCGTCCGACTTGAGCTCGTCCCCCACCAGCGCTTCGCGCAGGAAGACCTGGTGCGCCGTCGCTGGGTCGACCGTGGCGTAGGAGATGCGCCGGCGCGGCACCAGCGTCAACCCGTAAAGCGATACCCGCTCGGCACCCACCACCTCTCCGCGATCTCTGTCCCAGTGCGGATCGAAGAAAGTCCGGTCGACCCGATCGCTCGCAACGCGTTCGACCCATTCGGGTTCGATCTTCGCCGCGCAGCGGGCGTACAGGCGTGTGGTTTCCGTAAGCTCGGCGGCAAGGGCCCATTTCGCGGCGCCGCGGGTAATGCCCGAGGCTGGATGCAGAAAGAACTTGATCCCTCGCGCGCCGAGGTAATGCTCGCCGTCCTCGGCGCGAAAACCGATGTTCGACAGCAGCCCCGTGAGCAGCGCTCGATGGATAGCCGCGTAGTGCGCGTCGTCGATCTTTGCCGAGAGCGACGCGTCCCACTTCCAGCCGAGCTCGGTGAGCTGCTCGCAAAGCTGGCGATGCAGGTCGCGCCACTCGGTCAAGCGCAGGTACGAGACGAAATGCGCCCGACAGCGATCGACCCGCGCCCGGTGCGCGAGCTTCTCGGCAGCAGCGTCGGTGAAGAACTGCCACAACGCGAGAAGGCTCAAGAAATCGGAGCGCTGATCGCGAAAGCGCATGTGCGCCTGGTCGGCAGCCTGCCGCTGCTCCAGAGGCCGCTCGCGCGGGTCGGGGACCGCGAGCGCGCTGGCGATGACCAGGATCTCGGCGAGACAGCGCTCGTCCCTGCCGCCCAGAATCATGCGGCCGATGCGCGGATCGACGGGTAGCTTCGCGAGCTCCCTCCCCACGGGAGCGAGACGGCGCTGCGCATCGACGGCGCCGAGCTCCTGCAGCAGCTGATAGCCATCGGCGATCGCCCTCGGGCTGGGCGCTTCCAGAAACGGGAATCGATCGACCGCTCCCAGGTCGAGCGCGGCCATGCGCAGGATCACCGCGGCAAGCGAGCTGCGCAGGATCTCCGGATCGGTATGGTGAGGCCGCGATGCGAAGTCTTCCTCGCCGTAGATCCTGACGCAAACCCCCTCGGCGACGCGCCCGCACCGTCCCGCGCGCTGATTCGCCGCTGCCTGCGATATCTTCTCTATCTGCAGCAGTGTGACCTTGTTGCGCAGCGAATAGCGCCTGATCCTCGCCAGTCCGCTGTCGATCACACGGCGCACCCCGGGCACGGTGAGCGAAGTCTCGGCGACATTGGTGGCGAGCACGATGCGCCTTCCGTTGCTGCGCGCGAATACGCGCTGCTGTTTCTCGACCGACAGCCGCGCATACAAAGGCAGAATCTCCATCGCCGACGCATAGGGACGCCGCGCGAGCCCGCGCGTGAGGAGCTCGGCGGTCTCGCGGATCTCGCGCTCGCCCGGGAGGAAAACCAGGATGTCCCCCGGCCCTTCGCGCCAGATGTCCTCGACCGATGCGACGATCGCCTCCTCGAGCCTCTCCTCGTCGTCGTCCTCGTCCTGCGTCAGCGGACGGTAGCGCAGCTCCACGGGATAGGCTCGCCCTGAAACCTCGATCACGGGTGCGGCCTGGCCTTCCTCTGCGAAGTGCCGCGCGAAGCGCTCGGCGTCCAGCGTGGCCGACGTGATGACGAGCTTGAGATCGTCACGCTCGCGAAGCAGCCGCTTCAAGTAGCCCAAAAGGAAGTCGATGTTGAGGCTGCGCTCGTGCGCTTCGTCGACGATGATGGTGTCGTAGGCGGCGAGCCTGCGGTCGCTCTGCGTTTCGGCAAGCAAGATGCCGTCGGTCATCAGCTTGATGTAGGCGTCGGCGCGCGTGCGATCGGTGAAGCGTACCTTGTAGCCGACGAGCTCGCCCACCGTGGTGCCGAGCTCCTGGGCGATGCGGGAGGCGAGGCTGCGCGCGGCGATCCGCCGCGGCTGGGTGTGGCCGATCAAGCCGTGCACACCGCGCCCGATGTCGAGGCAGATCTTGGGCAGTTGCGTCGTCTTGCCGGACCCTGTCTCGCCGCACACGATGACCACCCGATGCGCGGCGATCGCGGCGGCGATCTCATCGCGGCGCTGCGCCACGGGCAGCTCGGGCGGGTAGTCGATCCGGGGCACACCGGCTGCACGCTCGAGCGCGCGCCCGCGCGATGCTGCGATGGCGCGGATCAGGCGCTCGATTTCGGACGGGGGCGAATCGCCACGGGCGAGCCTGGAGATCCGGCGAGACAGCGATTTCCAGTCAGCGGCCATGCCCTCGGCGAGGTCGGCGAGCAGGCGTTGGGTGAGCGACGCGGGCGGCATCCGGTGGGCGGAATTCTAGCGCTGTTGCGCCACCTTGTTACCAGCACCCGCAGCCGGGTTATGATGCAGGCCCGCACCCCGCTAGGAGGAGACTTCATGCTGCGCTCGTTCATGCTGGCGCTCGCCATCGCCGTACTCGCCGTCGGCGCCGACTCCAAGACGCTGCGCTGGGCCGGTCGCGGCGACATGAACACGACCGACCCCCATTCCTTCAACGAGAATCTGACCAATAACATCAATTCGCTGGTCTACGACACGCTGGTGCAGCGCGACAAGGACCTGAAGCTCGAGCCCGCGCTCGCCGTGTCGTGGCAGCAACTCGATCCCACAACGTGGCGAGTCAAGCTGCGCCCTGGCGTCAAATTCCACGACGGAACCCCGTTCACCGCTGACGACGTCGTGTTCAGTTTCGAGCGTGCGCGCGCGGAGAGCTCGCAGCTGCGGACGTACGCGAATGCTTCGGGAACGCCGAAGAAGGTCGATGATCTCACGGTCGATTTCGTCACCAACGGGCCGAACCCCATCGAGCTCGAGCACTGGGCGACGATCTACATCATGAGCAAGGCGTGGTGCGAGAAGAACCGGGCGACCAAGCCGCAGAATTTCGCGCAAAAGGAGGACATGATCACGGCGCACCAGGCCAACGGCACCGGCGCGTACATGCTCAAGGCGCGCGAGCCCGACGTGAAGACCGTGCTCGTCAAGAATCCCAACTGGTGGGGAATCAAGGAGGGCATGTTCACCGGCAACGTCGACGAGATGGTCTATCTGCCGATCGTCAACGACGCGACGCGGCTCGCAGCGCTCGTTTCCGGCGAGGTCGATCTGGTCAACGATCCGCCGCCGCAGGACATCCCTCGGCTCAAGCAGGATCCCAACATCAAGGTGATCGAGGGCACCGAGAACCGCATCGTGTTCATCGGCATGGACCAGAATCGGGATGAGCTCTTGTACTCGAACGTGAAGGGCAAGAACCCGTTCAAGGACAAGCGCGTCCGGCAAGCGCTCTACCAGGCGATCGACATCGATGCGATCAAGAGCGTAACCATGCGCGGGCTGTCGCAGCCCTCGGGGGCGCTCATCATGTCGCCGGTGCAGTCGACGCCGGAGCTCGAGAAGCGCCTGCCCTTCGACAAGGCGAGGGCCAAGCAGCTCTTGACCGAGGCGGGCTATCCCAACGGCTTCGAGGTGACCATCGACTGCCCCAACAACCGCTACGTCAACGACGAGAAGATCTGCCAGGCGCTCGCCGCGATGTGGGCGCAGGTCGGCGTCAACGTCAAAGTCAACGCCATGCCGCGGGCGAACTTCTTCCCTAAGATCGAGAAGCTCGACACCAGCATGTACATGCTCGGCTGGGGCGGGGCCTCGGTCGACGGCATCTTCATCCTGCAGCCGGTACTCGCCACGTACAACGGCAAGGGCGATGGCGACTACAACTACGGGCGCTACACGAATCCGAAGCTCGACGAGCTCATGGTCAAGGTCAAGGTCGACATGCTTCCGGAGCAGCGGTTGAAAGAGATCCGCGAAGCGCTCGCCGCACACAACGCGGAGATCAACCACATCCCGCTGCACCGGCAGGTGATCCCCTGGGCGGCGCGAAGCAACGTCACGGCGCCTCACCGCGCCGACAACCAGGTCATTCCCTACCGCGTCTCGATACAGGACGGCAACGTCAAGCCGTAGTCGGAGGCAGGGGCTGGGCTGACGCCGGCCCGGCTCCGCGCGTGAGGTACTGCACCATCGCCCACGACACAAGCACGGTCGCCGCGATCTGCAGCAGCGCGTAGCCGCCGCCAGCGGCGGTCTGCTGCAGAACCGCCTGGATCACCGTGGACACCGCTGCCTGCGCCGCAATGAAGCCCGGCACCAGGCGAAAGTCGAAGCGCATCACGGTCGCGAACAGCAGCGTATAGAGGAGCCCGCCCGCGAGACCGGCCATCACGATCGCCATGCCGTCGTCGGCGGAAAGCGCGGCTTGGGCAGCGGAGGCAAGCGCCAGCACCAGGAAGGCCGCAACGCGGTGGCGATTCCACCCGTGGGTCAATCGATCGATCCAGTAGAGCACGATCACGGCAATGGCCGCCGAGGTAACGGCAGCCCCGAGCGGAGCGGCCACTGCCGCGAGCGAGGGTAACCATGCGTTCTCGACTCCGGAACGCGGCCAATGCGGAGCGGTTTGCGGGGTTCCAGCGTTCGCCAGCGTCTTGATCCCGGCGACGAACAGCCCTGCCGCCGCGCCACGCAGCCATAGCGCCGTGACGCTTCCCGTGGGCGAAGCATGGCTTCGCGTAGCCCACGACGCGACTCCTGCCAGCAGTCCGCTCAGCAGGGTGACAACGATCACCGACAGGCCGATGCCTCCAGCCCACAGCAGGACTTGCCACGCATAGGGCTCGGTCGTATTGAGTTGCATCGCAAATGCGGGCCATTGGTTGGCCCCTCCGATGACCGACGTCGAACCGACGATGCCCATCGAAAGCCAGAACGCGCGACGGTCGAATCGGCCGTGACTCCAAGCGATGATCGCCGCGATCAATGCGGCGATCGCCACGATCGCAAGGGCAAGCATCACGGCGGTTCTCGCGATGCTGAGACGACCTGCGCGCTCGCGCTCCGCGCGCTGCCAATCTTCGGGAACGAACACGTAGCGTCCGGAGCCGATAGTCTCGTCCCCGGCAATCGCGACGCGCGCCCGCGCTTCGCCGCCCTTGCCTGCATCGACTCGTGGATCGGAGTACGTGAACTGCCAGTCGGAGCGCGCCGGCCGCTGCTCTTCCTCCGCCGACACTTCGCGCATCGCCGCCGGATCCAGTCCGAAGCGCTGCTGGATCTCACGCTGCGCCAGCGTGCGCGCCTCTTCCCGTGAAAGGCGAGCACCAGGCCGCTTCTCCGGAAGCCGATGCTGGACCTGGCGCACCTTGCCCTCACCATCGATCGTCACGCGCCACTCCTCGGCGCGCTCAGCCACGTCGCCCTCGTCGAAGCGCGCATAGCGTACTTCCCACAGCGGAGGCGCGAGCCAGGTGCCCGTCAGTTGTCTGTACGTTTCGCGGCCCGCCTCACGCCAGACGAACTTGTGCCAGGTCCATGCGCCGCCCTCCGGTTCCTGGGGCGCGAACCGCAGCGTCGACATTCGGCTCCATTCGGTTCCAAGAGTCACGCCGCGGCTCTTGAGCGCCGCATCCGCCGCCGCCTCGGCTTCGCCGCGATTCAAGCCCTGTGGCAGAGTGTCGCTGCGGTAGTCCCCGGCGAGAACGGTCGCCGCCACGCCGGCCACCGCGAGCCACGGCAGTGCGCGCTGCATGCGAGCAGTCCATGCGCCCGCCGCAGCGCGAGTGCGGGCGGCGGCTTCGGTGGTCGCAACGCTCGCCGGCTGCCAGCCTGCGTTGCGCAGGTCGGGCGGAAGCTCAAGCCACGCGCCGGCGCGGAGACGCCGCACCAGCACGATCGCCAGCGGCACCAAGCAGGCTGCGATCACCAGCGCCTGATTGGCCTGGGCGGCCTCGCCCTCGACCAGAAATACCGGAATCGACATCAACACGAGGTCGAACACGGCATGCAGGATCACCGTTGGAAGCAGCCCGAAGCGCAGGAAAATAACGCCCCAGACGAATGCCGGTCCGATCAGCTCCACCAGCCGCGAGTACGCGGGGAACCCCGGATAGTTGGCGTGCGCGGCGCCGAACACCACGGCCTGCAGCACCAGGACCAAGCCGATCGCCATCCGCCGGTGGCCCAGGCGTTCCCCGATCAGCGCCGCGAGGGCCAACGGCACGGCACGAAACAGGCACTCTTCCATGAACCCGGCCTGCAACGCCATACCGATGGGGGCCAGCGCCGGGAGCGCGCTTCCGAGAATGTTCGGATCGGAGAGCGACTCTGAGGGTTGCCACCACCCGAAGTAGCGGTTGGTGACGAAATAGAATCCGGCGATGATCGCCAGCTCGATGGGCACGAACAGATACCCGCCTGCGGTTCGACCCAGCACCGAAGACGTCGGCGCCGCGGCGGACGACCACAGGTGCCACAGCTGCGGGTGATCCGGAAAGGCTCGGCGCGACAGGCTCTCCGCCGCCATGAAAACCAGCGCGAGCAACAGCCCACCGCCGACGAACACCAGCAGCGCGAGGCCGATCTGCTGCCCCCAGAAGACCCAGGCCGACTGCGCCGTGTCGAATCCGTACCAGGCTTGCGGCGCGTTGGCGAGAACTGCGAGCGCGTTCAAGCCCGCGACGATGGCGCCCGCGGCGAGCGCAGGCCGCCAGAGAAGCGAGCGCTGCCGGAACAGCCACAGGGTACCCAGAATACAGCCGCCCACACCGTAGAGCAGGCCCGCGGCGAGCCCCGCGACGCGGGCGATCGCATTGTTCGCCGCGCGCATCTCGGCGAAACGGCGCTCGAACGCCTCGGGCACATGAATGAAATGAGCGAGTCCATTGAACTGGTCACCGGCCACGGACAGGCGCAGCCGGTAGCGTCCGTCGCCCAGCGTTTCCTGCATTCGCTCGTACACGAACTGGTGATCGACGCGCCCATTGGGCCGCTGCACCTGTGACTGCTCCAGAAGCTTGTAAGGAGCGAAGTCAATCGCCCAGTCTTCGCGTGCCCGCTGCTCGGCGATCGTGCGCGCAGCCGACGCATCGAGCGCAGGTCCGGGCTCGCTCTCGGGGAACACCCGGACAAAGCCGTAGGGAGTGCCGTCCGGCCGGAAGCGGATGTGCGCCTCCGCGGTCTGGCTCGGCTTGAACAGCCTCACTTCCCACCAGTACGGCGAGTAGAGATGCCCAAGCAACAACTCGACGAACTTCCGCTTCCCGCCAGCTTCGAGCTCGACGAAGTTCTGCACTTCGCCGTCGTGGGTGAATATCGCCGCTGCACGCGAATCCTCGGCAGCGAGCTTGAGCTTTTGGCCGAGCGCGGCACCGCTCGCCAGAGCATCGGCGCGGGTAATCTTCACGTCGAGGTGAATCAGAGGCAGCGCTTCGGGGAACAAGCGCCACGCCAAGGCTGCCGAGCCCACCGCGATCAGCGCGAAAGCGATCCAGAAGGCGGGCTGGCGGGTGACCTTGCGCATGGTCATGCCTTCACGCGTGGCGTTCGACTTCCCCGCGAGGCGATCCCGATGAGGCCCCGTGCAGCCAGATCTTCGATCGCTTCGTCGGGAAGGCCCAGGCGCTCACGCAGCACCGCCGCCGTGTGCTCGCCCAAGAGCGGCGGCGCCCGAGCATACGCGACGGGAGTCGCGGAGAAGTGCAGCGGGTTGCCGACTTGCGGCACGGTTCCAGACAGTGGATGCGGAAGGTCGAGGCGCATCCCGCGCGAGGCGACCTGCGAGTCGGCGAAGACCTGGTCGAGGCGATTGATCGGACCGCAGGGCACGCCGACCGCTTCGAGCGCGGCGAGCCATTCGCGCTGCGTGCGCGCGCGCATCACCGTCGCGATCAGCGGGACGAGCTCCGCGCGCCGCGTGACGCGCTCCGCGTTGGTGGAATAGCGCGGATCCCGCACCCACTCGGGTCTACCGGCCGCCTCGCAGAAGCGCGCGAACTGCGCGTCGTTGCCCACGGCGAGGATCATGTGTCCGTCGGCACAGGCGAACACCTGGTATGGGACGATGTTCTGATGCGCGTTGCCCGCACGGCCGGGCGTAACCCCCGCGACGAGATAGTTCATGTTCATGACGGCCATCATCGCAACCGCACTGTCGAGCAGGCTCAGCTCGATGTACTGTCCGCTTCCGCCAGCGTCGCGGTGCGCCACCGCGGCGAGAATCGCGCTGCAGGCATACATGCCGGTCATCAGATCCGAGATCGCGATCCCGGCCTTCTGCGGGCCACCGCCGGGGAGATCGTCGCGCTCGCCGGTGACGCTCATGAACCCGCTCATGCCCTGGATGATGAAGTCGTAGCCGGCGCGCTCCGCGTAGGGTCCGGTCTGGCCGAAGCCGGTGATCGAGCAGTAAACAAGCCGCGGATTGATTGCGGAGAGGCTAGGATAATCGAGGCCGTATTTGGCGAGCCCGCCAACCTTGAAGTTCTCGATCACGACGTCCGCGCGGCGAGCGAGATCGCGCACGACGGTCTGACCTTCAGGTTGGGTGAAGTCGACTGCAACCGACTTCTTGCCGCGGTTGCAAGCAAGGTAGTACGCCGCCTCTGCCGTGACGCGGTCAGCCTTGTCCTTGAGAAACGGCGGGCCCCAGCTGCGCGTGTCGTCGCCAGTGCCGGGCTTCTCGATCTTGATGACTTCGGCGCCAAGATCGGCGAGGAGCTGCGTGCACCAAGGACCGGCGAGCACGCGGGAGAGGTCGATGACGACGAGATGCGAGAGCGCGCCCGGCATTGCTGCACACCAGTAATACGATGAGCAGCACGAGGAGCGCCGCTCGCCGCCCCGTTATTCTACCCGAGCCGATGTGCCTCGCGTTCTATTCGTCGCGGACCTCGTGCTCGGACGATCAGTCGACCGCTTTCACCAATTCCTCGACGACTTTCTTGGCGTCGCCGAAGACCATCATGGTCCTGTCCATGTAGAACAGCGGGTTGTCGATGCCTGCGTAACCCGAGGCCATCGACCGCTTGTTGACCAGCACCGCCTTGGCCTTGTGCGCCTCGATGATCGGCATGCCGTAGATCGCGCTTCCCTTCTGCTCGGCCAACGGATTGACCACGTCGTTGGCGCCGAGGATCAACGCCACGTCGCACTGCGGGAACTCGCTGTTGATGTCTTCCATTTCGAACACCTGGTCGTACGGCACCTCCGCTTCCGCGAGCAGAACGTTCATGTGTCCCGGCATGCGTCCGGCGACGGGATGGATGGCGTACTTCACGTTCACGCCCTTTGCCGTGAGCTTGGCCGCGAGCTCCTTCACCGCGTGCTGGGCGCGCGCCACCGCGAGTCCGTAGCCCGGCACGATGATCACGTTCTCGGCGTTGGAAAGGAGGAACGCGGCGTCGTCGGGGCTGCCGCTCTTCACCGTTTTCTGCTGGGTGTCGGCGACCGTTGCCGACTCGCCGCCGAAACCGCCGAGAATCACGCTGATGAACGAGCGGTTCATCGCCTTGCACATGATGTAGGAGAGGATCGCACCCGAGGAGCCCACCAGCGATCCAGCGACGATCAGCATCGGATTGTCGAGCGAAAAGCCGATGCCCGCCGCCGCCCATCCCGAGTAGCTGTTGAGCATCGAGATCACCACCGGCATGTCGGCGCCGCCGATCGGGATGATCAGCAGGAACCCCAGCAGGAACGCGATCGCCGTCATCACGATGAACGGCGGCCATTCGCCCTCCGAGGCGGTGAAGAACAGGATGCCGAAGACGATCATCACCACCCCGAGGATGAGGTTGAGCCAGTGCTGGCCAGGGAAGACGACCGGGGCGGAGGAGAAGGGTCGGAAGTGCTTGCCCAGTCCCGCGAGCTTGCCGAAGGCGATCACCGAGCCGGAGAAGGTGATCGCGCCGATGAACGTTCCGATGAAAAGCTCCGCCTTGTGGAGCCCGGTGATCGGCTTGTGCAATCCCATCGCCTCCGGATTGTTGACCGCGGCGATGGCGATGAACACCGCGGCGAGACCCACCAGCGAGTGCATCGCGGCGACGAGCTCCGGCATCTGCGTCATGTGCACCCGCCGGGCCACGATCGAGCCGATCACCGCGCCGATGACCATTCCGCCCAGGATCGGCAGCACGTTCTTGGTTTGCGCGTAGATCAGCGCCAGCGTAACCACGACGGCGATGAACATGCCGACCATGCCGAAGTAATTGCCGCGGCGGGCGGACGTTGGATGCGACAGCCCTTTCAGCGCGAGGATGAACGTCACCGCCGCGAACAGATACCAAAGTGCAAGTTGATTGGCGCTCATGGCGTTTTCTCGTTTCTCGGCGTTATTCCTTGCCCTTGCCGCTCGACTTCGGCTCCTTCTTCTTGAACATCTCGAGCATCCGCTGGGTGACCAGGAAGCCGCCGAAGGTATTGATCGACACGAGCGCCACCGCCAGAACGCCCAACCACCCGCCCCAGTCGAGCTGCTCGGAGCCGGCCGCGAGCATCGCGCCGACCAGGATGATGCTGGAGATGGCGTTGGTCAGGCTCATCAGCGGCGTGTGCAGCGCGGGCGTCACGCCCCAGATCACGTGATAGCCGACGAACACCGCCAGGACGAAGATGGTCAGATAGAAAACGATGGGGTCGACGGCTGGATTCATGGTTCTCTCCTCAAACGCCCTCCACGGGGGAGTGCTTGGGGGTGGGGTCGGATCTTCAGCTTCCCTGTACGACCGCGCCGTTTTCGCACACCAGCGTGGCCTTGATGATCTCGTCGTCCTTGGGCACGGCGAACTCGCCGGTCTTGGCATTGAGCGACAGCGCCAGGAAGTTGAGCACGTTGCGGGCGTAGAGCGAGCTTGCGTCCGCTGCGACGCGTCCCGGCAGGTTGGAGAAGCCGACGATCTTGACGCCGTTCTTCACGACGATCTTGTCGAGCTCGGAGCCTTCGACGTTGCCGCCCTGCTCGATCGCGAGATCGACGATGACGGCACCCGGCTTCATCGCCGCCACGGTCGCCGCCTTGATCAGCTTTGGCGCCGGGCGCCCCGGTATCAATGCGGTGGTGATGAGGATATCGACGTTCTTGCAGCGCTCGGCGATGATCTGTGCCTGGCGCGCCATCCACTCAGGCGGCATCGGCCGCGCGTAGCCTCCCACGCCTTCGGCGATCTTTCGTTCCTCGTCGTTGGCGTAGGGCACGTCGACCCACTTCGCGCCCAGCGACTCGACCTGATCCTTCACCGACGGGCGGACGTCAGAGGCTTCGATCACCGCCCCAAGCCGCTTGGCGGTCGCGATCGCCTGCAGCCCGGCGACGCCGACGCCAAGGATCAACACCCGCGCCGCCTTGACCGTTCCCGCCGCGGTCATGAGCATCGGCATGAAACGACCGTAAGTGTTCCCCGCCATCATCACCGCCTTGTAGCCGGCGATGTTCGCTTGCGATGACAGCACGTCCATCGACTGAGCTCGCGTGATGCGCGGCAATTTCTCCAGCGCGAATCCCGATACACCGGTGTCCGCATAGGAGCGCACTGCGGCCGCATCGAACGGGTTGAGCAGTCCGACGAGCATGGCTCCGCGCTTGAGCTGCGCGAGCTCTTCACCCGCTGGGCCGCGCACCTTGAGCACGATGTCGGCGCCGAGCGCTTCGGCAGCGGTGCCGATGCGCGCTCCGGCGCCCTGGAAGTCTGCGTCTGGAATGCTCGATGCCGCGCCGGCGCCGGCTTCGACGACGATCGAATGCTTGCCGCTCGCCGCGAATTTCTTGACCGTCTCCGGCGTGGCGGCGACTCGCGTTTCGCCGTCGCGGGTCTCGCGGGGAATGCCGATGATCATGGTGCCTTCTCCCTGGCGGCCTCTTCTTTCGATCGGCCGCTATCTTGCCACAGTCGTTGCTGTTCCGTTGCGCTCACGCCGCTCAGCCGAGCGCCTCGGCGATCGCCTTGCCCAGCGCTTCCGTCGTCGCCTTGCCGCCCATGTCCGGCGTCCGCGGCGCCTTGGGGTCCGCGAGCACCGCTTCGATGGCCCGCAACACCGCCGCGCCGGCGTCGCAATGCCCCAGATGCTCGAGCATCAGCGCGCCGGACCAGATCTGTCCGA
Source organism: Casimicrobiaceae bacterium (assembly GCA_035623155.1). Lineage (GTDB taxonomy): Bacteria > Pseudomonadota > Gammaproteobacteria > Burkholderiales > Casimicrobiaceae > PALSA-1003. The sequence continues at coordinate 26,067 of DASPTZ010000090.1, read as the reverse complement.
TGGGATTGGCTATTTCCTTGCCGGCGATGTCCGGCGCCGATCCATGCACCGGCTCGAACGTCGACGGGAACGCGCGCTCAGGATTGATGTTCGCGGACGGGGCGATTCCGATCGTCCCGCAGACCGCGGGCCCGAGATCGGAGAGAATGTCGCCGAAGAGGTTCGAGCCGACCACGACATCGAAGCGCTCCGGGCGCTGCACGAAATGCGCGCTCAGGATGTCGATGTGGAACTGATCGCTGCGGATGCCGGGATAGCGTGCGGCCATCGCGTGAAAGCGCTCGTCCCAGTACGGCATGGTGATGGATATCCCGTTCGACTTGGTCGCGGAGGTCACGTGCTTGGCGGGACGCGTGGTCGCCAGCTCGAAGGCGAACTTGAGGATGCGGTCGACTCCCTTGCGCGTGAAGATCGCTTCCTGGAACACCGTCTCGCGCTCGGTGTCCTCGAAAATGCGTCCACCCACCGACGAGTACTCGCCCTCGGTGTTTTCGCGCACCACGATGAAATCGATGTCGCCGGGCTTGCGGTTCGCCAGCGGCGATGGAATGCCGGGCATCAGCCGGCAGGGGCGCAGGTTGACGTACTGGTCGAAGCGACGCCGCCACTGGATGAGCGAGCCCCACAGGGAAATATGGTCGGGGACCGTCGCCGGCCAGCCGACCGCGCCGAAAAAGATCGCGTCGTGAGCATGGATTTGCTCGAACCAATCCTCCGGCATCATTCGCCCGTGCTTGACGTAGTAGTCGCAGCTCCATGCAAACTCGTCCCACCGGAAGGCGATGCCGAACTTGCGCGCGGCGGCCTCCAGTACCCGCAGGCCTTCGGGAACGACTTCCTTGCCGATTCCGTCACCGGGGATGACGGCGATGCGATGTGGTCCAGCCACCGGAAGCTCCGGGTTCTCGACGCGGCATAGTGTAACGTAACGTCTTCCCGAAAATTTGACCTAACACAAGCCGCGGCGTCGAAATGTACACGTCGGTTGCCTGGCGATGGCGCCGCTTCGCGGAGCTCTCACCCTCGGAACTCTACGCATTGCTGGCGGCGCGCTCCGAGGTGTTCGTGGTGGAACAGCGATGCCAGTTCCTCGACGCCGATGGTCACGACCTGCACGCCTGGCATCTGCTCGGCTGGTCCGGCGAGCCAGCCGTGCTGGCCGCCTATCTGCGGCTGCTCGAGCCGGGACGCAAATACGCGGAGCCTTCGATCGGCCGAGTGCTGACCACCGCGTCATTCCGGGGCCGCGGCCTGGGCCGCGAGGCGATGCACCAGGGATTGCGCCAGGCAGTCGCACAGTACCCCGGTTGCCCGGTACGCGTTGCGGCGCAGCTTCGTCTCGAGCGCTTCTACGCAAGCCTCGGCTTTAGCGTTATCTCCCTGCCTTATCAGGAAGATGGCATCGCGCACGTCGACATGCTGCGGCCGCCTATTGATTTAGCCGGTGCGGACCACTAGGATGCGGCTGCGAATGCATAGCGTGCGTTTCCTCGCGCCGTCGTTGTTGCGTCAGGCGCCGCGTCGTCCGTGAAGCAGACATTTCTCGACTTCGAGCAGCCGATCGCCGATCTGCAGACAAAGATCGACGAGCTGCGCTACGTGCACGAAGACTCGGCGGTCGACATCTCCGACGAGATCAACCGGCTCGCCAAGAAAAGTCAGCAGCTGACCAAGGAGATCTACGGCAAGCTCACGGCGTGGCAGATCGCGCAGGTGGCGCGCCATCCGCAACGGCCGTACACGCTTGACTACGTCGGCGGCATGTTCACCGACTTCCACGAGCTGCACGGCGATCGCGGCTACGCCGACGACCCGGCGATCGTCGGCGGTCTCGCGCGGTTCAATGGTGCGCCGTGCATGGTGATCGGACACCAGAAGGGTCGCGACACCAAGGAGAAGATCTACCGCAACTTCGGCATGCCGCGTCCCGAGGGCTACCGGAAAGCGCTTCGATTGATGAAGCTCGCCGAGAAGTTCTCGCTGGCGCTGTTTACGTTCGTGGATACGCCAGGCGCTTTCCCTGGGGTCGGCGCCGAGGAGCGGGGGCAGTCGGAGGCGATCGGACGCAACCTCTACGAGATGGCCGGCCTGCGCATTCCGATCATCGTCACGGTGGTCGGCGAAGGCGGCTCAGGGGGGGCGCTGGCGATCGCCATCGGCGACGTCACGCTGATGCTGCAGTATGCGACGTATTCGGTGATCTCTCCGGAAGGCTGCGCGTCGATACTGTGGAAGTCGGCGTCGCATGCGGAGGAAGCCGCGGAAACGCTGGGGATCACCGCGGCGCGGCTCAAGACCCTGGGCATCGTCGACAAGGTCGTCAGCGAGCCGCTCGGCGGGGCGCACCGCGATCACGCAGCCATGATGGCGACTCTGAAAAAGGCTCTCACCGAGGCGCTGCGCCAGGCGAGGGAGCGGCCGCTCGATGCGTTACTCGAGGCGCGCGAGGACAAGCTGCTCGGCTATGGCAAGTACAAGGAACTCACCACGGGCTGAAAGCGCGTCGCAGCTCACGCCCGCAGGGACGAGCCCGCAACACCCGCCTTCCAGCGCAGCGCAGCCTGGCCGGTTGGCCGACCCCGGCGAGCCCGCCGCTGCAAAGGCCGTGTCCGCCGCCGTCGCCAGCGCGGTGCGCGAGTTCGTCGTCCCGGGCTCCCGGGTGGCCGTCGCGCTGTCGGGCGGACTCGACTCGATGGTGTTGCTCGACGCGCTCTCGCAGATCGCCATGCAGCATCGGCTTGAACTTCGCGCGGTTCACGTGAATCACGGCTTGTCGCCAAACGCCAAAACCTGGGCCGATTTCTGCACCACGCAATGCTCGGCGCGCGGCGTGCCGCTCGACGTCCACTGCCTGACACTCGATCGCAGGCGAGCGAACCTGGAAGCGATCGCGCGCACGGCGCGCTACGACCGGCTGTGCACGTCCGCCGCGGACGTCATCGCGCTCGCGCACCACGCCGACGACCAGGCGGAGACGGTGCTGTTGCAGCTCCTGAGGGGTGCAGGTCCCCGCGGCTTGTCGGCGATGCCGCGATTTCGCCCAGGCAAACCCGCCTTGCTTCGTCCCCTGCTCGGATTGACTCGGGCGATGCTCGGCGCCTACGCGGCGGATCGCGGCGTCGCCTGGATCGATGACGAGAGCAACGTGGAACGCCGCCACAAGCGCAATTTCCTGCGCCACGACATCGCCCCGCTGCTTGCCGCGCGTTTTCCAGGTTACCCGGGGACGCTCGTGCGCGCGGCGGAGCTCCAGGCAGAATCGAGCGAGCTCCTGGACGCGCTCGCGGCACGCGATGGCGATGGTGCCTACGACGCGGGCAGCCTCGAGCGTGCGCGACTGATCGCACTGCCTCCGGCGCGGGCGCGGAACCTCCTGCGCTGGTTTCTCCACCGTCAGGGACTGAAGCCGCCGTCGCAGGCGCGGCTCGCCGAGATGCTGCGGCAACTCGTTGACGGGGCACCGGATGCGCGCACGCGCATCGCGCATGATGGCGCAGAACTCGGTTGTCACCGCGGCCGGATCGCCGTTCACGCCCCGACCGCCGGGGGGTTCTGTCGTGTCTGGCACGGCGAGCGCGAGGTGGCGCTGCCTGGTGGCGTGCTGCTGTTGCGCAGTGCGCGAGGCGACGGCGTGTCCGCGGCCAAGCTCGAGCAGGCAGAGGTCACGATGCGCTCGCGCACCGGCGGCGAGAGAATCCAGATCGCCGCAAACCGCCCGCGGCGAGCGCTCAAGCGGCTGCTGCAGGAGGCGAACGTGCCTCCCTGGCTGCGAGCGGGGCTTCCTCTGCTGTGGTGCGGCGACGAGCTGGCGGCCGTCCCCGGGATCGGCGTGGCGGTGGCGTACAAGGCCCCCCCGGATGACCCGGGCTGGGCCCTCGACTGGCGTCCGGAGAACCCGCGGCGTCGGACGGCTCGGTCATAGATTGACAAGGCTCAAAAACCAAAGGCTAAATGCCCGGATAATTCCAAGATCGAGCTTCACCTACATCCGGAGGGATCAATGAGACTACCTATCGCTGTCGCGCTGGCCGCGGCGAGCATGCTGGCGTTCGCGGCCAACGCCGTCGCGCAGCAACCGATCGTCATCAAGTTCAGCCACGTCGTCGCTCTCGATACGCCCAAAGGCAAGGCCGCCGAGTACTTCAAGAAGCTTGCGGAAGAGCGGACCAAGGGACGCGTCAAGGTCGAAGTCTATCCGAACAGTACCCTGTACAAGGACGGCGAGGAGATGGAGGCGCTGCAGCTCGGCTCGGTGCAGATGCTCGCGCCGTCGGTCGCGAAGTTCGGCCCGCTCGGAGCCCGCGAGTTCGAGGTCTTCGACCTGCCGTACATCTTCGACAATTTCGACGAGCTGCACAAGGTCACGGACGGACCTGTGGGCAAGGCGCTGTTTCAGAAGCTGGAGACCAAGAAGATCCGCGGGCTCGCGTTCTGGGACAACGGGTTCAAGGACTTCAGCGCCAACAAGCCGATCAAGGTCCCTGCCGACTACAAGGGTCTGAAGATGCGCATTCAGTCCTCCAAAGTGCTGGGCGACGAAATCAAGGCGCTGGGAGGGATCCCGCAGGTAATGGCGTTCTCCGAGGTCTACCAGGCGCTGCAGACCGGCGTGGTCGACGGGACGGAGAATCCTCCCTCGAACTTCTACACGCAGAAGATGAACGAAGTGCAGAAGTACCTCGCACTGACCGATCACGGGGTGATCGAGTACGCAGTGATCGTCAACAAGGACTTCTGGGAGGGCCTGCCTGCCGACGTACGCACAACGCTCGAAGGCGCCATGAAGGACGCGACCAAGTACGCCAACGAAATCGCGCAGAAGGAAAACGACGACGCGCTCGAAGCGGTTCGCAAAGCGGGCAAAACCCAGATCCTGACGCTGACCGCGGATGAGAAGAACCAGATGAAAAGGACGCTGCTCTCCGTCCACAAGGAGAACGAAGGGCGCATCGGCAAGGACATCATCGCCGAGGTCTACAAGGCGACCGGGTTCAAGCCCTAGTCTCCGCCGGCGCTCCGCGCGCGCCGTGGGGGGAACTCGCAAGAGAAGCCGCACAGCCCATGACGCCACCGCAGCTTTGCTGGTGCGGTGGCGTTTTCATTGCAGGGTGCCTATCAGTGTGACGATCGCGGGAGGAGGACGTTGATGAAGCTGCTCGACCACTTGGAGGAATGGCTCATTGCGTCCCTGATGGGCGCAGCGACACTGCTCATCTTCGTCGCCGTGCTGCATCGCTATGCCGCGGGCACACCGATCCCGGTGGTGCAGGACTGGTTCCTCAAGATCGACCTGTCGTGGGCACAGGAGCTTTGCATCTACATGTTCGTGTGGATGGCCAAGTTCGGCGCGGCCTATGGCGTTCGCACCGGCATCCACGTCGGCGTCGATGTTCTGATCAACCACTTGCCGCCGAAGTGGCGAAAGGCCTACGTGTTGGTCGGCCTGCTCGCCGGCGCGCTTTTCACCGCGATCATCGCGAGCTTCGGTGCGGTCTTCACCTGGGGGATGGCGCACACCGACCAGACGTCTCCGGATCTCGAGATTCCTAAGTGGATCGTCTATCTGTGCATTCCCCTTGGCTCCGGCCTGATGTGCTTCCGGTTCCTGCAAGTCGCCGTGGCGTTCGCCCGCACCGGCGAGCTGCCGAAGCACGACGAGAGCAAGGTTGAAGGCGTCGACGAGGTCGCCAGCCCGGCACTGCACCCGGCCGACCTGACAGGCGAGGTGCGGCGATGAGCCCTACACTTCGCTTCTTCGCGATTCTTCCGATCGCGGCGATCGTCATTCCTTTCGGCGCCGTCGCGGTGGGACACGCGCTGCCGAGCTGGCTCACGCTCTTCTGCCTGCTCGTCGGCTTGATGCTCTTCGGCACCCCGATATCCATCGCTCTCGGCCTCACCGTGCTGACATTCGTGTTCACGATGACGCATGTGCCGATCGAATCGATCGCGCTCAAGCTCTTTACCGGCATCGAGCGCTTCGAGATCATGGCGATCCCCTTCTTCATCCTCGCCGGCAGATTCCTCACCTATGGCGGGGTCGCGAGGCGCATGATCAATTTCGCTGCCTCGATGGTCGGACACTGGTACGGGGGGCTCGCTTTGGCGGGCATCGTTGCCTGCGCCATGTTCGCGCTGGTGTGCGGATCGAGCGTGGCGACGGTGGTGGCGATCGGCTCGATCGTATTGCCCGAGATGGTGAGGCGGGGCATCCCGATGGAATTCGGCGCCGGCGTCATCACCGTGGCGGGATCGCTCGGCATCCTGATGCTGCCCTCGATCCCGAAGGTGATCTACGCGATCGCCACGAACACGTCGATTGGCGCGCTTTTCGTCGCAGGACTCCTGCCGGGAATCATGTTGACCACGATGCTTTGCTCGGTCACATGGTATCTCGCGAAGAAGCGCAACTACCCGAGGTTGCCGAGGGAGACCTGGGCGTCGCGATTGAGATACTTCCGCGACAGCGTCTGGGGGCTGATGCTCGTCGTCATCATCATCGGCGGCATCTACTCGGGAATCTTCACGGCCACCGAAGCCGCCGCCATGGCAGCGATGTACTCGTTCTTCATCTCGGTCTTCGTCTACAAGGCGCTGCCGCTCCGCGACGTGCCCAAGGTGCTGCTCGCGTCGGCGAACATGAGCGCGATGCTGCTCTACATCGTGACAAACGCGGCGCTGTTCTCCTTCATCCTGACCGACGAGAACATCCCGCACGCCCTCGCGGACTGGATCCTGTCCAAGGACCTCGGGTGGATCGGATTTCTGCTGTTCGCGAACTTGCTGCTGCTGCTCGCCGGCAACTTCATGGACCCGTCGTCGATCATTCTCATCATGGCGCCGATTCTCTATCCGGCGGCGATTGCCCTGGGGATCAATCCGGTGCACCTGGGGATTTTGATCGATGTGAACATGGAGGTGGGTCTGTGCCATCCCCCGGTGGGGCTGAACCTCTATGTCGCGTCGGGGATTTCGCGGCTCGGGATCACCCAGCTCACGAAAGCGGTGGTCCCCTGGCTCGTCACGATGCTCGTCTTTCTGGTCATCGTGACGTATTGGCCTTGGCTGTCGCTGGTGCTGCCCCGGGCGCTCGGCATGTTGTAGCAGCCCCAGGGGGGACGACTGCGCCCCCGGCGGCGCGCGATCGCTTGCGCAGCCGGAATACCGCGTCGAGTCGGCAGCCACCTAGCCGGCAATAGCGGGCGGTCGACCCGCCCGCTATCCGCCCTGCGGCCGATCGAGCCGTCGTGGTATAATTTTGAATTTTATAGCATTTATCTCCCCGGCTGGAGCCCACGCATGGCGGTTGAACGCACGCTGTCGATCATCAAACCGGATGCCGTCGCCAAGAACGTCATCGGCGAGATCTACTCGCGCTTCGAGCGTGCGGGGCTCAAGATCGTCGCTGCGAAGATGACCTGGCTCGCACGCCCCGACGCCGAGGGTTTCTACGCCGTGCACAGGGAACGGCCGTTCTTCAAGAGCCTGATCCAATTCATGACCTCCGGCCCGGTGATGATCCAGGTGCTCGAAGGCGAGAACGCGATCGCAAGGAACCGCGATCTCATGGGTGCCACCGATCTCAAAAAGGCCGCGCCCGGCACGATTCGCGCCGACTTCGCCTCGTCGATCGAAGCCAACGCGGTACACGGCTCGGACGGACCTGACACGGCGCGCACCGAGATCGCATACTTCTTTTCCACGCTGGAAATTCACGGCAGGTGACGCAAGGATCCAAGCGAACTCGTCGGATCCGAATCATGACCGTGGCGCTGAGATGATCAACCTTCTCGACTTCGATCAAGCGGCTTTGCGCGCCGTCTTCGCCGAACGCGGCGAGAAGCCCTTTCGCGCCAAGCAGACGCTGCGCTGGATCCATCGCCACCTGGTCGATCGCGTCGACGCGATGACCGACCTCGCCAGGGCGACGCGCGATGCGCTCGCCAGCGACGCCGAGATCCGAGCTCCGGCCGTGGTGCGCGACTCAACGGCAAAGGACGGGACCCGCAAATGGCTGCTCGACGTAGGCGGGGCCAACGCGATCGAGGCGGTGTACATTCCCGAAGACGACCGGGGGACGCTGTGCATCTCGTCCCAAGCGGGCTGCGCGCTCGACTGCGCGTTCTGCTCGACCGGCAAGCAGGGCTTCAACCGCAATCTCACGGTTGCCGAGATCATCGGGCAGCTCTGGCACGCCAACCGGACACTGCTCGCGTCTGGCATATCCGCGCCCTGGGTCGAGCACGGCCGGCATCCGATCACCAACGTCGTGATGATGGGAATGGGCGAGCCGCTCGCCAATTTCGAGAACGTGGTGGCGGCGATGCGCATCATGCTCGACGACGACGCCTACGGCTTGTCACGACGCCGGGTGACGCTCTCGACCTCGGGACTTGTGCCCGCCATCGATCGCCTGCGCGACGCGTGTCCGGTCGCCCTGGCAGTGAGCCTGCATGCACCGAACGACGCGTTGCGCGACGCGCTGGTTCCGATCAATCGCAAGTACCCGCTCAAGGAGCTGCTGGCGGCCTGCCTGCGCTACGTCGAGGCCGCGCCGCGAGATTTCGTGACCTTCGAATACGTCATGCTCGACCACGTCAATGACGCGCCCGAGCAGGCGCACGAGCTTGTCGCGCTGGTGCGGGAAGTGCCTTGCAAGTTCAACCTGATTCCGTTCAATCCATTCCCCAATACGGAGTTCCGGACGAGCTCGCGCAACCGCATCGTCGCGTTTCAGAAAATACTTCAGGATGCGGGCCTCGTCGCCACGATCCGTAAGACGCGGGGCGAGGATATCGACGCCGCCTGCGGACAGCTCGCCGGGCGAGTGCAAGACAGGGCCCGCCGCCGCACCGTCAAGATCGAACCCGTCGTCGCGCATTGATATGCACCTCCGCTCGCTCCTCGCCTTGATCGCGCTCGTCCTGGTCGCGGGTTGCGCCACCAAATCGACGACCACCGAGCAAGCGCTGCCCGCGATGCAGCCGCGCAGCACTCCCCCGCAGCCGCAGCAGACCAGCCCGCACGACAGGGCGCGCATACATACCGACCTGGCGTCGGGATACTACGAGCGCGGACAGATGGACGTCGCGCTCGACGAGCTGAAGCTATCGGCGAGCCTCGACCCCAATTACGCTCAGACCTACAATATCTACGGCCTCGTGTATGCGGTGATGGGCGAGGACCGCAACGCAGAGCAGAACTTCGATCGCGCGCTTCAGCTCGCGCCCAACGATTCCGAGATCCATCACAACTGGGGATGGTATCTGTGCCAGCACAAGCGCGAGCGAGAGGCGCTGGGACAGTTCGAGCTCGCGGTACGCAACCCGCTCTACCGCACCCCGGAAATCGCGCTCGTGAACGCCGGACGTTGCGCAATGTCGATCAATGAAATGGGCGTGGCCGATGGCTATTTTCGCCGGGCGCTCGCCGCGCAGCCCGGCAACGCGCTCGCCAGCTACGGTCTTGCGCTGATCGCGTACAAGGAAGGCCGCTACGAGGAGGCTCGCGCCTGGATGAAGGCAGTGATGCAGATGACCAACCCGGCACCGGAAGCGCTCTACCTCGGGATGTGCATCGAGCGCAAGCTCCGCGACAGCCAGGCCGCGCTGTCTTATGTCTCGCAGTTGCGCAATCGCTATCCTGACGCGGTCGAGACCAAGGCGATCAGTCCCGACGGAGGCTGCGAGTGACGCCTGGCGAGCAGCAACTCTCCGGCGCGGCTCCGCCGCCGATCGTTGAAACGATGCGGCCTGGCGAGCGCTTGAGAGCAGCGCGGGAGCAGGCCGGACTGTCAGTCGATCAAGTCGCGCAGCAGCTCAAGCTCGCTCCGCGCCAGGTCAGGGCCCTTGAAGAGGAGAGCTTCGGCGAGCTGCCGGGGCGCACCTTCAGCCGCGGCTTCATGCGCAACTACGCCCGGTTGCTCAACCTCGACGCGCAGGATCTCCTCGCCCAGCTGCCTGAAACCGTGCAAGCGCCGCTCGACGCACCGTCGCTTAACTCCACCACAACCGCGATCGCGGAGCTGCCGACGGCGACTGCGCCGAGAGCGAGCTTCGCGCGCTGGCTGATCCCGCTCATCCTGGTCGGGTGCATCATCGCGGCGGCAGCGTACGAGTGGTACCGGGGCGGATTGGCCACTTCGAGCGAGCCGGCGCGCTCGGCGTCGGCACTGCCTCCCAAGACTCCCGCGGTTGCAGTATCGCAGCTTGCCAACCCGCTCGCGAGCGCAGGCACGCCGGCGAGCGCCGCAAAGTCCGCGAGCGACGCGCCCGCGACGGAAGCGGTGGCGCGCCCAGACAACCCCTTAGGCGCCGGCGTTTCGGCGCCCGGCGCGGCGACGGGCGATGCGCCGCTGGTGCTCTCCTATAGCGGCCCGTCGTGGACGGAGATCCGCGACCGTGACGGGCAAATCCTGGTCTCGCGGCTGATTTCGGCCGGCACGGTTGAATCGGTCCGCGGAACGGCACCCTTCGAAGTCGTTCTAGGCAACGCGCAAGCGGTCAGCCTCCTCTATCTGGGCAAGCCCGTCGAGCTGTCCGCCTACACGCGACAAAACGTCGCCCGGGTAACGCTGCCATGAGCGCGTTCGCGCCCAATCCCATCGCGCGACGGCAGACTCGCTGCGCACATGTCGGCGGCGTGGCCATCGGTGGCGGCGCGCCGATTGCCGTGCAATCGATGACCAACACGGACACCGCGGACGTCACGGCGACGGTCGCGCAGGTGAAAGCGCTCGCCGATGCCGGCTCGGAGCTGGTGCGCATCACCGTGAATACCGCCGAGGCGGCGGCTTCCGTCGCTCCCATCCGCGAGAGGCTCGATGCATTGGGCTGCCGGGTTCCGTTGATCGGCGACTTCCACTTCAACGGGCACAAGCTGTTGGCCGCTCATCCGGAGTGCGCACAAGCGCTGTCCAAGTACCGCATCAACCCGGGCAACGTCGGCAAGGGCAGCAAGCGCGACCCTCAGTTCGCGATCATGATCGAACAGGCGCTCAAGTGGGACAAGCCGGTGCGCATCGGCGTGAACTGGGGAAGCCTCGACGCCGACCTGCTCACCCGGATGATGGACGACAACGCCCGCTCGTCCCGACCGAAGGATGCCGCGCACGTCATGCGCGAAGCGCTGGTCGCCTCTGCGATCGGCAGCGCCCGGCGGGCCGAGGAGCTGGGGCTCCCCGGCGATCGAATCATCCTGTCGTGCAAGGTATCGGACGTGCAGGATCTGATCGCGGTCTATTCGGAACTTGCAACTCGCTGCGACTATCCGCTGCATCTGGGCTTGACCGAAGCGGGCATGGGCTCCAAGGGCATCGTCGCCTCGACCGCGGCCATCGCCGTGCTGCTCGAGCAGGGCATCGGCGACACCATTCGCGTATCGCTCACGCCCGAACCGGGCGGTGATCGCACGCGCGAGGTCCTTGTTGCGCAAGAGATACTGCAGACCATGGGCTTGCGCTCGTTTGCGCCGCAGGTGACCGCCTGTCCAGGGTGTGGACGCACGACCAGCACGTTCTTCCAGGAGCTCGCCGCGCGCATTCAGGGTTACCTGCGCGAGCAGATGCCGGCGTGGCGTGCGCGCTATCCGGGCGTGGAGACGATGCGCGTGGCCGTCATGGGCTGCGTGGTCAACGGGCCCGGCGAATCGAAGCTCGCCAATATAGGCATCAGCCTGCCCGGCACCGGAGAGACTCCGGTTGCGCCGGTGTATGTCGATGGGCAGAAGACAGTGACGCTGAAGGGCGAGCGCATCGCCGAGGAGTTCATCGAGATCGTCGCCGACTACGTCCGTGCGACTTACGGGGGAGAGCCGCTGCGGCCGGACCTCAGGCCGGACAAGAAATCGCTCGCGATCAAGGCGACGGCGTAGATGTCCGGTTTGATCCAGGCTGTGCGCGGCATGAACGACGTGCTGCCCGACGAGGCGGCGCTGTGGCATTTCCTCGAGGACACAGTGCGCTCGGTGTTCGCGCAGTACGGCTACCACAACATCCGCACACCCATCGTGGAGAAGACCGATCTGTTCGTGCGCGGCGTCGGCGAGGCAACCGACATCGTGGAGAAGGAGATGTACGCCTTCGACGATCACGGCGAGAGCCTTTCCCTGCGCCCGGAAGGCACGGCGCCGACCGTGCGTGCGGCGCTCGAGCACAACCTGCTCTACGACGGCCCGAAGCGGCTGTGGTACAGCGGGCCGCTGTTCCGTCACGAGCGGCCACAGAAGGGTCGCTACCGCGAGTACTATACGTTCGGCGCCGAGGCACTGGGCTTCGCCGGGCCGGACATCGACATCGAGCAGCTCGCCATGGTCAACCGCTTGTGGCGGCGGCTCGGCCTCGACGGGATGACGCTCGAGCTCAACACCATCGGCACCAATGCGGAACGACGAGCCTTTCGCGGGCGGCTCATCGATTATTTCGAGCGTTTCCGCGACTCGCTGGACGCCGACGCGGCAAGGCGTCTGCACACGAACCCGCTGCGGATTCTGGATTCGAAGAATCCGAAGATGCAGGAGTTGATCGAATCCGCGCCCAAGCTCTGGGACGCGCTGGGCGAGGAATCGCGCGCGCTGTTCGAAGCGGTGAAAGCGGGCGTGCGGGCCGCAGGTATTGAATTCCGGGTGAATCCGCGGCTCGTTCGCGGCCTCGACTATTACAATGCGACGGTCTACGAGTGGGTCACTTCGCGTCTGGGTGCCCAGAGCGCAGTGTGCTCGGGAGGGCGCTACGACGGGCTGGCCGAGCAGCTCGGCGGCAAGCCCACGCCGGGCTGCGGTTTCGGCATCGGCGCTGAGCGCGTACTGTTGCTGCTCAAGGACGCGGGCGTCGAGGCCGCCGACGCTCCCGACGCCTACGTCGTGCATGCCGGCGAGAGGGCGACACCATTTGCGCTCACGGTTGCCGATCGCCTGCGCGACGCTGGCCTCGCCGTCATCGTCAACGCCGGTGGCGGAAGCTTCAAGTCGCAGATGAAGCGCGCCGACTTGAGCGGCGCACGCTACGCACTCATCGTCGGCGACGACGAGGCGGCTGGAAACCGCGTGGCACTGAAGCCGTTGCGCGGCGAGGGGCGGCAGATCGATGTCGCGCCGGACGAGCTCGCCTCGCGGCTGCGCTGAAACGGAACTGATCGTCTTTCAGGAAACGAACATGGGTGTCTACGATCTCGAAGAGCAGGAGCAGCTAGAGGACCTCAAGGCGTGGTGGAAGCAGTACGGCAGGTACGTCGGTGCTGTCGTGTCCGCCATCGCCGTGGTGATCATCGTCGTCCAAGGCTGGCGCTGGTACCAGTTCAACCAGGCAGAGCAGGCCGGTGTGCTCTACCAGGCGGTGAGTCAGGCCGCGCGCAAGAACGATGTCGTCAAGGCCAAGGACCCGGCGCTGCAGATGGAGGATCGATTCGCCGGAACGGCCTATGCGCCGCGCGTGGCGCTGCTCTACGCGAAGCTGCTCTATGATGCCGGCGACCGCACCGGAGCCAGGACACAGCTGCAGTGGGCGATCGATCACTCGAACGAGGACGAGCTCAAGACCATCGCGCGCTATCGCCTGGCGCAAGCGCTGCTCGACGACAGGCAGTACGACGAAGCCTTGCGAACGCTCGACGTGAAGACCGACGAGGCGTTCGCCGCCATGGTGGCCGATCTCCGGGGAGACGTGCTCGTCGCCGCCGGGAAGCCCGGGGAAGCGAAGGCGGCGTATCAGCTCGCGCTGGCCAAACTCGATCCCAAATCCCCGTATCGCGCGTACATCCAGGTGAAGTTCGACGCGCTGGGAGGCGCGGCGTGAGCCCGGAAGCAGGGCGCGCTGGAGGGCGGAGGCGCGAAGCGCGCGACCCCGCAAGCGCGCCTGTGGCCGCGCTCACCGGCCTTGCCTTCGGCGGTCTACGGTTCGCGCGGCCCCCGCCAAGCGGGGATGCGACGAGGCGAATCGACGCAGGCGGCCCGACGCGCGCCGCGTCGACGCGCTTACCGGCCCAAAGAGGGTCGCGGGGCGTGACGCGGCGCTGGCGCCTGCTCGTCGCAGCAGCCGCATTGCTGCTGGCGGGGTGCGAAACCCTGTCGACCTGGATTCCGCAACTCTCCGGCATCCCTCCGCCATGGCAATGGTTTTCCTTCGGCGGGTCGAAAAAGATGCCGGCGCTGCCTCCCTTCGAGGCCAAGACGACGCCGCGGGTGAACTGGCAGGTGGCGCTCGGCGGCAAGGAAGTCACCGGGTTTGCGCCAGTCGTTGAGCGCGATACCGTTATCGCGGCGGGGCCGGATGGCAGCATCGTGAGCGTGGGGACCGCCAACGGTGCGCAGAACTGGAGATTTCGTGCTGACCGGGCCCTCTCCGCGGGCGTGGGTACCGCCGCGAACCTGGTCGTCGTGGGCACCAACAAAGCGGATGTACTCGCCTTCGACTCCAGCGGCAAGCCGCTGTGGGAAACCAGGATTTCCAGCGAAGTCGCCGGTCCACCGCTGGTGGCGGAAGGACTCGCCATCGCGTGGTCGCTCGACGGCAAGATATTCGCACTGGCGGTGGCCGACGGCAGCACCAAGTGGGTCTACCAGCGAACCAATCCGCCGCTCACGGTTCGTCGCGTGGCAGGCGGGATCGTCAGCCGGGGGGGGCTGTTTACCGGCACCGCGGGCGGCAAGCTCCTGGCGCTCGACCTCGCGACGGGCGCATTGGGCTGGGAAGCAAGCGTGGCCACCCCCAAGGGAGCGACCGAGCTCGAGCGCATCGCCGACGTGACCAGCTTGCCTGTGGTCGAGGAGCGCCAAGTGTGTGCGGCGGCCTATCAGGGCCGGGTGGCATGCTTCGACATCGTGCGCGGCACGCTCGCCTGGTCGCGCGACTTCTCTAGCCTGGCCGGTCTCACCGTGGACAACCGCTATCTGTTTCTCAGCGACGACAAGGGCGCTGTTCACGCACTCGACAAGACGACAGGCGCATCGGTGTGGAAACAAGACAAGCTTGCGGGCCGCTTTCCGAGCGGGCCCGTCCTGGTGGGTGATTACCTCGGCGTGGTCGACGGCGAAGGTTATCTGCACCTGCTCGATCGCAACGATGGTGCCCTCGTCGGCCGCGTAGCGACCGACGGAGCGGCTGCCGAGTCGCAGCCGGCAACCAGCGGAGCGGCCGCGATCTGGCAGAGCTCTGCCGGCAATTTGATCAGCGCCAGCGCCAACTAGCTTTCGCGTCGCTTCCGGACGCGCATCCCCGGGAAGCTGCTCGACGCTTTAACCGAGACGCTGGATGCTACCCACACTCGCCATCGTCGGTCGGCCCAACGTCGGCAAGTCGACGCTGTTCAATCGACTGACGCGATCGCGTGCCGCGCTTGTCGCGGACTATCCCGGCCTGACGCGAGATCGCCATTACGGACGCGGGCGCCTCGGCGATCGACCCTACATCGTCGTCGACACTGGGGGCTTCGAGCCGGATGCGGCGGAGGGGATCATGAAGGCGATGGCAAGGCAGACGCGCACAGCTGTTGCCGAGAGCGACGCGGTCGTCTTCATGGTCGATGGTCGCGAGGGTCTCACCGCAGACGACCGCGGCATCGCCGACATGCTGCGTCGCTCCGGACGTCCGATCGTGCTCGCGGTCAACAAGTGCGAGGGCCTCAAGGGCGAGGCCGCGAGCGCTGAATTCCACGAGCTGGGCATTGGAAGCCCGTTGGCAATTTCGGCGGCGCACGGCGAGAACGTCCGCGATCTAGTCGATGCCGCGCTCTCACTCTGTCCGCAGAAAGCGCTTGCCGGAACCGACGACGACCAAAGCGGCCCGCGGCGCATCGTCGTCGCCATCGTCGGGCGCCCCAACGTCGGCAAATCCACCCTGGTCAACACGTTGCTGGGGGAGGAGCGCGTGATTGCATTCAGCGAGCCCGGTACGACCCGCGACTCGCTGTACCTCGATTTCGATCGTGGGGCGCGCCACTACATGCTGATCGACACCGCCGGCGTTCGCCGCCGAGGAAAAGTGAGCGAGGCCATCGAGAAGTTCTCGGTGATCAAGACGCTGCAGGCGATAGAGGACGCCAACGTCGTCGTGCTGGTGCTCGACGCCATGGCCGGAATCAGCGAGCACGACGCGCACCTCGCCGGCTACATCGTCGACGCCGGGCGTGCGCTGGTCGTCGCGGTGAACAAGTGGGACGGTCTCTCGCCGGGCGCTCGCGACGAGATCAAGCGGGAGATCGACCGCAAGCTCGGATTTCTCGGATTCGCCGCAGCACATACCATTTCGGCCCGCGAGGGCACGGGCATCGCACCACTGTTGCGCTCGATCGATCAGGCCTACGCCGCGGCCGTCGCCAGGCTGCCCACGCCTCGCCTGACCCGCACCCTTCAGGAAGCTGTCGCACGGCAGCAGCCGCCGCGCGCCGGGCTCACCCGCCCGAAACTACGCTACGCACATCAGGGTGGGGTGAACCCGCCACTGATCGTCATCCACGGTACTGCTCTGCGGCAGGTTCCCGACACCTACCGGCGGTACCTGGAACGTTTCTTTCTCGAGGCGTTCCAACTGCGGGGAACGCCGCTTAGGATACAATTCAAGACGGGTGGCAACCCTTACGCGGACTCCCCCGCGCACCGGCGGGGGCGCGAACGCCGCTTGCGGCGCGCTGCGGACCGCGGCTGAGAAGCCTCCGGTGCGGCCAATAACATGCGGAGCACGTGAATGAGCAACAAGGGGCAAATGTTACAAGACCCGTTCCTGAACACCCTGCGAAAAGAGCACATCCAGGTATCGATCTACCTCGTCAACGGGATCAAGCTGCAAGGCCAGATCGAGTCCTTCGACCAGTACGTCGTCCTGCTCAAGAACACGGTCACGCAGATGGTGTACAAGCATGCAATCTCGACCGTGGTTCCTGCCCGCGCCGTGAGCATGCCGGCGCATGACACCGAACGGGAACCTTGAGCGCCCGCCGGTGGCGCCGGCGATGACCAGCCGCGAGGGCGGGAGTGCCTGAGCGGCCTCGCGCAGTGGATCGGGCGCTTCTGGTCGAGCTCGATTTCGGCGACGGCGAGCTTGGCGAACGACTCGCCGAGCTCAAGGCACTGGCGACATCGGCTGGCGCGGAAGTAGCCAGCGTGATTACCGCGCGCCGCACCAAGCCCGATGCGGCGCTTTTCGCCGGACGCGGCAAGGTCGCCGAGATCGCGGCGATGCGCGCCGCGACCGCCGCCGATCTCGTCATTTTCGACCACGCGCTGTCCGGCGCTCAGCAGCGCAATCTGGAGCGAGCGCTCGATTGCAGGGTGGTCGACCGCGCCAGCTTGATCCTCGACATCTTCGCGCAGCGCGCTCAGAGCGCCGAAGGCAAGCTGCAGGTGGAGCTCGCGCAACTCCAACATCTTTCGACGCGGCTGGTGCGAGGCTGGACCCACTTGGAACGGCAAAGGGGCGGCATCGGGTTGCGCGGACCGGGCGAAACCCAGCTCGAAACCGACCGCCGCTTGATCGGCTCACGGGTCAAGCTCTTGCGCGAGCGGATCGCGCAGGTAGGAAGGCGCCGCGAAACGCAGCGCCGGGCGCGCCGGCGCGGGGCGGTCTGCAACGTGGCGCTGGTCGGATACACCAACGCCGGCAAGTCAACCCTGTTCAATCGCCTGACCGGCGCCGAAGGCTACGCCGCGGACCAGCTCTTCGCCACCCTGGACACGACGCTGCGCAGGCTGGAGGTCCCTGAAGCGGCGGCGATCGTCGTTTCCGACACCGTGGGCTTCATCCGCGATCTGCCACACGACCTGATCGCCGCCTTCCACGCCACGCTCAAGGAAGCGGTGGACGCGGACCTTTTGCTGCACGTCGCCGATGCAAGTCATCCGGCGCGCGAGGAACAGATGGCCGCGGTCGACGCAGTGCTCGCGGAGATCGGCGCCGATCAAGTGCCGAGGATAATCGTGCTCAACAAGGTCGACCTGAACGGGCTCGATCCGGGCGCCGAGCGCGACGAATATGGTAAGATTCGCGCCGTCCGTCTGAGCGCGCTGACCGGCGCCGGCGTCCCCGAGTTGCGCGCCGCGTTGGCCGAGCGGTTTCCCCGCGCCGAAGCGCGGGCGGCGACCGCATGACGCGCTGCGGCGCCACCGAACTTACACGACAGGCCCCCTAGAGCGCCCCCAGCGCCGTCCGCCCCATGTCTCTCAACGACCCGCAGTGGGGTAAGCGCGGCCGTTCCGGGCCGCCCGATCTCGACGAAATCTGGCGCAACGTCAATCGCCGTCTGAGCGAGCTGTTCGGCCGCAAGGAGCCGGGAGATTCCGGCGATGGCGGAGCGCCGCCGAGACGCCCCCTGCCGCTCGGGGGTGCAGGACTTCTCGCCGCACTGGTGCTGGTGGTCTGGCTGGTCAGCGGGTCCTACATCGTCGACGAAGGGCGGCGAGGCGTGGTGACCCGCTTCGGCAAGTACACGGAAACGACGACGCCCGGCCTGCGCTGGCATCTGCCCTTCCCCGTCGAAGCCGTCGAGGTGATCGACTTCTCCCAGGTGCGAACGGTCGAGATCGGCTACAGGAACGCCAATCCCAAGAACAAGATCGCCAAAGAATCGCTGATGCTCACCGACGACGAGAACATCATCGATATCCAGTTCGCGGTCCAGTACAACGTCAAGAACGCACCGGAGTACGTCTTCAACACCCGCAGGCCCGACGACATCGTCTTCCAGGTCGCGGCCACCGCGATGAGCGAGGTCGTCGGCCGCAGCCAGATGGACTTCGCTCTCTACGAGGGGCGCGCGCAGATAGCCTCCGAGACGGAGAAGCTGATGCAGTCGATGCTCGACCGCTACGGCACGGGCATCTACGTGCAGAGGGTAACGCTGCAGAACGCGCAGCCGCCCGAGCAGGTGCAGGCGGCGTTCGATGACGCGGTCAAGGCGAGCCAGGATCGCGAGCGGCAGAAGAACGAAGGCCAGGCGTACGCCAACGACGTCGTGCCCCGCGCCCGCGGGATGGCGTCGCGGCTGCTGCAGGAAGCCGACGGCTACCTCGCGAGCGTGGTCCAGAAGGCCGAGGGCGACGCGAGCCGCTTCAAGCAGATCCTTGTCGAGTATGCCAAGGCGCCCGCGGTGACGCGCGACAGGCTTTATCTCGACATGATGCAGTCTGTGCTGGGCAACTCGAGCAAGATCCTGGTCGATCAGAAGGCGGGCAGCAACCTCCTCTACCTGCCGCTCGACCAGCTCATCCGGCAGAGCCAGGCGGCGGCGACAGCAGCCGATGTCGGCCGCGCGGCGGCGCCGGCGCCCGATGCCGCGGTGACGATGGAGCCAAGCCGCAGCCGCGAGCTGCCGCGCGAGCGAGGAACCGGACGATGAAAGCCGTGATGCCCGTTCTCGCGCTGATCGTCGCGATCGTACTGGTGCTGTCGCAGTCGCTCTACACCGTCGACCAGAAGCAGTTCGCGATCAAGTTCCAGCTCGGGGAGTTCATCGAAGCCAAGACCGAGGCCGGGTTGTATGCGAAGGTTCCGCTGGTGCAGAACGTCAAGTTCTACGACCGGCGGCTGCTCACCCTCGATGCGCCGGAGCCGGACCGGATCACCACTTCGGAGAAAAAGCCGCTGAAAGTCGACTTCATCGCCTACTGGCGCATCATCGATGTGCGCAAGTACTACCAGAGCGTCACCGGCGACGAAGAAGCCGCCAAGCGGCGCCTGGCGCAGACGATACGCGCCAACCTCGCGCAGGAGATCAACAAGCGAACCATCCATGAGGTGATCTCCACCGAGCGCGACAAGATCATGACGGAAGCGAGGCAGAAGGCCGACGCCGATGCGCGGACCATCGGCGTCGAGGTAGTCGACGTGCGCCTGCGCCGGGTCGAGCTGCCCGACGAGGTGTTGGCGCAGGTCTATCAGCGCATGGAGTCCGAGCGCAAGCGGGTTGCCAACGAGCTGCGGTCGCTGGGTGCCGCCGAGTCTGAGAAGATCCGCGCCGACGCGGATCGGCAGCGCGAGGTGATTCTTGCCGACGCCTACCGCCAGGCGCAGAAGGTCAAGGGCGAAGGAGACGCCAGAGCCTCGGCAATCTACGCAGCCGCTTACGGCCAGAATCCCGATTTCTACGCCTTCTACCGCAGCCTCGAAGCCTACAAGGCCACGTTCAAGAACAAGACCGACATGATGGTACTCGACCCGAGCGCTGAGTTCTTCCGGTACTTCAGGCAGTCGGGCGGCGGCCAGGCCGCGCCTCGTCCGCAGTCGAAGTAGGCGGCCGCCCGCCGTGACCGGGGTGCCGGAAACCCTGCTGGCAGCGTGCGCGCTGGTGCTGCTGCTCGAGGGGCTCATGCCTCTGCTCGCACCGCGGGCGTGGCGCGATGTGTTCCGGCGGGTCACCGAGCTCTCGGACGGACAATTGCGATTCGTTGGCTTGGTTTCGATATTGATCGGCAGCGTGATCCTGGTCGTGCTCTATGCGTAAGTGGCTGCTTCCCGAGTACATCGACGACATTCTCCCCGCCGAGGCCGAGGCGATCGAAGGGCTGCGCCGCAGGCTGCTCGATCACTTCCGCAGCCACGGCTACCGGCTGGTGCAGCCACCCCTGATCGAGCACTTGGACTCGTTGCTGACCGGAACCGGCCGAGATCTGGAGATCCAGACCTTCAAGGTGATCGACCCGCTGTCCGGGCGGCTCCTGGGCGTGCGCGCCGACATCACGCCCCAGGTTGCGCGCATCGATGCGCATCTGCTCAACGAAAAGGGAGTGACGCGGTTGTGCTACGCGGGCAGCGTCCTGCGCACGGTGGCAATGGGCGTGGCCCAAAGCCGCGAAGTACTGCAGATCGGCGCGGAACTCTATGGGGACCCTCAGATCGGCGCCGATCGCGAGGTGCTGGGCCTGCTGCTATCGTCGCTCGACGCGGTCGGCGTCCGCGGACTGCATCTGGACCTGGGACACGTCGGGGTCTATCGCGCGCTCGCCAACGGCGCGCGCATCGCCGGCGACGGCGGCGACAGCGAGCTGTTTGTCGCGCTGCGCAACAAGGATATGCCTGCTGTACGCGAGCTCACCGCCAAGCTGCCCGCCGCCTGGCGCGACGCGTTCAACACGCTGCCCTCGCTTTACGGCCCGGCGCACGAGGTTCTAACCACGGCGACCTCGCGTCTGCCGGATACGCCCGCCATCGCCAGCGCGCTGTCGGCGCTGGCCACGCTGGCGCAGTCGGCCGAAGGCTTCGTCGAGGCGCTGCACATCGATCTCGCCGACCTTCGGGGATACCATTACCAGACCGGCGCGAGCTTCTCCGTATTCACCGCCGGCGAGCCCAACGCGATCGGGCGCGGAGAGCGATACGACGGGATCGGCAAGGCGTTCGGCCGCGCGCGCCCAGCCACCGGGTTCACGCTCGACCTGCGCCAGCTCGCCGCGCTGATCGCACGCGAGTCCTGAGGTCAGCTCCAGGACCAGGAACATGGGCAAGAACGTCGTCGTCATCGGAACGCAGTGGGGCGATGAAGGCAAGGGCAAGGTCGTCGACTGGCTGACGCAGCACGCGCAGGGTGTGGTGCGCTTCCAGGGCGGCCACAATGCCGGGCACACGCTGGTTATAGGCGAGAAGAGGACCGTGCTGCGCCTCATTCCCTCCGGGGTGTTGCGGCCCAACGTGCGCGTCTACATCGGCAACGGTGTTGTGCTGTCGCCTCAGGCGTTGCTGCAGGAAATCGGCGAGCTGGAGGCCGCGGGCATCGAGCTGCGCTCGCGTCTGGCGATTTCGCCGGCATGCCCGCTCGTGCTCCCGTACCATGTCGCGCTCGACCACGCGCGCGAGGCCTCCATGGGGGAGACCAAGATCGGCACCACCGGCCGCGGCATCGGCCCGGCGTACGAGGACAAGATCGCGCGGCGCGCGCTGCGCGTGCAGGACCTCTTCTATCCGGAGCGCTTTGCGGCCAAGCTTGAAGCGGTGCTCGATTATCACAACTTCGTGCTCACCAGCCGCTTCAAGGTCGCTGCCGTGCCGCTGCGCGAGACACTCGATGGAACGCTCGCGCTCGCCGATCAGATCAAGCCAATGGTCGGCGACGTCGCGGCGCTGATACAGCAAGCTCGACGCAAAGGCGAATCGCTGCTCTTCGAGGGTGCTCAGGGTGCGTTGCTCGACATCGACCACGGAACGTACCCGTATGTCACTTCGTCGAATTGCCTGGCCGGCGCCGCTGCTCCCGGCAGCGGCATCGGGCCGCAGCTTCTCGACTATGTGCTCGGCATCGTCAAGGCCTACACCACGCGCGTGGGCACCGGCCCGTTCCCCACCGAGCTGACCGACGAGACAGGCGCCGGCCTTGCCAAGCGCGGCAACGAATTCGGATCGGTGACCGGCCGTCCGCGCCGCTGTGGCTGGCTCGACGTTCCGGCGCTCAAGCGCTCCTTCGAGCTCAACGGGGTCGATGGCCTTGCCATTACCAAGCTCGACGTGCTAGACGGCATGCCACTGATCCGCGTATGCACCGGGTACACTGCCGACGGGCACCGGCTGGAGCTGCTTCCTTCGGGCGCCGACGCGGTCGCCGAATGCCGGCCGGTTTACGAAGAGCTGCCGGGCTGGAGCGAGAGCACGTTCCGCGTGAAGAGCTTCGACGCATTGCCGGCGAACGCCCGCGCTTATCTGAAGCGCATCGAGACCCTGACCGGCGTGCCCATCGCCATGGTCTCCACCGGCCCGGAGCGCGACGAGACGATACTCGTGCACCATCCATTTCACTAGGAAGAGCTCCCATGAGCCTGCACGTCAGCTGGGAGGAGTACAACGCGCTCGTCGAGCGGCTTGCCCTGCAAGTCCATGAGTCCGACTGGAAATTCAACCAGGTCATCTGCATCGCTCGCGGGGGCTTGAGGGTCGGCGACGTGATCTCGCGGATTTTCGAGCTTCCGCTGGCGATCCTGTCAACGCACTCGTACACCGCGGAGGGGGGCACGCTGCGCGGTCAGCTGGTGATCGCGGAGCACATGACCATGACGGCTCCGCGGCTGGGCGAGCGCGTGCTGCTCGTCGATGACATGGTGGATTCAGGCCACACGCTGCAGGCGGTGTTCAAGGAGCTTCCGCAGCGCTTTCCCCATATCGCCGCTCTGCGAACGGCGGTGCTCTGGTACAAGGCGGCCTCGGTGCTCAAGCCCGACTATTACGTTTCGTACCTTGCCGACAATCCGTGGATCCACCAGCCCTTCGAGATCTACGATACCCTGCGGCCGGACCAGCTGCAGAAGAAGCTCGACGGCGCCGGTGCGGAACGCACTAAGACGGCCACGGTCCAACAGCCGGCACCGAAACCATGACGACTACAATATCGTGATGACTACAATCTCACGGATGCCGGTGTTTTTTACAATACTGCGGTGCATCGCTGCCGGCCGGTTTGCTAAGTCACGGGAAGATAAAGCAAACTTTCTGGCGGCGCGAAGATTGCTAACGCATGTGAGTTGTTGCCCAGCATTTCCATTGCGGGTTCTGCCCAGCTGAAGCCATGGAAGATAAGCTCCCTCCCTCACCACAGGTCGTCCCGCCGGTGCACCTGAGTTTCAACGAAACCAGGCAGCCGCTGCTCACCGGCGACGCTCACCAGTACCTTCTCGCGCGCGGCGATCAACTCGCGTTCGCCGCCGAGGTCGTTCGTTTCGGATTTGCTCCGGACGACTTCGCCCTCGACATAGAAAGATTGCCCGGCAAGCGATCGGCTCGCTCGTCGGCGCCGACGTTCACAGTGAGCGTGTCGAACATCCACAACCGTCGAAGCGTGAAGTATCTCGGCGGTCCCGGCCGCGCATGGGTGGCGCGGTTCCTCGAGGATCTCATCGCCGGAAAGTTTGGCGAGCCGTAGACGACTTCGTCTCGTTCCCTCCCGGAGTCGTCGCAAGGCAGCAAATCAGGCGGCAGGTCTCACTTTCCCAACTTGCGTTCGATTGTACGGCGCGCTTTCCGTCTGGTGAGGGCGCCGTTGGGACCGCCGCGGTCGATCTCGTGAATGACTCCGAAGTCGGTAATCCCGTAGTCCATCACCGCTTCGCTGCACGCCGCTTCCGGTGACGCCTCCGGAGCGCAGTAGCGCTACATCGAATGCGCTCCAGGGCCCAGAAACCAAGTAGAATTAAATCCAATCCCCAAGGCAATCGACCCGTGGACAAGTTCATGAAACCCATTTTCCGTTCCACCTGCGTCGCGATAGCGGCCGCCTTCGTAGCGTTGGCCGTCGCGCCGATGGCCTCGGCACAGTCCGAACAGCAGCAGCTGATCAACGCCGCCGATGCGTCGCTCTCCAACTTCATGCGCGATCCCGAGATGGGCTGGTTCCAACAAAACGTAGGACGCGCCAAGGGCGTGTTGATCGCGCCCCAGCTGGTAAAGGCGGGCTTCATCTTCGGCGGCTCGGGTGGGCGCGCCGTATTGCTTGCCAAAGACAGTAAGTCGGGACAATGGGTCGGCCCTGCATTCTACGCGCTGGCGACCGCTAGCGTCGGCTTTCAAGCCGGCGTTTCGGTGTCCGAGTCGATCACGCTCGTGATGACCGACAGGGGCATGGATTCGCTGCTCTCGCCGTCGTTCAAGATCGGCGGCGACGCGAGCATTGCCGCAGGCCCGGTAGGTGCCGGGGCGAAGTCGGACATCGTCGCCGATCTCATCGCCTTTAGCCGCGCGAAAGGCATCTACGGCGGCATCAACCTGGACGGCACGTTCGTCAATACCTCCGACGACTGGAACGAGTCTTACTACGGCATGAGGGTGTCGTCGACCGACATCCTGATACGGATGAGCGTGCGTGCTGCAGGCGCCGACAAACTCGTTGCCGACATCACCAAGGCGGCTGGTCGCAAATAACTCCGCTCGGGCGTGGGTCTCGCGCTGAGGACCGAGAACCGGGTCCTCGATGTTGGCTTGGTGCCAGGAGAGAATCCACACTATGCCTGTAAATCCCCGCCAGTATTGGTTCTGCGTGGATGTGATTCAGCCAATACCCCCAGACATACCCCCTTCTGGTAGGCACTGCCACGCCGCCAGCGATTGCGGCACTGAAGTCACGCTCGTTTGAGAACGCATCCGTTCGATTAGCTCCAATCGCCTCCGGCTTCACCACCAACCCCACCGAGGCCATCGTCCAAGGAAGAACTGCTGGCTTCGACATGTGAACGTGTTACGGTCAACTACCTGGAATCGTTCTTCATAGTCTACAGTTTTGCGCAGCAACGCTCCGATTCGTCTCGCCGGCCCGCTTGAAACTTCGTCTGGCTCCGCGTAGGCTGAAAGTGTTGTGAATCGGTGCTCGCGGATAGGGCATCAGCAACGAGCAGAGGTGTTCGCGGGGCCACTACCCCGCAGCCGATGCTCCTCCCGAGTTCGGAGCCGCGAGGTAGCGCCGATGTCGTACGCAAACACTTCGGGGAGGTAGTCTATCGATGACATTCATTACAGGTGGACCCCGACGCCGGTGAGCAACAGCAAACCCCGGCACACGTTGCGGTAGCGCGACGAAACGAAGCCACAGCGATGTGGCGATCTTGTGAGGCCCCACGATGATCGCGGGGCTTTGCGTTTCTGGTTCCCACAATGAGGTGTCGCGCAATGGCCGCCGATCCTGACCCTGCCTATTTTTTCGATCAGGTCAGCTCCAGTCGCCCCCGACATCTCCGCCAAACCCACCGAGACCGTCGCTCCAGGAAGAACTGTCGGCGACACCGAAGTCGCTTCCGCCTAAGTCCGATTGCGGTACGCCCCCGCCGAGCCGGAGGACATTGCCCTCACCCGTGATGGCCGCCCATGGACGCTTCAACCTGCCACCATCCCAGCGCCAACCGCTGCGCCGGTCGTCGCAAGGCCGCCGAGGCTGGTCGGCAATGGCAGAAGGTCTGAAGCTGCCCGGCGCGACATCGCTCGGTCTCGCTCGCCAGTTCACGCCCGCGAATGTCAGCTTCCCGCCGACTGCGTCGGGCAACTCGCGGCCGAGGTTGTGCAAAAAGCGCTGACGAGCATTTTCCAGGCGGAACGGTAGCTGCGCACGCAGCCCTCAGGGAGCACACAGAGCCGCGCTTCGCTATCCAGCAGATCTTGAGCGTGTCGAGATCGATTCG
>DASPTZ010000089.1:0-39486 GCA_035623155.1 Casimicrobiaceae bacterium | reverse complement strand
TTCCAATTGACCGAGTTGTGACCGACCCAACCGCAGTCCGGGTCGGGGATCCATGCGTTGTTGCATGTCTGAAGTCTGGATGAGAGAGGAGAATGTGATGGGTACGAAACCGAAGTTGCGCACGATGGCATTCGCGGCGTGCATGACGCTCGCGATGATGATGGCGGGCAGCGTCCGTGCGCAGGAAGTCCCGCTCGTAACCGGGGAACACTGGATCAAGTCGTCGGAGGAAGTGAAGAAAGCTTATCTCGTCGGAATTGCCAATATGGGTTACATCGAGTTGGCCTATCAGGGAGCAACCGTGTCCGACGCGCAGAGCATCCTTCCGCGCATGGTGAGGGGGCTGAAAGGTCAGACCCTCGACAGCGTGCGCGATGCGCTCAACAAGTGGTATGCCGCCAACCCCGACAAGCTGCAGCGGCCGGTGATCGAAACCATCTGGTTCGAGATGGTCATGCCCGGGCTCAAGAACCCCAAGTAGCGGAGCGAAACATGAAACGATTCGGAACGATGCTGGCGGTCGCGGTGATGGCGGGCGTCATCGGATGCACGACCATGACGCCTCAGCAGCAAGGTACGGTGAGCGGCGCGGCGATCGGTGCCGCAGCAGGCGCGGGCATCGCGGCCATCTCAGGCGGCAGCGGCTGGACCGGCGCGGCCGTCGGCGCAGTGGCCGGCGGCGTGATCGGCAACATCAAGGGCAGCCAGCAGCAGTAGAGGCTGCGCGTGCAAGCGAGCTCTGATCCGCGCGGCGGAGGGGTGATTGTGGGCGTGGGTCGGATTGCGAGACGCGTGCTCCCGGCGTGCGTGCTTCTGGCCAGCGCGTCTCTCACCGGTGCGCAGAGCATCGAGCCGCGCACTTACTCGAACGCGCCGGTGGGCGTCAACTTCCTGATCGCCGGCTATGCGTACACGCGAGGCGCCCTCGAGTTCGAAAGCCTGCCCGTTACCGATGCGCATCTGCAAACGTCGAATGCGGTCCTGGCCTACGCGACAGTGCTCGACTTCTGGGGCAAGTCCGGCAAGTTCGACGCGATCGTGCCCTATACGTGGCTGTCCGGATCGGCGAATTACGCGGGCCAGCCAATAGAGCGCGTGGTCAATGGATTCGGCGATCCCGCGTTTCGCCTCTCGATCAATCTCTACGGCGCGCCTGCGCTCGCGCTCAAGGAGTTTCGGGATTACCAGCAGGACCTGATCATCGGCGCTAGCCTGCAGGTTTTTGCGCCATGGGGACAATACGACGACACCCGGGTGGTCAACATCGGAACCAACCGCTGGACCTTCAAGCCGCAGATCGGAATTTCGAAGGCAATCGAACAGTGGACCCTGGAGCTCACCGCAGCGGTGACCTGGTATACGGACAACCGGGACTTCTATGGCGGCAACACGCGCTCGCAGGATCCGTTGTATTCGTTCCAAGGCCACGCGATATACAACTTCCCCTACGGCATCTGGGGTTCGCTCGACGCGACCTACTTCATAGGTGGTCGGTCGACGCTCAACGGCGTCCTGAGCAGCGACCTTCAACAGAACTGGCGCGTGGGCGGAACGCTCGCCTTTCCCGTCGACATCCACAACTCGGTCAAGCTCTACGCGAGCAGCGGCGTGTCGGCGCGCACGGGTAACAACTTCGACCTGTACGGCATCGCGTGGCAGTACCGCTGGGGCGGCGGACTTTGATATAGCGCTGTCAGCGGCCTTGGCGCTGGAAGGCACCGGCACGCCGCCTCCACGCTATGTAGGGGATGAGCGTGACGGCAGCGATCACGAAATAGGCGAGCACCGCTGCCGTGATCGCCGGCGGCGCGGCGTTGAGCGTCGCGACCAGCAGGGCGAGGCTGGGATTGCGAGCCGCGCTGCAAATGGCCGTCGCGGTGCGAGTGGCTGGGTCGGGGCCGCCCAACAGATGGCCGACGGCCAGAGCGAGAACCGTTGCGATGACAATGGCCAGAGCGACGCGCAATCCCGCACCGATCACGACCTGCCAGATGTTGGCCATGACCAGCACCAGCAGAACGAGCAGTAGCACGCCTGCGAGGCGCTTGAGCCTCGGCTCGAGCCACGCCGCCTGAGCAGCAAGCAGGCGCCTCGTCAGCACTCCGAGCGAAAGCGGCAGCAGCTGGGCAATGAACACCTGTCGCGCGAGTTCCAGCGGAGCGGCGGTCGCGTGGCCACCGTAGTATTGATCAAAGGCCTCGAGGGACAGGGGCATCGAGACAACCGCGAGCGCGGCCACGGCGATCTGCAGCGCAGGCGCGAACGCTTGATGCCCCCCGGCGCCGAGCGCCCGGCGCAAGGCAACGGGGGCGCCGGGCGAAATGGCCATTAGCACGATCCCGATCTCCGCCGCTCGGGGAAGGTCGAGTGCCCGAACCACGATCCACGCCAGCGCCGGCACCGCGACCAGCACTGAGAAGAGGCCCTTGAGCATCAGCCCGGGCCGCTCGCCTACCCAGCGGAACTCGCCCGGGACGAGCGCTAGCCCGAGGTCGAACATCACCGTGAATACCGTCGCGACTGCGGCAGCGGAAAGCAACCAGTCGGGTACGGGGCCGCCTGCTTGCATGGATCGATGCTGGCGGCGACCTGCTCGCCGATCGGCCTACTGGTCGGAATGTCCGATCAGAACATGGTCGTCGAGCAGACCAGGGCCCGGCCCTTCCAATACATGCCGTTGAGCCGCAGGTGGAGCTTTTCCAGCTCGATCGTTCCGCCCCCTGAGAACTCCATGATCGCCGCGGGTCGCGAGCTGTCGCCCTCCACCCGTTGAATGCTGCGGCACTCGAGCCCAGGAGCGTATTTTTTCACCAACTCCTTGATCTCTTCGTCGTTTGTTCCCGGCGCAATGTTGCCTATCCAGAGATGCATGTCTTGCCCTCCCGTTGCTGGAGCGTTCGAGGGTAGCTGGGTATGGATATCGCCAGACAAAATTCGACACGGTCTCACAGTATGGTTTTCACGAGTTGCCCGAGCAGCTCCTCGAACGAGATCATCGTCAGCAGCAGAGGCGCCACAGGCAACAGCGTCATCACCACGAGCTGCACCACAGTCTCGAGCTTGATCGGGACGAGGCGCATGGTATTCACGACTTCGAAGCTGTTCGCCATGTCGGCAAGCGACTGGATGTCCGCACTGCCTACCAGAGGCTCGCCACCGGACGGAGCGCGACGCAACCACTTCGCGTCGAACTCGTCGACGTATCGTTTCGCAAGGTGACCGTAATCGCCTAACCCTGCGCGCTTCGTGCGCGACAGCGGCGCGATGAAGACGAGCAGGGGCGCAAGGACAAACCCGACCACGATCACGACAAACGTGAACACCTCGAGCAGGAACGAGGTCAGCACGGCTCCCTCGAAAAAGATGTGGTTCGCTATCATGCCCGCCAACAGGGTGCCCTGAGCGAACAATAGCGGCGCAAACGCATAACCGATGCGCGACAGGAAGCCGACGCCGCCGCTGCGGTCCGGATGCATCGGCGCGTAGGCGATGTCCATGCGCGAGACCTGCCACAGGAATCGCGCCCAGACGATCAGACGAAAATACCAGCGCACCAGCAGGAACTGGAACAGCGGCAGGCTCACGATCAAGTACCACCATCCCGCCAGCTGCATCCGCAAGCCGTGCTCCTCCGGGGTCGCGTACCAAGTCGGCGCGGCGAGTGCGGCGTAGTGGCGCCACACGACCAGTATACCGACGGTGTAGACCAGGACGATCAGCGTCAGCTCGACGACAACCGAATTGCGCAGCCGCATCGCGCTGGCGATCGCTGCGTCGAAGCGCTCGCGCACCGAACCGCGCACGAGATCGAGCGTAACGAATTGCGCGACGATGGCGCGCATGCGCCGGTGGACGACAAGTTCCGCGACGATGAGAAGCGGTAGCGCGACCAGGAAGCGCGCGTGCGCGTCGATATCGTAGAGGAACGGGACGGCGACGGCATCGCCCCAGGCCTTTCCATCCGCCGCCGACAACGCGAAAAGGGGAACCCAGACGATGATCGTGATTGCAACGATACGCCTGCGCACGAGCTCGAGCGCGTCACCGGTGAGGTGGGCCCGCCGCAGCGCCTGGAACAATGGCCCGCCGATGACGATCGAAAAATCTTGCTCCAGTGACGACGCTCGCATGCCGTTATGGTTTCATTGTGGTAGTTGGCGGGATTTCGCCTTCCCGTGGGCGCCTCAAGCCATGATATTCACGCCGCCGTCGACGTAGAGCGTTTCGCCTGAAACGCGGCGGGCGTAGGGCGTGGCGAGGTAGGCGCAGGTGAAACCGACGTCCATGATGTCGACCAGCTCGCCGATCGGCGCGCGTTGCGCCGCTTCGTTGAGCAGCAGTTCAAAATCCTTGAGGCCGGATGCGGCACGCGTTTTCAGAGGTCCCGGCGAGATCGCATGCACGCGAATGCCCTTGTCGCCCAACTCGTAAGCCAGATAGCGGCAGCACGCCTCTAGCGCGGCCTTGACCGGCCCCATCACGTTGTAGTTCGGGACGACCTTGTTCGCGCCGTAATAGCTCATCGCGAACAGGGTTCCGCCGTTCTTCATCAGCGGTACCGCCAGCCGCGCCATGCGCACGAACGAGTGGCACGAGACATCCATCGCCTGCTTGAAGCCTTCGGCCGAGCAATTGAGCAGGGGACCCCGCAGATCGTCCTTGGGCGCGAAGGCGATCGAGTGGACGATGATGTCGAGCCTGCCCCATTGCTTCTCGATCTTCGCGAACACCGCTTCGAGCATGCCTGGCGTCGACACGTCGAGCGGCATGAAAATCGGCGCTTCGAGCTCCTTCGCCAGCGGCTCGGTGTAGGTCCTGGTCTTCTCGTTGACGTAGGTTATCGCCAGATCGGCACCCAGCTCGCGAAACGCCCTGGCGCACCCATAGGCGATCGAGTCCTGGTTGGCGACGCCGACGACCAGCGCCTTGGCGCCCTTGAGCGCGGGACGCGGCACATCCATAGTCATGATGAGGACCTCCTAGATCTGCATCTCGGGCACTTGCGGCGGAACCTGCAGCTCGGCCTCAGTCGCCGCCAGCACCTGCTGCACAGACACGCCCGGTGCGGTTTCAAGCAGCGTGGCGCGTCCCTCCGCGAAGGAAATTACCGCCATCTCGGTGACGACGAGGCTCACCGGTCGCACCGATGTCAGAGGCAGGGTGCACTGCTTGACGATCTTGGGCTTGCCTTTCGCCGTGTGCTGCATGGCGACCACCACGCGCTTGGCACCCGTGACCAGGTCCATCGCACCGCCCATCCCGGGCACCATCTTGCCGGGAATCATCCAGTTCGCGAGCCGCCCCTGCACGTCGACCTGTAAGCCGCCGAGCACGGTCATGTCGACATGGCCGCCGCGGATCAAGCCGAAGGAGGTCGCGCTGTCGAAGGTGCACGCGCCCGGAATCGCGCTCACGGGTCGGCCGCCGGCGTCGGTCAGGCGCGCCTGTACCATGCCCTCCTCTGGGATGGGGCCGGTGCCGATCAACCCGTTCTCCGACTGGAAGAAGACGTGGATGCCTTCCGGAACATGGTTGGCGACCATCGTCGGGATGCCGATGCCGAGATTGACCAGCATGCCATCGGCGAGCTCGCGTGCGATGCGCTTGGCGATGATGGTCTGGGCGTCCATGGTCAAGCCCGTGTGACCAGGTAGTCGACGATGGGAGCAGGGGTCATCACGTGGTCCGGCGAAATCATGCCGACCGGAACGATGTGTTCCGCGTCGACGATGACCGTCGCCGCCGCCATCGCGATCACCGGATTGAAATTGCGCGCGGTGAGCACGTAGGTCAAATTGCCGAGATAGTCCGCGAGGAACGCCTGCACCAGCGCGAAGTCGGCTTTGAGCGGCTTCTCCACCAGATACTCGCGCCCATCGACGTCGATCTTCCGCTTGCCTTCCTCGACGACGGTGCCTACCCCGGTGGGCGTGAGGATCCCGCCAAGGCCGAACCCTGCGGCGCGTATGCGCTCGATCAGCGTGCCCTGCGGCACGAGCTCGACCTCCATCTCGCCGGCGAGCATCTTCTGCTGCGTTTCGGGATTGGTGCCGATGTGGCTCACGATGGCCTTGCGAACTAGCTTGGCCGTGACCAGCTTGCCGATGCCCCGGCCGGGCATCGCCGTGTCGTTGGCAATGACGGTGAGGCCGCGCTTGCCCTGGCGGCAAAGCTCGTCGACCACACGCTCCGGCGTGCCCACCGCCATGAAGCCGCCGACCATCAAGCTGGCGCCGTCGGGGATCCTCGCAACCGCTTCCTCGACCGACACCGTCTGCATCAGATTCCCCGGCCGATCACCGGATCACGAGCTCGAAGCCGCCGCTGCGACATCCGTCTTCGCGAGCAGCGCTCGAGTGTGACGCGCGATCATGAGCTCCTCGTTGGTCGGAATCGCCCATGCCGACACCCGGCTCGCCTTGGAGCTGATGCGGGGCCCGCCGGCATGGTTCGCCGCCGGATTGAGCTCGACTCCAAGCCACGCGGCGTCGCGGCATACGCGCTCGCGCAGTTGAGCGCTGTTTTCTCCGATGCCCGCGGTGAACACGACCGCATCGAGGCCGCCAAGCGCGGCGGCGAGGGATCCCATCTCGCGGCCGATGCGATAGATATAGAGGTCGATCGCCGCCTTGGCATTGGGGTCGCTGCTGCCCAGCAGCGCGCGCATGTCGCTCGATATTCCGGATACGCCGAGCAGGCCGGACTGCTGGTAGATCAGCTTCTCGATGGCACGCGCGTCCATCTTGAGCTCGTCCATCAGGTAAAGGACGACACCTGGATCGAGGCTTCCGCAGCGCGTTCCCATCGGCAGGCCGTCGACCGCGGTGAATCCCATGGTGCTGGCGACGCTGCGGCCGTTGGCCATGGCGCACATGCTGGAGCCATTACCCAAGTGCAGCACGATCACCTTTCCCGCGGCAGCTTTCGCATCATGGTGCGGCAACGCCTGGGCGATGTACTCGTAGGAGAGCCCGTGAAACCCGTAGCGCCGCACGCCGCGGTCGGTGATCGAGCGGGGCAACGCGAAAGCCTGCGCGATTTCAGGCTGCGCCCGGTGAAACGCGGTGTCGAAGCAGGCCACCTGCGGAAGCTCCGGCGCCCGCTCGAGCAAAATCCTGATCGGCGAGAGGTTGTGCGGCTGGTGCAGCGGCGCGAGCGGTATATATTTCTCCAGCGCCGAGAGCACCTTCGCGTCGACCCGGGTCGGCCGGCTGTACTCGAGCCCACCGTGCACGACCCGATGGCCTACGCCGACGAGGCGCTGGTCAGCGAATTCCTTGCGCACGAACGTGACCAGGTGATCGAGTGCACCATCGTGACCGAGCTTGACCCCGTCGCCCCACGATTTCTCGCCAAGAAGCTTGCCGTCACGATCCTTGGCGACGAAGCGCGGCGAGGTATAGAGCCCTTCGGCCTGGCCTCGCGCCGTCAGCTGCGGCTTGCCTTCGCGCTCGGCGAAGAGCGAGAACTTGATGCTCGAGGAACCCGCGTTGAGAACTGCGATCGCGTCGGCCACTTCAGCACGCCTAGCTTACCGTTTTCGGGGCGTTCGCGCGGCGCGCGCTAGCGAGCAGCGAGGCCACGCCGCAAGAGGCAAGCCGGCTCATCACCGAGTCCGCCCGGCTGGTGAGCATGATCGGCACCCGCGCGCCGAGCACGATGCCGGCGACGTCGGCCTGGGCGAGAAAAGACAGGCTCTTCGCCAGCATGTTACCCGCTTCGAGGTCCGGCACGACCAGCACGTTGGCGCGGCCAGCGACCGGCGAGTCGATCTTCTTGATCTGCACCGACTCTATGCTGATCGCGTTGTCGAACGCCAGCGGCCCGTCGACAACGGCGCCGGTAATCTGGCCGCGATCGGCCATCTTGCACAGCGCCGCCGCCTCCACCGTCGAAGGCACCTTGGGATTGACCGTCTCCATCGCCGAGAGGATCGCAACCCGCACTTCGGGAAACCTCATTGCATGCGCGAGATCGATCGCGTTCTGGACGATGTCGACCTTCTCCTCGAGCGTCGGGGCGATGTTCACCGCGGCGTCGGTGAGGATCAGCGTCTCCGGGTACGTCGGGACGTCCAACACGAAGCAGTGGCTCAGACGGCGTGCGGTGCGAAGCCCGGTGTCGCGCTTGACCACCTCGCCCATCAACTCGTCGGTGTGGAGGCTTCCCTTCATCAGCGCTTCGGCCTTGCCCTGGCGCACTAACTCGACCGCTTTCTCGGCCGAAGCGTGGCTAAAAGGCGCGTCGACGATCGACAGCCCGGAGATGTCGATGGCGTTCTCCTTGGCCACCGCCTCGATGCGCGCGCGAGGCCCGACCAGGATCGGCTCGATCAGGCCCATGCGCTTGGCGTCGACGGCTCCTTCCAGCGAGCTCTGGTCGCACGGATGCGCTACCGCCGTCGGCACGGGTGGTAGCGTCTTGCAGAAGTCGAGCAGCTTCTGATACTTCGCGTGCTTGCGGGCCGCGACGGCCGGTTCTCTCTCGGCTGGCATCGGTTACTTCCTTCCTGCGATCTTCCTGACCACCGCCAGGCGGCGCCCCTTCGGCTCGACGCCCAACGTCGCTGCGATCTGCTCCAGCATTGCCACCTGCTCGGTTGACGGCTTCATTTGCTGCAAGCGCTCGTCGTCGAGCAGCCTCCTGACCAGGGTGATGAGTCGTGTGCGATCCGCCGGGTTGGCAAGCAGGACGGGCAGCGTGGCAAGTGCCTCCTCCGGTTCGTAGCGAACGATGATGTCCTGCTCGCCGCGAATGCGCCGCCACTGATCCGGCGGCAGCTCGGGGAGCAGGTCCGCATAGTCGCTGATCAGCTCCTTCTTCAGCGCTATCCGCGCCAGCGGCAGCGGCTCGCCGCGGCGGGCGAGCAGCGATGCGGCGCGGGCCACCGCTTCGGCATACCCGCCTTCCTCGATCGAGGCGAGCGCTTCCGCCACGATCGGCAGCTCGCGTGCCTCCGGCGGTTGCTCGGCTCCGAGTTGTTCGGCTTCGCGCTTGTCCGCGAGATAGAGCGAGAACATGTTGCCGTAGGTCTGGAAGAACGCCGCCTCGCTGACCGCATCGCGAACGTCGCGGTAACAGTCGAGCGACGCGCTCATGATCTCGGAACCGATCTTCTCCCATCTGCGCGCAGGCGCATCCGAATCGAGCGGCCTGCGCTGCGCCTTGACCATCTGCGCCGCCGGACCGATCCAGGCCATCCACGGATTGAGGTCCGAAACCGCCCATCGCTGAGCCCGCAGCGGATGAAGCCGGCGCGAGAGCTTGGCGGTGAGCTCGTTGGACATCGCCTGCACCAAGGGCTGGGCGAACAGCTCGTAGGCGCGCTGGTTGAACTCCGACAACTCCTCGACTGCCTCGAAGGGCTTCTCGTCGGCGCGCTTGAAGCGGTTCAGGCGTCCCACGATCTCCTCGAGCTCATGCTCGCGGAACTCGACCTCGTACTCGATCTTGCCGTTGCGGTCCTTGCTCTCGCGGATCGCCATGCCGTAGAGCCCCGGCGGCAGCGCCTCGACGGATTTGAGAACCGAGACGATCTGCGCATGTTCCTTCTTGGCGACCTTGCCGGAGACGAAGATGCCGAGGTGACCGATGTCCTGATGCAACAGGCCGACAATGACCTGTCCGCGCGCCTTGATTTCTTCGGTCGAGCCGTACACGTCGGCGACCCAGTTGAACGCCTGCTGCGGCGGGGTGATGTTGTCGCCCATCGAGGCGAACAGAATGATCGGAGCCTTGATCGCCTTCAGGTCGAAGGGCAACCCGCTCTTCGCTTTGGTCGTGCCCGACCATAGCTTGTTGCCGACGAATAGATTGCGAGTGATCCACTCGATCTCCTCGCGATTCATGAGATAGAAGCCACCCCACCAGCGCTCGAATTCGAGGAAGCGCGGTGGCTCGGTGTCGACGTTGGCGAACAGGTGGTAGTACTTGTCCCAGAAGGTGTTCGCCGGGTTGAGGCTCTCGAAGTTCTCGACCAGATAGGCCCCGTCGAAGATGCCGTTGCCCAAGTCCGCGGCGAAGGAGGCGAGCCAGGTGCCACCGAGCATGCCGCCCGCGTAGCGCATCGGATTGTCGCCCTCGCCTTCCTGCCACGCGCCGCCCCAGTACGACATCGGTGCGCCGTTGATGACGATCGGTCCGGTGTCGTCGGGATCGGAGGCGGCGAGCATCATCGCCGCCCAGCCGCCTTGGCAGTTGCCGATGATTGCTGGCTTCGCGCTGTCCGGATGCAACTCGCGCACCTTGCGAACGAATTGCCGCTCGGCTTCGCACACATCGAGCAGCGTCTGCCCCGGCTCCGGCTGCGGGAAGAAGATGACGAAGTAGACCGGATGCCCTTCGCGCAACGCTACGCCGACCTGGGAGTCGTCCTTGAATCCGCCGATGCCCGGGCCGTGACCCGCGCGCGGATCGATGATCACGTAAGGGCGTCGCTTCGGGTCGACCTTGACGCCTTCCGGCGGCACGATGCGCACCAGGGCGTAGTTGACCGCACGGGCGAATTTCCTCGCGTCGAGCACCATCTCATGGTCGAAGTGCAGCACCGGAGGCATGCCTTCGGAAGTGTGCTTGACGAAGTTGTTGCCGCGCTCGCGCAGCGTGTCCCAGAACAGGACCGAGCGCTGGGCGAAATCGACCGAGTAGTTGTACCACTGGGTCCACGCATCCCATGGGGCAAGCGGTCTCGCGACGAGATCCGCGACGTTGTCGCCGAAAACGCCGCGCAGGCGCTCGTTGAAGCGCTCCTGGGCGAGCTTTACGCGCTTTTGGAACACGAGGGCGACTTTGGTGGAAATGTCCTGGTTACGTGCCAGGCTAGCGGCTGGATCCATGGTTTGTCTCGCAGGTGTCAATGACGCGGATTGGCGCAGCGCCCCGAAGTACCGTCTTTGCGCCGCCGTTCCAGGGGGCGGGGAAAGAGAACAAGCTAAATTCTCTCACAACGCATGCTACAGGCCGTTGACATGAGTCAACGTTTGCGACCCGGCTTGGCGGTCGAAGTTCCTGCCGGCCATCGCTGCTCGCCGCCGGAAGCTGCGCCGGGCCGGGTGGTCGCGGCGTCACGGCAGAGGGGATCGGGGCCAGAGCGACTCTGCGAGGCGCTCACGCTGCTGCCGGTCAACGGCGCCGACGCCATCGCGGTCGTCGACAATCGGCGCCATCGTCGGCGCGCTGACGATGGCGCGGATCCGGGCGGCGATCAACTCGCACGATGGTGAGCCCGCGAGCGTCCTGATCGCCGGCACAACGGCGCCAGGCCGCGCCGCTTGAATCAGGCGACACCAGCTTAAGCCGGGACGAAACGCTCGTCGCCCCGGCTTTAGGCTGGGCGCGGAGTTGCTGCGTTACTGGATGGTGATCTGCCTTGCGTTGACCTTGGCAAGCTTGGGCAGCTTGAGCTCAAGAACGCCGTCCACATGCTTGGCGAGCGCCGCATTGGCGTCAACGGCTTCCGGCAGACGGATGGCCCGGCTCGCCTTGCCGTAGCTGCGTTCCTTCCACAGCGTCTTGCCGTTGGCTTCGACTTCCTCGCGGAACTCGACGCCTATGCTGACATCGCGGTCCTCGACTTTCACTTCGATCTTGTCCTTGGCGATGCCCGGCAATTCTGCCTTGACGACGTAAGCCTCGGGCGTCTCGACGACGTCCAGGGCGATAGCGTCGCGGTCGGCCGCTTCCCCGTTGGTCGCCGGGAAGAACGAGTCGAAGGCACGATCAAAGACCCGATCCAGCGGGCTGTAGTAACGAATCAAACTGGTCATGACTGAAGTCTCCGTTCGAAGGATTCGGCGGCGGGAAATCCGCCACACTCGGCCGGTAGATGGCGCCGAGGCGCCGGGTTTCAAGAGGTGGGAGGCGGCTCGCCGTGCGGCGAGGGTTCCGCCACCACGTGGGCCGTCGCGGTGAGCGACGGCTCGGAGCGTGGCGCGGCCGTGGTGATCGCCGCGAGTATGCCCTGCAGCAGCGCAGTCGGCGTCGGGGGACAACCCGGGACCGCTACGTCGACCGGGATCACGTTGGACACGCGGCCCAGGCTCGCGTAGCTCTCGCCGAAGATTCCACCGGTGCATCCACAATCACCCACCGCGACTACCAGCTTGGGGTCGGGGGTCGCGTCGTAGGTGCGCCGGAGCGCGATCGCCATGTGCTTCGAAACCGGGCCTGTGATCAGGAGCATGTCCGCATGCCGGGGACTCGCAACGAACTTGATGCCGAGACCCTCGATGTTGTAGTAGGGATTGCCAAGCGCATGGATCTCCAGCTCGCAGCCGTTGCACGATCCGGCATCGACGTGCCGAATGGTCAGCGCGCGGCCAAGGGTACGGAGGATCTCCTGGTGCAGCCGCGCAGCAATGACCATGTCGCGAGCGGCGTCGGGCGGAGCCTCGGTCTTCAAGCCGGTCCTGGCGATCTGGCGCAAAACGTGGAGCATTTACCGCACCTGCCGCCAACGAGCGAATGAACCCCCCTCCCCGGGGGAGAGGGGTAGGGGTGAGGGAGAACTTCGCATCACAGATCGTGTCCGCTATACGAGAGGTTGAACGACTTGTTGATCAGCGGAAAGTCCGGAACGATGTTGCCGATCACCGCGTGCTCGAGCACCGGCCAGTTCTGCCACGACGGATCGTGCGGATGGCAGCGGCGGACGGCATTGGCGGGCCCGCTCTCGAGCGCGATCAGCACCGGCCCGCGCCAACCTTCGACGCAACCGAACGCGAGGGCGAAGGCTGGCACGCCGGCGATCGGGGCAGCGATCTCTCCTTCGGGCATCGCCTCGAGAATGGCATCGATGAGCCTCAGGGACTCGAGCGTTTCGTCGAAGCGCACGGCAACGCGTGCGGCCACGTCGCCGTCGGCGCGGGTCATCTTGTTGACCGAGAGCGCGTCGTAGGGCGGCACGGAGAAGTCGCAGCGAAGGTCCTGCGCAACTCCGCTCGCCCGTGCAGCGAGGCCGGCGAGGCCGAGCTTGACGGCCAACTCGTTGCTGACCTGCCCGCAGGTCCGGAAGCGGTCCTGCAGGCCAGCATGCTCGTCGTAGATGTCGCGCAGCACGCGAATTTCGCGCCGCAACGCGACGCATTGCTTGCGCATGGCCGCGGCGCCTTCATCATCGACATCGCGCGCCACGCCGCCGGGAACCACGCTGTCCATCAGCATGCGGTGTCCGAAGAGCTCGCGATTCACGCGCAGCACGTCTTCCCTCAAGCGCGAGAACTGCGAGAGACCGAAAGCGAATCCGCCGTCGTTGCCCAGGTAGCCGAGATCGCCCAGATGATTGGCTATGCGCTCGCGCTCTAGGCACAGCGCGCGCAACCAAAGGGCGCGGGGGGGGACGGCCACGGCCGCCAGCATTTCGACCGCCTGCGCATACGCCCATGCGTAGGCTACCGTGCTGTCTCCGGACACTCGGCCCGCGAGGCGGTGCGCCTCGAGAATGCCGAGCGTCTCGAACCTCTTTTCGATGCCCTTGTGAACGTAGCCGAGGCGCTCCTCCAGCCGCAGCACCTTTTCGCCCACGACCTGAAAGCGGAAGTGTCCCGGCTCGATAATGCCGGCGTGAACCGGCCCGACCGGAATCTCGTGCACGCCGTCGCCCGTGACCTTCACGAAGGCATAGTCTTCCTCTCCCGGTTCCCACTTCGGTGAGGGCTCGAAGTCGCGTCGCAACGGAAACCTGTCGATCGGCCACGCCGCCTGCCAGGCCCACGGTCGCTGGTCTTCGGCTTCGCATTGCGCGCCGACGAGATCGAACGCCGCTCGCTGCATGCGGTTCGCCGCGGGAAAGATCAACGACAGGTCGGGATAACGCGCGCCCTCGTCGGGCAGTATGTTCTCGAGCAGGGTCAGGCCGTCGGCGTCGCGCAACAGCACGCGCAGGCAAAAGCCGCGCTCGCGATCGCGATCGTCGCTCGCCCACAGCGCCGCGAGCTGCCCGCGCTGTTCCCACGCCAGGCGACAGGCAGCCAGCAGTTGGCCGGAGCTCACCGGACAGCGCTGCGCGGGGATGGGCGAGGTCAGCGTCGCGGCGGCGATGCCCAACGGCGAAACGTTCATGCGCCGCTCATCCGATGAGGCCTGCAGCCTGCCGGTACCATCCGGCGAGCACTGGCGGTATCCACAATCCGAGCATGAGCACGATGGCGAGATGCACGAAAACCGGGGCAATCGCGGGCGGATGCGGCAGGCGGCTCAAGCTCGTCTCCCCGAACACCATCGGCTGCACCCTGGAGAAAACCGCGGCGAACGCGACCCCCAGCGCAAGCAACAGCAGCGGAGTCGCCCAAGGCTGCTCGCGCATCGCGGTGGTCAGGATCAGGAACTCGCTGGCGAAGACGCCGAAAGGCGGCATGCCCAGAATCGCGAGCGACCCGAGCGCGAGGCCCCAGCCGATCGCCGGGTTCGTCGTGATCAATCCTCGGATGTCGTCCATCACCTGGGTTCCGGCCTTCTGCGCGGCATGGCCGACCGTGAAAAAGATGGCCGA
The DNA here is from genome assembly GCA_035623155.1 of Casimicrobiaceae bacterium. Lineage (GTDB taxonomy): Bacteria > Pseudomonadota > Gammaproteobacteria > Burkholderiales > Casimicrobiaceae > PALSA-1003. Next base: position 24,998 of record DASPTZ010000089.1, on the reverse strand, counting down.
CTTGGTGAGCGAATGCACGGTCATGTGCAGCAGCCCTGCGAAATTCGCGATCGGCCCGCCCATGCCGAAGGCGAAGGTGATGATGCCCATGTGCTCGATCGACGAATAGGCGAACAGCCGCTTGATGTCCTTCTGTCGCGACAGCAGGAACGCCGCTACGATGACCGACATCAGGCCGAAGCCCATCATCAGGTCCTTCGCGAAGGAGGTTTGCAGCGAGCCTTCGACCAGCACCTTGCAGCGCACGACCGCGTACAGCGCGACGTTGAGCAGCAGACCCGACAGCACCGCGGACACCGGCGTCGGGCCTTCGGCGTGCGCATCGGGCAGCCAGTTGTGCAGCGGAGCGAGTCCCACCTTGGTCCCGTAGCCGACGAGCAGGAACACGAAGGCGAGCGAAAGCACCGTCGGCTCGAGCCCGCCCTTGACATCGTTCAGCTCGGTCCACAGCAGCGCCCCGCCGCCTGCGCCGAGCACCTTCTCCGCGGCGAAATACAGTAGGATGGTCCCGAAGAGCGCCTGCGCGATCCCGACTCCGCACAGGATGAAGTACTTCCACGCCGCTTCCAGGCTCTGCGGCGTGCGATACAGCGACACCAGCAGGACGGTGGCGAGGGTAGCGCCCTCCATCGCCACCCACAGGATGCCCATGTTGTTGGTGAGCAGAGCCAGCAGCATGGTGAAGTTGAAGATCTGGAACATGCTGTGGTAGAGCTTGAGCCGCCCCGCGCTGACGCGGCCGTGAGAGTGCTCGATCCTCATGTAGGGACGCGAGAAGACCGCGGTCGTGAAACCGACGAATGCGGTGAGCGCGACCAGGAAAACGTTGAACGCGTCGACGAAGAACAGTTTGTCGACCGCCAGCATCGGCCCTTCGGAGATCACGCGCACCGTCAACCCTGCCGCCGCGAGCAACGTCAACCCGCAGATGCCCACGTTGATCGTCGGCGCTTCGGCGCGGTGGCCAATTGCCGCCAGCGCGAGCGCGCCAGCCAGCGGCACGCCGAGGACCGCGAGGATCTCGATCATCCGCGGCCTCCCTGGACTGAGGAAGAGCAACGATGCGCCGCGCGTCGGCCGCGCGCGGTCGGCCGGGGCCGCGCCCTTCGGGCCTGCGCTCGGCTGCGCCTCGCGCTCGCCGGCCTTACTCTCACTCGTGTTCCTTCAGCTTCTCGAGATGCTTCAGATCGAGGCTATCGAACTGCTCGCGGATCTGGAAAAAGAACACGCCCAGGATCAGCATGCCGACCAGCACGTCGAGCGCAATGCCGAGCTCGACCACCATCGGCATGCCGTAGGTGGCGCTCGTCGCCGCGAAGAACAGTCCGTTCTCCATCGAAAGGAACCCAATCACCTGCGGGATCGCCTTGCGCCGCGTGATCATCATCAGGAACGAAAGCATCACGCTCGCCATCGCGATACCCAGCGTTGCGCGGGTGACCGTGCTGGCGAGCTGTGCAATCGGGAACGCCAGGTTGAACGCGAACACCACCAGCACGATGCCGATCAGCATCGTCGCCGGAATGTTGATCAGACCCTCGACGTCCCAGCGCACGTCGAGCCGTTCGATCATCCGGTGGAGCAGCCACGGCAGGACGCCGACCTTTAGGATCAGCGTCAGGCCGGCCGACCAGTACAGATGCGACTGATTCGTTGCGTAGGCCACGATCGCGGTCGAGCACGCCAGCGCGAAGCCCTGGGTTGCGAACAGATCGATCAACGTCAACACCCGGCGCTGCGCCAGCATGGCGAACGCCAGCAGCAGCAACACCGCCGCGAGCAGGTTGATCAACTGCGCCCAGAGCGGAATCGCGGTCATCGCCCTGGCCTCACGCGCCCAGGAGCTGGGTCACCAGCATTCCGAGAACCGCCAGCAGAAACGCCGTGCCGAGGAATTCCGGCGCGCGAAAGATACGCAGCTTGGCCGACAGCGTCTCGATCAGCGCCAGTGCCAAGCCACCGACGGCCAGCTTGGCGACCAGCACCGGTGCTGCTTTGAGGATCGCCACCCAGTCCGCGCCAACCTCGGCGATGCCGAACGGAACGAACAGCGCGAGGCCGATGCACGAATAGTTGAACAGCTTCAAGGCGGAGGCCCATTCGATCAGCGCCAGGTGCCGCGCCGAGTACTCGAGGATCATGGCCTCGTGGACCATGGTGAGCTCGAGGTGCGTCGCCGGATTGTCGATCGGAATGCGCGCATTCTCGGCGAGCGACACCATGGTGAAGGCCACGCCGGCGAAGGCCAGACTCGGGTAGATCGCTATGTCGCGGTGCGCGAGCGTCTCGACGATCGTCGGCAGCGCGGTCGATCCGGAGATCAGGGATGCGGTGAACAGCACCATCAGCAACGCCGGCTCGGCGAGGAATCCGATGAACATCTCGCGCCGAGCGCCGATGCTGCCGAATGCGGTGCCGATGTCCATCGCCGCGAGGGCGATGAACACGCGGGCGAGTGCAAACAGCCCGACCAGCGCAATGGCGTCCGCGGCGTGCGCGAACGGGACGTCGGTGGCGAGCGAAGGCACGATCGCCGCCGCCAGCGCCATCGAGCCGAAGACGATGTAAGGCGTGATGCGGAACACCGCCGAAGCGTTCTGCGCTACGACCGCGTCCTTGTGGAAGAGCTTGCGGATCATGCGGTAGGGCAGCAGCAGCGGCGGCGCGCTTCGGTTGGAGAGCCACGCCCGGCACTGGTTGACCCAGCCCAGCAGCAACGGCGCCAGTGCGAGCGCGATCGCGAGCTGGAGCACCTGGGAGAGGAATCCGGTCGCGGTCATCGCACAAACATGAGCAGAGCCAGCAAGGTGAGAAAGCTGTAGATGAGATACACCGAGATGCGACCCTGCTGGATCCGTCCCGAAAGTCGCGCCACCGCATCCGTCGCCTGCGCTATGGGCAGGTAGAGCCAGTGCCAGAGACGGTCGTCGATCGTGACCTTGTAGTTCGGGCTCTCGTCGAAGGGCGACGGCAGCGTGCGCTCGACGCGGAAGAACGCTTCGAACACCTGGCGGATCGGTTGTCCGAAGCCCTCGGCGGTGTCCTGCATGCGTGGCGTCTGCAGAGGGAAGCCGCAGTCCCATGCCGGTCCCTTGCGCAGCCGCCCGTGATATTGGCGGTGCACGATCTGGATGGTCAGCAGGACGACCGCGACCACGCCTGCGAGCACGATGATGGGACTGTAGCTCGAACGGTCGGCGTTGATCGGTGCGAACAGCCACCAGCTGCTGCCGATGCGGCCGACGGTCGAGCCCAGCAGCATTTCATTGATGTGGTCGAGCAAGGCGATCACGTTCACCGGAAACAGCCCGAGAACGATGCAGCCCAAGGCGAACCAGACGAGAGCGACGCGCTCGTAGCGGCCCGCGTCGTGCGCATAAGCGAGGTTGGGCTCTCGGGGCCGGCCGAGGAACACCACACCATAGAACTTGACCATGACGTACGCCGCGAGTGCGACCGCCAGCACGAGCGCTGCGGCGGCCAGCGGCACCAGCATGTTGACGAAGGACTGCGGCAGGCTCGGCGTGAACAGAAAGGCCTGCAGCAGCAGCCATTCCGACACGAAGCCGTTGAGCGGGGGAAGCCCCGCCATGGCCAGCGTGCCGACCAGCGCAAGCCACGCGACCCACGGCATCCGGTGGATGAGCCCGCCAAGCCTGCCGAGGCTGCGCTCCTTGGTGGCGTGCAGCACCGAGCCGGTGGCGAGGAACAGCAGGCTTTTGAAGAACGCGTGGTTGAGCGCGTGATAGAGCGTCGCGCTCAAGGTGATGGCCGCGACCAGCGGCTTGGCGTAGGCCTTGAACAGGATCGTCAGCCCGATGCCGGCGACGATGATGCCGATGTTCTCGATCGACGAATACGCGAGCAGCCGCTTCATGTCGGTCTGCGCCGCCGCGAAGATCACGCCGTACAGCGCGGTGGCGAGGCCCAGAACGAGCGCGAGCGCGCCCCACCACCAGAGATGGCCGTTGAGAAGATCGAAGGCGACGCGCAGCAATCCGTAGATCGCGGTCTTGAGCATCACGCCGCTCATCAGCGCGGAGACCGGGGAGGGCGCCGCCGGATGCGCCTCCGGAAGCCAAACGTGAAGCGGGAGCAATCCGGCCTTGGCTCCGAAGCCGAACAGCGCCAGCAGGAATGCGATCGAGGCCCAGCCGGCGGGCAGTACAACCGACCGCATCGATCCGAACGTGTAATCGCCGGTGCCTCCCTGGAGGACGCCGAAGCAAAGCAGGATGGCGATTGCGCCGACGTGCGCGATCAGCAGGTAGAGGAATCCCGCGCGCCGGATCTCCGGGATGCGATGGTCGGTCGTCACCAGGAAATAGGAGGCGAGCGCCATCGTCTCCCACGCCACCATGAACGCGTAGGCATCGTCGGCCACGATCACCAGCGCCATTGCCGAGAGAAACACGTGGTACTGGAGGCACACCAGGCCCGGCGCTATTCCCTCGCTTGCTCGAAAGTAGCCCGCGGAGAACATCGAGATGCCCGCGGCCGCGGCGCCGAGGAGCAGCAGGAAGAACGCCGACAGCGCATCGAGGCGCAGGTGGAAAGGCAGGCCCGGCAGGCCGAGCGGGAGGATGATCGTCTGCGCCGGTTCGCCAATTGCCCGCACGGCCAGCGCGGCCAGCGCCAGAGCGACGGCTGCACCCACGGGAAATAGCAAGCGGCCGACGTACCGAATGCTGCGCGGCCGGACGAGCCCCAGCGCGCCGATCGCGAGCCAGGCGACGATCGCGGCGACGACCAACGGAAGCGTGCTGGTCACGTTATTACAACGGCCGACGCGACGATGCGGCTCACTGCTGCGACGTTGTCGTCATTCCCGCAGCCTTTAGTCCCCGCGAAAGCGGGGAGGGAATCCAGTGTCGTGGGGAGGAAGAAACTGGATCCCGGGTCTCGCGCGGAGCCTGTCCTGAGCAAAGTCGAAGGGCGCTCGCCCGGGATGACGCGGCTGCCTCCTTGCATGGTCAGCGTGATGCGTGGCCGTGACGTGTCGGCAGCGCTCGCGACTCGCCTTCGCGCGATCCCCGCGCTTCGCGCTGGGGCGACTGGCGACGCCGCGGGCTCGCGCGGCGGGTTTCCGATCGCCGCGAGGCTTTGCCTCTTGCTCTCGGACAGCCGCGTCACTTCACGCGCATTCCGGGCTGCGCGCCGGAGTCGGGCGCGAGCAGGTAGATCCCCGGCCCGTCGCCCGAGGCAGCGAGCACCATGCCTTCCGACACGCCGAACTTCATCTTGCGCGGCGCGAGATTGGCGACCATCGGAGTGAGACGCCCAACGAGATCTTGGGGCTTGTAGGCGGACTTGATGCCCGCGAACACGACGCGATGCCGCGGCGCGCCGCTCTCGACTTCGCCGATGTCGAGAGTGAGCTTGAGCAGCTTGTCGGCACCGTCGACGAGTTCGGCGTTGACGATGCGGGCGATGCGCAGGTCGATCTTGACGAACTCGTCAATGCTAATCTGCGGCGCGAAAGCGCCGGACGACATTTCCCCTCGCCCGCTTGCGGGAGAGGGGGAAGGGGTGAGGGTCGGTGGCGTGGAACCTGCCGTTTCCCCTCGCCCGCTTGCGGGAGAGGGGGAAGCGTTGAGGGCCCGAGGCGTCGCGCCAACGGTTTCCCCTCCCCCGCTCGCAGCGGAAGGAGGGCTGGCGGTTAGCGGTGTGACGTCTGCGGTTTCCACTCGGCTGGCGGCGGCCGAGGTTGGAGGCGCGGTTGGCGACGCCGCTCCGGGCGTGGCAGGTTGCGGCTCGAACAAGGCGTCGATGTGCTTGGCCTCGACTCGCGTCATCAGGTGCTCGTACGTCGCGATCAGATGACCCTCCTTCAACGGCTTCGGAATGTCTTCCCACTGCTGCGTGGGAATGCCCAAGAAATCTTCGGCCTTCCTTGCCAGCTCCGGCAGGACGGGGCTTAACAGTGTCGTCAGGACCCGGAAATCGTCGAGGCACTCCGAGCTCGCCTCGACGGCGCGCACTCGGGTATTCGATTCATGCGCGAGCTCCCACGGCTTGATGGCATCGAAGTAGGCGTTGGTTCGATCGGCGATGACCATGATCTCGCGCAGGGCCTTGCCGAATTCCCGGTTTGCGTAGTGCTCGCCGACCGTGGCCGCGACCTGGGCGAGCTTCACCCGATGGCGGAACTCGAACGGAAGCATGCGTCCGAGGCGATTGCCGGACTGGGAGACGAAGCGCGCTGCTCGTGCGGCGATGTTCACGTACTTGCCGATCAGGTCGCTGTTCACCCGCGCCAGGAAATCGTCGGGATTGAACTCGATGTCCTCGACTCTTTCATTGAGCTTCGCTGCGATGTAGTAGCGCAGCCACTCGGGGTTCATGCCGACATCGAGGTAGCGCTGGGGGCTCACGCCGGTGCCGCGCGACTTGGACATCTTCTCGCCCGACACGGTGATGAAGCCGTGCACGTGCACGTTGGTCGGCAACTTGCGCTGCGCGAACTGGAGCATCGCCGGCCAGAACAGCGTGTGGTGATAGACGATGTCCTTGCCGATGAAGTGGTACTGCTCGACGCTCGGGTCGGCGACGAAGTCGTCGAAGCTGCGCTTCTCGCCGTACTTCGCCTTCCCCTTATCGAGGTAGTTCTTCAGGCTCGCGAGATAGCCGATGGGGGCGTCGAGCCAGACGTAGAAATACTTGCCCGCGACGTTGGGAAGCTGCGGCGTGGTTGGTATTTCGATGCCGAAGTAGGGGGTGTCGCGCGAGATGTCCCAGTCGGCGAGGCTGCTGCCGCCCTCTTCGGCGCCCAGCCATTCGGCGATCTTGTTCTTGACCTCCTGCTGGAGCGGGGTCCGAGCGGTCCACTCGCGCAGAAAGGCGACGACTTTGGGATCCGACAAGCGGAAGAACAGGTGCTCCGAGCGCCTCAACTCCGGCGGGGCACCAGTCAGCACCGAGTAGGCATGCTTGAGATCCGTCGGCGAGTAGGTCGACCCGCAGTTCTCGCACGCGTCGCCGTGCTGGTCCTTGGCTCCGCACCTCGGGCATTCGCCCTTGATGTAGCGGTCCGGGAGGAACATGTTCTTTACCGGATCGAAGAACTGCTCGATCGGCTTGGCGTAGATCAATCCGGCCCCGGCGAGGCTCCTGTAGATGCTCTCCGAAAGCTCGACGTTCTCCGGGCTGTGCGTGCTGTGCCAGTTGTCGAAGCTCAGGTGGAAACGCTGGTAGTCGCGCCGATGGGATTCGGCAACCCGCGCGATCAGCTCTTCGGGAGTCGTGTTCTCGGCTTCCGCCTTGAGCATGATCGGAGCGCCGTGAGCGTCTTCGGCGCCGATGAAATGCACGGCGTGGCCCTGCATGCGCTGGAAACGCACCCAGATGTCGGCCTGAATGTACTCCATGACGTGGCCGATGTGGAACGGACCGTTGGCGTAAGGCAGAGCCGTGGTCACGAAGAGGGTGCGGCGCGACATTGCGGCGAAGACCTTTGATACGACAGGGGAATTGAACGATTGTAGCAAAGCGTTCGCGGCATGAGTACCGAGAGCTCGCGATTTTCGCTACACTGCACGCTTTGTTGCCCGCTTGCAGTCGACCCCGATGGCATTCTCCGAAGCCGATGTCCAGGCCAGCCTGCGCGCGCTCGTAGACCCCAACACCGGACGCGACTTCGTTGCGTCGAAGTCGGTGCGCAAGATCGAGGTGCGCGGCGGCGACGTTGCGATAGACGTCGTGCTGGGCTATCCGGCCAAGAGCCAGCACGAAGAGCTGCGCAAGATGGTGCAGAAGCAGCTCGCCCAGCTGCCCGGAGCGGCGAAGATTTCGGTCAACATCAGTCACAAGATCGGCGCACACGCGGTGCAGCGCGGTGTCAAGCTCATCCCCGGTGTGAAGAACATCGTCGCCGTGGCCAGCGGCAAGGGCGGGGTCGGCAAGTCGACGACCGCGGTCAATCTGGCGCTGGCGCTGGCCGCGGAAGGCGCTCAGGTCGGGGTGCTCGACGCCGACATCTACGGCCCGTCGCAACCGATGATGCTCGGCATCACCGGTCGGCCGGAATCCAGGGACGGCAAGACGCTCGAGCCGCTGGAGGCCTACGGCCTGCAGGCGATGTCGATCGGCTTCCTGATCGACATCGACACGCCCATGGTGTGGCGCGGTCCGATGGTGACGCAGGCGCTCGAGCAGCTGCTCAAGGACACCAACTGGCGCGACATCGACTATCTCATCGTCGACATGCCGCCTGGCACCGGCGACATCCAGTTGACGCTTGCGCAGAAGGTGCCCGTCACCGGCGCGGTGATCGTCACCACGCCGCAGGACATCGCGCTGATCGACGCCCGCAAGGGGCTCAAGATGTTCGACAAGGTCGGAGTGCCGATCGTCGGCGTCGTCGAGAACATGGCGATTCACATCTGCTCGAAGTGCGGCCACGCCGAGGCGATCTTCGGTGCCGGCGGCGGCGAGCGCATGTGCAAGGACTACAACGTCCCGTTTCTGGGCGGCTTACCGCTCGACATCCGCATCCGCGAGCAGGCCGATTCGGGACGGCCCACCGTCGTCTCCGATCCCGACGGGCCGGTGGCGAAGATCTACAGGGAGATCGCGCGCAAGACCGCGGTGTTCGTCGCGCAAAAGGCCGAGGACTTCTCGGCGAAATTCCCCAGCATCGTCGTTCAGAACACTTGAGACGAGTGGCGTTTTGTTGTTAGGGTCATTCCGAGGAACGGAGTGACGAGGAATCTGCTGCACTGAGTTGACCGCCGTTTCAGCAGATTCCTCGCTTCGCTCGGAATGACAACGCTGAGTAGAACGCTCAAGGAAAGGCGCTCGCCACCCATGATCAAATCCGACCGCTGGATCCGCCGCATGGCGCTCGAGCATCGCATGATCGAGCCTTTCGAGCCTGGCCAGATCCGGCAGGCGAACGGCCACAAGATCGTGTCGTACGGCACGTCGAGCTACGGCTACGACATGCGCTGCTCGAACGAATTCAAGCTGTTCACCGACATCAACACGACGATCGTCGACCCGAAGAACTTCGACGAGAAGTCCTTCGTCGACATCCGCGGCGATTCGTGCATCATTCCGCCGAATTCCTTTGCGCTGGCGCGCAGCGTTGAGTACTTCCGCATCCCGCGCAACGTGCTCACCATCTGCCTCGGCAAGAGCACCTACGCGCGCTGCGGGATCATCGTCAACGTCACGCCCTTCGAGCCCGAGTGGGAGGGCTACGTGACGCTGGAGTTCTCAAACACGACTCCGCTGCCGGCGAGGATCTATGCCAACGAGGGCGTGGCGCAGGTGATCTTCTTCGAGTCGGACGAGCCCTGCGAGACCTCGTACAAGGATCGCGGCGGCAAGTACCAGGGGCAGCAGGGCGTGACGCTGCCGAAAATCTAGAGTAATCGTAAGCAATCGTAACAACGGAAATCGCATGCCGGCGTGGACGGCCTCGAAGCCGGCATCGGTAACCGTCATCGCGCTGAGCCAGGTCGCGGCGATGGCGCTCTGGTTCTCCGCTTCCGCGGTGATCACCTCGCTCGCTTCCGAATTCGAGCTCTCCGAGTTCGTCCAGGCGGCATTCACCAGCGGCGTGCAGGTCGGCTTCGTCATCGGCTCCCTGGCGAGCGCGCTGCTGGGGCTCCCGGACCGTGTCGATCCGCGTCGACTGTTCGCGATATGCGCGGCGATCGGAGCGGGGGCCAATGCGCTGCTTCTGGTGGTGATGCCGACCTCCGCGATCGCTCCGCTGCTTCGCGTGGTGACGGGAATCTGCATGGCCGGCGTCTACCCGGTCGGCATGAAGCTGGTGGCGACGTGGGCGAAGGGGGACATGGGATTGATGGTAGGCCTGCTGGTCGGCGCGCTGACGCTGGGCTCGGCCGCTCCGCACCTGTTCAACGCGCTGGGCGGCGTCAGCTGGCGCGTCACGCTGGCAGCAGCGAGCGCGTCGGCTCTCGCGTCGGCGGTCCTGATCGGGTTCGCCGGGATCGGGCCCAACCGGGCAGCCGCGCCGCGCTTCGATCCACACTACATCTTCACCGCGTGGCGCGAGCTTCCGCTGCGCCTCGCCAACCTGGGTTACCTGGGGCACATGTGGGAGCTCTACGCCATGTGGGCCTGGATCGGCGTGTTCCTGAACGCGAGTTTCGCGCTCACATTTCCGGCGGCGACGGCACCCACGATGGCCAAGCTTGCCGCTTTCGCTACCGTGGCGTCGGGAGCGATCGGGTGCATAGGCGCCGGCTTTCTCGCCGACCGCCTCGGCCGCACCACCCTGACCATCATTGCGATGGCAATCAGCGGCAGCTGCGCCGCGGGCGTCGGGCTGCTGTTCGGGGGCCCGCCCTGGGCTCTTTTCGCTGTGTGCATCGTCTGGGGCATCAGCATCGTCGCCGACTCGGCGCAGTTCTCGGCGTCGATTGCCGAGTTGTCCGATCCGACGCGCGTAGGCACGATGCTGACGCTCCAGACAGCGCTCGGATTCACGCTCACGCTGGCGACCATTCACCTGATGCCTCACTGGGTCGACCAGCTGGGCTGGCGCTACGCGTTCGTTCCGCTGTCCATCGGTCCCGCGCTCGGGGTTTGGGCAATGGCACGCCTGCGGGCGCATCCGATGGCTGTCCGGCTCGCCGGGGGCCGGCGCTAGCAAAGGGTCGAGACCCGAGACCCTGTTGCGATGCTCGGTTCAGCTTGACTCGCTCGCTGTCGATTATTCACTTGGCTGGTGGCCGCGCGCGAGCGTACCATTTGCAGGCGCCGGTGCATGAACGACTTTTCCGGCACACCCACGCAAGAGCAAATCGGAGGTCTCCGTGGCATATCATCTCGAAGGAAGGCTGCTCGAAGTTTGCAACTGTCGCGTCCTGTGCCCATGCTGGATCGGCGAGGATCCGGATTACGGCACCTGCGACACCATCGTCGCCTGGCATTTCGACAAGGGAACGGTCAACGGCGTCGACGTCGCGGGACGCACGATCGCCATGATCGCGCACGTCCCCGGCAACATCCTACAAGGAAACTGGAGGGCGGCCGTTTACCTCGACGAGAAGGTTTCGCCCAAGCAGGAAGAAGCGATCCTCGGCGTATATACGGGCAAACTGGGCGGTCCTGTCGCCGAGCTGGCGAAGCTGGTCGGCGAAGTGGTTTCGGTGGAAAAGGTCCCGATCCAGTTCGACGTTCAGGGCGGCAAGGGAACCCTCAAGGTCGGCAACGCGGGCTACGCCGAGCTCGAGCCCTATAAGAGTGCGAGCGGGGCAACCACGACGCTGGCCGAGACCGTTTTCTCGACCGTTCCCGGCGCACCCGTCTTTGTCGGCAAGGCGCCACGCTATCGTTCGAAGAACGACAAGCTGGGCATCAGCCTCGACTTGAGCGGCCACAACGCGCTGCAGAGCACGTTCGTCTTCAACGGCTGACGCCGCTCGGGGCACCGCGCCAATGCGGGGTTCCGCCGCCCCGAACGGCACGCAACCATGGCGCTGAGCGAGATTCAGGGCGCCGGGACGGCAGCCGCCGATCGGCGTTTGCCGCTGGCGCTCGTCGTATGCCTTGCCGCCCTGGCGTGGGGGATGCTTGCGCTGTGGAGCGTGAGCCCCTACGCCCGTTATCTGGCCCACGACGGCTGGCTCGACGCCGCGTGGCTGGAAGCGATCTGTCGGGTCGTCCCGCAGGGCGGAGTCGTGGTCTCAGCGCTGATCTACGCCCTGGTGTGGCTGCTCATGATCGTGGCCATGATGCTGCCGACCACGCTTCCGCTGCTCGGAGTGTTTCGGAGCGTGACCTCCGGGCGTCCCGAAGCCGGATCCTTGTTCGGGTTGGTCGTGCTCGGCTACGCCGCAGCGTGGGCCGGGTTCGGCCTGATGGCTCATGTTGCCGATTCCGCGATCCATCTTGCGGCCGCCAGCTTGCCCTGGCTCGTGGTCCACGGGTGGGCCGTCGGCGCGGCTGTGCTGGCGCTCGCCGGCGCCTTCCAGTTCAGCTCGCTAAAGTACCGCTGTCTGGAGCGTTGCCGCACTCCCTTCGGCTTCGTCAACGCTCGCTGGCACGGGCAAAGCCCCGGACGCGAGGCCTTTCGCATCGGCTTTGACCACGGCCTGTTCTGCGTGGGGTGCTGCTGGGCGCTGATGCTGGTCATGTTCGTGGTCGGCATGGGCAACCTGGGGTGGATGCTGGTGCTTGCGGCGGTGATGGCCGCCGAGAAGAACCTGCCTTGGGGCCGGCGCTTCGCGGCACCGGTCGGGGTCGCGCTGCTGGCGTGGGCAGGTGGGGTAGTCGTCGCCAACGCTCTCTAGGGGCAGGGTCAGAGTAGCGCGCGCTTCGCGAGCGGGACCTGGCTCGCTGCTCGGCCCGCGGCCTCCTTGTGTCGTTGCGGTAGGCGAGGGTTCGAAGTGTCGGCCGCCGCGGGCACTCGCGGGCGCTCGCACCCCACTCGCTTCGCGAGCGGGACCTGGCTCGCTGCTCGGCCCGCTGTGTGGCGCCGGCGCAACGGGCGGGCACGATTTGGGGTTCCTCCGGTCCAATGCTGACCCTTGGGCCCGAAACGGGCGCACAATACGCCGGCACAAAGGGGGCGCTTTTCGCCCCCTTTCGCCATTTGACACGCTGCGGCGCGCGCCGCGGGAGCATCGGATGAAATTCCGCTTCCCCATCGTCATCATCGACGAAGATTTTCGCTCCGAGAACGCCTCGGGGCTTTCCATTCGCGCGCTCGCCGCAGCGATCGAGAAGGAAGGGTTGGAGGTTCTCGGCACCACGAGCTACGGCGACCTCTCGCAGTTCGCCCAGCAGCAGTCGCGCGCCTCGGCGTTCATCCTGTCGATCGACGACGAGGAATTCACTCCGGGCCCCGAGCTCGACCCCGCGATCCTGAAGCTCCGCGCCTTCATCGAGGAGATCCGCTTCAAGAACGCCGACATCCCGATCTATCTGTACGGCGAGACGCGCACCTCGCGCCACATCCCCAACGACATCCTGCGCGAGCTGCACGGTTTCATCCACATGTTCGAGGACACGCCGGAGTTCGTCGCCCGCCATATCATCCGCGAAGCGAAGGCCTACCTCGACTCGCTCGCGCCGCCGTTCTTCCGGGCGCTGGTGCACTATGCCCAGGACGGGTCGTATTCCTGGCATTGTCCTGGCCACTCGGGCGGCGTGGCCTTCCTGAAGAGCCCGGTCGGGCAGATGTTCCATCAGTTCTTCGGCGAGAACATGCTGCGCGCCGACGTCTGCAACTCGGTGGATGAGCTCGGGCAATTGCTCGATCACAGCGGGCCGGTGGCCGCCTCGGAGCGCAACGCGGCGCGGATTTTCAACGCCGACCACTGTTTTTTCGTGACCAACGGCACGTCGACCTCGAACAAGATGGTCTGGCACGCCAACGTCGCGCCGGGAGACATCGCGATCGTCGACCGCAACTGCCACGTGTCGGTCCTGCACGCGATCACCATGACCGGCGCGATCCCCGTCTTCCTGACGCCGACCCGCAACAATCTCGGCATCATCGGACCGATCCCGCTCGATTCTTTCAGGCCCGAGAACATACGTCGCAGGGTCGAGGCGAACCCTTTCGCGCGTGAGGCTAGAAATAAGCAGCCACGGATCCTCACCGTCACCCAGAGCACCTACGACGGCATCGTCTACAACGTCGAGATGCTCAAAGCCACGCTCAACGGCGCGGTCGAGACCCTGCATTTCGACGAGGCTTGGCTCCCGCACGCGGCGTTCCACGAGTTCTACCGGGACATGCACGCCATCGGCAAGGACCGGCCGCGCAGCAGGAATTCGCTGATCTTCGCGACGCATTCGACGCATAAGCTGCTCGCGGGGCTGTCGCAGGCCTCGCAGATCCTGGTCCAGGAGTCGGAAACGCGCAAGCTCGACCGCGACGTGTTCAACGAGGCCTATCTCATGCACACGTCGACCTCGCCGCAGTACGCGATCATCGCCTCGTGCGACGTCGCCGCGGCGATGATGGAGCCCCCGGGCGGAACGGCGCTGGTCGAGGAGTCGATCATCGAAGCGCTCGACTTCCGCCGGGCGATGCGCAAGGTCGACGAGGAGTGGGGCAAGGACTGGTGGTTCAAGGTGTGGGGGCCGGAGAAACTCGCGGAGGAAGGCATCGGCAAGCGCGACGACTGGATGCTGCGCGCTAACGAGAAGTGGCACGGCTTCGGCGAGTTGGCGCCCGGGTTCAACATGCTCGATCCGATCAAGGCCACCGTGGTCACGCCAGGGCTCGATGTGTCGGGCAAGTTCGCTCGAACCGGCATTCCGGCGTCGATCGTCACCAAGTACCTCGCCGAGCACGGCGTCATCGTCGAGAAGACCGGGCTCTACTCGTTCTTCATCATGTTCACCATCGGGATCACCAAGGGCCGATGGAACACGCTGGTCACCGCGCTGCAGCAGTTCAAGGATGACTACGACAAGAACCAGCCGCTGTGGCGCATCCTGCCCGAGTTCTGTGTGCAGCAGCCGTCCTACGAGCGGGTGGGCTTGCGCGACCTTTGCCAGCAGATCCACGACATGTACAAGGCCAACGACGTCGCGCGCGTGACGACCGAGATGTACCTCTCCGACATGCAGCCTTCGATGAAACCGTCGGACGCCTTCGCCTGCATGGCGCATCGCGAGATCGACCGCGTCGAGATCGATCAACTCGAGGGACGGATTACCAGCGTGCTGCTGACGCCTTACCCGCCAGGCATCCCGCTGCTGATCCCGGGGGAACGCTTCAACCGCCCGATTGTGCAGTTCCTTCAGTTCGCACGCAAATTCAACCAGCAGTTTCCCGGCTTCGACACCGACATCCACGGACTGGTCGAGCAGAAAGAAGGCGGCAAGCTGCGGTACTTCATCGATTGCGTACGGTCGCGCGAGGCAGGATTGCTGCAGGCCCGCGCACGCGCGGTGGGCTGAGCGCCTCCTGCGACCCTAGGTTAGTGGTTGCGGGGGATCGCACCCCGACCTGGAAGTGCATCAGAATCGAGTAACTATTTCTTCCGTTAGTCCCGCGCCCGTGGCGCGCCTCGGGTCAGCGCGCACGTTTCCTCGCTGGCGACCAGAGCAACGGGTTGCGCGAGCCATGGAGGACCGGGAGGACGTCGCCCTGGTCGTGCTCAAGGAGAAAAACACCAGATAAGCGAAACGGCGGACAAGTGATCGGACACGCTCGGCGCCAGCGTGCATGGGCGAGGTCTATCGCGCCCGCGATTCCAAGCTCGGTCGCGACGTCTGCCATCAAGGTGCTTCCCGCACCCGTCACACTCGCCGGGCTACCCGTGCCGGCCGGACGGTGCGTGGAAAGGCCGCAGTTCCTCGGGATGGTCCCGCACGTAGGCGAGCACCAGGTGGCGCTTCTGCGGCCCACGCTTGCCTTCGTCGCCGGTCGCGATCTCGGCGAATAGATTCGGCGCGAGACGCTCCACCTGAGTGAAGATCGAGCGCCAGCGCTTCTTCACGGTCGATATGGTCAGCCCGAGGCCCGTGGCCAGGTCGCGATCCGTCGCGCCGCCCAGGGCGCGGGTCAGCAGGTGCTGATCGGCCTCCCGGAGGCCGAGCCGCGGCTCCCTATAGTGGAACAGGAGATTCGAGAACGAGCCGGCGACGGCCGCCGCGCCGTCCCGCGTCAACCGGACGAGCGCGCGATCCACGTCCTGGAACAGCTTGATCACCTCCAGCTCGCCGGACTGATTGCCGACCTCGCGCAACTGGTCACCTGAAATCTCGACGAGCGCGCTCCGCAGCCGGTAGCCGGCGTGGGCCTCGACGCAACTGCGCACGGACGCCATCATCATGTCCGCGAACTCGAGCTGGTTCGACGTCGGCCAGCGCACTGACGCCAGGAACACGACATCCAGACCGGCGCCGGCGTTGCCCTCGGCGACCTGCCGGCGGCTCAGGACGACCGCCTGCCCGTTCGCCAAGCCGGCGATGATCCGTGACGTCAGGCCCAGCCGCGGGTTGCGGATCTCCGAAGTTACGAATTCGTGATCGACGAAGACCGAGGCTCCAAAGCCAGCGCGGCGACGCCGACCGTCAGGGCCGGCGATTTCGATCACGCGAGAAAGCAGGCTCCCCTCGTGGAAGAGCTGCTTCCAGATCTCGAGCGCCCGCCGCCGCCCGATGATGTCCGCACCGAGCGCGTGCGGCTGATCGCTCAGGCAGGGCTCGAGGTCTGCTTCGCAGGTCTCGCGCCAGACGATCCCCGACGTCCCCCTCGCCGATGGTCTGCTCATGGTCGGTATCTTTTAGGTCATTGTAGCAGCCTCTCGGTTCGACCAGACTGGTATCCCCAACGAGACTGCATAGTCAACCAAGGCGTTTTCACACAATCTCGACCCGTTGCGGACCTTCGGCTTGGCACAAAGCGGACGCACGGGAACGGGTCCATATGCTGGGGCGCAAAGTGGACGATCTTCCAGAGGTGAAACCCAGTGAAACCCCATTCCTGAGTCAAGATTTGTGTTGGGCCAGGTTTGTCGACAGGCCAGAGATACAGAGCGGAGAAATGACCAAAGAGAGAAACGGCCCGTGAATTGCCCACTCGCACGAGGCGGGGGTCGGTCGGAGGCTTTTCGTATCGCTAGGGGAGAATCCAATGAAAGCTTTGCTTCGGACAGCACTCCTGCTGTGGGCCGCATTGGCTACGGGGGTAGCCAATGCGATTCTCTGCGGAACGTACTTCGATTCATTCGTCGCCAATAGCTTTTGCTCCGACGTGCACATCGATAGCCGCGGGCAGGCTTTCCTGGACTCGGCAAGCAGTCCAACCGGGGTGGTCGATGCCGACAATGCGAATGGGTTCGTCATCATCGGCCTCGGCGCGAACAATGCAGCGGCGATAGGCAACGGCAGCGGCGGTTATGCCGCCGTCGGCAACGGCGCGATGGGGGTGGTGGTCGGCGGCTTCCCCAACGGGTCGGGGGTGACAGTGACCGTCGACATGCTGGTGCAAGTGTCTTTCTCCGAGTCCGGACCGATGAATACCTGGGTCACGTTGGACAACCACATCGACATGGACATCGACGGCACGTCCTCGGTCGAAGGCGATCCTTGCAATCTACTCGCAGTCACCGATGCACTGTCCTTTAATGCGCAGATAGCGATGTCGGAGCAAAACCTCTCGTCCGGTTCGGAGCTTCCCCTCATATCACCCTACGCGCAGAACGTGAGGGTCAGCTTGCCCGCCAACTGTAACGGCGCGCCAGCGGCAGGCTTCCTCACCCAGTTTCCTTACCATTTTTCGCTCGATTTTCCCGTAAGCGCGACGTACCATGACTACACGTTCGCCTTCGCGCTCGATGCTTCGGCCAACGGCGGCGACTCGCTGACCGCGGCAAGGACGGCCCTCATCTCCTTCAATCTCGCTCCGGGGGTGACGATGGACAATCCTTTCTTCCTGAGCACACCCGGCGACATCAACCTTCCGGGCGGCGGCGGCACGGCTCCGGAGCCGGCAACGTTGAGCCTGTTCGGCACCGCGTTGGCCCTCGGATTCCTCCGCAAGCGCAAATCGCCGCAACCCGGCGTTTGAAGCGCGCAGCCGGGCCCGTCGCCCGAACCTTGCCTTCCGGCAGCGCCGGCAGTCGCGCCGAAACGTTGACGCCGTCGAGGGGGGTGTCACCGACGTTGATGCCGACCGAAAGTGCGAAGCCGGGCCGGCTTGCCGGTCCTGCAGCTAAGCAGCATCGACCTCGTGATTAACCTCAAGACTGCCAAGGCGCTCGGCCTCACGATCCCTCAGGACCTGCGGCTGCGTGCGGACGAGGTGATCCGGTAAGTCCGGTTTCGGTAGCTTGACACGCCGCACGAAGGACCGGAGTTGGCCGCGAGTTGCCGCTTGCTGAAGTGAGCGTGCAGCCCGAAAGCTGTCATCCGCTACGGCGTTGGTCGACCCTTTGATTTTGTGGCGGCGTCGGAAGCGGCCTTACGCCGATTTCACAGCGCGAGAATTTGCTCCCCCCACCCCTTAGTTTCAGAAGCATCAATCCTGGCGCCCTGCTGATTCGCATTGAAGTGGCTTTCCAGCACGTTATTGGTCACCGCATCGGACGTGAACGGATTAGTCGGTAGGAGTGCAATGCCGCGGAACAACCGAAGAGACACTTAAGGTGGTTCCGTCCGTTCATAGGCGCCGCGGCGTTTCGGCACGGAAGCAGGAAGCATTCCGGTGCGGCAACGGTCGGAGCACCATAGCGCCGTGCGGATGGCGAAAGCAAGAGGCGCTTCCGAATCACCTGCACGCTCCTAGACGCAGCCCCTAGTTTCCCCGGGATTCGCTTCGCTCTTCCCGGCTGCGGCCTCGTAACACCGCATTCGTGACCCGCAACGATTAGTGTCGGCCGCCGCGGCGACTCGCGGGCGCTCGCATGCCCGTGCTCGCACGGGGCCCCTGCTTCGCTGCTCGCGCCGCTATGCGGCGACGCGAACGCCGCCGAGAGTGATCGGGCCGGTCGCTTCCCGCGAGGGTTTCTTTTCCGTGGCGCGAGGAAGCTGCGCGATCAGCGACGCGAGCACGCATCCCGCCATGCGGACTTCCATCGAATCGTTGCGTCCGGCAAGGACGATGGGAACGCGAGCGCCCAGCACCACGCCCGCGGCCAGCGCGCCGAAAAGGCCGGTCAGCGTGCGCAGCATCAGCGCGCCCGCCTCGAGTCCAGGAACGATCAGCACGTCCGCCTGACCTGCGATCTTGGAATCGACGCCATTGGCCTTGGCGGCCGCCGCCGACATCGCGCTGTCCGCGGTGAGCGGACCATCGACGGTACCGCCAGTGATCATTCCCTGCGCCGCCATCTTGACCAGCGACGCGGCATCTCCGGTCGCAGGCAGTGCCGGCGTGACTCCTTCGACTCCAGCGAGCACAGCGACACGCGGAGAAGCGATGCCGAGAGACTGAGCGAACTCGATCGCGTTCTGCACGATCTCCCGCTTCGCCGCCAGGTTGGGCGCGATGTTAAGCAGCGCGTCCGACAGGATGAACGGGCGGGGGAAATCCGGAAGGTCGACGAAGTACGCGTGCGTGAGCCGCCGCTCGCCGCGCAGGCCCGCTTCCGGCGCCACCACCGCACGCATGAGATCGTCGGGGTAGAGCGCCCCTTTGACGAGGGCCCGCACCTTTCCGCTCTTGGCCAGCGCGGCCGCGCGCTGCGCCGCAGCATAGGGATCGTCGGGCGTGTCGACCAACTCGATTCGCGCCAGGTCCAGACCCGCCTGCGCAGCAGCGTCGGCGATGCGCGCCTCAGGTCCGACCAGCACCGGCGAGATGTAGCCTGCAAACTGACCCGACAACGCGACCTGCAGCGAATCGCGGTCGCAGGGATACACGATCGCGGCAGGAAGCGCCGGGAGATTGCGAACCCGCTCGACCTGGCGCTGAAAATGGGGACGAGTAGCCACGACGGCAGCGTGGCAAAGCGCCGAAGCGCTGTCAACCCTGCGCCGATGACCGGCGTCCAGAGGGAAACAGCCGTTGCACTGCGGCCTCTTTGAACGGGTGGCGAGCTACGCGACGTCGCGCGTCGGCCGCAGAAAGTGACCTCCTTGCACCGTCGCATCACTGTGAGATGTTCCGTGTCGGTCACTCGGCGACTCGCGGACGCTCGACCCCGCAAGCGGGGACCCCTCTCGCTGCTCGCGCCGCTACTCGCGGGCGCTCGCACCCCACTCGCTTCGCGAGCGGGACCTGGCTCGCTGCTCACACTTTCCCCTTCCACGGCACGACCAAATGTTCGACGTAGCGCATCAGCAGGTCGAAGAGGTATGCGACCGCGCCGATGACCACGATGCCCATGATCACGATGTCCGTGCGCAGAAAGTTCGAGGCGTTGAGCACCATCTGACCCAGGCCCCGCGTCGCTGCCACCATCTCCGCCGCCACCAGCGTCGTCCAGCCGAAGCCGATGGCTATGCGCATCGCGGTGAGGATCTCCGGCATCGCCGCCGGCACGATCACGTGCCGAATCACCTGCCACTTCGACGCCCCCATCGAATACGCGGCATGGATCTGCTGCTGTGACACCGAGCGCACCCCTGCGCGCGCGCTCATCGCCAGCGGGGCGAAGCAGGCGAGATAGATGAGCAGCACCTTCGAAAGCTCGTCGATGCCGAACCAGATCACGATGAGCGGCAGGTAAGCGAGCGGAGGCAGAGGCCGATAGAACTCGATCGGCGGATCGAAAATGCCGCGCGCAATGCGCGACACGCCCATCGCGATGCCGATGGGTATCGCAGTGACGCATGCCGCGAGAAACGCGGAGAACACGCGAAACATCGACCAGCCGAAATGCTCGGCGAGCGGGGCGTCGGTGAGCTGTCCCAGCGCCGATTCGTACAGGCGGGTCGCAACGATCTCGGGGGTGGGCAGGAACAGGGGGGGAACCCATCCGCGGTGGCTCGCCAGCCACCACAGCACCAAGATCGCGACGATGGTCACGACGCTGATCGCCGTGCTCCGACCTTCGCCCGGCGTCGTGAACTTGGAGGTCTTTTCCCCGATGTTCCCGCCGCGCGGTTCCTCAGCCATGGTCGTCAATGGCAGACGGTGACTCGGCGCCGGGCTCGCGGTGCTGGATCACCGCCATCACTTCCTCGCGCACCCGGATGAAGTCCGGCGCCGACTTGATCCTACGCGCGTCGCGCCCGGCGATGTAGCGCCGGCCGAACTCAAGCTGGTATTCGTGGGAGACGCGTCCCGGCCTCGGGGTCATGACCACGAGATGGGTGGCGAGAAACAACGCTTCCTCGACGCTGTGGGTGATGAAAAAGCACATCTTGCCGGTGCGATGCCACACGTCGAGGATCAACTCCTGCATCGACTCGCGGGTGAACGCGTCCAGCGCGCCGAGCGGCTCGTCCATCAGCATGAGCTCGGGGTCGGAAGCGAGTGCGCGCGCAATCCCCACGCGTTGCTGCATGCCGCCCGAGAGCTCGTAAATGGCGCGCTCGGCAAAGGCTTCGAGGCCGACCAGCCTGAGCTTTTCCATCGCCAGGGCGTGGCGCTCGGCTGCTCCCATGCCGCGCATGCGCGGCCCGAACTCGACATTCTGCACCACGCTCAGCCATGGCATGAGCGCATGCTTCTGAAAAACGACGCCGCGATCGGCACCCGGTGCGATGACGGGCTTCCCGTCGAGCGCGATGCTCCCGTGCGTCGGCGGCAGGAAGCCGGCGATGCACGAAAGCAGAGTGGTCTTGCCGCATCCCGAGGCACCGATGGCGACGACGAAGTCGCCGTCCCGCATCGAAAGGTTGATTCCGGATAGAGCCTCGACCGTGCCCGTCTTGGTGGCGTAGCGGACGCCTAGATCGCGGATGTCGAGTGCGGGCACGTGAGAGCTTGATCGGTGCTGCAAGCCGCGAGGACCGAGACGCTCGGTCGTCTGGCGGAAAAACGGCGGCGCATCGCGCCGCCGTCCATAGTTCACTCAGCGGTGGCGAGAAGCTATTTCATCGCCTTGGTTACCCATTCGATCGTCACGTTCTTGCTGTAATCGGGGACGACCGCAGTCAGGCGACCCTGCTCCTTCAGGAAGTTGGCCTGCTGCGCCAGCGCCTTCGCCGCGGCGCCGTTGGCGCCCCCTCCGAGCCATGTCGGAGAGGCCTGCTCCTGCAAGCTGGGGAAGCCATAGAGCGCCATCGCGTCGGCCACATCCTCCGGCTTGCCGCCCGACCATTTGGCTACTGCCGCAACCTTGGCCTGGTCGCTGGTCCATGTCTTGGGATTGCCGCGGTAGTCGGCGTCGGCCTTGGCCAGAGCCTTCACCATAGCGACCATGAAGTCGGGATTCTCCTTGGCGAACTTGCGCGTCACGATCATGCCGTCGAAAGTGCAGGCGCCCTGCTTGCAGATGTCGCCGGAGGTCGTCAGTACCTTGCCGGTCTTCTTGACCGTGGTGAGCACGGGGTCCCAGATGAAGGTCGCGTCGATGTCGCCGCGACCCCAGGCGGCGGCAATCTCCGGCGGCCGCATGTTGAGCACTTGCACATCACCCGCCTTGAGGCCAGCCTTCTGCAGGGCATAGAGCAGCTGGAAGTGCGACGTCGACACGAACGGCGTGCCGACCTTCTTGCCTTTGAGATCGGCGATGGTGTTCACGCCGCTGCCGTTGCGCGCAACCAGCGCCTCGGCCGCGGCGATGTCCTCGAGTATCCAGAACAGCTCCACATCCATGCCCTGGCTGATCGCCGTGGCGATGCCGGTGGAGCCGACTTCGCCGAGCTGCACGTCGCCGGAGGCCATGGCGCGGATCACGTCGCCGCCTCCGCCGAATTGCCTCCAGTTGATCTTGAAGCCGGTCGCCTTCTCGATCTCCTGGCTCTGCTGAACCCAGCGCCAGGGATTCATCATGTCCTGATAGGCGAAAGTAACGGTCTTCTGCGCCCATGCGGAACTAGCGGTGATCGCGGCCACCGCGAACACCAGTCCTCCCAGCAAGCGTTTCATGCCTCCTCCGACTGAACGAACCCCTCTCCCTGTGGGAGAGGGGCAGGGGTAAGGGCAAGATCTGCCAAGTCAGATCGTCGCCAACGTGTTGCGCAGGATGTCGACGATCGCGTCGACGTGCGCTTTTTCGGCGATCAGCGGCGGAGCGACGATCACGCAGTCCCCGGTCGCCTTCAAGTGCAGGCCACTGTCGAACAGCTTCTTCTGCAGCGCGTGGCCGCGACTGCCGGGCGCCCCCGCCGGCTGGACGTCGACGGCAGCAAACATCCCGTAGCCGCGCAAGTCGGAAACCGCAGGCAGCCCCTTCAAGGTCCACAGCGCGTCGAGGAAGTAGCGTGAGAGCGCCGCCCCGCGCTCGAACAGGCCTTCCCTCTTGTAGATGTCGAGCGTCGCCAGGCCGGCGGCGCACGCGCCCGGATGCCCTGAATAGGTGTAGCCGTGGAAGAACTCGATGGCGCCTTCCGCCGCCGCACCCACGATGGTGTCGTGAATGCGCTCGCTCACCGCAACAGCGCCCATGGGTTGCGCGCCGTTGGTGAGGCCCTTGGCCATGGTCATCAGGTCCGGCGTGACGCCGAAGCTCTGCGCGGCGAAGGTCGATCCGGTGCGGCCGAAGCCGCAGATCACCTCGTCGAACACCAAAAGGATGCCGTGAGCGTCGCAGATCTCGCGCAGGCGCTTGAGATACCCTTTCGGAGGCACCAGGCAGCCGGTCGATCCTGCGATCGGCTCGACAAAGCAGGCCGCGATGTTCTCCGCACCATAGAGGTTGACGAACCGCATCAAGTCCTCGGCCAGCTCGACACCGTGCGTGCCTTCGCCCTGAGTGTAGAGATTCTCCTTGATGTGGGTGTGCCGCATGTGGGCGATGCCGGGGAGCGTCAGACCGAACCTGCGCCGGTTGTTGACCATGCCCGCCAGCGACACGCCGCCGAAATTGACACCGTGATACGCGCGCTCGCGCGACACGAACATGTTGCGCCCACCCTGGCCGCGCGCCTGGTGGTACGCGAGCGCGACCTTCATCGCGGTGTCGACGGCTTCGGAGCCGGAATTGACGAAGAAGATGCGGTTCAGATCGCCCGGCGTGAGCTCCGCGACGCGGGTCGCCAGCTCGAACTGCTTGGGATGCCCGCGGGTGAACGGCGCGATGAAATCGAGCTCCCGCAGTTGCGCGCCGACCGCCTCGGCGATCTCCTTGCGCCCATGCCCCGCGTTGACGCAGAACATGCCCGACGAGCCGTCGATCAACTTCTCGCCACGATCGTTCCACACGTACATCCCTTCGGCCCGCACGACCATCTTGGGCTCGTGCTTGAAGTCCCGATTGGGCGTGAACGGCATCCAGTACTCGTCCATCGAGAGCTCGAGCGGTTGGACTTGCTGTCGAAGCTTGGTTTCTGCTTGGCTCATGCGGGTCTCCGGCGGGCAGCGCGGACCGTGCGCGACGACGCTGCCGCCACCTGGTCCGGCTATGCTACGATTCTACGCCACTCCCGCGGGATCGCCGAGACCACGACTTCTGCCGGCTTGATCCCGCATCATGTCCCCGATCGGATCGACCATGCGCATCGGCGTCCCCAAAGAGATCAAGGTCCTGGAGCATCGTGTCGGGCTCACCCCCGAGAGCGTGCGCGAGGTGTGTGCGCACGGCCACGAGGTCGTCGTCGAGACCCACGCCGGCGAAGGGATCGGAATGAACGACGACGCCTACCGGCGCGCCGGTGCGAGCATCGCCGCCACCGCCCAGGAGGTCTTCGCCAGCGCGGAGATGATCGTCAAGGTCAAGGAGCCGCTGGCCGCCGAGCGCAAGATGCTCAAGAAGGGGCAGGTGCTCTTCACGTATCTGCATCTCGCGCCCGATCCCGAGCAGGCGCGCGACCTGGTCGACAGCGGCGCGGTGTGCATCGCCTACGAAACGGTCACGTCACCCTCGGGCGGCCTGCCGCTGCTCGCGCCGATGTCGGAGGTCGCCGGACGGATGGCGATCCAGGCAGGGGCGTATTTCCTCGAAAAGGCGCACGGCGGGTTGGGCGTTCTGCTCGGCGGCGTGCCGGGTGTGGATCCGGCGAAGGTTGTGATCCTGGGCGGCGGCGTGGTGGGATCGCACGCCTGCCACATCGCGCTGGGGATGGGCGCCGAAGTGTGGGTGCTCGACCGCAACACCGACGTGCTGCGCGCACTGTGGCGGCAGTTCGGCCGGCCGCTCAACACCGTGTTCTCGACCCGCGACGCGATCGAGCGTCACGTCACCATGGCCGATCTGGTGGTCGGCGGGGTGCTCATTCCCGGCGCTTCGGCCCCGAAGCTCGTAAGCGCCGAGCTGGTGAAGAAGATGAAAGAAGGTTCGGTGGTCGTCGACGTGGCGATCGACCAGGGTGGGTGCTTCGAGACCTCGCGCCCGACCACGCACGCCGACCCCACCTACGTGGTCGACGGCGTCATCCACTATTGCGTGGCCAACATGCCCGGAGGCGTGCCGCGCACCTCGACCTTCGCGCTCAATAACGCGACGCTCCCCTTCGTGCTGGACTTGGCGAACAAGGGGTACCGCCGCGCGCTGGCCGACGATCCGCAC
>DASPTZ010000088.1:0-29127 GCA_035623155.1 Casimicrobiaceae bacterium | reverse complement strand
CTTACCCTGGTAGAAGGAGTCGAATATCCGCGGTCGGTCCTCGACATCGATCCCGGGGCCCTGGTCGACGACGTCGAGCACCGCGAATCCCTGATCGAGCGACAGATCGAGAGCGACGACGCCCGATCGCGGCGAGTACTTGATGGCGTTCGAAATCAGGTTGTCGATGATCGCGCGAATCTTCTCGGCGTCGCCAACGATGACCGCTGGACTGAGCTTTGCCTCGAAGGTGACCATGCGCGCGAACGCGGCGAGCTTGTGCTCGCGCACGACGCGCCGGATCACGTCGACCAGGGCGACCGGGCCGAGGGTCTGCGGCTCCATGCTGCGAGTCTGGTGATAGGTCAGCAGATCCTCGATGAGCTTCTGCAGCGACAACGTGTTCTCGCGCACGATGCGCACGATCTCCCGCTGCTCCGTCGAGAGCTCTCCACCGATGCGGTCTCGCAGCAGCTCTACCCCCTCGCGGACCGCCGTCAGCGGTGTCTTCAGCTCGTGGGACACATGGCGCAGGAAACGGGTTTGCTGCTCTTCCAGATCGTGCAGGCGCGAGCGAAGCCATTCCAGGCGCTGGCCCAGGAAGCGCATGTCCTGAGGACCGTTGACTTCGATCGCGTGAGTGAAATCGGCAGTGCCCATCTGCCGCACGGCCTGATCGAGCTGGCGGATCGGACGAGCGATCAGCACCGCGAACAGGATCGCCAGCGCGAGCGCAATCGCGCCGGCGGCAAGCGCGAGATAGCCCCACGTCTTGCGGCCTTCGGCGGCGGTCTCCTGCAAGCGCTCGATCTCTCGCTCGGTCAGTCGGTTGCTCGCGGTGAGCATGACCTGCGCCCCTTCCGCGAGGTTGGCGTAGCCTTCCGCCAGCGTCGCACTCGCGTTGGGAGGGCGCTGCGGGGATTTCAACAGTGCGTACAGCCTGCTTTCGCCATCGGTGATCTTTTCGAGCTGCGAAAGCTGTGCTCGGTCCAGAGGGAGTTGCTGGAGCTGCCCGGCGGTCGCGCGAAAATCCTGTCGCAGGCGCCCGTAATCGTCGACGAGTTGCGGATCCTCGAGGATCAGGTGTTGCCGCACGAGGCGCTCCAACGTTGTCGCCTGCTCGTAGAGCTGGCGGCTGGCGCGGCCGGCCTGCGCAGCCTGCAGCACGGCCTGCTGGCTCTGCGTCGCCAGACGATCGAGGCTGACGATCACCTCCACCAGCGCATAGAGTAGCGGCAGGCTGACCAGCAGGAATCCCAACAGGATGAACTTGAGGAAGGAACGCGGGTAGTACACGGGTGGCGGCTATAATCGCTCGTTGCGTGTCTTACGGCTTGCTAGCCCGCGTGAACGATACACCACCGCCTGCGGCGGCGCCAAGCGCGGCGGCCGATGCGCGCGCGCACAGGCGCATCGCGGTGATCGCCGCAGTTGCGCGCAACGGGGTCATCGGCATCGACAACCGCTTGCCTTGGCGAATCCCCGACGACCTGAGGCGTTTCCGCGAGCTAACGACCGGTCACTCGATCATCATGGGCCGCAGGACCTGGGAATCGCTCTCCGGCCCCCTCCCGGACCGGCAGAACATCGTCGTCACCCGACAGCCAGGCTTCAGCGCGAGCGGGGCGCAGACCGCCTCCTCATTCGAGCAGGCCCTTGCGCTCGCCTCTCTCCTGGAACCAATCTTCGTCATCGGCGGCGAAGCGCTCTACCGCGCCGCGCTGCCGCTGGCCGACACGCTCTATCTCACGGAGATCGACCGCGACTTCGCCGGCGACGCGCGTTTTCCCGCTTACGAGCGCGCGGCTTGGCGTCAAGTCTCGCGCAATCCGAAGCGCACCAACGGGCCGGACCGATTCGACTACTGTTTCGCCACCTACGAGCGCGCGCCTTGAGGACGCGCCGAGCGGCCCCACCTTTGCAACCGGTTTCACTCTAAGGGAATCCTGCCATGTCGGAAGGCTTTCACGTCCACGGGCCGCACGATCACGAGGTCGAGCACCAGGCGCAGCACGGGGATCCGTTCGCTGGCCGCATCGCGGTTGCCACGGCGATCTTCGCCACCATTGGCGCCATGTTCGGGTACATGGGTGGCGCTACTCAGAACGAGGCGCTGATGTACAAGAACGAGGCGGCGATCAGGAAGACGGAAGCCTCCGACCAGTGGAACTTCTATCAGGCGAAGAGCAGCAAACAGAACCTGGCCGAGCTCGGCGCCACCTTGACCACCGGCGAGCAACAGGCGCGATATCAGTCCGAGGTCGCGCGCTACAAGAAGGAAAAGGAAGAGATCACGCCGGAGGCGAAGAAGCTCGAAGATCAGGCCAAGGTCGCCGAGGAGAAGAGCGAGGCGGCGATGCACAACCACCATCGCTGGGCGCAGGCGACGACTCTGATCCAGATCGCGATCGCGCTCGCCGCGATCACCATCCTCACCCGCAATAGGGGCTTGCAGTACACCTCCTACGCGGTCGCGGCCGTGGCGCTCGTGGTCGGCGCATTGGCGTTGGCGCACATCTAGCGGTCCGAGCAGCGAAGCAGGGACCCCGCGAAGCCGGGATGCGAGCGACCGCGAGTGGCCGCGGCGGCCGACGCGACGAGCTCACACAATGCTGTGACCGCTCAAAGAGGCCGCGGCCCGAGCAGCGAGAGGGGTCCCCGCGCGCGAAGCGCGTGGGGTCGAGCGGTAGCGAGCGCCGCGCGAGCCCGCAGCGTCGCCAGTCGCCCCACGCGTGAGCGTGGGGATCGCGCGAGGCGAGTCGCGAGCAGGGCCGACGCAACCGGTTGCGCATATTGAGGCGATACAAGGTGGCCCGTGGCCGCGGCGGCCGACGCGATGAGCTCACACAGTGCTGTGACCAGCCAAGGAGGCCGCGGCATCGGTAGTTGGTGAGTCGGCGAACGCATCCGGCTTGTGGCACCCTGCAGTCAAGAGCTATAGTGACCGTTCCACCGCGGTCGCGCATTCAGTCGTTTCCATGTCTGCAGACGCCAAGTCCCAAGCAATAGCGGCACAACCCGCGGCGAGCCCGACCGCGACGCCCGTCCCGGAGGTCGCGAGCGGCAAGATGCGCGGGCTCGTGCTCGATCTCGTCCGGCCGTATCGCGGCTGGCTCGCGGTGGTCTTCGCCGCCATGGTGGTGGAGACCGCGATGAGCATGGCGGGGCCGTGGCCGCTGAAGATCGTGATCGACAACGTGCTGGGCACGCACCCGCTGCCGGACTGGCTGCGCTGGGTGCACGATCTGCCGATGGCGGGCAGCAAGATGGGGCTGGCCGCGTTCGCCGCTCTCGCGGTGATTGTAATCGCTGCCATCGGGGCGCTCGCTACCTATATCGACAATTACTACACCGAGAGCGTCGGCCAGTGGGTCGCCAACGACCTCCGGCTCAAGATCTACGACCATCTGCAGCACCTCTCGCTCGGCTACTACGACAAGCAGCAGACCGGCGTGCTCCTCTCCACGATCACCAATGACGTCGCGACGGTGCAGAGCTTCGCCTCGTCGAATACGCTGGAGATCCTGGTCGACCTCTTAACCATCGTCGGGATCCTCGGGCTGATGCTGTGGCTGCAGTGGGACTTCGCCCTGATCTGCGTCGGCGTGACGCCCTTTCTGCTTTTCTTCGTGTCGCGCTTCAAGAAGGCGGTCAAGAAGGCGCAGCATCAGGTGCGATTGCACCAGGCCGACCTCGTGACCGTCGTGCAGCAGGGACTCGAGTCGATGCGGGTGGTGAAGGCGTTCGGGCGGGAGGACCTCGAAGAGGCCCGCCTGACGGAAGCGAGCCAGGCTACGGTGGGCGCGGCGCTCAAGGCACGCCGCGTCAAATCGCTGCTCTCGCCGATCGTCTCGATCGTGGTCGCGGGCTGCACGGCGTACGTGCTGTGGCGTGGCGCGTCGCTCATCGTTGCCGACGCGATGACCATCGGCGCGCTGACCGTGTTTCTCGCCTACCTCACCAAGTTCTTTAAGCCCGTGCAGGACCTCGCCAAGATGACCAACGCCATCGCCCAGACTTCCGTCGCGCTGGAACGGGTCCAGGCGATTCTCGACGCCGACAATGTCATTCCCGAAAAACCGAACGCTCGCGTGCTCTCGAAGGCGCGCGGAGAGATCGTGCTCGAGCACGTTGCCTTCGGCTACGACCCGAAGAACCCGATTCTGCGCGACGTGAATGTCCGCATCGAGCCGGGATCGCTGGTGGGCGTGGTCGGAACGACGGGTGGCGGCAAGTCCACGGTGGTCGGCCTCATCCCGCGCTTCTACGATGCAGACGCTGGCCGCGTATCGATCGACGGCGTGGACGTGAAGGACTACAGCAAAGCGTCGCTGCGCGGGCAGATCGGCTTCGTGCTCCAGGAGACGGTGCTCTTTCGCGGGACAATCCGCGAGAACATCGCCTACGGCCGG
Source organism: Casimicrobiaceae bacterium (assembly GCA_035623155.1). Lineage (GTDB taxonomy): Bacteria > Pseudomonadota > Gammaproteobacteria > Burkholderiales > Casimicrobiaceae > PALSA-1003. Next base: position 24,736 of record DASPTZ010000088.1, on the reverse strand, counting down.
CCGGGCGCGACCGAGGAGGAGATCATCGCCGCGGCCAAGCTCGCCAATGCGCACGACTTCATCAGCGCCATGCCCGGGGGTTACGGCACACTGGTCGGCGAGCGCGGGCTGACGCTCTCCGGAGGCCAGCGGCAGCGCATCGGCATCGCCCGCGCCATCATTCGCAACGCGCCGATCCTAATCCTCGACGAGCCGACCGCGGCGCTCGACACCGAGTCGGAGCGCCTGGTGATCGAGGGCCTGGAGCGCCTGATGAAGGGCCGCACCGTCATCACCATCGCCCACCGGCTCTCCACCATCCGCGACGCCAACAAGATCATCGTGCTCAAGGACGGCGTAGTGGCCGAGGAAGGCACCCACGAGGAGCTCCTCGCAAAGAACGGCGTTTACGCCGAACTGCACCGCATCCAGTACGAACAGGCGCCTGCCGCCGCAGCGGGCGCCCCCGCTTCCCACTGAATCGACGACACCATGGCCCGCTCCGTCATTGTCCTTCCCGACGATTCCGCCAAGCCGATCCTCGACGCGATCGCCTCGGCCAAAAAATCGCTGCGCGTCAAGATGTTCGTCTTCAGCGATCCTTCGCTGATCGATGCCGTGATCGCGGCGCACAAGCGAGGAGTCAAGGTCCAGGTCATGCTCAACCCGGCGCGCCGCAGCGGCGAGGAAGAGAACGCGGAATCGCGCAAGAGGCTCTCTCAAGCGGGGGTCGAGGTCAAGGATAGCAATCCGGAATTCGACTTGACGCATGAGAAGTCGATGGTGGTCGACGGCGAGACCGCGTTCGTCAAGTCGCTCAACTGGGACCCCAAGAACCTGACCGAGACCCGCGACTACGCGGTGGTCACCGATGATCCGGACGAGGTCGCCGAGGTCGCCACCTGCTTCGACGCCGACTGGCACCGCAAGCCCTTCGACCCGGGGGAGGGGGCGCACCTGATCTGGTGCAACAAGAACGGCCGCGAGCGCATTGCGCACTTCATCGACAAGGCCAAGGACACCATCTTCGTGCAGAACGAGCGCTACCAGGACCCGGTCATCATCGAGCGCCTGATCCGGGCGCACGAGCGCGGGGTCAAGATCCACGTCATGGCGCGGCCGCCGCACACGCTGAAGAAGGACAAGCTGCTCGAGGGGGTGAGCGGGCTACGCATGATGCACGACGTAGGCATCAAGGTGCACACGCTGAAGCACCTCAAGCTGCACGCCAAGATGCTGCTCGCCGACGGCGAGGCCGCCATCGTCGGCTCGATCAACCTGGCGCCAGGTAGCTTCGACTCGCGCCGCGAGCTCGCGATCAAGGTGCACGACAAGCACGTGGTGAACCGACTCCAGAAGATCGCGGAGCACGACTGGGAGCACTCGCATCCCCTGGATCTGTCTGACGAAGGGCTGCTCTCGGATCTGGAGAAGCGGCACGAAGCCGGCGCGGGAGCCGAAACGCTGGTTCTCCAAGGTCAGCAGAAGAAGAACCATGACAAGGGAGGGGACAAGAAGTAACGCGCCGGGATTGCGCTGGTTCGCCGCCGGCGCGCCTCGCGCTGGTCATTAGCGTTGCGGTTGCGGCGACGGCTTGCGCACCCGACGCCATTCGCAGCAATCAGGCGACAGGCTTCAACGGCTATTTCCGGCAGCTGCCAACCGCATGCCGACCGCTTATCATCGGCAGTCAGGACGTCGGCGACGACATTCAGATGAACAACACCGGCGCGCCAAACTATCCACACTTTATCGATGTCACCTCGAGGCTCTATTACCGTCAGCTGACACCCGAAGGCTACCGGCAGGCGGTCGTCGGCTTCTTACGGTGCCGGCAAGGAAAGCGAGAGGTCGATCGACTGCATCATCCGCACGCTGCCTCCCGCCCGGCCGACCGCTCCGGTGGGAACGTACTAGGGCCTGTCAACGCTATGGGCGCATACGCGACCCCATAGCCCGGGTCGAGCTTGCGAGACCCGACACGAAAAAGACTCGCGCGGGACCCCGGGTTTCGCGTTTCGCGCTTCGCGCTCTACCCGGGCTACGCCAGATTCCGCAGCTCGCGCAGCGCGACCGAGATCATCGCCGCGTCCGGCGTACTCACTGTGCGAAGCTCGCCCAGCAACTGAGCCGCACGCTCGATGCCGCGGCGGTTGCGCTCCTGCCATGCCACGATGAGCCCTCCCGGTGCGGCGATGTCGGCACCGCCGGCCAACACTTCGGCGGCGACCGTCCGCTGCAATCCGGAGAGATCGTCCAGCATCGCCCCCTTGGCCAGCATTTGCCAGTGAGCCTCTCCTGGCAACGCCACCAATTTCTCGCGCAGCCACGGCAAGCCGAGTTTGGTCGACAGGTCGAAGAACACCTGGGCGACCGTCTCCGGCGAGCGCTTGCTGACGTCAGCGACCTCGATGATGTCGAGCCCGGCATACAGCGTGTCGAAGCTCACGACGCGGGTCGCCAGCTCGTGGGGTACACCCTCCGCCGCGTATCGCTCGACGCAGGCGTCGATGCGCGCACGCTCGGCCTGGTCGAGAAGTTGCGGCAGCCGCTTCGCCAGTGCCTCGACCTTCGGTGCGAAATGCTTGATGGTGGCCGCCATGTCATCGGTCAGCCGGCGCGAGCGCAGGAACCAGGTCGTGCCGCGCACGATAAGCCCATGCGTGTCGGTCAGCATCGACGACTGGACGGCTTCGGTCACGACGTTGTCGAGCGCCTCGATCGCCTTCCACAGGTCGACGAACCCGAAGGTTTCCCGGTTGAGCAGGTAGGCGCGCACGATCTCGTGCGGCTTGGCGCCCGTCGCTTCCAGCAACCGGTGCACAAAGGTGCTCCCGACACGGTTGATCGTGCTGTTCGTTACGTAGGTAGCAATGATCTCGCGCTTGAGCGGGTGCCGCCGCATGTAACTCGCGTAGCGCTCGCGCAGCGCCGTCGGAAAGTAACGCGTCAGCGTCGTGGCGATCCAGGGATCGTCTGGCAGCGGGGAGGCCAGCAATTCGTCGTACAGCCAGATCTTGCTGTACGCGAGCAACACCGAGCGCTCGGGGCTGGTGAGCCCGATGCCCTTGGCGCGCCGCTCGGCGAGTTGCTCGTCCGACGGCAGGAACTCGATCGCCCGATTGAGCCTTCCGGTCTTCTCCAGAAAATGGATGAAGCGCTGGTGCACGTCGACGAGCTGCGGTGCGATATGGCCTGTCACGGACAGCGACTGGGTCTGGAAGGTGTTGTCTCGCAGCACCAGCGCGGCGACGTCGTTGGTCATTTCCGCGAGCAGAGCATTACGCTGCTTGACGGTGAGCTCCCCCTCCGTGATCGGCAGCCCAAGGAGGATCTTGATGTTGACCTCGTGGTCGGAGGTATCGACGCCGGCGGAGTTGTCGATGGCATCGGTATTGATGCGCCCGCCCGCGAGGGCGTATTCGACTCGCCCGAGCTGCGTGCAGCCGAGGTTGCCTCCCTCGGCGAAGACCTTGCAGCGCAATTCCCGGCCGTTGACGCGAAGCGCATCGTTGGCCCGGTCGCCCACCTCGGCGTGCGACTCGGTCGCCGCCTTGACGTAGGTACCGATCCCGCCGTTGTAGATCAGATCGACCGGCGCCTTGAGAATCGCGTTCACCAGCTCGGTCGGCGTGAGCGCGTCGGCGGCGATGCCGAGGACCTTCTTGACCTGCGGCGTGATCGCGACCGACTTGGCGCTGCGCGGATGCACGCCTCCGCCCGTCGAGATCAGGGTCGAGTCGTAGTCCGCCCACGACGAGCGCGTAACCCTGGAGATGCGCTCGCGCTCCCTGAAGCTCGCCTCCGGATCCGGCGACGGGTCGAGAAAGATGTGGCGGTGATCGAACGCGGCGACGAGCTTGATGTGGCGTGAGAGCAGCATGCCGTTGCCGAAGACGTCGCCCGACATGTCGCCGACGCCCGCCACCGTGAAGTCCGTCGTCTGCGTATCGACGCCCATCTCGCGGAAGTGGCGCTTGACCGACTCCCAGGCGCCGCGCGCGGTGATCCCCATCGCCTTGTGGTCGTAGCCGGCGGACCCGCCGGACGCGAACGCGTCGCCCAGCCAAAAGCCGTATTCCTCGCTCACCGCGTTGGCGTAATCCGAGAATGTCGCAGTTCCCTTGTCCGCGGCGACCACCAGATACGGGTCGTCGGGGTCGTGGCGTTTCACCTGAGGCGGCGGCACGATCGCCTCGCCCACGCGATTGTCGGTCAGGTCGAGCAAGCCCCGCAGGTAATCCTGATAGCAGGCCACGCCCTCCTTCATCAACGCTTCGCGATCGGTCGCCGCAGGCGCGCGCTTGAGCACGAAACCGCCCTTCGAGCCCACAGGGACGATCACCACGTTCTTGACCATCTGCGCCTTGGCTAGGCCGAGAATCTCCGTGCGGAAATCCTCCGGCCGGTCCGACCAGCGCAGGCCGCCGCGCGCAACCTTGCCTCCGCGCAGATGCACCCCTTCGAAGCGCGTGGAATAGACGAAGATCTCGAACATCGGCTTGGGCTCGGGCAGGCCTGGCACTTTCGCCGGATCGAACTTGAACGAAAGGAAGGTTCGCCGCCGCCCCTGCGCGTCGCGACGCCAGAAATTCGTCCGCGTGGTCGCCAGAATCACGACGAGATACTGGCGCAGCACGCGGTCCTCGGACAGGTTCTCGACGCGGTCCAGTGCATCGTCGATCTGCTGGATCTTTGCCAGCGCTTGCGATTTGGCCGTATCTGGCAGCAAGGGATCGAAGCGCAGCTTGAACAGCTCGGTCAGCATGCGCGCGATGTCTGCGTGCGCCGCCAGCGTCGCCTCGATGAACGTTTGCGAGAGCGGGAACCCGATCTGCCGGAGATACTTGGCGTAGGCGCGCAGTATCACGATTTCTTCGGCAGGCAGGCGCGCCGCCACGACCAGCCGGTTGAAATCGTCGTTCTCGACGTCGCCGCGGAAGACCTGCTCGAAGGCGGACTCGAACACCTGGCGCAGCGAATCGATGTCGATTTCGGCGTCGGCTCCTGGCGAGAGCATCCCCAGGTCGTGCATCCAGACCGGAGGCGAGCCTTCCGGCACAACGTGATACGGACGTTCGTCCAGCACCTTGAGCCCCATGTGCTCGAGCATGGGCAGGCTGTCGGACAGAGTGACCGGACGGCCGAGGCGGAGCAACTTGAAGCGCAAGGTCCCGGGTGCCGCCTCGAGCGGCCGGTACAGGCACATGCCCAGCGGCTGGGCCGGCGAGAGCTTCGCCATCAAATCGATGTCGGGGACTGCCGTCCGTGCCGCGAAGTCCTCGCGATAGCCGGCCGGGAACGATCCCCCAAACCGCCGGAAGAGCTCGTTGCCCCGGGCTTCCCCCGCGGCGTCGATGAGGGCCTGCTTGAGATCATCCTCCCAGCGGCGCGCGGCCGCAGCAAGGCGCGCTTCCAGCTCGCGCAGCTCGAAGGTCGGGATTTTCCCCGGCGTCGTGCGAACGATGATCGTTATGCGGGCGAGCATGGATTCGGAGAGCTGCACATAGAACTCCGAGCTCGTCGCGTTGAATGCTTCGGCGAGTATCGCCTGCCATTTCTGCCGCAGCTCGGTCGTGTAGTTCTCGCGCGGCGCGTAGATCAGACAGCAGAGAAAGCGCTCGAAGGGATCGCGGCGGACGAACAGCCGGAAGCGCTGGCGGTCGCCGAGATGCAGGATGCCGAACGCGGTGCGCAGGAGATCGTCTTCTGCGGTCTGGAACAGCTCGTCCCGCGGGTAGTTCTCCAGGATGTTGACCAGCGCCTTGGCGGCGTGGCTGCCCGGCGCAAGCTTCGCGCGCTCCAGCACGTGCGCGATCTTGTGCCGCAGCAGCGGGATATCGGCGGGATTCGCGCTGTAGGCAGCCGAGGTGAAAAGGCCGAGGAAGCGGTCTTCGCCGCAGACTTCGCCCTTGGCGTCGAAGCGCTTCACCGCGATGTAGTCGAGGTAGCCTGGCCGATGCACCGTGGAGCGCGAAGTCGCCTTGGTCACCACCAGCAGCTCCGGACGCCGCGCATACGCCTTGACCTCGGGTGGCAGCGCCGCGAAGCTCGATGCGACTTCCTTGTCCTGGCCCTCGCGCAGAATGCCCAGGCTCGATCCGGGGACGATCTTGAGCGCGTCTTCTCCCTTGACGCTCGCGAGCTCGTGGCGGCGGTAGCCGAGGAACGTGAAGTGATCCGCCGCAAGCCACGAGAGAAACGCCTTGCCCTCGGCGAGCTCGTCGGCCGGCAGCGGCGGCGGACGCTTGTCGACCTCGGCGAGAATCGCCGCCACTTGTGCGCGCATCTTCTGCCAGTCTTCGACCGCGGCGCGCACATCGCCGAGCACTCGCGTGATGTCCGCCGCCAGCTCGTCCATCCGCAGGGCCTCGCTGATCCGGTCGATCTCGACATGGATAAACGATTCACGGCGAGCATCTTTGGCGTCTTGAGGAGCGAGCCCGGAGAGCACGCCACTCGCACTGCGCTTCACTGCCAGGATGGGATGAACGATCAAGTGAAGCGTCAGTCCGCGCCGATTGACCTCCATCGTCACTGAATCGACCAGGAAGGGCATGTCGTCGTTGACGATCTCGACAACCGTGTGAGTCGACTGCCAGCCGTGATCCTCGAGCGTGGGATTCAACACCCGCACGCGAGCAATTCCGGCGTCGCGCTTCCGGGCAAAGTTCCAGTGCGACAGCGCGGCGCCGTACAGGTCGGTTGGCCGCCGGTCGGCGAGGTCCTCGGGATCGACCTGGCCGTAGTAGCGGACGACAAAGTCCTCCACCACGGCGCGCTGGTCGGGCGCAACCTTGGACCGAACGAGCTTGAGAACCTCTCCGAGCTGCGCGGAGCTCAATTCGACGTCTGCTTCCATCGTCGTCTCCTCCATCGGCCGGCGAACGCCTGACCGGCCGGGGCTCGGCATCCAAGGTTGGTGCCCGGGGCCGGACTCGAACCGGCACACCTCGCGGCGGGGGATTTTGAGTCCCCTGCGTCTACCAATTTCGCCACCCGGGCCGACGCGCGTTTGCGCTTGTATTGTATACCGTTGTCAGGGAAGGACTGTCGAGGCGCGAATGAACGCGTCGACCTGTTGTGCTGCGCATGCCCGTCGCCAGGCGGCTGGGTTGCAACGCGTTGCCCGGGTGCAACGATGGAGGCATCATCGATATTCCGATGGCCGAGCGCATCTATCGTCTTTCCGATTTCGATTACGAGCTGCCCTCCGAGCTCATCGCGCAGCGGCCCGCATCGACGCGTTCCGCGAGTCGCCTGCTCCACGTAGCGGGTAGCGTGCTCGAGGACCTGGAATTCGGCGCGCTCCCTGGGTTGCTCCATCCCGGCGACCTGCTGGTGCTGAACGACACTCGCGTCATCCGCTCGCGCCTCGTCGGGCGCAAGCCCAGCGGCGGGCGGGTGGAGTTGCTGCTCGAGCGCATCGTGACCGACAACGAGGCATGGATGCAGCTCGGCGCGAGCCATCCACCACGCATCGGCGGCCGAGTCGAGCTGCCTGCGGGGGCGATCGCGACCGTGCTCGAGCGCGACAGCCGTTTCTTCCGGCTGCGGATCGACGCGGGCATGCCGCTCGCCGATTATCTGGAGCGTTTCGCTGAAGTTCCGCTGCCGCCGTATATCGCGCGCCCCGCGGATGCCGCCGACGCCGAGCGCTATCAGACGGTCTACGCGCGCGCGCCCGGCGCGGTCGCGGCGCCGACCGCGGGGCTGCACTTCGACGAGCCGCTGCTCGCACGGCTTCGCGCGAGTGGAGTCACGCTCGCTTACGTGACGCTCCACGTCGGAGCGGGCACCTTCCAGCCTGTGGAAACGCAAGACCTGTCACAGCATCGAATGCACAGCGAGCGCTTCACCGTTCCCGTGGCGACAGCCGATGCGATCGAGGCAGCGCGCGCAACACAACGCAGCATCGTGGCGGTAGGGACGACGGCGGTTCGCGCGCTCGAGTCCGCGGTTCGCGCTGACGGCAGCATCGCGGCGACAGACGCCGAGACCGCGCTGTTCATCACGCCCGGCTACCGCTTCCGCGTGGTCGACCGGCTCCTCACCAACTTCCACCTGCCGCGTTCGACGCTGCTCATGCTGGTATCGGCGTTCGCCGGCTACGATGCGATCCGCGCCGCGTATGCGCACGCGATTCGCCAACGCTATCGCTTCTTCAGCTATGGAGATGCGATGCTGCTCGAGGGCGGGACCGACAACTAGCCGCTGCTACAATCCGCGCGATGGAATTCTCGGTTGTCGCGCAATGTGGCGCCGCACGCCGCGGCCGCCTCACGCTCGAGCACGGCGTGGTCGAGACGCCGGTATTCATGCCCGTGGGCACCTACGGCGCGGTCAAGGGGATCGCGCCCGACGAACTGGCCCAACTCGGCGCGCAGATCGTGCTCGGCAATGCGTTCCACCTGTGGTTGCGCCCAGGGCTCGACGTCGTCGCGGCGCACGCTGGACTGCACCGCTTCATCGGCTGGCAGAAGCCGATCCTCACCGACTCCGGCGGCTACCAGGTGTTCAGCCTGGGGCCGCTGCGCCACGTGCGCGAGGAGGGCGTGAACTTCGCGTCGCCGGTCAACGGCGATCGCCTGCTGCTCACCCCCGAAGTGTCGCTTCAGATCCAGCGCACCCTGGACGCCGACATCTGCATGGTGTTCGACGAGTGCACTCCATGGCCTGCAACGCGCGACCAGGCCGCGGCATCGATGCAGTTGAGCCTGCGCTGGGCGGCGCGATCCAAGGCGGCGCACGAGGGCAACCGCAATGCCCTGTTCGGCATCGTGCAGGGCGGGATGTTCGAGGAGTTGCGCGACGAGTCGCTCTCAGCGCTCACGGCCATCGGCTTTGACGGCTACGCGATCGGCGGCCTCTCGGTAGGCGAGCCCAAAGAGGACATGCGGCGCATTCAGGCGTACGTCGTTCCGCGGCTGCCTGCGGAGCGGCCCCGCTACCTCATGGGGGTAGGCACCCCGGAGGACATCGTCTCTGCGGTCGCCGCCGGTGTCGACATGTTCGATTGCGTGCTGCCTACGCGCAACGCACGCAACGGCTGGTTGTTCACTCGCCAGGGCGACATCAAGATCCGCAATGCCCGCTATCGCACGGACCCGCGACCGCTCGACGAGTCCTGCGCCTGCCCCACCTGCCGCAGCTTCAGCCGCGCCTACCTGCACCACCTGCAGCGCGTCAACGAAATGCTCGGGGCGCGGCTCAACACCATTCACAACCTGCATTACTACTTGATCCTGCTCGCCGAACTAAGGGATGCGATTGCCGCGGGCAAGCTGCCGGATTATGTGCAACGCTTCGAATCCGCCCGGGCAGTCATGATAGAATTATAGGTTGGTTGCGGCTGTTGCCCGCTGTTGCCACATAAGCGTCGAGCCGCCAGGCGCGCTCTCCGCAGCTCCCCCGTAAGGAGGATTCACCCGTGTTGATCAGCCCCGCATATGCGCAGGCCGCCGGCTCATCGCCCGGTGGCGATCTCATGGCGTTCCTGCCCATGGTCGCCATTTTCGTCGTCTTCTACTTCCTGCTCATCCGTCCGCAGCAAAAGCGCTCCAAGGAGACCAAGGCGATGCTCTCCGCACTGCAAAAGGGTGACGAGATCGTTACTGCCGGCGGCGTCGTCGGCAAGATCACCAAGCTGACCGACGCGTACGCCACGGTCGAGGTCGCAGCCAACGTCGAGATGACCGTACAGCGCAGCGCGATCGCGCTGATGCTGCCCAAAGGCACGATCAAGACGCTGTGAAGCAGTCGACTTCACGCGCCCTCACCCCTGCCCCTCTCCCCGAGGGAGAGGGGTTCGCTTCGAGATGAATCGCTATCCCATCTGGAAATACGTGCTCATCGCCATCGCCATGGTGGTGGGCATCTTCTATACGCTTCCCAACTTCTTCCCCGAAGTGCCGGCAGTACAGGTGTCGACCAGCAAGTCGGGTGTCAAGATCGATGCATCGACCTTGTCCACGGTTGAGGACGCGCTCAAAGCGGCGAACGTCAGCTACCGCGGCGAGACGCTCGACGCCACCGGAGTCAAGGTTCGCTTCGCTGATCCCGACACCCAGCTCAAGGCCAAGGACGTGCTGCAGCAGAAGCTGGGGGACAACTACATCGTTGCGCTGAACCTGCTCTCCAGCTCGCCGCGTTGGCTTGCCTCGATCGGCGCGCTGCCCATGTACCTGGGCCTGGACTTGCGCGGAGGCGTGTATTTCCTGCTCCAGGTCGACATGAAGGCCGCGCTCGACAAGGCTGCCGACCGTTATCTCACCGATATCCGGTCGCTGTTGCGCGAGAAGAAGGTCCAGTACGCCGGCATCGCCAAGGAAGGCCAGAGCGTCGCCGTGCGCTTCCGCGACGGCAGCGAGCGCGACCGGGCAAGGAAGGAGATCGCCGACTCGTTTCCCGATCTGCTGGTCAGCGAGGCTGGCTCAGGCGACGAGTCCAAGCTGGTCGCGAGCCTGAAGCCCGAGGCGCAGAAGCGCATCCAGGACGGGGCGGTGCAGCAGAACATCACCATTCTGCGCAATCGCGTCAACGAGCTCGGCGTCGCCGAGCCGATCGTCCAGCAGCAGGGAGGCGATCGCGTCGTCGTTCAGCTTCCCGGCGTGCAGGACACGGCGCGTGCCAAGGACATCCTCGGCCGCACCGCGTCGCTCGAGATTCGCATGGTCAACGAGGAGCCAGGCGCGCTCGAGCAGGCGCTTGCCGGACAGGTGCCGCTCGGCAGCGATCTGTTCATCGAGCGCAGCGGCGCGCCCGTGCTGGTCAAGCGGCAGGTGGTGCTGACCGGCGATCGCATCAACGACGCCCAGCCCGGCTTCGACAGCCGCACCAACGAGCCCGCCGTGCATATCAATCTGGACGGAACCGGTGGACGCATATTCAAGGAGCTCACCCGCGAGAACGTCGGAAAGCGGATGGCGATCGTGCTCGTCGAGAAAGGCAAGGCGGAGGTGATCACCGCGCCGGTGATCCGCGAGGAGATCGGCGGCGGACGGGTCCAGATCAGCGGGCGGATGAACACGCGCGAGGCCAACGACATCGCGCTGCTAATGCGTGCCGGCGCGCTCGCTGCTCCGATGGAAATCGTCGAGGAACGCACGGTGGGTCCGTCGCTTGGCAAGGAGAACATCGACAAGGGCTTCGACTCGGTCATGTACGGCTTCATCGTGCTGGCAGTGTTCATCTGCGCCTACTACGCGCTGATGGGAGTGATCTCCACGATCTCGCTGGCGATCAACCTGCTGCTGCTGGTCGCGATCCTGTCGATGCTGCAGGCGACGCTGACCTTGCCCGGCATCGCGGCCATCGCGCTCACGCTGGGCATGGCGATCGACGCCAACGTGCTCATCAACGAGCGAATCCGCGAGGAATTGCGCTGGGGCGACACGCCGCACGCGGCGATCCAGGCCGGCTACGAGCGCGCATGGAACACGATTCTCGACTCGAACGTCACCACGCTGATCGCCGGAATCGCGCTGCTCATCTTCGGCACCGGTCCGGTGCGCGGCTTCGCCGTCGTTCACTGTCTCGGCATTCTCACGTCGATGTTCAGCGCGGTGTTCGTCTCGCGCGGCCTGGTGGCGATCGTCTATGGCGGAAGGAAGAAGCTCGAGAAAATTTCGATCGGGCAGGTGTGGAAGCCGACTGCGGGCACGGCCTAGCCGTGCCCGCAGTCGTCCCCGCGCAAGCGGGGACCCAGCGACTTTGAAAACAACGATCACCTAATCGGAAAAAGCGACACTGGATTCCCGCTTTCGCGGGAATGACGAAAATGGAATTCTTCAGGATCACCCGCGTCATCCCCTTCATGAAGCACGCGCTGGTGTTCAACATCATCTCGTTGATCACCTTCGCCCTGGCCGTCGTGTTCCTCGCCGTGCGCGGCCTGAACTTCGGCGTAGATTTCAAGGGCGGGACGGTCATCGAAATCGCTTATCCCCACGCGGCGGACCTCGGCCGCATCCGCACATCGATCGACAAGATGAGCCTGGGCGAGTTCGCGGTGCAGAGCTTCGGCAGCGCCAACAGCGCGCTGATCCGGCTGCCTTTGAAGGAAGGCCTGTCGAGCGCGCAACTCTCCGAACAGGTGATGACGGCGTTGAGAGCGGACGACCAGGGTGTGACGCAGCAGCGGGTGGAGTTCGTCGGCCCGCAGGTCGGCAAGGAGCTCTACGAGAACGGTGCGCTGGCGCTGCTGCTGGTGAGCATTGGCATCGTCGCCTACCTGGCGCTCCGATTCGAATGGCGCTTCGCGGTATCGGCCATCGCCGCCAACCTCCACGACGTGGTCATCATCCTCGGCTTCTTCGCGCTGTTCCAGTGGGAGTTCTCGCTTCCCGTGCTCGCGGCGGTGCTCGCCGTCCTCGGCTACTCGGTCAACGAGTCGGTGGTCATCGCCGACCGGATCCGCGAGAACTTCCGCAAGATGCGCAAGGCCACGGTTCCCGAAGTCATCAATGGCGCGATCACCAGCACCTTGTCGCGAACGATCATCACCCATGGCTGTACGCTGATGATGGTGCTGTCGATCCTGTTCTTCGGGGGCGAGACGCTGCACTACTTCGCGCTGGCGCTGGCGATCGGAATCTGCTTCGGCATCTACTCCTCGGCGCTGGTGATGGCCGCGCTGGTGATGTGGCTGGGCGTTTCGCGTGAGGATCTCGTCAAGCCCGAAAAGCGGGCCGGTGCAGGCATCGAGAAGATCCTTCCCTGACGTGGAGGCGACCGACTCGCGGTCGGTCTGCGTCGGCCGGCCTTCGCGTCGGAGCGGGACGCCAGCCGCACCTTGGCGCGTCGCCCGATGATCACGACGCTTCTCTATTCGCTTTTCGCGCTCGACCAGACGCTGTCGGCACTGGCCGCGCAGCACGCCGCGCTTCTGTTTTCAGCGCTGTTCATCGTCATTTTTGCGGAGACAGGACTGGTCATATTCCCGTTGCTGCCGGGCGACTCGCTGCTGTTTCTCGCGGGAACCGTGGTCGCGGCGAGCGGTATCGATGTGCACCTGCTGGTGCTTACCCTGTTCGCGGCCGCGGTGCTGGGCGATTCCGTCAACTACGGCGTCGGGCGTTACATCGGACCCAAGGCGTTCCACCGGCCGCAAGACACGGTGCTTGGCCGCTGGCTCAAGCCCCAATACCTGGAAAAGACGCACCGCTTCTACGAGAGGTACGGCGGCTTCACCATCATCATCGGCCGCTTCGTGCCGATCGTGCGCACATTCGCGCCGTTTCTTGCCGGCGTCGGCGCCATGACCTACAAGAAGTTCATCAGCTTCAACGTCATCGGCGGCGCGGCGTGGGTGGCGTCGCTTGTGTACGCGGGCTATCTCTTCGGCAACATCCCATGGGTCAAGGACAACCTGGCCTTCATCGTTCTCGGCATCGTCGTGGTGTCGCTGACGCCGCCGCTGATCCAGTGGCTGCGCGAGCGGCGCGCGAGCAAAGACCCGACTTCCCCTCCAAGCTAGGTCGTCGTAGATGTCCGACCCCAGATGGCGTTGGACTGCAACGATGATGGATCGCTATCGATCCGTTGCGGACGTCTGCCTTGCCGAAAGCAGCCATCCAAAAGCGCGTTCCTAGCACGCGTCGCTCCCGTGCAAACCAACTTACGTCGCCAGGGGTGGCTCTGTCCGTTGGAAGCACGCACCGTCGATCGACACTTGAGCGTGCTAGTGAAGCATTAGCTTTTGCATTCGCCAGTTGAGTAGCTCCGCCACGTAGAGCTCCTTCTCGCTCGGACACGCGATCTCGTGCACCCAGCCGAACTGCTTGGCCTGCTTGCCCGATTCGCCGAGCACGCCGAGGACTTTTCCGTCGAGAGTGAGCTTGTAGATGCGCCCCGGAAAGGCATCGGCGCTGAACAGGACCTGGTTCGGGCCCGGCGTGATGCATAACGCCCATGGCGCGCCCGCAGAGAACGTACCGAACCTGGCGTCCGGATCGGGACGGTTGCCGATCGCGGGCCGCGCATTCCGGTCGAACGGCACGTCAATGGTGATTACGCGCAGCAACTTGCCTTCGCCGTCGAAGACCTGAATGCGGCGATTGAAGCGGTCGGCGACATAGATGTTGCCTTGCGCGTCGGCTGCTATGCTGTGCGGCGTGTTGAAATAGCCGGGCTGATCGCCCCGATCACCCCAGGACTTGAGCCAGTTACCGTTTCGATCAATCTTGGCAACGCGCGAATTGATGTAGCCATCGCTGATGTAGCTATTGCCGGCCGGATCCCAGGTCACGTCCGTCGGCTGACGAAACCGCCCGTCTTCGGCGGCCAGCGGGGGCTTCGGATGCTTGAGCGGTCCCGTCTCCTCATCGGAGGCTTCCTGTTTCCGCCCGAAGACCATTACGACGCGCCCTTCCGGGTTGAACTTGATCACCATGTCCGAGCCCTTGTCGACGGCCCAGATGTTGTCGTCCTTGTCCACGCGGACATAGTGCGCGAACGACCAGGCATAGAGATTCTTGCCGATCTCGCGGATAAACTGCCCGTCGGGCCCGAACTCCAGGAGTTGTGCTGCTGATGCGGCGTAGGCGGGACCCGTCGTGTTACCGCGCGAGAAAACGAAAATGTGCTTCTTCGAGTTCACTGCGACGCCTGTGACTTCACCAAGATACAAGTCCTTGGGCAGCTTCAGGAAGTCGATGTCGGCATCGAAAGCGATCACAGGGACCTGCTGCGCGAACGTCGTCGAGCACAGCAACGCCAGAACACCCACGAGTAACGGCTTCATAGGATCCTCCAGGGATTTGTCATCGCCGCGGCACGACCACATCGTGCCCCTGGCTCGGACAAGAGTATAGCGTGGCGGCTTGCCGCCCTAACGGCCCGCCGTGCAGCGCGCTCTAAATCACCTTTGCCCGCCGGGTGGTCAATTGGCTTGGGCTAGCAAAGACGTGGTCGCATGCAGGGCGCCCCACCGCGCACAGACGGGCTGACCGAGCAAGCTCGCGTAACCCTGACCCGATGATCAAGCGACCAAAGGCCCAGGTTGCCTGAGGTAGCGGTTCTTGATCGCGTCGAGAGCCCAGTACGTCAGCGCGCCGACGGTTCCGGTCGGGTTGTATCCCCCGTTTTGCGGGAATGCGCTCGCGCCGATCACGAAGACATTGGGCACGTCCCAGCTCTGGAGATATCTGTTGACTGCGCTGGTTGTAGGGTCCACGCCCATAATCGCGCCACCGGTGTTGTGAGTGGTTTGGTAAGGCACTATGCTGTACTTGCCGGTGCGGCGGTTCACATTCATCTTCGCTGGCCCGACGGCCTTGGCAATCTGCTCGCATTTGCCGGTGAGGTAGTCTGACATCCTGTACTCGTTATCGCGGAAGTCGAAGGTCATCCGTAGCAATGGCAGACCATACGCGTCGCGGTAGGTCGGATCGAGGTCGAGGTAATTGCCGCGATAGCTTTGCACCGCTCCGTGGGAGCGAATGTTGATCGAACGGTTGTAGTAGCGCGCAACGGCCCTTTTCCAGCCTGAGCCCCAGGGTGGCGTGCCCGCGGGCACTGGGTGATATTCGATTGGGCGCGCGCCGGTCGAATCGCAGCTGATGTAGCCCCCGCCAATGAATCCCAGCCCCGAGTGGTCGAAGTTGTCGCCGTTGAAGTCGTCGATGGTGCGCCCGAGTGCACCGGCTCCCATGAACTGATTGAACACCTTGTCCTCGAAAAAAAGGTTCACGCCGCTCACGCATTGGTAAGCATAGTTTCTCCCTACGACCCCCTGATTGCTCGCCGGATCGTAAGGTTTGCCTATGCCGGAGAGCAGCATTAGCCGCACGTTGTTGAATACGTAGGAAGTAAGTAGCACGAGCTCTGCCGGCTGCTCGACCTCGCGCCCGCGCGAATCGATGTAGTTCACGCTCACCGCGCGCTTCTTCTCGGAGTCAAGGTTCACGCGGACCACGTTGGCAAGCGTGCGCAACTCATAATTCTTGTTGGCGAGCAACGCCGGCAGCACGGTGGTTTGCGGACTTGCTTTGGCGCCCATCTCGCAACCGAAGCGCTCGCAGTAGCCGCAATAGACGCATGCTCCCATAGTCACCCCGTACGGATTGGTATACGGGCGAGTCAGGTTCGCGGTTGGCAGCGGGAAAGGATGGTAACCAAGCGACTGCGCGGCCTGTGTAAACAGCCAGCCTGCGTAGCTCTCCTTGGACGGAGGGTTGGGGTACTCACGCGAGCGCGGTCCTTCGAACGGATTGCCGCTGGGCTGGATCTTGCCCTGCAAGTTACCGGCTTTACCGCAAATGCCGTAGATCTGCTCAAATCGATCGAAGTGCGGCTCGAGCTCCTCGTACGTCACCCCCCAATCCTGGCTTGTGCAATCAGCGGGAAGCGCATCCTTCCCGTAGCGTGCAATGGTGCGGCTTGTCGTCTCGAAATCCCAAGGCAGAAAGCGCCAGGTCTGGCCGTTCCAGTGCACCGCAGCGCCGCCGACCCCCTCGCCGGGCAGGAATGAACCGAGCTGCCGCATCGGCAACGCGGTTTCACCTGTGGAATTGCGGAAGGTAAGTGTCTCGCGTGCGAGGTTCTGCATGAGCTCGTCGCGCTGGGCATACTTGAGCTCGTCGTGCGCGTTCGGTACCTCGAAATCGGGGTGCGTATCGCGATAGCCACCACGCTCCAGTCCAACGACTTTCAGTCCTGCGTCGGTGAGTTCCTTGGCGAGGATCGCCCCGGTAAGGCCGACGCCGACAGTAACAACATCCACCGGATTAAGTTTGGTCGCGGCCATGATCGCACCTCAATCCTGTTGGCTGAGTAAGATGTGCACCGGATGTCCGTGCTCGTCTACGCGCGCGATGCGCTGCTGAACGTCGGCGATCGAAACTGGCACGGCGCGATACGGCAGGTTGTGTTTCTCGAGGAATTCGGTGTACACGGCTGCTACGCCGGGAAATCCGACGAGCTTCCAGCCGATCTTGCCGCGGTTGCCGCCGTACATTGGATCGGCGAAAAACCCCTCCTGCGTGTTGCCCCACAGCATGTTGAAGAAGAGCCGCGCCGGCACCAGTTCCAGCACGATCTTGCCGCTCTGGAGATCTGTCAGTACCTCTTCCTGCTGCACGGCCGCCAGCGCGTCGAAGGGCTTGCCATACTTTTCGCTGCAATAACGGTTGGTCTCGGCGATCGCGGTGCGGTACACCTCCCGCGGCGTCAGCGGCGATTGATACCCCTGTGTCGGCGATCCCTCCGGCCAGGGCCCTTGGCGATAGTTGCGCGCGTGTGCACCCCACGCACCGGACAGCTGCTGGTCAATAAAGTAAGCAACCCCGGCCTCTTTTGCACCGGGTCCCAGCTCGTCTGCAGGGATGAGGCGGCTCACCGCCGCCTCGACGAAAGCCACTTCCGGCCCCGTGAGATAGCTGTAGGCCCCCATCAGAGTCGCAGGCCTTGCGCCGGCCGCCCCCTTCGCAACCTGCGCGGAGTGCTGCGAATGCTCATCAGCCGCAACGCCTGCTGCCGGCACACCGGCCGCGCTCAGTGCGGTAACCGATTTGAGAAATCGCCGACGACCTGATGAGTGTTCCATAAGCCCCCTCGAATGGATTTACCGGAAACCGATGCAGCGCGCCACAACGGGTCGTTTCAGTTTCAGCACCACCGGTCGCGCCTGTATGCCTTTGACCGTCAATGACGAAGTGCGCGCGCCGGCTGCTCTGCTGCCGCTCATAGGGTCTTGCCCTTGCGACCAAGAATGAGCTATCATATATAGACTGGTCTAGATATGTAGTCAAGGATGAGTAATGCTGATGTAGCCGCCACCGGCACCCGCGAAAAGTTGATCGAAGCCGCCATTACGCTGATGCGGCGGTCTGGACTGTCCGGCGCTGGAATCAACGAAATCGTCCGCGAGAGTGGCGCGCCCAAGGGTTCGGTCTACTACTTTTTCCCCAAGGGTAAGCAGCAAATCGTCAAGGAAGGGCTCGCGCAGTATTCGGAGCGTGTCGTTGCGTTTATCGATTCAACCCTGTCGAGCGAGCGCAAACCTGGCGAAAAGGTCAAAGCCCTGTTCAATGCGTTTGCAGAACGAATCGAGCTGGGCGAGTTCCGTCACAGTTGTCCTGTCGGTACCGTTTGCCTCGACCTGGATTTAGAACTCGAGGGACTGCGATTCGTGGTAGCCACCGCGTTCGACCAATATGTGAAAGCGATTGAGGCTCACTTCTCTTTCCAGAACCGACGGCGGGCGAAATCCTTCGCGGGCTTGTTACTGACGGCAATCGAGGGCGCATATATTCGAGGTCGTGCCGACCGTTCGAGCAAGCCGTTTCGAGAGGCTGGTGCATGGCTCGCTGAATTGGCGGAGCGCGCGGGGACCCACTAAGAAGCCGATCATGTGAGAAATGCGCCTGAGCGATGACCAACGGAGTCAACGCTTCGTCGCAGACTGCGCCGAATCGATTCAACGCGTGATGCCGCTCTTGCCGCGGTCAAATCGAAACGCCTTCGGCCCGGCCCCAACAGCTGCGTCACCGTGCCGGCGCGGTTGAACGACCGCTCTCCGCGACTTCGTCGTACGGCGGAGTCGGCCGATCAGCGACGTTAGCCAGCGCCCGGTTTCAACAACGCTCCTGCTTGCCCTCGAGCTCGCCGTGCTTCTTCGAAACTGTGCGGCGGCAACACTAGCCGCGCTAGCCTGCAGCGGCATCCGCCGGAGGCGATCACGACCTACAGGGTCTCGCCCCTTTTGCTAGCAGCCAATCATTGGTGACGCAAGGATCTTCGGTGAACTGACGAATCTGCAACGACCGTCGACCAAGCCTTTGATCGACACGCGACGTCGCTGGCCTGCCGGGCTGCGCGAGAGACCGTTCAGAATGCGCTGCCGGGCTTGAAGTCGGGGAGACGCCTTTCCCGCAGCGACGCTACGCCCTCATGCACATCGGGACCCGAGAAGCCAAGCATCTCCAGCGCGAGCGACGCGTCGAAGCTCGGCCCCGCCATGCGCAGCCAGTTGTTGAGGCTGTACTTGGTCCAGCGTAGCGCCGTTTGCGAGCCCTTCGCCAGCTTGCGGGCGATTTCACGTGCCTTGTCCACGAGCTCTCCCTCCTCGACACACAGCGAGACGAGGCCGATCCGTTCTGCCTCCTCGCCACGCACTTCGTCGCAAAGCAGCAGGTAGTACTTGGCCTTGGCCATTCCGCACAGCAGCGGCCAGACGATCGCGGCATGGTCGCCCGCCGCCACGCCGAGGCGCGTGTGGCCGTCAATGATGCGCGCGTTCTTCGCCGCGATGGAGATATCCGCCAGCAGGCCGACGACGAGCCCCGCGCCGACCGCGGGGCCGTGCATCGCGGAGACGACGATCTTCGAGCAGTTGACCACGTTGTAGACGATGTCGCGTGCCTCGCGCCACACCCGGGCACGGGTTTCGAAGTCGTTCGCCATCGCCTCCACCAGATCGAGGCTGCCGCCGCCGGAGAATCCCTTGCCCAGCCCTCGGATGATCGCGACCGAGGTTTCGGGATCCGTGTCCACATCGCGCCAGATTTCGGCCAGCTCCCGATGACCGGCGTCGTCGGCCACCGCAAGTTTGCCCTCCTCACCCATCGCGATCTCGAGGATGCCTGGTTCGGGGCGCGTCAGCTTGAGCGTCCGATACTGCTCGTAGCGTTGCATCGTCTTGACTCCATTGAGCGCGCGAAGCCTGGTCGTGGCTCGTCGGCCACCCGCACCGGGCGCAGATCCTTGATCGAAGCGTGTGAGAACGGGCAGTGTAGCGCGCAATCCCCGTACCGTGAGTACGACGAGCTGGCGATCGCTTCGCCTTCGACCGCTTGCGTTAGGCCTTGTGTACGTGCAGGATGGGTTCCCACCGGCCAAAAGCCTAACCCAGCGGACGAGACATGATTAAGGTCACTGTGATGTACCCGAACACACCAGGCGCTCGTTTCGACCATGAGTATTACCGCGACAAGCACATGCCGTTGGTGAAAGCTCGCATGGGCGACCACTGCAAGTACTACACGGTGGACAAGGGGCTGGGCGCGGGCGCGCCGGGCACACCTGCGCCGTACGTGGGCATGTGCCACATCTTCTGCGATTCGGTGGAGAGGTTTCAAGCGGGCTTCGGACCTCACGCGAAGGAGATCATGGCGGACATAGCGAACTACACCGACCTCTCCCCTGTCATTCAGATCAGCGAAGTGGTCGTGGGGTGAGCCGAGCTACAGACCGCCAAAATGCTCGGGCTGCTGGCTGAAGACGGTCAAACTCTGATGGGCGATGTATACGTCCATGGCTACCAATTGCGCGAAAGCGAGCGCCTGCGCGACCAAGCCGACACCTTGGTGGACTTGCTCCACTCGGACACTTCGTACCCGCCTGGCAGCCTCGTGCTCGAGGCGGGATGCGGAACCGGCGCTCAGACCACGACCCTCGCCCGCAACAGCCCCGGCGCCCGCATCACCTCGGTCGACATCTCCGCAGATTCGCTCGAGGAGGCAAGGGCGAGGGTCGACGGCGCGGGCATCACCAATGTGCAATTCCGACAAGCGGACATCTTCGCGCTGCCTTTCGGCCCCGAAGCCTTTGATCACATCTTTGTTTGCTTCGTCCTCGAGCACCTCGCCCGTCCGTCGGAAGCCCTCCTGCGACTCAAGGTGCTGCTCAAGCCAGGCGGCACCATCACGGTCATCGAGGGGGACCACGGGTCGGCGTATTTCCACCCCGACAGTGCTGCTGCCCGGCAGGCGATCGACTGTCTGGTCGAGTTGCAGCGCACGAGCGGCGGCGATGCGATGATCGGCCGGCAACTCCATCCGCTGTTAGTGAACGCGGGCTTTGACGCGGTCCGCGTGTCGCCGCGGATGGTATACGTGGATTCGAGCCGCCCGCACCTCGTCGACGGCTTTACCAGGAAGACGTTCACCGCAATGGTCGAAGGCGTCCGCGCTCGAGCGATCAACGCCGGCATGATCGACGCCGAGACCTTCGACGCGGGAATCCGAGCTCTCTACCGTACGGCCGAGCCGGACGGGGTTTTCTGCTACACCTTCTTCAAAGCGGTGGGCGAGAAGACACGGTCTGACGCCCTGCCGTGACATCAGGGGAACATCGGCAAGCTCGTTGCCCGGGTTAAACGCGCCGCGCAAGCTCGGCGGCCTTGCCGACGTACGTCCCCGGCGTCAACGCTTTGAGACGCGCCTTCGCTTCCGACGGAATCTTGAGCGCGTCGATAAAGGCGTGCAGCGATTGCCGCGAGATGCCGTCCTTGCCGCGCGTCAGATCCTTGAGCTGCTCGTATGCATCCGGAACGCCATAGCGGCGCGACACGGTCTGGATCGCCTCGGCGAGCACTTCCCAGTTGGCGTCGAGATCGGCGGCGAGGCGCACCGGATCGGTGGCGAGCCTGGCAAAGCCTTGCCTGCAGTTCGACCATCCGAGCAAAGTGTGCCCGAGCGCGACTCCGACATTGCGCAGAACGGTGGAGTCCGAGAGATCGCGCTGCCAGCGCGATATCGGCAGCTTTTCCGCGAAGTGGCGCAGCAGCGCGTTGGCGACGCCGAGATTCCCCTCGGAGTTCTCGAAATCGATGGGGTTGACCTTGTGCGGCATGGTCGACGATCCCACCTCGCCTTCTCCCGCCCTCTGCCGGAAGTAACCCAGAGAAATGTAGCCCCAGAGGTCACGGTCGAGATCGATCACGATGCTGTTGGTGCGCGCCAGCGCGTCGAACAGCGCGGCGAGGCCGTCGTGCGGCTCGATCTGCGTGGTGTACGCGTTGAATTCGAGCCCCAGCGCAGTGACGACACGGCGGGACAGAGCCTCCCAGTCGACATCGGGGTAGGCAACCAGGTGCGCATTGTAGTTGCCGACCGCGCCGTTCACCTTCCCCGGCATCGGTGCAGACGCGACCGCGGCATGTGCGCGCTCGAGACGCGCCACCACGTTGGCGAGCTCCTTGCCGAGCGTGGTCGGAGTCGCCGGCTGCCCATGCGTGCGCGCGAGCATGGGCAGCGCGGCGTGCGCATGCGCGAGCGCTCGCAGATCGGCGATCAGGGCTCTCAGCGCCGGCAATAGGATGTCGCGCCTGGCCGTGTCCAGCATCCGCCCGTAGGCGAGATTGTTGATGTCCTCCGAGGTGCAGGCGAAGTGAATGAACGCCATCGCCCGCCCGATCTCCTCGTTCCCGGCGAAGCGATCCCTCAGCCAGTATTCGATCGCCTTGACGTCGTGATTGGTCGCGCGCTCGATCGCCTTGACGCGCTCAGCTTCAACGACTGCGAATTCATCGGCAACCGAGCCGAGCCGCGCGCGCGCCGAAGCGGAGAGCGGGGGAAACTCGACGATGCCCGGCTCGTCGGATAGCGCTTCCAGCCAGGCGAGCTCGACCTTGATTCGCTCGCGGATGAGTCCGTATTCGCTGAACAGCTCGGCCAGTGCAGCGATCCTGCCCCGATAGCGCCCGTCGAGTGGAGACAGGGCTGTGAGCGGCGTGAGCGCGTCGGCGTGGGCCATGGTCGTGCGAGCCGCGAAAGTCTAGCACAACGCTTCGTCGCGCTCCGCGGCGGGGCGATGCTATAATCGACGACAAGCATCAACCGTATCGCATCAGCCTCACGCCCCTCCGAACGTTTCCCCTCGTCGCGCTATACGCAGTATCAAAGCGAGTAGCCTGGGTCGAGCACCGCGAGACCCGGGACGGCGTTGCAAACTCGCGTCGGCCCCGGGTTTCGGCTTCGCCTCTACCCGGGCTACAGGGCTTGCTTTAGCTGCTCCAGTATCGCAGGGTTCTCCAACGTCGAGACGTCCTGTGTAATGTTCTCGCCCTTGGCGATGGAGCGCAGTAGCCGCCGCATGATCTTGCCCGAGCGCGTCTTGGGCAGGTTGTCGCCAAATCGGATGTCCTTGGGCTTGGCGATCGGACCGATTTCCTTGCCCACCCAATCGCGCAGCTGCTTGGCGATTTTGTCGGCTTCGGATCCATTGGGCCGTGCCTGCTTGAGCACGACGAAAGCGCACACGGCTTCGCCGGTCATTTCGTCCGGACGCCCGACGACCGCGGCCTCCGCGACCAGCGGGTTCGCGACCAGCGCCGACTCGATCTCCATGGTCCCCAGCCTGTGGCCCGACACGTTGAGCACGTCGTCGATGCGGCCCATGATGGTGAAGTAGCTCGTTTCCTTGTCGCGCACGGACCCGTCCCCCGCGAGGTACAGCTTGCCTCCGAGCTCCGCGGGATAGTACGACTTCACGTAACGGTCGGGATCGCCCCAGATGGTGCGGATCATTGCCGGCCACGGCCGCTTGATGACGAGAAGGCCTCCCTGGCCGTTGGGCACGTCATGTCCGGTCTCGTCGACGATCGCGGCAACGATGCCCGGCAGCGGCAGGGTGCATGAACCCGGCACCGTCGAAGTCACGCCGGGGAGTGGCGAGATCAGGATGCCGCCGGTCTCGGTTTGCCACCAGGTGTCGACGATCGGGCAGCGACCGCGCCCGACGTTCTCGTGGTACCACATCCACGCTTCCGGATTGATCGGCTCGCCGACCGTGCCGAGCAGTCGCAGGCTGGAAAGGTCGTAGTTCTTCGGGGCGCATTGCGGAGTGACGCCGGAAGCCTTGATCAGCGAGCGGATCGCCGTGGGCGCGGTGTAGAAGACGTTCACCTTGTGCTTGGCGACCGTTTGCCAGAACCGGCCAGCGTCGGGAAAGGTTGGAATGCCTTCGAAGACGATCTCGGTCGCGCCGACCGCGAGCGGCCCGTAGTTGATGTAGGTGTGTCCCGTCACCCAACCGATGTCAGCCGTGCACCAGAAGACGTCGCTGGGTTTGATGTCGAACACCCAGCGCATGGTGAGCATCGCCCAGAGCAGGTACCCGGCGGAGCAGTGCTGCACGCCCTTCGGCTTGCCCGTCGATCCCGACGTATACAGGATGAACAGCGGGTGCTCGGCACCCACCCACTCCGGCGGACAGGTGTCGGCCTGCTTGGCCACCAGATCGTGCAGCCAGAGATCGCGTCCGGCATTGAACGGGATCTTCCCGCCGGTACGTCGGTACACGATGACACGGCGGATGGCTTCGCAGCCGCCCATGCCGAGCGCCTCGTCGACGATAGCCTTAAGCGGCAGGTGCTTGCCGCCGCGCGCCTGCTCATCGGCGGTGATCACCAGGATCGCGCCCGCGTCGATGATCCGCTCCTGCAGCGACTTCGCCGAAAAGCCGCCAAATACGACCGAATGCGTCGCGCCGATTCGCGCGCAAGCCTGCATCGCGGCGACCAGCTCGATCGACATTGGCATGTAGATCAGGACGCGGTCGCCTTTCTTGATTCCCAGCGATTTCAGGCCGTTCGCGAACCTGCACACCCGGTGATAGAGCTCCTGGTAGGTGACTTTGGTGACCGCCCCGTCGTCGGCTTCGAAGATGATCGCAACCTTGTTGGTGTTGCCGTTTTCCAGGTTGCGCTCGAGGCAGTTGTACGAGACGTTGAGCTCGCCGTCCTCGAACCACTTGACGAAGGGCGCCTTGGACTCGTCGAGCGTCCTCGTGAACGGCTTGTGCCACAGCAGGGTCTCGCGGGCGAACTTCGCCCAGAAGCCGGGGTAATCGGCGGCTGCGGCCGCATTGAGCCGGTCGAAATCGGCCTTCTTGATCGTAGCCTGCGCGACGAATTCGCGCGTTGGCTCGAACTTGCGTGTTTCGTGCGATACGGACTCGATGTTGGACATATTAGGGGCTCCGTTGAGAAACCGCAGGACTTTCCGGACGTTCTACATTCAGTCTAACGAGTCGG
>DASPTZ010000087.1:0-35547 GCA_035623155.1 Casimicrobiaceae bacterium | reverse complement strand
CGCTGCTCGCCCTACAGCTCCTGTAAGACTGCGGCATCATGCGAATGGACTGTGAGGAAGCATGGGACGACTGTCTGGTAAGGTTGCCATTATCACCGGCGGGACGAAGGGAATCGGGCTCGCCTCCGCCAAGGCCTGCGCCGAAGAGGGCGCGAAGGTCGCGATATGCGCTCGTCACGGCGATGTCGCCCGAAACGTGGCATCTGGTCTTGCTGCGAAGGGACTGGAGGTTCGCGGCTACCAACTCGACGTCGCCGACGGCCACGGATGGACGATCTTCGTCGACGACGTCATTTCCGCCTTTGGCAGGATAGACGTGCTGGTCAACAATGCCGCGTTGATGGTGCGGAAGAATACGATGGAGATATCGCCGCAGGAATGGGACGCTGTGATAGGGGTCAATCTCACCGGTGCGCTGCTCGGCATTCAGGCTGTTGCGGGGCATATGAAAGAGCGTGGCGGCTCAATCATTAACGTCGGTTCGATCGGCAGCCAATTTGCACACTTCTCTTGTGCCTACAGCGTCAGCAAATGGGGACTGCGTGGCCTGACCAAGTGCGCCGCGCTAGACCTTGCTCCATGGCGCATCCGCGTCAACGCGCTTCATCCATCAATGGTCGAGACGGCGATGGCCGAAACGCAGCCGCCGGGACATGGGGCTGCGAGCAGCGCCGCGATTCCGCTCGGACGAGCAGGCCGGCCGGATGAAATCGCCAACTGTATCGTATTCCTGGCCTCAGACGAATCGTCGTTCATTACAGCGGTTGATCTGCCCGTCGACGGCGGTCTTGCTGGGGCCGGCTTGCCCAACCTTCGCAACCGCGTCATGCACGCCTTCGCGTCAGGCAACTTGAAAGCCATTTGACGTGTGGTCGTTGAACATGTCCCGAGCTGTCCGACATCCGGAACAATGATTGCCGACCGCAGGAACGGATTAGCGCCCTCACACCGAATCAGGGAACACGTAACAGGCTATTGGAGGACTTCGCCATGGCAACCGCAACGGCAACCATCGGCGCCGCCGTGACAAGCAGCGACCCAGAGCGCCGCCAGCGCATCGCCGATCGCATCAAATTGACGGCAGGACAAATCTTCGTCGGGATAGGTTTCGTTGTCCTTTGGGAGATCAGCTATCGAATCGGCATGGTCAAGCCGCTGATCTCCCGGAGTCCGGCGCAGGTATGGAACTTCCTGGTCAAGATCGTCGTCGACGGCACGCTGTGGCCGGCGTTGTATTCGACGCTGGAGGCTACGGTGATTGCCTTTGTCTTGGCAAGCGTCACGGGCATCGTGATCGGCATCGGCCTCGGTCTTTTCCCTCGCATCGAGGCTTTGATCGATCCCTATCTGAGCGCCGTCAACGCGATGCCGAGAATCGCGTTCGCGCCGATATTCATCCTGATCTTCGGTATCGGCCAACCTTCGAAGGTCGCTCTGGCGTTCAGCGTGGTGGTATTCATACTTATTCTGAACGCGCGAGCCGGAATTCGAACCGTTGATCGTGACATTCTGACAATGGCAACGGTGATGAACATCACGAAACTGCAGATGTTCATGAAAATTCTGCTGCCGAGCGCGATTCCGTCCATCTTTGCCGGATTGCGCCTCGGGGTCATCTATGGATTGCTAGGGGTGGTAACTTCCGAGCTCATTGCCTCGCGACAAGGTCTTGGCCAGCTCATCGCATGGTATGCGGGCACGTTCGTGCTCGAAGGGGTGTATGCGGTTGTGATCATCCTCGCTCTTGTCGCCTCGTTGATGAATGTCGGGATGGCCACGCTCGAACGCAAGCTTCTCCGCTCTCGTACAGCCTAGAAAGGCCCCTCAATGGGCTCGGCAACGGTGACAACGCCCCGGAAAGTAACGCAACCGGAGTCTGCTTCTGGAGCGGCCGCCGTGGCGGCGCGGCTCTCGGACGTGAGTGTTCGGTTCAAGCGGCCGGGCGGAGGTATCACGACGGCCCTCGACCGCGTCTCGCTTGAGCTGCGCGAGGGCGAGCTTCTTGTCTTCGTCGGCCGTAGCGGATGCGGCAAGACGACAGCCTTGAATGTCCTCGCCGGGCTCGTGCAGCCCAGTGAAGGGGCCGCGACAATTCTCGGAAAGACGCCGGTCGCAGCGCGAATTGACCTTGGATACATGTTCGCGCGCGACGCACTGCTGCCCTGGCGCTCAGCAAAGCAGAACGTTGAGTTTGGCCTCGAGCTGCGCGGTATCGATAAGGCCGAGCGGCGCAAGCGTACGCTTCATTATCTGGAGCTGGTCCATCTCCAGGACTACGTCGGCAATTTTCCAACGCAGCTGTCGCAGGGCCAACGTCAGCGCGTCGCTCTAGCAAGGACTTGGGCTTTGTCGGCTCGCGTGCTTCTCATGGATGAGCCGTTTGCCGCACTTGACGCACAGACGCGCGAAGCCTTGCAGGCCGAGTTTCTGCGCGTTTGGGCCCTTGAAAAGCGGAGCGTCGCGTTCGTCACCCACGACTTAAACGAAGCGATCTGCCTGGCCGACCGGATTCTCGTGTTTACCGATGGACGCATCGCCCGCGAGTTCATCGTTCCGTTCCAACGGCCGAGGGACATTTTCGAGATCACAGCGAACCCGGAGGCGCAAGCAATGTACCGCGAGATCCGCGACATCCTCGCTGACTAGGGAGCGTTGCTCAACGCGGCTCCATGCAGGTGATGGAGCAGCGCAAAGCATGAACCGCGCAACCTCGCCTCGGACGATCGACTCGCATACAACGACACAAGGGGCGGTCGGTGCACTAGCCTTCAGCATCGGCACCGATCTCGCGCATGCTCTGGCAACGCAATGCGTGTGGCTCAAGCGATCCGCCCCGATGCGTATCACGGATGTTCCTGGAAGGCTTGAGCGAGATCGACCTCTCGCTCAAGCTCGTCGACCAGATCCAGGACTTCGAGGCAAGGCAGCGAGCTGCACTGCCGTGGCTCTACGAACGGCCGTGGCGAACGGCTGTCAAAGACGGTACGTGCGTCGGGCGGTATTCTCGAACAGCGTCTTGCGCTCGTCGTGCGTCAAATCGCTGGTGATTCGCTTGAACACATTCCACAGCGTGACATAGTCGCACAGCGCATCGTCGACTGGAAAGTTGCTTTCGAACATGCATCGCTCCGGCCCGAAGGTCTCGATGCAAAAGCGGATCTCTGGCTTCCAGTATTCGGCGATGAGTTCGGACGAGCAGCGCGGTCCCAGAACCTCCGGCGCGCCGAATGGAGGGAATCCGATCGCGCCTAGCTTCATGACCACATTGGGACACCGCGCCAATGCACTGAGCGCACGCCGCCATTCGTGCAGCATCTCATCTCGACGGGACGCGTAAGGTCCCATTGCCACCGGGCCACCCAGGTGGCACAGGACGATCTGCACATCCGGCTGAGTGCGCGCCAGCTCAGCGAGCTCGGCGAGTTGATGGAAGTACGCCCAGGCCTCAAAAACTAGGTCACGTCGAGCAAGCTCTGTCACACCTTTACGGTATGACGGATCAACGAGCAGATGAGGTGGTGGTTTGCGCGGTGCGACGTAAACCCCGGGATGGGGATCCCATACGACGCCATGCCGGACGCCCTTGAAGCGAGTGCCCGCCAAAGCCAAATAGGCATCGAGCACCTCGCCGACCTTGCTGCCGAGCTGAAGATTAGCGAAGCCGATCAACCCGCTCATCAGGCCGTTGTCGCCTTCTTGCCGCAAGACCCATTCGATTTCCCCCATCGGCCTCAGGTGTTCGGGACCGTCAGCACGGTAACTGCCGGAGCTCTCCACAAAGACACTGGCAATGACCTTGTGCCCGCCCCTGACGTCGCGATGAAACTCGTCGATTGAGTACGGGCGACCGATGGCAATCGAGTCGGGCAATACTGCCCAAAGATGATGGTGCGTGTCGATGATCGCCAACTCCGGCTCGAGCGCAGGCTCGGCAGGAATCCTCACCGTGTTCCCGTTCATCGCTCAGGCCGCTAGCCTTGGCCCCTCAGGTCTGACGTTGACCTCACCCTGCACCGAGCTCCGCAGGCGAATGCCCTTGGTCTCGGGCGTGAAAATGACGGTAATGACGCCAAGTACGGCGATAGCCATGAGGAAGAAGGCTGGCGATACCGGAGAGTGCGTGGTCGCAACAAGCGAGGCCGCAAGTAGCGGTGTAAATCCTCCGAAGATCGCGAAGCCAAGGTTGTACGCGAGCGCGTGGCCGGATTGGCGCATCGATGTCGGGAAGAGTTCGAGCGTCGCCGCGAAGCTGCCACCGGCGTACATGCTGAATCCGATGACAAGCAGCAGCTGCCCCAAGATCGCGCCAGCGACGGTTCCGGTGGACGCAAGCGCGAAGGCGGGATAAGCGGACACAAGCAGCCAAATGGCCCCGGCGAACAGAAGCATCCTGCGACCAACGCGGTCGGCAACGGCCCCGAATATCGGAAGGAACACGAAGATCAGCACATTCGCGGCGCCATTCGTCAATAGGGCCGCGGTGGTGCTGAGTTTGGCCGTCTGCAACAGGAACGTATACATGTAGCCAAGCAGGATGTAGGCGGCGACCGCCTGAAGCGCCGTCAGAAACACCACGTTGATGGTGGACCGACGCGTACTTGTCGCTACCGATCGAATCGGATTGAGGTTGGGATTCTCGCGACGAGCCTGCGCATACTCTTCGGGATCGTCGAGACGACGGCGCAGCCACAGACCGACCACGCCGAGCACCCCGCCAAAAACAAAGGGAATCCGCCAGCCCCATTCTGTGTAGGCGTTGTCACCGATTCCCGCCCGCAGTGCATAGATCAGCACGGCCGCCACGGCAACGGGGAGGAAACCCCAGCCGCCGATCAAAGCGGCCCAGCGTGCCCGCCGTTTCTCAGGTGCCGATTCGAGCACATAGCTCAAGGCACCGCTCGTTTCTCCCGCTGCGAAGCAGCCTTGCGCAACCCGGCACAGCACCAGCAGCGCGGGCGCGACAATCCCGTACGCGTCATAGGTCGGCAGGAGTCCGGTGATCATCGTCGCCGCGCCCATCAGGAGAACCGTGACGCTCAGGATATTCATCCGCCCGTGTCGGTCACCCAGGTAGCCGAAGAAGGGACCTCCTAACGGACGCGCCAGAAATGCGAGTGCGTACACGGCAAAAGTACTTAGCAGTGCCGCCGTCGGGTCCGTCTTGGGGAAGAAGTGCAGGGCGAGCGCCGGGGCAGAGAGGCCATACACGTGAAAGTCGTACCACTCGACGAATGCGCCGATGGCGCCGCCAGCGAGCCGCCGCTGCGGAGTGATCTGGGACATCAGGCCTCCTCCTGCTCGTGAAGCGCGGCACTCTGCATCGGCCGCATCCGGGAGTGCAGACTTGTTAACGCCTAGGGAACCAACACGTCGATTAACTCAGCAACATTGTCGATGTTGTCGAGGCTCATAATCCTGTCGATCGCCTTCTCGATCTTGTTCGGCTCGAGGGCCTCGGCAGCGTTTGCGCGAAACTTGTCGGCGAGATCGGCATCCGTAGCGCGGAACTCCCGATTGTCGAGCGACAGCCATTGCGCGTATTCAGCCGTGGCGGTGAATGCCTTCCCTCGCGCGGTCACCTGAACCACGCACGGACGGCGCTCTATATAGGACCGCTTCTCGACGATCAATTCCTGATGACGCGTCTCTTCCGCCCGAGCATACGGCTCGATGGTGACCTTGCTCATGAATGCCAGAACGCGCGGATCCTTGACGTTCTTGTCACTCTGCCAGGCCGCGGATACCGGCACCCGGTGAGCCGCGAGTGCGATGTTGTATGGCAGATTCGTCTGAGTATCGACGTGATGTTGAATCTTCCCGTACTGGAATCTTGGTAGTAGGTTGTGTTCCTCGTTTCTGATCAGGACGTGCTGCATCTCGTCCGGCTTGAGGTCATTCTCAACGACGAGCTTCGTAAACGCACCGAGTGGGGATTGGAAGACGCCGCAGCAAGGCCAGCGCTTGTATCTCACTCGGAGCAGGTTCCACTCATTCCCCAGCCCGCCCGTGATCTTGCTCAGGTCGCACGCATGCGAGGCAGTCATGGCCCAAAACCCGGATTCGCCCTCGAGCACGCTCCGATCACCTTCGTATCCCATCCTCGCCAGCATGGCGGTAGTCACGCCCCCTTGCGCCGTCCAGCCCGCGGGACCATATTTGGCCATGCCTCCTCCTTGAGGACTGAGGAGGAACTTGTTGTGCGACGGCACCGGAGCGAAGTATCCCGCCAGTCCCAGCGCATCCGTCATCGCGGTCGGGTCCAGGTTCAAGACCTTTGCTGCTCCCGCCGTTGCGCCGAATTGATCGAACCCCAAGCCCCACGTCGGCACGACCAGACCGCCCTTTTTCGCCCGCATCGGATCCAGCGACACGCCCACACGTGACGCAACCTCGTGGGCCAAGGCCACGGCGGTGATCAGAATCTTCCCGGAAGCCCCCGTTGCCTCAGCGAGCGCCAAGGGAGCGGGCGTGACCAGAGCCGTAATATGGTTCGGCGGCAACAACGGGCAGTAATCCAACGCATGCATGAGCTCCCCGTTCGCGAAAGCGGCGTTCGTCGCCGCGACGCGGTGTCGTGTACCGAGGATCGAGGCCTCGCCGGCACCGCCGGCTGCACGCGCGAACTCGACAGCGATCCTGCCTTTGGCCAGATCGACGGATCCGATCGCGCAACCGAAGATATCGAGCAGAATGCGTTTGGTTTCATGGACGACTTCTCGAGGAAGATCTTCGAATCGTGTCGCCGTCACGAAGCTCGCTAGCTGCTGCGTTACGTTAGCCTGCAAACCTGATTTCCTTGTCGAAGGCGTTCAATTTACGCGGCGCGATGCGCTGGTTGCGCGCATCTTGGCAAACACCCGCGCCGCACCGTCGCGAACTCGTCGCGGTTCGTTGCGCCTCGCCGCGCCGTCGCGAACTCGTCACGGTTCGTTGCGCCGCATGAAGTTATATCCCGCCAAACACGTGCGTCCAGACGTTTTTTCTTTTCGGAACATAAGTTCGGCTGACCACGTTAGCGGGCGTTACCGTCGAGTGCAAAGAAGGCGACTGGACACTGCTCGACCACGTCGAGACAAGTCGGCTTCGGGCTACCATCTCTATTACCCGAGCCGCCGTCAAACGTCACCGGCGTTTGCGCTTGTGCTGGACGCGCCGCGCTATCGTAAGTGACGGCCCCACGACGACGCGCGGAGCCGCAGCCAGAGCCATCGATAACACGGGGCTGGTATCCGGATATGGCAATGATTGCGAAGCTTCCGTTACGCTCGGCCTCCATGCGACGCGCATATGGAATACGATCGCTTCCGTTGCCCGCGTCGACAGGCAGGATCGTTAGCACAACTTACCGCACGATAGAAAAAGACTGACTATCAAAACTGAAGGGCGCGGCGGAGAATTCACGGAGCTTTTTGTATGGACCTTCTCGCTGGAGTTCGCTGTCGCACGCTATCGCCGACATCGCAATGAGAAAGTGGGAGGGCTCTATGACATCCACGACGTGCACAGCTGTGCTCGAGGTGTGCCTCGCCTAATTGACAGTCCGCTGCCTGGCGCTCAAACGCGAACCGCTGAACCTGGGTGACCAACGCCCCAGGGAGTTCGTCCACGCAAATAACATCGCTAGGCCGTCCTCGCCAAGTCGGGGCAGATGCGCCCGTGCGCGTTCGACATCAGGAAGCTAAAGCAATCGAGCTCGACATGTCACGCCTGATGCCCTTTGCGACTCTGGAAGAAGGGAAACGAGTGAAGACCATTGTCAAGATTCTGCTGCTCGCCTGCGCGCTTATAGCGCCGTCTCTCGCAACGGCCCAAGAATACCCGTCAAG
Source organism: Casimicrobiaceae bacterium (assembly GCA_035623155.1). Lineage (GTDB taxonomy): Bacteria > Pseudomonadota > Gammaproteobacteria > Burkholderiales > Casimicrobiaceae > PALSA-1003. Next base: position 27,721 of record DASPTZ010000087.1, on the reverse strand, counting down.
GCCGGTGACAGTCGTCATTCCTTTCCCACCCGGTGGAACCAACGACGTCGTCGGCCGCTACCTCGCTGATCGCCTCCAGGAGTTCTGGAAACAGACCGTCGTTGTCGAGAATCGGCCGGGCGCAGGCTCGGCGATAGGCGTGGCTTACGTGACCCGGGCAAAGGCGGACGGGTACACGATGATGTTCGTTTCGAGCAGCTTCACCACAAATGCAGCGACGCAGAAGAACCTGCCGTTCGATCCGGTGAAAGACCTGCAGCCGGTCGGCATCGTGGCCCTTGGTGACCAGTTCGTCATCGCTGGCACGCGCGTAACCATCTCGTCGCTGAAGGACTTGCAAAACCAGGCAAAGACTCGTCAGATTTTCTACGCCACGACCGGCGTAGGTGCCAATCCCCATTTCGCGGGTGAGCTGTTGAACGACATTCTCGGCATCAAGATGCAGGCGGTGCATTATCGGGGCGGTGCGCCGGCGATGACGGACCTGCGCGGCGGCCGCGTCGACCTCTATTTCGGTACGGCACCCGAGGTCGCGATGGGGGTTGGCACGCCGCTCGCTGTGATGAGCGAGAAGCGCTCGCCCGCGTTCCCGGCGGTGCCGACCGTCGCAGAAGCTGGTTTCCCAGACGCGCTGTTCGGATGGTGGGGCGGCGTGTTTGCTCCCGCCGGCACGCCGAAGGACCTGGTTGCGAAGATCAACCAGGACATCCTCACCGTGATGAGCAGCAAGCAGGCCAGCGAGTTTCTGGCTCAGCAAGGCTTCAGGCCACCCACGAAGATGAGCGTCGACCAATTCAGCGAGTTCGTCAAGCGCGAGATCGCCAACTGGACCTCGCTCGCCAAGAAACACGATATCGTTGTCGAATAGTCGGAAAGACAGATACATGCGAGAAGCACCGGATCCCACGGCCGATGCAGGTATGCCGGGCGATCCTGCAGTCATGTGCGCCGCCGAGGCCGCAGCCGCATTGCAGGCGCGTCGTATTTCGGCCGAAGAGCTGGCGAGTGCGAACCTGGCGCGGATCGCGAGAATCGATCCTCACGTCAAGGCGTTCTCGTTCGTCGACCCTGGTATGGTCATCCGCCGCGCGCGCGAGATCGACAAGACACCTCGCCGCGGAAGCCTTCATGGGCTCACCGTGGCGGTGAAGGACGTGATCGACACGTACGATATGCCCACGCAGCAAAACAGTCCGATCTATATCGGCCATCAACCGAGCAAGGACGCGGCGGTTGTGGCTTGCTGCCGCGCCCTCGGCGCGGTGTTCGTGGGAAAAACGGACACGGTGGAGTTCGCTGCCGGCGGAAGGCTGGCCGCTACGCGAAACCCGCATGACCTACGTCATACGCCAGGAGGCACGTCGTCTGGTTCTGCCGCCGCTGTGGCGTCCGGCATGGCCGCACTCGCATTGGGTACCCAGACGGGCGGATCTACGCTCAGACCCGCTTCTTTCTGCGGCATTTTTGGCTTTAAGCCAACTCACGGCGTGGTTAGTCAGGAAGGTTCGAAGCTCTACTCGACAAGTCTCGACACCATCGGCTGGTTCGGCCGCTCAGTAGCCGACCTGTCGTTGTTGGCTGAAGAGCTGAGAATAACGAGGCAACGTCGATCGCCGCGCAGTGACCCGCGTCGGATGCGGATTGGCCTGTGTCGAACTCCGTGGTTCAGCAAGGCCCAGCCGGAGGCACAGCGCGCATTGGAAGACGCCGTTACGCGACTCGCGCGCGCCAGCGCGGAGATTGAGGAGTTGAACCTGCCGGACGAGTTCGATCGGATGGTTGAAGTCGCGCGCACGATCATGTTGGGGGAGGGACGGGCTGCGTTTCTTTCGGAATACCTCGTGAACAACCGTTTGCTGCATCAAGACTTCAAGGATCGTATCGAGAAGGCCATCGAAGACGATAGTTTGCGAGAAGCCAAGGATTTCGCAGCCGCGGCTCGGCCGTCTTTCGAACGGGCAATGACAGGCCTCGACTGTGTGATAACAATCGGCGCGGTCGGTGAAGCGCCGCGTTCGCTCGACACTACCGGCGATGCGCTGTTTCAGCGCGTCTGGACGGCTCTGCATGTTCCTTGCGTCGCGCTTCCGGCCTCAAGAGGGCCAAATCAGATGCCTGTTGGCGTGCAACTTGTCGCGCCGCGCTATAAGGACGCCGACTTGCTGGACGTTGCTGCAGCGGTTGCCGAGATCATTGGCATTACGAAGGTGAGCCCGGTCGAGCCCAACCTGGTCTGTTCCCGCTAGAGCGCGGGCGGCCTCCGCAAGCGACGAGCGCCTGAATCGACGGATCGTCCCAGTCGATTTCTCCGGTCGCGGCGAATGCGATTGAGCTGTCCACGGCGACGACATCGACATCGAGTTTGCGGCGGAGGCGGTCGACGCGAAGGAAATCTGCGGCACACCGTCTCGAAATCACACAGGTCTCACCTGGACGGCCGCCAGCCCCCGGCAGGCCCGCAGGCAGTTACCGTACCGTAAAAAAAAACGACTGGACGCTGCTCTTGCGACGCGTATAAAGGCAGCGCAGTAAGGGTACTGAACATCGCAATCAGGCGAAAACGCCTAAGCGGTCGCGGGCGGCCCGAACGTGATTACCGGAATCCGTGCGGAGCGTTGCTGCGGCAAGCGCCTTGCGCGCGCATCTTGGGTATCGTCGCAACGCCAAGCATCTTCGGAAACTCCGGCAAAGATCGCGGCGGGGCAGAGTGAAAGCGATAGAGGGCATGCAGACCAGGCAGACTGCGACGCCAGCGCGACCGGCGTTCATCGGCGGATCGAAGCGGCTCTTCATCGGCGGCAAATGGTTGCCGCCGGCTTCCGGCGAAGAATTCGACTCGATCAACCCGGCCGACGGCCTTCTCATCGGTCGTCTTCCGCGCGGCCGCGCGGAAGATGTGGACAAAGCAGTGGCAGCGGCACGGAAGGCCTTCGAGGGCGAATGGAGCCGCTGGTCACCCGTCGAGCGGCAACGGCTGCTGTTCCGGATCAACGACATCATGGAACAGCACGCGGAGGAACTCGCCGTCCTCGAGACCATCGACATGGGCGCTCCGCTCTCACGTACGCGTGCGACGGTCAATTGGATCTCGCAGCTGATCAGGTTCTTCGCGTCGTGCACGATGACTGCGACGACCGAGACGGCGCAGAACTCGCTGCCGGGTCGCGTGATGACTTTGAATCACCGCACGCCTCTTGGCGTCGTCGGCGGCATCATTCCATGGAACGGACCACTTGGCGGACAGTGGTGGATCCTCGGTCCGACGCTCGCGACCGGCTGCACGTGCGTGTTGAAGCCGGCCGAAGACGCTTCGCTGTCCGTACTGCGCTTCGCGGAACTGCTGGTCGAGGCAGGCGTTCCCGATGGTGTCGTCAACATCGTAACCGGCTACGGTGGCGAAGCGGGCGCGGCGCTGGCCGCGCATCCTGGCATCGACAAGATCTCATTCACTGGATCGACCGAGACCGGGCGCAAGATCGTGCAGGCGTCTGCGGGGAATGTGAAGCGCTTGCAGCTCGAGCTCGGCGGAAAATCGCCCGACATTGTGTTCGCAGACGCGGACCTCGACCTTGCCGTGCCGGGCACGGCAATGGGCGTCTTCTCCAACAGCGGCCAAATCTGCTTCGCGGGCACGCGGCTCTTCGTCCAGCGATCGGTGCAGGACGAGTTCGTCGAGCGCCTGAAGCAGTTCAGTGCCGCGTTGAAGGTCGGGAACGGCCTCGACCCCGGCGTCGATCTCGGCCCGCTGATCTCCGGACGCCAACTCGACCGCGTGATGGACTACGTGCGCATCGGGAGCGAGGAGGGCGCCGTGCTCGCCGCAGGTGGAACACGTTTGGGGAACGAGCTCGCGCAAGGTTTCTTCGTCAATCCCACGGTGTTCTCGAATGTGAGCAACAAAATGCGGATCGCCCGCGAGGAAATCTTCGGACCGGTTGTTTCGATCGTTCCGTTCGACACCGTCGACGACGCGCTGCGGCTGGCAAACGACACCGAGTATGGCCTGGGGGGTGGTGTGTGGACTCGTGACTTGTCCACCGCTCATAGAGTCTCCCAGGGCATCCAGTCGGGGGTCGTCTGGGTCAACTGCTACGGACTCGTCGATCCCGCCGTGGGATTCGGCGGTCGCAAGATGAGCGGCTACGGGTGGAAGGGGAGCGTCGAGCATGTCGAGAGCTTCCTATCCCGCAAGACCGTGTATATGACCTTGGGGACAGCGTAGGACGACGAATGAAAGGACTCGCATTCCTAGGCGATCGTCGTCTGGCATTCGTTGAAGTCGGCGAACCGACACCAGGCCCCGGCGAGGTCGTTGTCGAGATGAAGGCCTCGGGTATGTGCGGCAGCGATCTGCACCCGTATCGCGCGCCGCACAACCCGGACAGTCCGCTCGCCAGCCGCTTCATCGGCGGGCATGAACCGGCCGGTATCGTTGCTGACGTCGGACCGGGTTTGCCACGCCATGTGGCCAAGCAAGGCGACCGTGTAATGGTCCATCACTATCACGGCTGTGGCGTGTGCGAGCATTGCCGCACCGGGTGGCCACAACTGTGTCGGCCCTCGACGCGTACGACGTACAGTGCCAACGCGCATGGCGCTCATGCGCCGTACATGAAGGTGGCAGCCGCCACGCTGGTGCCGCTGGACGAGGCATTGAGCTTCGAGGCGGGCGCCGCAATCGCCTGCGGCACCGGCACGGCGTGGGGCGCGCTCGAGCGACTCCAGGTCCGTGGCGATGAAACGATTGTCGTGTTCGGCCAAGGACCTGTCGGACTTTCGGCGACCCTGTTGGCAGCAGCGCAAGGAGCGCGTGTCATTGCGATCGATATCGACCGCGATCGCCTTGCGCTCGCTGCATCGTTCGGCGCGCACAGCGTCGTGAACCCGCGCGAGGTCGATCCCGTCCAGGCGTTGCATGATCTCACTCACGGTCGGGGCGTGGACTGCGTTATGGAGACATCGGGCTCGTCTCAGGCGGCCGGTGCAGGGCTGGCCGCGCTGGCGGTCTGGGGACGGATGTGCATGGTCGGCATCGGCGCGAGTGTGAACCTCGAAATGCGGGCGTTGCTCGACCGTCAGGTCACGGTCATGACGTCCTACACGATGTCCACCGTGGGTCAGCACGAGTGTGCCGAATTCGTCGTTCAGCGCCAGCTCGACATCGATCGCCTGTTCACCCATCGCTGGCGGCTCGACCAGGCGGAAGAGGCATATCGACTGTTCGATACACAGTCGACTGGCAAGGCAGCGTTCATATTCTGAAGCCGGATTCCATCATTAGGGAGACATGAGACATGACTCGATTTCAGGCACGTCGCAGCTTCGTCATTCGCGCCGCCGCTATGGGGGCCGGTCTCGGCTTCTCGAAGTTCGGCTTCGGTCAGGCCGCCTTCCCCGACAAGTCCAGGACAATGAGGGGTATCGTCCCCTTGGCAGCGGGCAGCACGGTCGATGCCCTGGCCCGCATCTACGCTCAGCAAATGGGCGAAATCCTGGGAACGACCTTCATCGTCGAGAACCGTCCAGGTGGAGAATTCCTGATCGGCATCCAGGCGGTCAAGTCCGCTCCCGCCGACGGATACACGATCCTGTTCTCTTCGATCTCCTCGCAAGTCGTCAATCCGCACCTGTTCAAGCAGTTGCCCTATGACCCGTTGAAGGATTTCATTCCACTGGGCGGGACGATGAAGACGCCGCTCGTGATGATCGCTGGGCCGGCCTTTCCGTTGAAGACCGTCAAGGAGGTTGTCGCTGCAGCGAAGCGCGATCCCGAAAAGTACTCCTACGGCAGTGTGTCTGCGACGACTCGAGTTGCCGGCGCGATGTTTGCGCAAGCCGCCGGCATCAAGCTCCTGAACGTGCCGTACAAGAACTTCGGTGACATGATCTCCGACACGCTCACGAACCGGATCAACTTCTTTTTCGCCGATGGCGCGGCGCTGTTGCCTTATCAATCGAAGGGGATGCGCGGCTTAGCGGTCTGCGCGAAGACGAGGTCGTCGAGCTTCCCCGATGTTCCGACGATGGCGGAGGAAGGGATTCCGCTCGAGATCGTGGGGTATCAGTCAGCCTACGTTGCCGCGGGTACGCCGCCCGCCGCGTTGGCGGTGTTGCGCGATGCGCTGAAGAAAGCAGAGGGCAGCAAGCCGGTCAGGGACTTCATCGCCAGCACAGGGAACGAGGTCATGAACCTGCACGGCGAGCAGTTCGCGGCGTACGAGCGCAGCGAATACGACAGATGGGGCCAGGCGGTGCGCGACGCGGGGTTGGCCGGCTCGCTTTGAGCGCGGCGACGCCCGCAAGCGTCAACACCGCGGAGGGGGTCAGTAGCCCTTACCAGAAGCAAAGAAAAAACGTCTGTACAGCCGACCGCCATCCGCCGCAGACTTCGCGTCCGAACATGCAGGGTCCGCACGTCGGCCACGCCGAAGGTGTCACGTTCTGTGCCGGAAGCGGACGGCCCGGTGCTGCAAGTGGCTCACCTACCACTGATTAGGCGCGTCTACAGGAGAACACTGTGAAATATGCCGCTGTGCTGCGATTCCTTGCTTTGCTGACATTGACGCCGTTAGTGTCGACGCCTGCGTTTGCGGAGGATTACCCGTCCCGGCCGATCAAACTCGTCGTTGGCTATGGCGCCGGCGGGACCGCCGATGCCACGGCCCGCGTTTACGCCGAGAAGCTTCAGGGCATTCTCAAGGTGCCGGTGATCGTTGAAAACAAGCCCGGTGCCTACGAGCAGATCGCAGCCCAGGCGGTGCTGTCCGCGCCGCCGGATGGCTATACGCTTTGGTGGGGAACAACCGGCGCGTTGACGATGGGTCCTGGCATTCGCGCGAACACGCCGTATGACGTGATCAAGAACTTCACGCAAATAGGCAAGATAGCGGAGGTGGAAGCGGTCCTCGCCGTCAAGAAGGATTCGCCGATAAATTCGCTTCCCGAACTCATCAAGTACGCAAAGGCCAATCCGCGCAAGCTGTTCTACGCGTCGGCGGGTGTCGGCTCGGGCAATCATCTCCTGACCGAGTACATCATGAATCAAACGGGCATCCAGCTCGAGCATGTCCCGTACAAGAGCGATGCTGACGTGGCGCGCGAGCTTGCGGCGGGCGGGGTGGACTTCGGCATTCCGGTTGCCGGGGTGGCGGTTCCCTTTGTCAAGGAAGGCAAATTCAAAGCCATCGCGGTGACGGGCACGCAACGGCTGAAGCAGCTCCCGAACGTTCCGACGATGGGCGAGGAAGTGGCTTCGCTCAATATCGGCGTCTATGCCATCTATGGATTGCTTGCCCCGGCCGGTACTCCCGCGCCCGTCGTGAAGACGCTGAGCGACGCATTCAATAAGGTGGCCGAGATGCCCGACGTCGTGAGCCGCCTCGAGGGCATGAACGTGAAGCCGGCGGTCTCGAGCCCCAACGATCTTCGCCAACACCTGGACTCCGAGGGCAAACGGTGGAAGGAGCTCGGCAAGTCGCTCAACATCACGTTGAACTGAGAACGAGCGCGTTGCGGGCTTCGAGCCGCAACGCATTTTTTGGCACCTCAATATCGCGCGGCAGTAGCGCTCCAATACGACCGCACGACGCAGACGCCGAGGAAGTGTTTCCCCACGGCGCCTAATGCTGCGTCGACCGCCGCATCCGGTCCTGAAATCAAAACGTGCATGGCTGACGATTCGAACTTGTGGGACGACATCGTCGTCGGAGCCGGAAGCGCAGGCTGCATCGTCGCCGCGCGCCTCAGCGAAAACACTTCGCGTCGCGTGCTCCTCCTGGAGGCGGGTCCGCGCGAGGTGTGGCTGATGAAGCCGTTCGGTCTCAGCTACTTCCTCGACTTCTCGCGTTTCGAGTGGGGCTTCTGGTCGCAGCCGGACCCGACACGCAACATGCGGTCCGACCATTGGCGGCGCGGACGCGTGGTCGGGGGCACCGGCACCATCAACGGCATGAACTATGTGCGCGGCACCCGCGCCGACTACGACCGATGGGCTGCGATGGGCAACGTCGGCTGGTCGGCCGACGATGTCATGCCCATTTTCCGGGACATGGAGCGTTGCGAGCCGGGCTACCACGTAGCGCCCGACTACTCGATTCGCGGCAACGCCGGACCGCTGCCTATCCGCGAAGTGCGGCACTGCCATCCGCTCACCGAGGCGTTTCTTGAATCCGCCCAAGCGGCGGGCTTTCCGCGAACCAACGACTTCAACGGCGCACAGCAGGAAGGAGTGGGCTACGGACAGTTCAACCAACGCCGGGGCATGCGCGTGAGCTCGGTCGATGCGTGGCTCAATCCGGCGTTGCGGCGAAAGAACCTGCAACTCGTCACGGAGGCACTGGTACACAAGGTGCTGGTGAAGGATGGCCGTGCCACCGGCGTTGCCTTCGAATGCAATGGCGCCATGCGCGAGGCGCGTGCGGGTCGGATCATTCTGTGTGGCGGTGCGATCAATACGCCGCAGTTATTGATGCTTTCCGGCATTGGCGATGGCAGGGAACTGCAATCGTTCGGCATCGATGTCGTGTTGAATCGTCCCACGGTGGGACGCAACCTGATGGAGCATCCCCTCATCAGACCGAGCTGGCGCGCGAAGCGTGCGAGCTACAGCCCGACGGGCAACATCCTGCAGATGGCTCGCTTCGGGGCCAAGTTCCTGTTGACTGGACAAGGGCCGCTCGCCACGATCACCGAGGCGATGGGCTTCCTCCGCACATCGCCGACGGAACCGGCGCCGGACGTGCACATGCTCTTTTCGGTGGCAGGCGCGGTCAACGACGACGACATGAAGTTCTACAAGAGCCTCAAGGTGCTGCCGTATCCGTCGTTCTCGATGGTGCTCGACAAGAGCTACCCGGTCAGTCGCGGCAGCATTCGCCTCGCGAGCGCGGATCCCAAGGCGGCGCCGTTGATCGAGCCTAACCTCTTGGCCGACCCCCGCGATTTGCAGACCCTGGTGAGGGCCATCGCAGTCGTGCGACGCATCGTCGCGCAACCGCGATTGGCCGACATGGTCATCGAGGAAGTCGAGCCGGGTAACCACGCCACCACCGAGCAAGCGCTGGTCGAGTACGTCAAGGCTCGGGCGGGCCTGGCTTATCACGCTTCGGGCACATGTCGTATGGGTGTAGACGAAGACGCCGTCGTCACGCCGGACTTGAAGGTGAGGGGGCTCGAGAACCTCTGGGTCGCGGATGCTTCCGTGATGCCGGATCTCATCAGCGGAAACATCAACGCGGCGTGCATGATGATCGGGGAGAAGCTGGGGCGACAGCTCATGCATTGAGGCGCCTGCCGTCCCCGACAGCGGGCGCAATTCGCCGGCGCGTCGTTTCAGCCGCAATACTTCGACGAGCGGTACATATTCATTCGCCGTAGTACCACTTGCGCGAAGCGCGATAAGTTATCGGCTCATACCGCGGCGGATTCGAGGCGCTTAGGCAGGTCGGCAGCACCTCGATCATGGCATCGAGATGCGGGCCGAAGAACACGGGGATCGAATAGCGATCCACGGTGTTGGTGTTGATCACGCGGTGCTTCGTGGACAGGAACTGGTCGTTCGTCCAGCGCACGAGGACGTTGCCGGTGTTCACGAGCAGCGTTCCGGGGATGATCTCGACCAGGCGCCAGTGGCCGGAGGGCATGCGCACCGCGAGCCCCGGCATGTTCGCCTGCGCGAGGAACGTCATCATCGAGTTGTCGGTGTGCGGCGCGATTCCATACTGCCGGTCGCCGATCCTCTTCTGCGGCGGATAGTGCAGCAGCGACAGCGTCACGTGCGGAATCTCGAACATCGGGTCGAAGAAATCGAGCGGCAACCTCAGCGCCGTTGCCCATAGGGGCAGAAACTTCTTGCCGAGCGCCTCGACCGCGGCCTGGTACTCGAGGACGACCTCCTTGAATCCGGGCAGATTCTCGGGCCACACGTTCGTCTCGACGCGCGGGTCCGGCTCGCGAATGATCGTGAACCTCGAATACAGATTCTTGGCGTTGTCGATGATGTTGACGTTGGTCCGCTCGGTGCGCTCCTTCCCCGCACCGAGGTAGCCCGTCTTGTGGCTGTCGCGATCGATCCATGGCAGCCGTTCCTTCACGTCGGCCGGCAATCCATGAAAACGCCGGGACTCGGCGAACACCCGATCGATGAGCGACTGCGGGATGGCGTGTCCTGCTAGGTAGAAGAACCCTATCGTTTCGGTGATCTCCTTCACGCGCGCGGCGACGGCCTCCCGGGCGCCCGGTTCCCCACGCAGATACGAAGAGATGTCGAGCTGAGGGATTTCCTCGGTCGAATCCGGATAGTCCATCAGGCGGATCTCTTCTTCCGCGGTGAACTTCGGTGTCGGATTTCCACGAAGGGTTGCGGCCTGCGCTGTCATCGCCGTCTCCAATCCCAAGGTCTTGGTATACCATAATACCAAACTGTCAGAAATCCAGTTCTACTTGGATTTCCAGACGTCGGCGAAGCGCGGGATCTGGTCCGGGATCCACTCGAAGTTCTGAACCGTGTCGCGCATCGCCGCGTACTCGACCGAGAAGAACAGTGAGAGCATCGGCGAGTCGGCCACGATGATCCTCTGCGCCTCGCTATAGAGCTTCTTGCGCTTCTCCTGGTCGTAGGTCAGGCGCGCTTCGTCGAGCAGCGCGTCGACTTTTTCGTTCTTGTAGCGCGCGGTGTTCGCGAATCCCTTGCTGTGAAAGAGGATGTAGAGCAAGCCGTCGGGATCCGGGCGCTGCGTCCATCGGTTGGGACTCATGTTGGTCGACCCGTCCACTAGCTTCGCGTACCACTCGCTTGCGGCCACTGGCGCCAGTGTCAACTTGATGCCTATGGCCGCCGTCTGCTCCTGGACGAGCTGGTTGATCCGTTGAAGGTCGCTCACCTGCGGCGTCGACAGCACGAATTCGAAGCCGTTGGGGTAGCCGGCCTCCTTCAGCAGCGCCTTCGCCTTGTCGGGGTCGTACGGGTAGGACTTGATGCTCGCGTCGTACCACCACAGGCCCGGCGGTGTCGGCCCATCGGATACGCTCCCTTGTCCCGCCATCACGATGTCGTTGAGCCGCTTGCGATCTATCGAGTACGCGATCGCTTGCCGCAGCTTCGCGTTGTCGAACGGCGGCTTGTCCATTCGCCATTGCAGCGAATACCAGCGCCCGACCGTGATCGGCAGAAGCTTGATCCCGGCGCGACCCTTTAGCGGCGTGACCGCGGTGGGCGAGAGCTCGCCGACGAAGTCGAGCTCGCCCGTGATCAGGCGCTGTGTTCCCACGACGGCGTCGGAGATGTCGCGAAACACGATGCGATCGAGATAGGGCTTGCCCGATTCCCAGTAGGCGGGATTGCGCTCCACCGTGATGTTGCTCCCGCGCACCCATTCCTTGAACACGAAGGGCCCCGTTCCGACGGGATTGCTTCCGAATTCCTTGCCGAGCTTCTGCGCGGCCGCGGGCGACATCATGAACCCTGGGCGCTCTCCGAGAAGCCCGAGGAGCCCCGGCGCCGGCTGCTTCAGATTGAAGGCGACCGTCATGGGGTCGACGACGGTGACGCTCTCGATGATCGGCGCGAGCTGCTGGCGTTGCGGAGAGCCTGCCGCTTCGTCGAGCCGGTGGTCAATGTTCCATTTCACGGCGGTGGCGTCGAACACCGTTCCGTCGTGGAACTTGACACCCGGCCGCAGCTTGAACACGATCTGCTTGCCGTCGTTCTTGATTTCCCAGCTCTGCGCGAGCTCGGGCTTGAGCGAGAAGTCCGTCCCGTACTTCACGAGCGTGTTGAATACGAGGTACAGGACTTGCCGCTCGCTGAACTGCACGGACAACGCGGGGTCGAGTGTTTTGGTGTCGGCAGAGAAGCCGACGCTGAGCGTACCTCCTCGTGTCGGTGTCTGCGCCGAGATATTGGCGGCGCAAAGCCCCAGCGCCATGGCGAATAGGCCCGACCGCGTAAACCAGCGTGACCGCATGCGCGTCTCCTCCTTGCTGAAAATGCCGATGCTTGGCGCCTTTACGACGCGGGGATCGTACGGTATTCCGTAATACGCGGCAATGCCGCGGACCCGCTGTGGCGGCCGATCTCAAACCGCTACGTCACCAGTAGCGGGATCGCGCGAGAATGCCACGCCAAGCTTGTAAAGCCCCGTCGCATATTGTGCGGCGTCGACGCCGTGGGCCGCGAGCCGCTCGGGTCCCAGATCCGATTCGCATAACGCCGTGAGCGCGTCGACATCGTACGCCGTGACGACCACGGCCGACTGGACGACGGCCTCGCCGCTCCAGGGGCCCGCGGCAACTTGCGTCGTGCGCAGCATGTGCCATGAGGCAAGTCCCCGTCGTGCGTGGAGATTAGGCAGCACATCTTGCAACAGCCACCGGCCCGCGTCGGACTCGCGCGCGAGAGCGGTGGCAAACGTGAGCGCGGCGGCATAGCCGCCTATGCAAGGCGCGCTGCTGCCTTCGACCGTGCAGAGTGTCCGGCGCATCGCCCTGCACACTTTCACCATATTCGAGGTCCAGGGTGTGGGGTTGTTCAGTCGCTGCCGGTACGCATCCGAATCGAGCGCGCCAAGGGAGTCCAGTTCGTAGAGCACGCAGTAGTCCGCCGAATTGCGAACGCCCGTCCAGCGCGTGCCGCGCATGAAGCCGGGCAGAGCGACCCGCTCCGGCATGTGCTCGTGGGTATGCCAATCGTCGTGCTCGGCGATGTCGTCGGCGCCGACGCTGAACTGAATCAATATTGCCGCCCGCGGATCCATATGCCTCCCGTCGCCGATACTCACTACTTAAGAGCTACAGCGCTTTGGTAGCACGCTCCCGATCAAGCCAGGCGACGACCCGGCGCACTCCTTCGTCGAGCGAAACCCGGGGCTCCCACCCGATCAGGCGCTTTGCCCGTTCGCGGCTGTAACCTCGCTTCGTCGCCGGAGCCACCTTGATCTTCGTGGGATCGTCGTAGTACTCGGGTTCGAGGTCCGATTCGCAGGCCTCGACGACCAGCTCGACGATCCGTCGCTCCGACGTATCCTCGCCGGAGACGATGTTCATGCCGTCGCCGCTCGCCGAGCTCTCCATGGCCATCAGATTCGCGCGCGCGACGTCGCCGACGTAGATATAGTCGTCGACCGACGTGCCATCCCCATCGATGCGCGGACGCTGTCCCGAACGAATGCGTCGATGCGCTTCGAGGATGCGCGTGGCGACGATGCCGCGCGTGTGCATGCGCTCCCCGTACACCGCGGCATAGCGCAGGGCGACAAAGTCGATTCCATGCCGCTGCTGGTACAGCCTGCCGAGGCCCTCGCCCATGATCTTGGAAGCGCAATAGAGGATGACGGGAGGCGAGCTGTCCTGCCACCGCAGCGGCGAATCCTCGCTGTTCGGCTCGTCGCCGACCGCGCCGTAAACGCCGATCGTCGAGCTGAAGATCACCTTGCGCACGCCCTGATAGCGGCAGGCCTCCAGCACGTTGTGCGCGCCGCGGACGTTGACGTCGATACCCATCCACGGGTTGGCGCTGAGCGGCACGCCGAGAAAGCCGGCCACCAGAAACACGCCATCCACCGTGGCGAACGGATCGTAAAGCTCGTTCAGGCGCAGCACGTCGCCTCGAACGAAGCTGCAGCGGGTGTCCGAAAGGAGAAAGTCGATATTGTGCGTCGATCCGAGCGAAAGGTTGTCGAGCAGCACGACTTCGCGCGCGCCGGCTGCCAGCAGCTGCTCGCCGATGTGCGAACCGAGTTGGCTCGCGCCTCCCGCCACGACGAACCTTCCTCCGGTAATGGTCGGCATGGTGATTCTCCTGTCGTCCCGCTTTGTTCGGTATTGCCTGAGCATATTGCCGGCGATTTGCGCTGCAGGTAAGAAATATTGAACGCAAGGAAAGAACGAGCAATCGAAAGCTCGCTCTTGGCGGCGTACCATGCGAACTCGCATGTCTGCTCTAGGACATTCCCTTCGACATTCTTAGCGAGCACTCAAAATGGATCTGGATCTTGACGGCAAAATCGCGCTGATCACCGGCGCGAGTGGCGGCATCGGGCGAGCAACGGCGAAGCTGCTTGCCCGCGAAGGCGTGCAGACGATCGTCGTTGCGCGGCGCGAGAAGGAACTGCAGGAGCTCGCCGGCGAGATCGAGGCGGAAGGAAGGCCGCGCTCGATGGTCGTGGTCGACGATCTCAATCGGCGCGAATCCTTCGCGCGGGTACGCGATCGCGTATTGGAGAGGTTCGATCACGTCGACATTCTGGTCAACAATCTCGGCCAGGGACGGCCGCTCGCGTGGGATTCGCCCGATGAGGCCTGGGACGAGGCATTCGCGCTCAACTTCACGCCTCCGCGCAAGCTCGCGCAAGCGTTCATTCCAGGAATGCGGGAACGCAAGTTCGGCCGCATCGTGAACCTGACCGCGACGCTCGAGCCGCCGAACGTGAGCGGATCGATGACCTCCAAGGCGGCCGTACAGGTGTGGGCAAAAGGGCTCTCGCGCATGCTCGGCCGGGATGGCATCACCGTCAACTGCGTGTCTCCGGGAATCGTCATGACAGACCAGATCAGGCGGCAGTTGCCGCGCTGGCTGCCGACGAAGCAGGATCAGGACAGGTGGCTCGAGCAGGAAGTGCCCATGCGGCGCTTCGGCGAGCCCAACGATGTCGCGCGGCTCGTTTGCTTTCTGTGCTCACCGCTCGCCGGCTACATCACCGGACAGCGCATCTACGTCGACGGAGGCTGGAATCGGCACATCTGACGAGCCGTTCGTGCGCGATGAGGGCCGCAGCAGCGTCGCTACTGCAGGATCAGATCCGCTGCCTTCTCCCCGATCATGATCGACGCCGCGTTCGTGTTCGAAGAAGGTATCGTCGGCATGATCGAGGAATCTGCCACGCGCAGCGCTGCAACTCCGCGCACTCGGAGCAGATGATCGACAACGGCCATCGGGTCCGATCCCATCTTGCAGCTGCCGACCGGATGGAATGAGGTCGTGCCGGAGCTCTTGAGGTACGCGAGCACCTCGTCGTCGGAGGCGACGTCGAGTCCGGGACGCGTCTCGCGCTCGATGTAGGGTGTCAGGCTCGGCTGTTGCGAGATGCGGCGCGCCAGGCGAAAGGCATCGACGGACGTGCGCTGGTCGATTTCCCGATGGAAATATCGCGGGTCGACACTGGCATCGTCGTGCGGGTCGGCGCTGCGCGCGTGAACCGAGCCGCGCGATTCGGGCCGCAACTGGATGAACGAGATCGTGCAGCCGGGGTAGGCGTCGAGGGCATCGGCCAGTTGCCGCGGATCGATCAGTTCGAAACGCTGCCGGCTGCTCAAGTGATGCAGCGTTATTTTCGCGGCCGGGCGGTCGTAGCGCGACGACGGCCTTGCCAACGCATGCACGGTGGCGCCGGGCGTGGCCATCAGACCTTTGCGCGTCAGCAGGTATCTCGCGCCCATCCACGCCTGTCGCGCCGGACTGCGAAGAACCGCGTTCAGGCTCGCCACGCCCTTGCATGCAAAGGTGAGGCGCGATTGAAGGTGGTCGGAAAGATTCTCGCCGACGCCGGGCAAATGCAAGACGGTTTCGATGCCGAGCTGTTGCAGTCGCGCGCCATCACCGATCCCGGAAAGCTCGAGCAGTTGCGGAGATTTGACCGGGCCGCCGGAGACGATGACTTCGCGGTCGGCGTGCGCGATGCGAACCTCGCCGCCCACTTCGTATTCGACCCCGACGGCGCGCCGGCCTTCGAGCACGATGCACCGCGCGAGCGCGTCCGTACGAAGGTGGAGATTGGGGCGCTTGCGCCGGAGGTACGCCGTTGCGCTGCTGCTGCGGCGGCCACGCGAGGTGCAGAGCTGAAGATAGCCCGCGCCCTCGTATTGGCGGCCGTTGTAG
This sequence comes from Casimicrobiaceae bacterium, assembly GCA_035623155.1. Classification (GTDB taxonomy): domain Bacteria; phylum Pseudomonadota; class Gammaproteobacteria; order Burkholderiales; family Casimicrobiaceae; genus PALSA-1003. The sequence continues at coordinate 11,850 of DASPTZ010000087.1, read as the reverse complement.
TCGGGGGTTTCCGGCACGCCCGCCTCCTTGCACGCGCCAAGAAACGCGTCGGATAGCGGATCCGGGTCTGCCGCCAGCGAGATCACCGGCAAGGGGCCGTCGCGGCCACGCAGCGTGCTGTCGCCGATCGCCGTCGATTCCATGCGCTTGAAGTAGGGCAGGACATCCGCATAACTCCAGCCGGCATTGCCGAGGTCGCGCCAGTGATCGAATTCGGCGGCGTCGCCGCGCACGACCACCATACCGTTCACGGAGCTCGAGCCGCCTGGCAGGCGGCCCCGCGGCCAGTACACCGTCTGTCCCGCAAGACTTGCTTGCGGCTCGGTGTAAGTCTTCCAGACGTAATCGGAGCTGCCGAGGATCTTCGCGAGACCGATCGGAACCGTGATCCAGAAGTCCTTCTCGTTGGGTGCGCCGGCCTCGAGGAGCAGCACGCGGCCGGAGATGCGCTCGCTCAACCGCGTCGCGAGCGGCGCGCCGGCGGCGCCGGCTCCGATCACGATGTAATTGAAGCGTTCCGTCACTCGAACACGAAGACGGCCTTGCCGCTCGTCTGCTTGTCCACGAGCCGGTACGCCTCTTCCGCCTGGTCGAGCCGCCAGCGGTTCGTGAAGATCGCGTCGACATCGATCTTGCGGTCGGCGACGAATTGCGCGCACTCCGACTGGATGACCGTGGAGAACGTCCACGAACCCATCACCGTGATCTGGCGACGCAGCAAGTCCGGGCTCACGTCGACCTCGAGCTTGCCGCCTTCGCCGACGAAGCAGGCTTTGCCCCACACCTTGAGGCAACGGATCGCCGCTATTCGACCCGCTGCGGCGCCCGAGCAATCGAGCGAGAGGTCTGCGCCGTAGCCGTGGGTAAGATCCTTGATCGCGGATATGGCGTCAGCCACCGAGGCATCGATGATCGCGTCGGCGCCGAAGGCCTTGGCTCGCTCGAGACGTTCGGCGCTCACCTCCACCGCGATGACCTTGGCGCCCATCGCTTTCGCGAGCTGGGTGCCGGAAAGGCCGACCGGGCCTTGGCCGAAAATGGCAACAGTGTCGTTGCCGGTCAGGTTAAGGCGACGCAACGCGCCATAGGCGGTGCCCGTGCCGCACGCGATCGCCGCCCCGGTCGAGAAGGAGAGCTCGTCGGGCAACGGAACCAGCGTGATCGCCGGCACCTTGAAATACGGCGCGTGACAGCCGTGGCCGTTGTTGCCGTAAGTCTTGACCGGCACCTCCTGGCAAAGTTGCTGCCATCCGGAACGGCAAAGGTTGCAGGCACCGCAGCCGGAATAGTGATGCACCATCACACGGTCGCCGATCCGCGCCATCGCTTGCGGCACTCCAGGCCCCATCGCCGCCACGACCCCGCACGGCTCATGACCGCCGATGACGGGTCCCTTCTCGTACTGGAACTTGGCACTCATCGGCGTGCCAGCCCGGCGGCGGTAATAGTGCAGATCGCTTCCGCATACACCGGAGGCCTTCATCTCCAGGACCACTTCGTTCGCGCCCGGGGTCGGATCGGCAAACTCGACGAATGCAATCTGTCGATCGCCGGGAAATGTCACTGCCCGCATCTGATGCTCCTGCTGTTATGGGCGGCGCGATTCGGTATCGGCAAGCTTGCTACAAGGCGCCCATGACAAGATTAGGCAGCCAGGTCGCGATCGGCGGATAGATCGTGATCAAGACCAGCGCCACGATCATTGCCAGGAAGATCGGCCACATGTAACGCCAGAATTCGACAAGACTGATATTGGCCAGCTTGCACAGGAGGAACATGGTGAGTCCGTAGGGCGGCGTGATTAACCCAATCAGCAGATTGAAGACCGTGATAACGCCGAAATGCACCGGGTCGATTCCGAGCTTCAGAACAGTGGGCATGATGAGCGGCACGAATACCAGAAGGATCGGCACGGTATCGACCATGCAGCCCAGGACGAGATATACAACGTTAATGCCCATCAGGAACTCAAGGGGATCGGTCGTGATGCCCGCGACCCATACCGAGAGCGCATCGGCCGCGCCGTAGAGCGTAAGCACGCGGCCGAACACGCTCGCCGACGCGATGATGATGAAGATCGCGCCGACGGCGCGGACCGTATCGATCATCTGCGTTCCGAGCTGACGGAACGTCAGCTCTCGATAGAGCACCATTCCGATGAAGACGACGCCGAGGACGCCGATCGCCGCCGTTTCGGTTGGGGTCGCAATTCCGCCGAAGAAGCTGCCAAGCACGACAACCGGAACGAGCAGGACAGGGATGCTATTCACCGCGACCCTGATCCGTTCTCGGTAGGGCATCTTCGGTTCGACCGGATAGCCGCGAATCCGCGCCGTGAAATAAGCCTGGATCATCAGCATAATTCCAAGCAGCACACCGGGGACGGCGCCGCCAAGAAACAGCCGGCCGACCGAGACGTTGGTGACCGAGGCAAACAGCAGGAAGGCGACGCTTGGAGGAATGAGGGGCCCGATCATGGCCGCGCCGCCGATCAGCGAGGCGGCGTATCCCTTGGGATATCCGGCCGCGCTCATCGCTGGGATCAACAGCTTTCCCGTCGCCGAGGCATCGGCCAGGTCGGAGCCGGACATGCCCGCCATGATCATGTTCACGATGACACCCACGTGCGCAAGGCCACCGTGGATATGGCCTACGAAAGCCTGCGCGGCCTTGACCAGTCGCGCGGTGACGCCGGAGATAAGCGCCAAGTCTCCCATCAGAATGAAGAAAGGAACGGAAAGCAGGACGAAATGATTGACGCCCTGCCACAAGGTCGCCGGCGCCTGTGCGAACGAAATTGATTGCGGCGCAAAATAGATTCCGACAACGGACGACCCGAGCAGCACGATGAAGACGGGCATGCGCAGGATGAACAAGATGAAAAAGACCGCAACCGTTGCCCACAATCCGTTCATGCGAACGTCTCCTGGCGGTCGGGATCAAGCGACTTGTCGGAGGGCGCGCGAATGTGATCGATGAGCTGGCAGATGCTATAGATGACAAACAGGCTGAGGCAGAGCGGGACCGAATAGGCAAACCACGATACGGAAACGCCCAGCGACATGGTCTCGACGATGCTCAAGACTCTGGCGTTCCAGAATCCCGCCCAGACGAGCGAGGACAGGATCGCGATGGCGACGATATCGCCCAGAATGACGACGACGCGCTGCACTGCTCGCGACATCATATCGAAGACGAATTGCAGTTCGATGTGTTGCCGGCGGCGATGGATGATCGCACCGCCCCAGAAGCACAGCCAGACCTGCGCCAGTAAGGCAAGCTCCTCAGCCCAGCTTGCGACCACGAGGCCTCCCAGAAAGTAGCGCGTCGTGATTTGAACGACGGTGGCTACGATCATGATCCCGAGCAGAAACTGGGCGACGTAATCCTCGATGATGCTCCACGCCGCCGTGGCGGACATTTCGCCGTACTCGTCGCGGCGCAACCATGTCAGCGCCGCCGCGGCCAACAGGGACAGGATCGTCGCAATGATTACGCCTTTCGGAATTTCGTTCATGGATTTCCGCCCTCAGTGCCAGCCGCAGGAATGGCGTTCTGCGTCACTTTCCTATTGCATCCTAAGAAAATCGGGCGGCTCGCGAAGAGCCGCCCGATCTTGAACGAATCCGTCCTGATTACTTCTGTGCGTCCTGGATCTGCTTGAGCAGATCGGAGCCCACCTTGTTGGTCACAAGTTCGTAGACCGGACCGACGAGTCTCCGGAAAGCCTCGCGATCCGGCTTGACGATCTTGACACCCTTGGTCTTGATCTGTTCGATCGAATCCTCGTTGGCCTTGTTGATGGACTCGTACATCGCCTGGCCGCTCATCTTTCCCACTTCTAGGAAGATCTTCTGCACGTCCGGCGGCAGCGTCTTGAACTTTCCGAGGTTCATGAAAGTGACCGCGCTCTGGATCAGATGCTCCGTCGTCGACACGCTGGTCGCAACTTCATAGAGCTTGATTTCGAGGTAAGCCCACGGAGACGATTCAACACCGTCGATCGTCTTCTGCTGCATGCCCGTGTAAACCTCGCCCCACGCCAGCGGTGCCGGGTTTCCACCGAACGCCTGGATCATCTTCACGAACACGGGGCTCTGTGAGATGCGAATGCGCTTGCCTCGCATGTCTTCCGGCTTGATCACGTCGAAGCCGTTGGTGATGAAGTCACGCACGCCCCAGCTGCCCCATGCGATGGCCTTGAGGCCCTTGCCCTCGAGCTTGTCCATCAGGCCTTGCCCGATAGGGCCATTGACGGTTTTCCAATAGGAATCCTTGGACTTCCAGACGAACGGGAGATCGACCACGGCGAAATTCGGCTCGATTGTCGACAGCGTACCGGTTCCGACCATCGCCATGTCGAGGCTGCCCGAAGCGACCTGTCCGATGAGATCGACTTCGTTGCCGATCTGGCCGTTGCCGAAGAGCTCGATCTCGTACGCGCCGTTGGTGCGCTTCTTGACTTCCGCGGCCAACAGCCGAAGGCCGGCACCGCCTGGGCCGTTGTTATCGGAGGTCCATCCCAGTCTCAGCTTTGTCGTCTGGGCCTGCGCGGGCTGAACACCGCCGATCAATGCCAGAGCAAGGACGGCCATAAAGATCTTCATAGTTAGACCTCCGTTGTGCTTTGGTCTGCCGACCCGGTTCCGGTCAGGCGTCTCGATCTTCTCGTGCGTCCGCGCGTCGGCTGCTCAGTTTCTTCCTCGCGGGATACCGTGTACAGACGCATTTTCTTCACGCGAGGTAAGCGACGCTGACGGGTCCGCACATCCGGCGATGGGCTGGCGGAAGCTAGCGTCGCGCAAACACTCAGTCGAGGTCCACAACGACACGCCGCGCCTCGTCTGTATCCATCAGCTCGAAGCCTCGATTGATGTCGTCGAGCGAAAGCCGGTGCGAGATGAGATTGTCCTGCTTGAGCCGGCCGTCCAGGAACATGTCGACCAGCGCGGGAAACTCCGACAGCGACTTCACATTGCCAAGATGAGAGCCGGTGACCCAGCGGCTGTGCTGAATCGTTCGCGGCTGCACGGGAACCGTCAGGTCGTACTTGCCGGGAACGTTGCCGATGATGACGGCCACACCCCACCCGGTCCTCGTGCAATCGATCGCCTGCTGGATCAGCGCTTCATGCCCGACGCATTCGAAGCTATAGTCGACGCCGCCGCCGCTGATGTCCTTGATCGCGCCGACGATATCCATTCCTTGCTCACGCGGATTGAGGAAGTGCGTCATGCCCGCGCGGCGCGAGGGAGGCTCCTTGGCCGGATTGATGTCGACGCCGATGATGATCCTGGCGCCCGCGATGCGCGCACCATCGATCGCGTTCATCCCGATTCCGCCGAGCCCGAATACGGCCACCGACGACCCCGCTTCGACGCGCGCCGTGTGCAGGACGGCGCCAAGCCCGGTGATCCCTGCGCATCCCATGCAACAGACCATATCCAGCGGGGCGTCGGAGCGAATCTTCGCGACCTGCATCTCGCGCACCGTGATGAATCGGGCGAACGTTCCGAGGTTGGCGAAGCTCTCGATCTCGGAGCCCTGCCAGGTAAACGGATTGCGCGGATAAGGCCGGAAGAACTCGTCGCACAGGTTCGTGTGCGGCCGCTTGCACGGAGGGCAGTGGCCGCACTCAGGCACGGCCAGTGGGATCACCTTGTCGCCGGGACGCAGCCGCGTCACGCCGGGTCCGATCTCGCGCACGATTCCTGCCGCCTCGTGGCCCAGCACGATCGGGAACTTGTCCCACACACGCGATCCGTCGATGATCGTCTTGTCGGTGTGGCAGAGACCCGCGGCGACGAGCTCGATCAGCACCTCGCCGTGCCGCGGGCCGTCGAGGCAAACCGTGTCGATGATCAACGCCTCCCGCGGTGCTGTGGCGATGGCGGCTTTCACATCCATGGTTTCGCTCCTGGCGTCGCTGCGTCGCTAGCCGAAATCCTCGAGGATCATGTCGGCCGCCTTTTCTGCGGTCATCATGACGCTCGCGTTCAAGTTGCCCGACGGCTGGGTCGGAAAGATCGAGGCATCGACCACTCGCAGGTCCCTGATGCCGAGTACTCTCAATCGCGGGTCGACGACGGCCGCGGGATCGGTCGGCGAGCCCATCTTGCACGTGCCGGCCGGGTGATAGGAGCCCATGCCGTTGCCGCGCACGTAGTCAAGCCATTCGTCGTCGGTCGTGCATGCGTGAACGGGCAGGGTGATCTCCTCGATGACCGAAGCCAAGGGTTCGGTCTTGAAGACCCTGTCGAGGTGCTTTATCGCCCTGATAACGACCTGACGGTCGATTTCCGTATCGAGATAATTCGGCTGGATGACCGGTGGGTCGCGGATGTCGCGGGATCGGATGCGGACGTAGCCTCGGCTGTCGGGCCGCTGCTGCCAAACGCCTCCGGTCACACCGGGATAGTCGTCGAGCCTTCGCGTCATGCCGGATTTGAGACTTGCGGGCAGGAACATCAACGAATACTCGGTGTCGCGCGATGATGGGTCGCTCTTGCAGAACGCGAAGACGGACATCGCCGTCATGGCGAGAACGGAAGGTCGGCCCATCAGCCACTTCGCTATCTCGACCGCGAGCGGCCATCCTTTTGCCCGTTCGTTGATCGTGCCGAGGCCCGGCTTGACTCGCGCGACCATCCGCGCCGAGAAATGGTCGGTCATATTGGCGCCGACGCCCCGCAGATCGCGGACAACCGAGATCCCCATCTGCTGGAGAAGTTTGGCGGGCCCGATCCCGGAAAGCTGAAGGATCTTGGGGGTAACGAGCGCGCCTGCGCTGACGATCGTGCTCTTTCTGGCAAAGACGGTCTTCAGGTCATCGGCTTCCCAGGCGCCATACTCCACGCCGATCGCTCGGCCATCCTTCGTCAGAACACGGCGCGCAAGCGCATGAGTCCTGACGTCGACCTTGAACTTTCGGCGGGCCGGATGAAGATATCCGTGGGCCGAGCTCCATCGCCTGCCGTTGAGGATCTGCGCTTGCACATATGAGACACCCTCCTGCTTCCGTCCGTTGTAGTCATCGGTGAGCGGAATCCCAGTCGCCGCGGCGCTGTTGATGAAACGATCGCTAATCTGTTCCTGCATCCTCAGCTTGCCAATCGGAATAGGGCCATCTCGGCCGCGGAACTCATCTTCGCCGCCATCGAGGTAGCGCTCCGAGCGCCGAAAGTAGGGCAGGACCGAGAAATAGTCCCACCCCTCTGCGCCACCCGCCGCCCAACCGTCGAAATCCGACCGTTGTCCCCGGTTGTAGACCATGCCGTGTATGGCGCTCGATCCGCCAAGAGTCTTGCCGAAGAATCCCGGTATCGGGCGATTCTTGGTGTTCTCCGATGGTTCGAACTCGTAACGCCAAGTGAGGTCGGCGTTGGTGGAAGTCTTCATGATCCCGCTCGGAATCCGAATCAAGGGATTGCGATCCGGGGGCCCGGCTTCGAGGACACATACAGTGTTGCCGCGCTCCGCGAGCCGGTACGCAACCGCGCAGCCGGCCGTGCCGGCTCCGACAATCACGAAATCGAATTCTTCCACGCAGTCTTTCTCATTTTCGCAAGGGAATCGGCTACGATGGCCCCGGCGTCAAGTTCGCGGGGCCACGCGCCATGATGGATCTCTGCGGCAATGCGCGGAAGTAACGAATTCTGAACGTAGCTAAAGATCTGATGGCTCATAACCGGAGCAGTTGGAGGGAACTCAGCGGTGAAGCATGAGTAAGGGTCCGACTCGCGATTGCGGTCGTCTCGCCCTCGCAGGCAGATCAGCCGATCCGGGATAGCGCACAAGCACTGCTGATGGCGTCGCGCACGTCATCGACCGCGGATGAAACAGATGCGTCCAAGATCGTCGTACCTCGCGCCTGTGCTGCGCAGGACCTAGCCGCGCCTGGGCTCCATGCCGCCTGGTCGCGTTCGGCTGCGCCAGGGCCGGATGCCTGCGTTTCCCTCGGGTGACGACGAGGTCCGCTTTACCAAGGCGGGCGACGAGACGGGCGAGCATCGGTGGCAATCTCGAGATCACGTGCCAGCGCCGAGAAACGTCCGTCAGCAAAACTTACGTCTCGCCGCAGAAAATACGACCGACGCTTTGTAGGACGCCCAATATGATCGATGTCATTGTGGCCAGGCCTCTGCGCGCCGCGAATAGCGATTTCCCATGGAGGACGAACAGCAGGCGAAAGGCGGTTGTAAGCACAGTCACTGCCAGAAGTGAAGACATTGTGACTGGGCTTCAGCGTCCCGCTGGACGGCGCGGCTGGCATAGGCGTCAAGCAGATGGCGCAGGTGCTTCAGGAGAAGACTCGCGGCTCGCTAAAACTCGAAATCTTTCCGAACTCCCAGTTGGGCCGATCGAGCCGAACATTCGGGTACGGCTCTTTCAGTCACAACACCTTGCCGGATTAGCCGGCGCACAAGGAGGAGAAGCTATGAAGTTCATTTCAAGGAGGACGGTTACTAACGTTATGTTTGCAACCGCCATTCTCGCCCTTGGCGGTTTCGCACACGCGGAGAAAATCAACCTTCGGCTAGGATTCGCGACGCAAGTTGACGATCCCGCCGGCCATGCAGCTCAGAAAATGGCTGACGTTGTCAGCCAACTGACCAAAGGAGAGGTCGTCATCAAGATCTTCCCGAACGCACAGCTCGGCAATGATGTCGAGATGGTCAACGGGGTGCGCTCGGGCACGATCGACGTGGTTCTCGTCGGCGGCGGCGAGGCTGCATCAGCCGTCGCACCGAAGGTCCAGGTGACGTCGTTGCCTTTCATCTGGAAGTCACGCGAAACCTTCTGGAAAACGCTTCGCGGCCCGATAGGCCAAGAGCTACTCGCAGAATTCGAACGGGCGGGAATCAAGGGGCTCGCTTGGGGCAACTATGGCACGCGCGGATTCATTACCAACGGCTTCCAAATCAACGGGCCGGAAGACTTGAAGGGTCGAAAAATTCGCGTGACCCCGAGCCAGGTTTACATGAAGTCGATGCAGGCCATGGGCGGGAACGCCATCCCGATGCCTTACGGCGAAGTCTACATGGCGCTTCAACAGCATGCGGTCGATGGCGTGGAAACGAGCTTCTGGGCCATGGTCGGAGCCAAATTCTACGAAGTAGCCAGCAGCGTCGCCGATACCTCTCACGAAATCGACTCGGCGCTGTTCTTAATGAACAAGAATACCTTCGACGGTTTGAACCCACAAACTCAGAAAGCCATCATCGAAGGGGCCACCGCGGGTGGCGAGGTCATGAATGAGGAAATCAACCAAGCAACCGACACCGCGCTCGGCGTAATGAAAAAAGCTGGCCTCACGATTACCCATCCTGATCCGTCGAAATTCAAGAACCTGGTCCAGCCGGTCTACGCTCAATTTGCCAAGCAGATCGGCCAGAAACTGATCGACGAGATCCAAGCGCAGCAATAGAGATAGCCGTCAAGGCTTGGCATGCCGCGACCGATCGGTGCTCGGCATGCCCGCCCGCGACAGCATCCTCAAAGGGCGGCAATGATGGAAGACATTCCAGCGGGGGCTCTGATTCTCGCCTTTCTCGCATCTGTTGCGAGTGCCTTCCTCGTTTGGCTGAGAAGGGAGCGCTACCGGAGCCCGTATCCCGCTCGTTTGTGGGACATGCTTGAAGATTTCGCACTGATGAACCTGATGATCATCATGGTCGTAGCCGCGATCATCCAGGTCACGGTCAGATTCCTGCTTTCGGATTTCATAATTGTCGGCTGGACCGCGGAATTGTCATCGCTCTGCCTGGTGTGGCTCACCTTCCTGGCCGGCGCAGTGATCATCCGTGGCGGCGGACACATCGCATTTGAGGTGATTTATCTGTCGATGCCTGCTCGTTTTCAGAGAGCAAACCTCATTTTCATTGACATCCTGACCATACTAATTCTCACTCCAATTGCCTGGTATGGCTACCACAACGCGCTTTCGCTAGAAATTGTGCAAACGGTGTCGCTGGGAATGTCCATGGCAGCGTTCGCCTACGCTATTTCTGTTTCCCTGTCTCTGATGATCGTTCTCGCGTTCTTCCAGTTGGTCAAGCATGTTCGCGGCCCCTCAGCGAAACGAGTACGGCGGAAGCGTAGTCAATGAACGGACTCTGGGTAACAACCGCCACGTTCTTGGTGCTTTTCGTCCTGAGGGTGCCGGTCTTCCTCAACCTGCTCGCCGCGTCGGCCGTGGGGCTTCTGCTCGCGCCGATTCCAATTCCTTTGCAAACCCTGCCAGAGACGCTCTGGGGCGGGCCAAACCACTACATCCTTTTGGCGGTCCCCTTCTTCATCCTCATGGGTGATCTTGCACTTGTTTCAGGGGTGACGCGCCGACTCGTGGAAGCAGCGAAAGCCTATGTTGGCCATATTTCTGGCGGCCTTGCGCATGTCTCGATCACGGTGAACATAATAATGGCTGGAATGTCCGGGTCGGACCTCGCCGATGCCGCGGCGACCGGCCGACTACTGATTCCCGCCATGCGCCAAGCGGGTTATCCCGCCGGCTATGCCGCTTCCATCATCGGCGGCGCGGCGATGATCGGGCCTCTCGTCCCGCCCAGCCTGTCGTTTCTCCTTTTCGCGGCTGCCACGAACGTCTCAATCGGACGGCTTTTCCTGGCCGGTGCTGTGCCGGGCCTGTTGCTCGGCGCCGTATTGTACGTCGTGGCCTATTTCACGGCGAAGCGGAACAATTTCCCCCGCGAACCGTCAGTGTCGATCCGCGATCGAGTCAACGTTACGATCAAGAGCGTCCCGGTTCTCATTATCCCAATAGTGGTCCTCGGCAGTTTCTTCGCCGGTATCGCCACGCCAACCGAATCCGCCGTTGTCGGCGTTGTGGCCGTCTTGATATGCGGGATCCTCATCTATCGAGAACTCACGTTTGCGCAGGTCGGCGACCAACTGCTAGCCACGGCGCGAATGGTCGGTGCGATCTTCGTGATTCTCGCGTCGGCCGCAGTGTTCGGTCGCGTTCTGACGCTTTATGGTGCCGCCGAATCGTTGGCCACATGGACAGTCGGCATAACAAACGATCCCTGGGTATTCCTTCTGGGCATCAATCTTCTCTATCTGTTGATGGGCTGCTTCATCGACACGGTTCCGATCATTCTCGTATTCGTCCCGCTGATCATGCCTACCGTCGCCCACCTCGGGATCGATCCGGTTCACTTTGGCGTCGTTACCGTATTCAATCTTCTCATCGGCCTCATTACGCCGCCGTACGGGCTGACGATGTTTCTTCTCTGTAAAATGACCGGGATCAGCATCGTCGAATTCTGGCGCTATATGTGGCCCATCTTTCTGAGCATGCTCGTGGCGCTGCTCTTGGTCACTGTGTTTCCGCAAATTTCGCTTTGGTTGCCGAACCTGCTGATGCCGGGTCGCGGATGACCTGCGCGCTGAAGTACCCAACCTGTCCGGACATAAACAGACACATCTTGCCGGGATCGACGAGCAATCCTTGGGCGTAAGGCCCCTTAGCTGGCGCAACGTTCCTTGGACTGAGGATCTTCATGCGTTCCTTAGTTGAGAACCATCCGTGAAGCGATTGGCTAGCTTGAAATCCCGATCGGAAGTTGTACAGACGACTCTTCTTAGCGCAGCGTAAGGGAAGCTCACGCGAGCGGCGCGTCTTCGGAATTTCGACGCAGAAGGGCCCGCTTACGGCACGTCGTCGCGGATGCATGCCTTGTAGTGGCTGGCGCCCACGGCCGTAAGCTGGGGCAGCGTCTGCGCACACGCCGGAATGGCGTACCGGCAGCGCGTTCGGAATACGCAGCCGCTCGGCGGGTTCGCGGGGCTCGGAATGTCCCCGCGCAAGACAATGCGCTGTCGGCGTTG
>DASPTZ010000086.1:0-127403 GCA_035623155.1 Casimicrobiaceae bacterium | reverse complement strand
CGACGGATTCCTTACGTACGAGGCTCTGGATCATCGCGACGTCGATCCTGCCGGTTGGATTGCGTTTCCCGGCACCGATCTGCCCAATCTCTCTTTGATCGACTCCCAGAAACAATGCGAGTTGCGCACGCCACTGATCGAGTAGCGGTTGCCGGTGCACCAGAACCAAGGTGTTGCAGGCGCGGGCGGCCACCAAGTACGTGCCGATGACAGTCTTGCCGACGCCAGGAGGGGCGACGAGGACGCCGCAGTCGCTCGCGAGAAGCGCGCGGGCTGCTTTATCCTGAACCGGCGTAAGTGTTCCGAGGAAAGACAGCGAAAGGCGCTTACCGGAGATCCGCTCGTCGACAACATCGAGTGCGATGCCGAAACCGCGGAACAACTCCTCAAGATCGGTCCTGCAGCCTCGGGGTAAAGCGATCTGCTGCGTAAGATCTTCTGCGCAGGATATCACCCGCGGGGTGAGCGCTGTGGATAACCGCATGCTTTGCTTCTTGTAGAACTCCGGGTTCTGGAAGGCTGCAATTCGCTTGATCTGATTGAGCAATGGGGAGGGCAGACCCGCCTTCGCCACAAAGAGACGTTCCGAGAGCACGGCCGAAACCCGATTTGGCAGGGGGCCGCTGATGCGCACTGAGCGCGCGCTCTCCGAGGGTAGTCGCGTTCGCACGGCAGTGTCCTTGTCGCCAGCTGCTTCCGGTATGCGAAGGCCGACGACGCTTCCCGAGCGGCTCGCCTCGGATGCAATCCTTTCCACGGTCGATGCTTCAATCCGCTCGATGGACGTCAGGAACGCCCATTGCTGCTCATCGGGAAACGCGTCGAGGTTCTCGTTGAGAAATACGGAGTTGCCCTCCTGCCTTGGTCCGTGCTGGAGCGGCAGGGCGATCAGGTTGCCGAAGCCACCCCGCGGCATTGTGTCCTGGCTGGGAAACAGCCGATCGTACGAGTCCATGCCAAGCTGGTGTCGGCCGGCCATGGTTTCGGTGATGACATGGCATCCCATCTTGCGGGCGGTCGCCGCCGCGATGGGACTCGCAAAGAAGAACCAGACGTGCGCTCCATTCCCCGAGCGTGAGCGCTCAACTGCTACGGGCAGTCCCAGCCGGCGGCACGTCTGTGCGAACGCTCGTACATCATCCATCCATGTGCTCTTGTCGAAGTCGACTGCCAGGAACCAACAGGTCTCGTCCTCTTGCATCGGATAGACGCCCATCACATGCCGGCCTTTTAGGTGGGCAATGACGGCGGCGTCATCGACGGGCTTGAATGCTTGCTTGGTGCAGTCACCGCATTTGATCTTCGGGAGCTCGCACACACCTGCCACGAACTTGTTCGAGCAAGCCGGGGCATAGCCTGGCTTGCCCGTCTTCTTGCTGACGAAGCGCGTCGGGTAAAGGTCTGTACGACCCCGGAAAAGCTGACGGAAGAGTTTTACCTTGTCGGCAGGTGTGCGGGGCGCGAGCCCCGCCAGCGGCTCGGGAGCCACGGCCCGAGAAACCGCATCAAGCGCTGCAAGCTCGTTGCTAAGCACGGCGATTCGGGCTTTGGCCGCGGTACGCTGCGCTTCGATCTGCTCGAGCTCCAACCTCGCCTTTGCGAGCTCGGTGACGAGTTGATCACGACGCGGGGTGGGCGGGCCACCCCGAGACTTTTTTTCGCCGGAGGCTTTCACTCGAACATCTCCGCGATCCAGATTCGGATCGCGGCGCAAGATGCGGACCGGCCATGACGATTGTCGCCGCTCAGATTCCGGACGATGTCGTTTCTTGGGAAGCAAGTGGGTGGGACAAACGCGCATAGAGGCGAATGCGCAAGAAATCTCGGCGAGGGTGTCACGACGCCGCTACCTTTTCCGTGCGCGGCGGAGCGGCTCGGCAACGAAGTCCCTCACCTCCCTGACGACAGTGTCCAGAGCCGGGGCTTCGAGCCGACTCTTTCCGAGAAAAGCCCTCCACTGCGCACGTTTCGCGGCGTCCCGCGCGAATTCATCGGTGAGGCCAATCGGCAATTCATCGCGCAGCGCGGTTCCGCGCCGCGCGAAGGTGGCGGCAATGGCTTCTGCGAGCGATCGAGCGTCGAGAACTCCCTCGCGCGCCAAAGCACGTAGGTCGAAGTAATCCTTCATCCGGCTATTGGCCATGCCGAGGCTCACGATTGCTTCGAGTTTCTCAGCCACGAACGTGGCACGCGGATACACTCGCAATCGCGGCGCGGACATATTGTCCAAGAGGGTCGGATATAGGACTTCCTCGGCGGCGAGCGTGACCGCATCACCGAACCCGATATCGAGTTGGATTGGACAGCGTGCATTGCCGAGCCGGCCGACAAGCCTTGCGCGCAGACCGCCGTAGCTGGCATCTTCGCGGATCTCCTCGATGACAAGCGAATTCGCATCGAATGTCATACCATCGTCGGATGCAATCACGCAAATCTCGCAAAGTGTGTCGCGCAACGTCTCGCTATCAGCCGGACCAAGGCCCAGAAAATCGGCATCACGTGTAGGCCGATGTGGCACGCCGAACCACAGGTCGAACAACATCGCCCCCTTGAGCCAGTAGCGCTCGCGCGCAGGCGAGATCGAGAGCCGGTACAGGAATCGTTCAACTGCGTAACGGGTGAGTATTAGGTTGAAGTCATCGCCACGTTGCTTCGCTCGTGCCAGTAACCGGGCATGCACCGACGCGGCGAGACCCGCGTTCACTCCACGGCTTCCAGATAGGGGCGCATCACATTGGCGACGCGGTCTAGCTTCGCGAAGCGCCATAGCTCATCCGCGGTTGCCTTCTTGGCGCGCCGTGCTTCCCGCAGCGCCTCAAGCGCCACGTCCAGCCCAATCTTGTTGCGAAACTTGAAGCAGTCCGCGACCGTCTTGGCTACACCGGTCACGCGAATCGGTGTCCTGTCGACATAGTGTGTTTCCACTCCGGCAGCGAGCGCCGCCGGGGAAAAGCGCACTGCTCGTACTGACGGATATTCCAGCCGCGGCGGGTGTCCCTTGTTATCGATTGCGATCCAGACTTCGGATGGATTTTGTGTGGTTAGATCGTGGTATCGCAGCGCCGTGAGCAGGCAGAACAAAGTTCCGGGCGCCCGCTTCGCCAACGTCACTAGTGCGGCATGTTCGCTACTTTGATACCCTGCTGCCGCGTACAGACCTCGTGCCACCCGGACCAGGCGTCCGGCTCTGACCATCCGGGACAGCTCGCTTCGGGTGACGCCTGCGGCTACGAGGTCGCGCGAGCGTGCCGTGGTGACCCGGTGGAAGAGTGCTTGAATTTTGCGTTCGGTTAGTACCATGCCGGCATTGTTCCATAGTTTCGGTATTTATTTATAATTACCGAAAGATCGGACCATTGCTAGTGCGAAAACTGTTCCAACACTGGCCGTTCAAAGGAATCCAATAGGGACACACTGGATGCGGTGGGGATGACAGTTCCAGCGATGTGCGTGATCGCGTCGGGCGACTAGTAGCTTGAGCGGTGCGCGGAACTGAGCTCGCGTGTCGGCCGAGGGTCGGCTTTGAGCGATGGAGTGGCCAAAGTCGGTGACAGTCTTGCGTGCGAATTTGGCGGGCCGAGAGGGGGTTTCTGCTAGGTGCTAGTCGTTGTCTATCGCCATTGTTCGGGCAAATTGGCTTGTATAATAATCATACAGATACACCATTACAATACCATTGAAGATCTAAAGGCATCATTTTGTGCGCAATTAGCACACACAATTTAGTTACTTTCCGAAGCGTCGGGCGCGCCATTCCAGCAGGGTCCGTTCCGGTCACAGGGGTTACCAGGCTTTACTTGCGATCGGGCTAAAGCTGCTGTACGGGCTCCAGGGCTCTCGTGATAGGCCTCCCAAGCCGATCAGACGAGCGGAGGACGTTCGCAACCAAAGAAGCGGCCGGACATAGGAGGAACAATGCGATTCGTCAGAAGTATGCTCATCGCGATGCTCGCGCTCGGCGCGATGCCTGCGATCGCGCAACAGGGACCCGTCCTGTTCTTTGGAATCATGGAGCTATCGGGCACGGGCGCTACACCAGGAACGAACTTCGATAACGGCGTCAAGCTCGCGGTCAAGGAGATCAACTCAAGCGGCGGAATCCTCGGGCGTAAAGTCGAATATGCCTCCAACGACACGCAGACCAACCCCGGCGTGGCGAAGGCGATGGCTCAGAAAGCGATCGACCAAGGGGCGTATGTGGTCCTGGGCCCCGTTCATTCGGGATCGATGATCGTCAGCATGGGCGAGACGCGGCGTGCTGAGATCACCAATTTCACGGGCGGCGAGGCGGCCGTGATCACCCAGCAAGGAAATCCGTACGTGTTTCGGACTTCATTCACCCAGTCGATCTCCATGCCGAAGCTTGCGCGTTACATCGGGGAGCAGATGAAGGAGAAATCGATTGCCATCGTGTTTACCAACAACGACTTCGGCAAGGGCGGGCGCGACGAGATGGTTAAGGCCCTGACGGCGCGGCACATCAAAGTGGCGGCGGATATTTCCACCGATCCGGGGCAGGCGGATTTTTCGGCCGTCGTGCTGCGCGTCAAGCAGTCGAATGCGGACGCCGTGTTCGCATACCTCACCGAAGAGGAAGGCGCGCGCCTCCTGCGCGAATTCAAGAAGCAGAGCTACGACAAGCCGATCGTCGGCGAAACCACGATTATCGGACAGAAAGTGATCGAGCTTGCGGGCGATGCGTCCGAAGGGGTGCTGGGCCACGTCGGCCTTACGGCAGACGCGCCCCAGCCCACCGTCAAGGCGTTCGACGAGAAATTCCAGCGCGAATACAAGTACCGCAGCGACCACAATGGCATGAAGGGCTATAGCGCCGTCTACATGATCAAGGCGGTCACCGAAAAAGTCGGAAAGTTTGATTCCAAGGCACTTGCCACAGGTCTGCACGGTGCGTGCATCTCGACCAAGGAGACGCCCGGCGTGCTTCTCGATGTGTGCATCGACAAGAACGGCGATCTCGACCGAGAGAGCTTCATCGTGAAGGTCGTGGGCGGGAAGCAGCAGGTCATTGCGACCGTGCCGCCGCTCAGCAAGCAGTAATGCATACCGCCTACCCGGCCGCGTTGAGCGATCGTGCGCAAAGCTGCCGCATGCACGCTCTGGGTGCACCACCGGTTCGGGTAAGGCAAGCGACGGCAGCAGGGTTCGGGCTTGCCCGGGCGCTGTATCAACGCGCAGCGCTAGGCATTACGTGCGGCGAGAACGAAAACGCGCAGCGCGGCGCCAAGCGCGCCCGCGAACTGTTTGTCGAAACCGGGGCGATGCGCGGTCGCTCTCTTGGCCGAGCAACTCTTGCAATAGGCGCTATTCGAGACGCGGGTGATTCGCGTCAGCCCATGAAGCCCAGATTGGCGGGCGTGAACTTGGCGAGGTTGGGGAATACGACGTTAAGATCCGCCGGCGCGACGCCGAACCATCCGGCGAGCGTCGCGCCATATTGATCGACCGCGGTCGTCGGGAGCCATCGCCCCTCGCTCTCGGCGTCATCGGGTCCGCCGAGCACGAGCTGCGGGTATGCTCCGTAAAATGCTCCGCCCTGGACGGCACCGCCGATAATGAAATGGTGGCTGCCCCAGGCGTGATCGGTGCCGCCTCCGGACGCAGGCTGGAACGTGCGGCCGAAATCAGACAGCGTGAACGTCGTCACGCTTCCCGCCACGCCGAGCGCGACGGTCGCATCATAGAAAGCCTTCAACGCGGGCGAGAGATCGGCGAACAGCGCCTGTTGGCGGTTGAGCTGGTCGCCGTGGGTGTCGAAGCTGCCGAGCTGCACAAAGAAGATCTGCCGCTTGGCGCCGGTGGCCGCGCGGGCCTCGATCATCTTGGCAACCTGAAAGAGCTGGGCGGCGATGCTCGACTTGAGCGGGGTGAAGAGGGGCGCCACCGTCGAGTTCGCGTTCGCGAGAATCGGGTTGACGGTCGAGGAGAGCTGCAACGCCTGCGCTCCGATCTCGTTCGCTCCTGTGACGAACGCGTTGCCGGAAGGAAGCGCGAGCAGTTGTTGCACGGCGGCAAGGCGGGCATTGGCGATGGCGCCGCCGTTGTAGCCCGCCAGCGCGAAGCTTCCCGTCACCGGTATCGCCAGCGGCGCCGTCTTGGCGCCGGTGGTGAACAGCACGGTCCCGTCGAGCGATGTGATCACCGGGAATCCTGAAGCCGCATTGAGCGGCGAGACCTTGTCGGCGACGCGGCCGCCCCAGCCTGTCCCGGACGCGGAGTCGGAGATCGAGCTCTGCCACTGCGCCTGCTGATCGGCGTGCGAATACAGCGATTCCGGACGGATGCCCGCGGCGTATTGCGCCTTGGTGGTCGGCTGCACCAGCGTCCCGACATTGGCGAGGACCGCCAGGTTGCGTTGATTGAACAGCGTCTGCAGCTCGCTGAGCTCAGGGTGGAGGCCGAAGGGCGTCCCGACGTTGACCGGCTGGATCGGCAGGAGCGACGCCTGCGCGAGACTGATTCCCGATGCCGACGGACGCACTGCCGCGTACTGCGCGTAGCCCGCGCTGTCGATCGGTATCAGCGTATTGTTGCCGTCGTTGCCGCCGAACATGAACACGCACACCAGCGCCTTGTAATCGTCCGCCTGCTGTGCGCTCGCCGCCGCGACGAGGCTGAGCAGGTCGAGCCGGCTGGCGAGCCCGAACGTCGAAAGTGCTCCCAGGTAGCGCAGGAAGGCGCGGCGACCAGGACGTCTTGTCGTCATGATCAGCGCTCCACTTGATATTCCGCCGACGTGACCACCAGGTAGAACGCGGTCTTCGCGCGCAACAGCGGATTGGTCGGGGGAATCGCGTTGAGCGCGCCGCTGATCGCCGTGCGCATCGCTGCCGGCATCACGCCGTGCATCATGAGCGCGTCGAGCTGGTCGAGCAGCGCGGTGGGATCGCCGGCGAGTGCGGTGAGCTGCGCCCAGTTCGGGGTGGTGCCTATGGCCCCTGGAAGCGTCGCCAGTGGAGCGATTGTCCCGAAGGCGAGCGTGTTGGCGAAGTTGTAGCGGTTGATCGCGGTGCTCGAATTCTCGATGGCGAACTCGGGCCCGACGTGGTCGGTGTCCGGCAACTCGTACGTCGGTGGGTAGTAGTTGAACACCGAGGCGGGATAGAACAGGGGTTGACCGAGCTGGCCGCTTTGCTGCCCGAAGTAGACGCCGTCGCTCTGCGTGCCGAGCGCGCGCGCCGCGGCCGCCATCCACAGCACCGGCTCGCGCAGCTTGCCATAACCCGCCGCCGGCTTCGCGGGGCCGCGCGCTTCCGGATCGTTCAGGATCGCGTTGATCACGGCTTTCATGTCGCCTCGCACGCCTTGCCCATTGTCGTTGAACACAGCGGCGACGCGCTTCACGTATTGCGGGCTGGGATCGCCGGTCACCAGCTTCTGGATGAGCTGCTTGCCGATGAACGGCCCGACATTGGGATGCATGAAGACGTCGTGGATCGCTGCCGTTAGATCCGCCTGGATCGTGCCTCCCGCCGGCAACGTGAACCCGTTGAGCAGCAGCTTCGCTCCCTTGTCGTGGTTGGAATCCACCGGGGACATGTCGCCCAGGAAGTTCTTGGGGTTATGCGTTCGTGAGGGCACACCGGGGAGCACCGGGTAAGTCCAGCCGGTGAACACGTGGGCGAAGCCTTCGATCTCGTCTTGGCCGTAGGTAGCGATCGGATCTCCATTCGCGTCGAGCTCTTGCGTGCCGTCGGCATTGAGCTGCCACACACCGATGGAAAACAGCTGCATAAACTCGCGCGCGTAATTCTCATTCGGGTTCACGCCCGGGCGCGGCTTGTCGTTGTTGACCATGTTGAGGTAGTCGCCCATCACCGAAGAGAGCGTGACGCGTGTGAGGATTTCCTCGTAGTTGCCGAACGCGTTGTCCAGGAAGATCTGCTGATAGCGCGCCATGCCGTAGGCCAGATTGACCGTGAGCCCCGAGGTCACCAGGATCTGCGACAGCGCGAACGCGACCCGCTGGCGCAGTTGATCGGGGCCGTTGAGCGCGTTGGCGAAGAACGCGTTCTGGAGCAGGAACAGCGTGTAGTAGTCGCGACCGCACTGCGGGTCGGGATCGGTCGGACAGAAGGTCGCCTGCTGACCCGCCGGCACGTACTTGAGGGCCGGATACGTGCTCGCCGGCGCCGCGTATTGCTCGTTGAGAAAAGCCTGCGTCCCGACCTGCATGACGTGGGCAACCAGCGCGTCGTTGGGGCCGAAGGTCGATTGTTCGAGCAGCCGCACCGCATCGGAATAGGCGTTAGCGGCTGAATCCTGTGCCTGGGCCACGGCAGTCCAAGTGGCGATGGTCGCTGCAAGCAACAGCGTGCGCGCGGCCGCCGTCGAAACCGAGAATCGCATCGCTTTGCTCCCTTCGCGTCGCCCATGATGCCAGGCGCAAACTCGCGTAGCTCCGATAACGGACGGACGGCGCGGGCGTTGACCCCCGCCTGTAACGCTTTGCGGCCCGCTAGGGGGCCTTTGTGAGCTACATCTCTTGATGCAATCCACACAGATTGATGCCAACGGCATAGCAGCGAGCGCCTCGTGAATGGTATGCCCTGGGGAGAAAACACCTGCCCTGCGCTCGACGACTTTCCCAAGTTAGGCCTCGAATCTACTAAGACACTTCTGAATGATTCAATAAGTATCTATTTTTCAAGACTATTCTGCATTTGTGCAACAAATGTGCTAAGTCTTTGTTCGGGCAGTGAAATTCCTGTTGACCAAGCGCGTTTGCTTCCCTATAGTGCCGGTTGGTGGTAAAAAGTGGGTCAAAGTGGGCCTTCGCCCCAGCCGGAGGCCCGAGGGAGGATCAAGCAGTGTTTCGCGGCGTTTCTCATCTGGCGCTGGACAGCAAGGGCAGGCTGGCTGTGCCTGCAAAGCACCGCGAAGCGCTTGCCGCTGACGGTAACGGCCGCGTGATCCTCACCGCCGATCCCAGCCGGTGCCTGCTTATCTATCCCCTGCCGGAGTGGGAGCCGATTCAGAAGCGCCTGATGGCGCTCTCCAGCTTCAACGAAAAGATTCGCGGTCTGCAGCGCCTGCTCGTCGGCCATGCCGATGATGTCGAGCTGGACGGTGCAGGCCGCATCCTCGTGCCGCCGGCGCTGCGCCAGTACGCGACGCTCGATAAACGTGTCGTGCTGGTGGGACAAGGCAACAAGTTCGAGCTCTGGGACGAAGCGAAGTGGCTCGAACACACAACGCAGATCGTCGCTTTCCCAACGGGCGGATTGCCGCCCGAGCTCGACGGCTTTTCGCTCTGATCAGGATCCATGAGCATCGCAAATGTGAATGGGAGCACCGCACCCTCGCCCCTCTCCCGCAGGCGGGGCGGGGGAGGTTCGTGGTGCAAATGGGCTGTCGCCCATTTGCACGACATTGAGTGATGCCCGATGCCGGCCATGTTCCGGTCCTGCTCGAAGAAGCGCTGGCTGCGCTGGCGATCAAGGCCGGCGGCACGTACGTGGACGCAACCTTCGGGCGCGGCGGCCACAGCAAACGCATCCTCGCGGCACTGGGAACAGCCGGACGATTGGTGGCGATCGATCGCGATCCCGCCGCGGAAGCCGCCGCCCGCGATTGGCACGACCGTCGGTTCACATTCCATCGCGCCTGGTTCTCTGATGTCGCGCACGTGCTCGATGGCGAAGGCATCGCCACGGTCGACGGCGTGCTGCTCGACTTGGGGATCGCGTCGCCGCAGATCGACGACCCCGCGCGCGGCTTCTCGCTGCGAGCCGACGGGCCGCTCGACATGCGCATGGATCCTTCGCGCGGGGAATCAGCGGCGCAGTGGCTCTCGCGCGCCAACGAAGGCGAGCTCAAGGGAGTGATCGCGGAATATGGCGAAGAACGGTTTGCTAAGCAGATTGCAAGAGCGATTGTTGCAGCTCGCGCGCACGGCCCCATCGACCGGACGCGGCAATTGGCCTCGATCGTGGCCGAAGCCGTCGGCGCGGTCCCGAGGGGTGATTGGGGTCAGGATCCGGCCACGCGGACCTTTCAGGCGATTCGGATCTTCATCAATCAGGAGCTTCAGGAATTGCCGCTAGCGCTCGAACGCATCCTGCCGCGGCTTGCTGTCGGCGCCCGGCTTGCAGTGATCAGCTTTCATTCGCTCGAAGATCGCATGGTCAAGCAGTTCATGCGCCGGCATAGCGTACCGTTCGGCGGCGATCCGCGGACCGTCCGGTTGCCGATCACGGCGGCAACGTTGCCGAAGCCGCCCTTGCGCCTCGTCGGCCGCGCGATCCGCGCTGGGGCTCCAGAGCTTGCCGCCAACCCTCGCGCGCGAAGCGCCACGCTGCGGGTTGCCGAGCGCACCGAAGGACCGCTCGCGTGATGATGCGAGTGAACCTCGTCCTGCTCACGGTGCTGATCGCCTGCGCGCTGTCGCTGGTTACCTCACGCCATCAGGCGCGCAAGCTCTTCATCGACCTGGAGCACGAGGCCGCGCAAACTCGGGCCTACGATGTCGAGTACGGCCAGCTGCAGATAGAGCAATCGACTTGGGCGATGCCGGCGCGCGTGGAGAGAGTCGCGCGGGAGCAGTTGCGGATGCAGCTTCCTACCCCCGATCGGGTCGAGATGCTCGACGAAGGCACGCGATGAGGGCCACGGCGTCCACACCGCTTCGGCTGCCGCCGCTGCGCGCGCCGGTCGTTTTCGGGAGCCTGCTTGTGCTGCTCGTCGTGCTGATCGTGCGCTCGCTGTACTTGCAGCGCTTCGATCACGACTTCCTGCAGGAGCAGGGCAGCTCGCGCTACAGCCGTGCGATCGAGGTCCCTGCGCACCGCGGCCGCATTGTCGACCGCTACGGTGAGCCGCTGGCGATCAGCACACCGGTCAAGGCGATCTGGGCCTGGCCCGACAAGGTCGAAGCAACACCCGGTGAGATGAAGGCGCTCGCCGATGCGCTGGAAATGCCCTCGGCGAGCCTCTCGCAGAAGCTCGCCAGCGGGGGCGACTTCGTCTATCTCAAGCGGCCTGTCGCGCCCGATGTGGCCGATCGCATCGCCGCGCTACGCATTGCTGGCGTGCACGACGAGACCGAATACTGGCGCTATTACCCCTCGGGCGAAGTGATGAGCCAGATCTTGGGCTTCACCGGAGATCACGACGTCGGCCAGGAAGGCATGGAGCTCGCGCAGCAGTCCTGGCTCGGCGGCAGGCCGGGCACGCGGCGCGTCATCATCAACCGTCGCGGCGATGTCGTAGAGGACGTCGCCAGCATTCGCGCGCCGCAGGAAGGGCGCGACCTCGCGCTGGCGGTGGACAGCAGGCTGCAATACCTCGCGTTTCGCGAGCTTCGAGCGGCGGTCGAGGCGAACAAGGCGAAGGCCGGCGCGCTGATCATGCTCGACGTGAAGACCGGCGAGATCCTCGCCTTGGCCAACTGGCCCGCGTACAACCCCAACAGCCGCACCCGGGCGGCGCGCGACCGCATGCGCAATCGCGCGCTCACTGACACCTTCGAGCCGGGGTCGACGTTGAAGCCCTTCACCATCGCGGCCGCGCTCGAATCGGGACGCGTGACCCCGACCTCAATCGTGGACACGAGTCCGGGGACGCTTACGATCGGCAGCGCGACGATCCACGACGCGCATCGCGAGGGCGTCCTCACCGTCGAGCAGGTGATCCAGAAGTCGTCGAACGTCGGGGCTGCCAAGATCGCCCTGTCGCTGCCCGCCTCGGCGATGTGGCAGACGCTGTCCGACTCCGGGTTCGGAGCGCCGCCCCGCACCGGCTTCCCCGGCGAGGTGGGCGGGCGGCTGCGACCGGCGAAGAGCTGGAAGCCCATCGAGCAGGCGACGATCGCATACGGGCACGGCGTTTCGGTCAACCTCGTGCAGCTCGCTCGTGCATACACGGTATTCGCCACCGACGGCGAACTGAAACCGGTATCGCTGCTCAAACTCGACGGTCCGGTCGCAGGCCGACCTGCGATCGCACCCGAGACCGCACGAGAAGTACGCCGCATGCTCGAAATGGTCGTTGGACCGGGAGGTACGGCGCCGAAGGCACAGGTCGCCGGCTACCGCGTCGCTGGCAAGACCGGCACGGCCCACAAGCTCGAGGGCCGCGCCTATACGGACAAGTACGTGTCGTCTTTCGTGGGCTTCGCACCGGTTTCGAATCCGCGCCTGATCGTGGCGGTGATGATCGACGAGCCCTCCGCCGGACAGTACTACGGAGGCAGCATCGCAGCGCCGGTGTTCAGCGCCGTCATGGGAACGGCGCTGCGCATGCTGGGGGTGCCTACCGACGCACCGGTCAGCAACGTTGTGCTGCCTCCCGACAGCGCCGAGATCGGGGAGGAGACGTGAGCACGGCGACGGCTGTGGACACCGACCCCGGTGCGCTGCTCGAGCGACTCGGAGCGCCTGTCTCGCGGCTCACGTGCGATAGCCGCGACGTGCGACCCGGAGACGCTTTCGCGGCATATCCTGGGACGCACCTCGACGGCAGAACGTTCATCGCTGACGCAATCGCCCGCGGCGCCGGCGCGGTGCTCTGGGACCCGCAGGGCTTCAACTGGGATCGGAACTGGAAGCTGCCGCATCTGGCGGTCGAGCGGCTGAAGCTTCGGGTCGGTGCGATCGCCGACTTCGTCTACGGCCATCCGTCGCGTGAGATGTGGACCGTAGGCGTCACCGGGACGAACGGCAAGACTTCCTGCGCCCAGTGGATCGCCACGGCGCTGCACGCGAGCGGACGCAGAACCGCGGTGATCGGCACGCTGGGCAGCGGCCTGCTGGGCGCACTCAGGCCCGCGACGAACACGACGCCCGACGCAGCGCTGTTGCACCAGATGCTCGCGGCTTTCAGGAAAGCGGGCGCAGAGGCTGCGGTCATGGAAGTGTCCTCGCACGGACTCGATCAGGGCCGCGTGAACGGCGTCGCGTTCTCGACAGCCATGTTCACCAACCTCTCGCGCGACCACCTCGACTATCACGAGAACATGGCTTCCTACGGCGCGGCCAAGGCGCGGCTGTTCGGCTGGCCGGGCTTAAGGGTCGGGGTGATCAACGCCGACGATTCCTTCGGCCGCAGCTTGATCGACACCGCACGTGCGCGCGGGCGCAAGGTGCTCACCTACGGCTTCGGCGCGGCCGACGTCGCAGGCGGGAGGCTCATCACCAGCGCTTCGGGACTCGCGTTCAGCGTGGCGACTCCCTGGGGCAGGGGCGAGCTGCACACGCGAGTGATCGGGGAGTTCAACGCGTCGAACCTCCTCGGCGTGCTCGGCGTGCTGCTGGTGAGCGGTATCAATCTCGAAAAGGCCCTCGGTCTTCTTGGCAGGGTCCAAGCTCCGCCAGGACGCATGCAGCGGCTGGGCGGCGACGGGCTGCCTCTGGTTGTCGTCGACTACGCCCATACGCCCGATGCGCTGGAAAAGACGCTCACTGCGCTGCGTCCGGCAGTCGGAACCGGCAACGAATTGATCTGCGTCTTTGGCTGCGGTGGTGAACGAGACCGCGGCAAGCGGCCGGAAATGGGGCGTATCGCGGCGCGGCTCGCCGATCGCGTGGTCGTGACCAGCGACAACCCTCGCGGTGAGCAACCCGCGGCGATCGCCAGCGAAGTCGTGCACGGCATTCGCGAGGCGGGAAACCGCCGTTATTCGGTGGAGCTCGACCGCGCGGCGGCGATCGCTGCGGCGATAAGCGAGGCGAAGGCGGGCGATGTCGTGCTGCTCGCCGGCAAAGGACACGAGGCCTATCAGGAGACGGCCGGCGTGCGCCACCCCTTCGAGGATGCCGACCACGCTGCGCGCGCGCTTCGCGTGTGGGGGCCGCGATGATGGATACCGCCACTGCCGCCGAAGCGATCTCCGCCAAGCTGCACGGGCGGGAGGCGTGGTTCCGCGGCGTGACCACCGACTCGCGCGCCGTCACACCGGGCGACCTCTTTGTCGCGATCAAGGGTCAGCGCTTCGACGGCCACGACTACGTCGCGCAGGCGTTCGAGCGCGGCGCAGTCGCCGCGATCGTCGCCTCCGATCGGGTCGGCTCGCTGGGTGGAACCCTGCTCGCGGTCGCCGATCCGGTGCGGGCTATGGGCGCGCTCGCGGCATTCTGGCGGCGGCGCTTCGTGATGCCGCTGGCGGCGATCGTGGGGAGCAACGGAAAGACGACCGTCAAGGAGATGACCGCGGCGATCCTGCGCGCCGAATTCGGCGAAGCGCATGTGTTCGCCACGCAGGGCAACCTTAACAATGCCATAGGTCTGCCACTGACCTTGCTGCGGCTGAGAGCCGAGCACCGCGCGGCCGCCGTCGAGATCGGGATGAACCACCCCGGCGAGACCGCCGAGCTCGGCGCCATCGCGTCACCGACCATCGGGCTCATCAACAACGCCCAGCGCGAGCATCAGGAATTCATGACGAGCGTCGCCGACGTAGCCGCGGAGCACGCGGCGCTTCTGCATGCGCTGCAGGAGCGCGGTGTGGCGGTGATCAACGCCGACGACGACTACGCGCCTTTCTGGCGCGGGGTGATCGCCCGGCGCAACGGCGAAGGCGTCGGACTGACGATGCGCGACTTCGGCCTGCGCGCGCCTGCGGCGGTGACCGGGCGCTATCGCGCCGAGCCTTGGGGCGCGGTGGTCGATGTGACGGCGCCTGAAGGAACCGTCTCGATCGAGCTCAGGGCGCTCGGCCGCCACAACGTCAGCAATGCGCTGGGCGCGATCGCCGCAGCAACGGCGGCGGGCGCGGGGCTCGCAGCTGTGGCGGAAGGCCTGGCAGCTTTTCGTCCGCTTGCCGGGCGGCTGCAGGCGAGAGTGCTGCCTGGAGCCATCACGGTGATCGATGACACCTACAACGCCAACCCCGACTCGGTGCGCGCCGCCATCGCGGTGCTCGCACGTGAGCCGTCGCCACGCTGGCTCGTGCTCGGCGACATGGGCGAAGTGGGCAAGCAGGGTGGCGAGTTCCACCATGAGGTTGGGAGCTATGCGCGCGCCGCTGGCATCGATCGTTTGTTCGGCGCCGGCGAGCTCACCGAGCACGCGGTCGCAGCGTTCGGCCCCGGCGCGGAGCACTTCGGCTGCGTCGAAAGCCTGGCGAGGGCGGTGCGCTCCGCGATATCTCCCGGCGTCACCGTGCTGGTGAAGGGTTCGCGCTTCATGCGCATGGAGCGCGTCATTGCCGAATTGAGCGGCGCCCCGGCGGAGGTGCACTGATGTTGCTTGCGCTCGCCAACTGGCTCGCAGCCGACGTGCGCACTTTCAACGTCTTCAGCTACATCACGCTGCGCTCGGTGCTTGCGACCATGACAGCGCTGATGATCTCGTTCGTCGTGGGCCCGCGGATGATCCGCAAGTTGACCGAATACAAGATCGGCCAGGCGGTGCGCGACGACGGCCCGCAGACCCACCTCACCAAGGCCGGAACGCCGACCATGGGCGGGGCGCTCATCCTGGTGTCGATCGCGGTCACCACGCTGCTGTGGGCGGACCTGCGCAACCGGTTCATCTGGGTCGTTCTCCTGGTCGCGCTGGGCTTCGGCGCGATCGGCTGGGTCGACGATTACCGCAAGGTCGTTCACCGCAATCCCAAGGGTCTCTCGGCGCGAAGCAAGTTCCTGCTGCAGTCGGCGATCGGCCTGATCGCGGCGATCTACCTCGCGTTCTCGGTGTCGGCCCAGTCGAACCCGCAATTCATGCAGTTGTTCTTCGGCTGGCTCGCAAGCGGTTTCAGCCGCGACCTCCCACCCAAGGCCGATTTGATCGTGCCGTTCTTCAAGACCGTGAGCTACCCGCTCGGCGTGTGGGGCTTCATCGTCCTGTCCTATTGCGTGATCGTCGGAACCAGCAACGCGGTCAACCTCACCGACGGCCTCGACGGGCTGGCGATCATGCCCACGGTGATGATCGGCGCGGCACTGGGCATCTTCGCCTACGTCACCGGGCGCGCGGATTTCTCCTCGTACTTGTTCGTGCCGCACATCCCCGGCGCCGGCGAGCTCACCGTGATCTGCGGCGCGATCGCCGGAGCGGGCCTGGGCTTCCTGTGGTTCAACGCTTATCCGGCCGAGGTGTTCATGGGCGACGTTGGCGCGCTCGCGCTGGGAGCGGCGCTGGGCGCGATCGCCATCATCGTCCGCCAGGAGATCGTGCTGTTCATCATGGGCGGGGTGTTCGTGGTCGAAACGCTCTCGGTGATGATCCAGGTCGGGTCATTCAAATTGACCGGCCGCCGCGTGTTTCGTATGGCGCCGATCCATCACCACTACGAATTGAAGGGCTGGAAGGAAAACCAAGTCGTGGTCCGCTTCTGGATCATCACCATGCTGCTCGTGCTCTTCGGGCTCTCGACGCTGAAGCTGCGCTGATGGCGACGATCCGCAACCGCAACGTCGTCGTGCTCGGCCTTGGCGTCACAGGTTTGTCGGCAGCGCGGTGGACGGCGAGGCACGGCGCGCGCGTGCGCGTGGCGGACACGCGCGCCAACCCGCCCGGCGCGCAGAGCCTCGCGGCGGAATTGCCGCGGTTGCCGGTCACGACGGGACCTTTCACCGAGGCGACCTTCGCCGGCGCCGACATGATCGTCATCAGCCCGGGGCTGGCCAAGGATCAGCCGGCGATCGCCGCGGCGGTCGCGCGCGGCGCGGAGCTGGTTGGCGACGTTGAGCTCTTCGCCCGCGCGCTGCCGCGCGGCCAGAAGCTCATCGCCGTCACCGGATCGAACGGGAAGACGACGGTGAGCGCGCTTACCGGCCACCTGCTGGGTGCCGCGGGCCTGCGCGCCGCCGTGGTCGGGAACATCGGTGAGCCGGTGCTCGACACGTTGGCGGCACACGAGGGAGGCGAGCCGTGGCCGGATGTGTTCGTCGTCGAGCTCTCCAGCTTCCAATTGGAGACGACGGCGTCCTTGAGGCCGACGGTCGCCACCGTGCTCAACGTTACCGAAAACCACCTCGACCGCTACGCGGAGATCGGCGATTACGCAGCGGCCAAAGCGCGGGTGTTCTCGGGTGGTGGGGAGCAGGTCTTGAATCGCGACGATCCACGCTCGCTCGGCATGCGGTTGCCAGGACGCGTCGTGCAGACCTTCGGGGCCGGCATTCCCCAGGCCGAAGACGAATGGGGCATGGTCACTTCGCACGGCACGCCGTGGCTCGCACGCGGCGGCGCGCTCCTGCTCGCCGCGAGCGATCTGTCGCTGGTCGGACGACACAATGCGCTCAATTCCCTCGCTGCGCTGGCGCTTGCGTCTACGCTGGCCAAGGTCGACGCGCGAATGCTCGCCGCGCTGGCGCAATTCCACGGCCTGCCGCACCGCATGGAACGCATCGCGGAAATCGGCGACGTGCTTTTCGTGAACGACTCCAAGGCGACGACCGTTGCCGCGAGCTTAGCCGCGCTCGAGGGCGTCGGACGCACTGCGGTGCTGATCGCGGGAGGCGAGGGCAAGGGCCAGAACTTCGCGCCCCTGAAAGCTTGCGTCGAAGCGCATTGCCGCGCCGTGATCCTGGTGGGGCGCGATGCGCCCGAAATCGCAGCCGCGCTGTCCGGAGTCAAGGCAGCGGTGGAAGCCGCGCCGACTCTGGAAGGCGCCGTCGCGCGCGCCATCGCCAGAGCTCGCGCCGGGGACGTCGTGCTGCTGTCGCCGGCGTGCGCGAGCCTGGACATGTTCCGCGATTACGTGGAGCGCGGTGAACGTTTCCGCGCCGCCGTGGCTGCGCATCAACGCGAGGCCGCGCATGCCTAGGGATGCGCTGCTTCGATCGGCCTTCCCGCGGTTCGCGCCGCTCATCACGCCGCGGGCGTCGCGGATGGCGAGCTACGACGCCTCACTCGCGTGGACGGCGTTGCTTCTCCTGGCGATCGGGCTGGTCATGGTGTATTCGGCATCGATCGCGACCGCGGAGGCCTCTGCATACACGGGCTACCGGCCCTGGTACTTCCTCGCCCGGCACGCGCTGTTCGTCGCCGCAGGCCTCGTCGCAGCAGTGATCGCCTTCCAGGTGCCGGTCAAGTTGTGGCAACGAGTCGCGCCGTATCTGTTCATCTTCGGCGCGATCCTGCTCGTCGCGGTGCTGCTTCCGGGCATCGGCAGGGCGGTCAACGGCAGCAAGCGATGGCTCTGGCTCGGCGTGGTCAATCTGCAGCCCTCGGAGTTCATGAAGCTGTTCGTAGTGCTGTACGCGGCGAGCTACGCCGTGCGCAAGTCCGACTTCCTGCACGCTAAGCAGCCGCTCAAGCAGACGCTGCTGCGCGGCTTCCTTCCGCTGCTGGCGGTGATGATCGCGATCGGCACGCTGCTCCTGCACGAGCCGGACTTCGGCGCTTGCGTGGTCATCATCGCCATCGCCTTCGGCATCCTCTTCCTCGCCGGCCTGGACTGGCGGCTGCTGATCGGGCTGGGACTCCTGCTGCCGATCGCGCTCTGGCTGCTCGTCTGGATCGCGCCTTATCGACTCCAGCGCTTCACCGGCTTTCGCGATCCCTGGGCCGATCCGCTCGGCAAGGGCTATCAGCTTTCGCATTCGCTGATTGCCTTCGGGCGCGGCGAATGGTTCGGCGTGGGCCTGGGAGCGAGCGTGGAGAAGCTGCTCTACCTGCCGGAGGCGCACACCGACTTTCTGCTCGCCGTCATCGCCGAGGAGCTGGGCTTCGTCGGCGTGGCGACGGTGATCGCGCTCTTCGCCTGGCTGCTGATTCGCGCCTATGCGATCGGGCGGCAGGCCGCGCGCCTGGAGCGTCCTTTCGCTGCGCTCGTCGCGCACGGCATCGGTGTGTGGCTGGGCGTGCAGGCGTTCATCAACATCGGCGTCAACATGGGCATGCTGCCAACCAAGGGACTCACTTTGCCGCTCTTGTCCTTTGGCGGAAGCGGCATCGTCGTCAATTGCATGGCGATGGCAATCCTGCTGCGCGTGGATTTTGAGAATAGACGCCTGCTCAGAGGGTTTGCGGTATGAGCGGAACGGTGATGATCACCAGCGGCGGCACCGGCGGACACATCTTCCCCGGGCTCGCGGTTGCCGCCGAGTTGATCGCGCGCGACTGGCGCGTGTTCTGGCTGGGCACGCGCGACGGGATGGAATCGCGGATCGTTCCCAGGCACAAGATCGACTTCGAGGGACTCTCCTTCGCAGCGGTGCGCGGCAAGGGACTGCTGCGGCTGCTGCTCGCGCCTTTTGCGATCCTCTGGGCGTGCTGGCAGGCGCGCCGGGTGATTCAGCGCCGCCGCCCGAACGTCGTGGTCGGCTTCGGCGGATTCGCGTCGTTTCCCGGCGCGCTCATGGCCGTTGCGCAGGACGTCCCACTGGTCATTCACAACCTCGACGCGAGACCCGGCCTCGCCAACCGAGTGCTGCGCTTCGGCGCCGACCGCATCCTGACCGGCTTTCCCGGGACCTTCGGCGCGGGCCGCGACACGAAGGTCGCGTGGGTCGGCGCGCCGCTGCGTGCGGACATCGTTGCGGTGGCGCCACCCGAAGAGCGCTTCCGGGACCGTTCGGGACCGCTAGTGCTTCTCGTCGTGGGCGGGAGCCTGGGCGCGGCCGCGCTCAACGAGTGCGTACCGAAGGCGCTTGCCCTCATCGAGGCGGCAGCACGCCCGCGGGTGACGCACCAGGCCGGAGAGAAGCACATCGACGCCCTTCGCATCGCGTACGAGCGTGCAGGGGTCAGCGCCGACTGCCTCGCCTTCATCGATGACATGGCGAAGAGCTACGCCGCAGCCGATGTCGTGATCTGTCGCGCAGGCGCGACCACCGTCGGAGAACTCGCCGCAGTCGGCATCGGCAGCGTGCTCGTGCCATTTCCCTATGCGGCCGACGACCATCAGGTCGACAACGCCCGCGTGCTCGCGGAGCGCGGAGCGGCGGAGCTGATTCTGCAGCGGGACCTGACGCCGGAACGCCTGGCGGTGTGGCTGTCGGCCGCCTCGCGCGAAGCGCTGCTCAAGATGGCGATGGCAGCGCGCACGCTGCGCAAGGCGGACGCCGCGCAGCGAGTCGCCGACACCTGCATTGCGGTGGCGCAGATCCGATGAAGCACAAGGTCAAGCGCGTCCACTTCGTCGGCGTCGGCGGCGCCGGCATGAGCGGGATCGCCGAAGTGCTGCTCACTCAAGGCTACGAGGTCAGCGGGTCGGACATCGCGCCCAGCGCGACGACGCGCCGCCTCACCGATCTGGGGGCGCGCATCGCCGCCGGACACGATGCGGGGCATATCGCGGGGGCCGACGTCGTCGTCGTGTCGACGGCGATCGCCGCCGACAACGTCGAAGTCCTCGCCGCTCGCCAAAAAGGCATCCCGGTGGTGCCGCGCGCTCTGATGCTGGCGGAGCTGATGCGCTTGAAGCAGGGCATCGCGGTGGCCGGCACGCACGGCAAGACCACCACCACGAGCCTTATCGCCAGCGTGCTCGCCGAAGGCGGGCTCGACCCGACCTTCGTCATCGGCGGCAAGCTCGTTTCCGCCGACGCCAACGCTCGCCTGGGCAAGGGCGAATTCCTGGTCGCGGAAGCCGACGAGTCGGACGCCTCCTTCCTGGTGCTGCAGCCGGTGCTGGCGGTGATCACAAACATCGACGCCGACCACATGGAGACCTACGACCACGATTTCGGCCGGCTCAAGGAGGCCTTCGTCAACTTCGCCCAGCGCCTGCCCTTCTACGGGGTCGCGGTGCTGTGCGCCGACGACGAGCACGTTCGCGACATCGTCCCGTCGGTCGCCAAGCCTGTGGTCACCTACGGGCTTGCGCAGGACGCACAGTTGCGCGCGACCGACGTATCGCACGCGGCAGGGCGCATGCTCTTTGTCGCCCGATCGGCGAATGCGCCCGCGCTCCCGGTCGATCTCAATCTCGCCGGCGTGCACAACGTGCGAAACGCGCTCGCGGCCATCGCCGTCGGCCGCGAGGTCGGCGTCGATGACGGAGCGATCGCGCGGGCGCTGGCCGAGTTCAAGGGCGTGGGCCGCAGGTTCCAGCGCTACGGCGAGATCGCGCTCGAGGGCGGCGGGCATTTCACTCTGGTCGATGACTACGGACATCATCCGGCGGAAATGGCCGCCACGCTTGACGCCGCCCGCGAAGGCTTTCCGGGGCGCCGCATCGTGCTCGCCTTCCAGCCGCATCGCTACACGCGCACCCGCGACCTGTTCGAGGACTTCGTTCGCGTGCTGTCCAGCGTCGACGCGCTGGTCCTCAGCGAGGTGTATCCCGCAGGGGAAGCGCCGATCGTCGCCGCCGACGGCCGGGCGCTGGCGCGCGCGCTGCGCGTCGCTGGGAAGGTCGAGCCGGTGTTCGTCGAGGACATTGCGGACGTGCCGGCGGCCATCCGCGCGATGGCGCGCGACGGCGATGTCGTGCTCACCATGGGCGCCGGCTCGATCGGTCAGGTGCCGCTACTGCTTTGCTCGACCCCATGATCATGTCCGAGCCCATCCATTTCTCCGGCCTGCGCGGGATGCTCAAGCGCGACGAGTCGCTGGCGAGACACATTACCTGGCGTTGCGGCGGCAAGGCCGACCTCGCTTACGTGCCCGCCGATCGCGACGACCTCGCGGCGTTCGTGCGCTGCCTGCCTGCGACGGAGCCGCTCACGGTCATCGGGCTGGGCAGCAACCTGCTCGTCCGCGACGGAGGACTGCGCGGTGCGGTGGTGCTCATGCACAACCCCGGGGGCGCGCTGGCAGTGTCCGACGGGCTCGTCTACGCCGATGCGGGTGTGGCGAGCCCGAAGGTCGCGCGCTTTGCCGCGGCGCACGGCTGCGCCGAAGCCGAGTTCCTCGCCGGCATTCCCGGAACCGTCGGCGGCGCGCTGGCAATGAACGCGGGGTGCTACGGCGGAGAGACGTGGGAGTACGTCGCGCGCGTCGAAGTGTTGTTGCGGGATGGCAGCTTCACGGTGCGCACTCCGGCCGACTACTCGATTGGCTATCGGAGCGTGCGCCGCACCGGCGGCAGCGCGCTCGACGGCATCTTCACCGCCGCCTGGTTCCGCTTTCCCCAGGGCGACTCGAGCGCGGCACGCGCGCGCATCAAGGAACTCCTCGCCAAGCGCATCGCAACGCAGCCGCTCAGCCTGCCGAACGCAGGCAGCGTGTTCCGCAACCCGCCGGGAGGTCACGCCGCGCGGTTGATCGAGGACTGCGGCTTGAAGGGATACGCAATCGGAGGCGCTCGAGTATCCGAGAAGCATGCCAATTTCATTGTCAATCCCGAGGGAAAGGCGAAGGCTGCCGACATCGAAGCCCTGATCGATCACGTCAGACGCCTCGTCGCCGAGAAGACCGCAGTCACGCTCGAGCCCGAGGTTCAGATCATAGGAGAGATTGCGAAGTGAGCGAGTTCGGCAAAGTAGCGATACTCATGGGCGGGCCGAGCTCGGAGCGAGAGATTTCATTCCTCTCGGGCAACGCCGTACTCGCTGCGCTCAAGGGCCGTGGCGTCGACGCGCACGCCTTCGACCCGGCCGACCGGTCGGTGTACGAGCTCAGGCGCGACGGATTCGATCGGGTGTTCATTGCGCTGCACGGTCGCTTCGGCGAAGACGGCACGGTGCAGGGAGCGCTCGAAGTCCTCGGCATCCCTTACACCGGAAGCGGCGTGATGGCCTCTGCACTGGCGATGGACAAGTGGCGCACCAAGCTGGTGTGGCTCGCTTCGGGCATCCCGACGCCGCGCTATCGCGTGGTCGACGCCGGCAGCGATTGGTGGTCGGTCGTCGCCGAGCTGGGCCTGCCTCTGATCGTGAAGCCGTCGCGCGAAGGCTCGACCATCGGCATCACCCGTGTCGACAAGGTCGATCGGGGCGAGCTTGCGAGCGCTTACGCAACGGCCGCCAAGCACGACGAGCTGGTGATCGTCGAGGAATTCGTGAGCGGCACCGAATTGACGACGTCGATCCTGGGCGAGCGCGCGCTGCCGCTGATCAGGATCGAAGCGCCTCAGGGCAAATACGACTACCACCACAAGTATTTTTCCGACGAGACCAAGTACTTCTGCCCGTGCGGAATCGACGAGGCGCTCGAGCGAGAGATCCGGCAGCAGTCGCTCGACGCCTTTCGGATCGTGGGCTGCTCCGGCTGGGGACGCCTCGATCTGATTCTCATGGCCAACGGGCGCTGGTCGTTCCTGGAGGTGAACACCTGCCCCGGGATGACCGGCCACAGCCTGGTGCCGATGGCTGCGAAGCAGGCGGGGCTCTCCTTTCCCGATCTGTGCGTCGAGATATTGCGGGGCGCCCATGTGGGATGACGCTCGAGCGCTGAATACCGCGGCGGCGGTTATCGCCATCGCGGCGCTGGTGCTGCTTGCCTGGGGAGCGACGACCTGGGCCGTGCGTCAGCCGGTGTTCGACTTTCGCGAAGTCGTGATCAAGGAGCCGCTCTCGAGGGCGAATCCGGCCTTCGTGGAGGCGGTGATCCGGGAGGAGCTCAAGGGCACCTTCTTCACCATGCGTCTCGGGGATGCCCGCGCCTCGCTCTCGAGGGTCCCGTGGGTGCGTGACGTGTCGCTGCGCCGGCTCTGGCCCGGGCGGCTCGAAGTCAGCGTCTCCGAGCACGAGCCGCTCGCGCGCTGGAACGATAGCTCCCTGGTCAATTCGCGCGGCGAAGTCTTCGGCGCGGACTACGACGGCGAGTTGCCTCAATTCGTCGGCCCCGAGGGCGCTGCCGCGGAGGTCACCGCGCGCTTTCGCGAATTCGGCGAAATGCTCAAGCCCGCCAACCTTGCGATCACCGAAATCAGCAGGTCGCCCCGTGGCGGCTGGCGCGTGAGCACCGGACGCGTCGCGATGGCGATCGAGCTCGGTCGCGTCGATCCGGGTGAGCGCCTGTCTCGCTTCGTCGCCAACTACGCGCGCACGGTAGGCCGCCTCGAGCGAGCCGGGAAGCACGTAAGCAGGGTCGATCTGCGCTACGGCAACGGCTTTGCCGCGACCGTGCAGGGGCTGGGGGAAACGGTGGCGAAACAGGCGCGGCCGGATCGAGGCGGACGCAGGCGCTAGGGAAAAGACGACGGCATGGTCAAGGACGCCAAGAATCTCATCGTGGGGCTCGATGTCGGCACATCGAAGATCGTGGCGATCGTCGCCGAGGTCACGCCGGAGAAGCAGCTCAACATCATCGGCCTGGGCACGCAGCCGTCGCGGGGCTTGAAGAAGGGCGTGGTCGTCAACATCGAAGCGACCATGGCGTCGATCCAGCGCGTGCTGGAGGAAGCCGAGCTGATGGCGGACTGCGCCATCAAGGATGTGTACATCGGCATCGCCGGAAGCCACATCCGGAGCCTCAATTCGAGCGGCATGGTGGCGATCAAGGAGAAGGAGGTCACCCAGGCCGACATCGACCGTGTGATCGAGACCGCGAAGGCGATCGCGATTCCCAACGATCAGCAGATGCTGCACATCGTGCCACAGGAATTCGTAGTCGATGGTCAGGAAGACGTGCGCGAGCCGCTCGGGATGAGCGGCGTGCGGCTGGAAGTCAAGGTGCACATCGTCACCGGCGCGGTCTCCGCCGTGGAGAACATCACCAAGTGCGTGCGCCGCTGCGGGCTCGAGGTCCGCGACGTCGTGCTGCAGCCGCTCGCATCCGCGCTGGCGGTGCTCAACGACGACGAGAAGGATCTGGGCGTGTGTCTCATGGATGTGGGCGGCGGCACGACCGACCTCGCCGTCTTCACCGGCGGCGCGATCCGCCACACCGCGGTCATTCCGATCGCCGGCGATCAGGTGACCAACGACATCGCCATGACGCTGCGAACGCCGACCAAGGAAGCCGAGGAGCTCAAGCTCCGCCATGGCTGTGCCTTGCGCCAGCTTGCCGACCCTGACGACGTGATCGAGGTGCCCGGCGTGGGCGATCGCGGCCCGCGCAAGCTCTCGCGGCAGATGCTCGCCGAGGTGATCGAGCCGCGCATCGAGGAGCTGTACACGCTAGCGCAGGCGGAGCTGCGACGCAGCGGCTTCGAGGAGCTGCTCTCCTCGGGGATCGTGCTCACCGGCGGCTCCGCGCTGCTCGCGGGGATGGTGGAGCTGGGCGAGGAGGTGTTCCACCTGCCCGTGCGTATCGGCGTGCCGGCGTACGTCGGCGGACTGGCCGACGTCGTTCGCAGCCCGCGCTACGCGACTGCGGTCGGGCTGCTCTTCGATGGCCGCGAGGACTACCTGCGCAACGAGGCCGCGCGCGCCCAGAGCAAGGGGCTGAGCAACGTGGCGCAACGCATGAAGCACTGGATCAAGGCGAATTTCTGAAGCACAGGGCTCGCCGTTTCGAGGGACGCAACACCAGACAGGAGAAAGGAGCTTGAACATGTTTGAAATCATCGACCAGGGTCCGCAGGAGGCCGTCATCAAGGTCATCGGCGTGGGAGGATGCGGAGGCAACGCCGTCGAGCACATGATCGGCAAGGGCCTGCAAGGCGTCGGCTTCATCGCCGCCAACACCGATGCCCAGGCGCTCAAGCGCTCGACGGCAAGAACCCAGCTTCAGCTCGGCAGCAGCCTGACGCGGGGCCTGGGAGCAGGTGCGCGGCCCGAAGTCGGGCGCGACGCTGCGATCGAGGACAGGGATCGCATCGCCGAGTTGATCGAAGGTTGCGACATGCTGTTCATCACCGCGGGCATGGGCGGTGGCACCGGTACCGGCGCCGCCCCGATCGTCGCGCAGGTCGCCAAAGACAAGGGCATTCTGACGGTGGCCGTGGTTACCCGGCCGTTCCGCTTCGAAGGCAAGCGGCAGAAAGTCGCCGAGACAGGAATCGAGGAACTGAAGAAGATCGTTGACTCGCTGATCATCATTCCCAACGACAAGCTGATGCAGGTGCTCGGCGAGGAAATCTCGGTGCTCGATGCCTACGCTAGGGCGAACGAGGTGTTGCACAGCGCCGTGGCCGGCATCGCGGAGGTCATCAACAACGCCGGCCTGGTCAACGTCGACTTTGCCGATGTGCGCACCGTGATGTCCGAAGTCGGCATGGCGATGATGGGCTCGGCGATGGCAGGCGGCCCGGACCGGGCGCACCTCGCCGCCGAGCGCGCAGTGGCGAGTCCGCTGCTGGAGGAGGTGAATCTCGCCGGCGCTCGCGGCGTGCTGGTCAACATCACCGCATCGTCCGGGCTCAAGATGAAGGAGTACCACGAGGTGATGGAAACGATCAAAGCATTCACGGCGGAAGACGCCATGGTCATCGTCGGCACCGTGATCGACGACGCGATGGGCGACGAGCTTCGGGTGACCATGATCGCCACCGGCCTCGGCGGCGCCGCGGCGAGGAATCGGCAGCCACGTCTTGAGGTCATCGAGCAGGTCGTCGCCCGGACCGGCACAGATAACGTGGGCGTGCAGCCCGAGCAGGTCGATTACGAGACGCTGGACAGGACGCCTGCGGTGGTCCGCCGCGGTCGCGCGCCGGCACCCGCCGCAGCAGCGTCGGCGTTCGATCCCTCGGACATTCCCGCGTTCCT
Source organism: Casimicrobiaceae bacterium (assembly GCA_035623155.1). Taxonomy (GTDB): domain Bacteria; phylum Pseudomonadota; class Gammaproteobacteria; order Burkholderiales; family Casimicrobiaceae; genus PALSA-1003. The sequence continues at coordinate 100,959 of DASPTZ010000086.1, read as the reverse complement.
GAGGAAACAGGCCGATTAGCGGGGGCGAGGAACGATGCCGGAAAGGGGGCGGGAGCGTCCTGCCTATGCTAAAATAACAGCAGTCAAGTCCTTGAACCGCCGGTAAAGTGCGGAGCGGGGACCTACTTCTCATGCTCAAGCAAAGCACGCTGAAAAAGCTGATCAAGACGACGGGCGTCGGCCTGCACACCGGCGCGCGGGTGGATCTCACCTTGCGTCCGGCGCCTGCGGATACAGGTATCGTCTTTCACCGCGTCGATCTTGCACAGCCCGTGTCGATCCCGGCCGATGCGCGAAACGTGGGCGACACGCGACTGTCCTCCTCGCTGCAGAAGGACGGCGTGAGGGTGTCCACCGTCGAACATCTCATGTCGGCGCTGGCGGGCTTGGGCATCGACAATCTCCATGTCGACGTTGCCGGCCCCGAGCTCCCCATCATGGACGGCAGCGCCGGCCCCTTCGTCTTCCTGCTGCAGTCGGCCGGCGTCGAAGAGCAGGCGGCGCCCAAGCACTATCTGCGCATCAAGTCACCGGTGGAAGTCCGGCAGGACGACAAGTGGGCGCGCTTCGAGCCGCACCAGGGCTTCGTCCTCGATTTCACCATCGACTTTCCGCACCCGGTGTTCGGCTCGGAGAACCGCCACGTGGTCATCGATTTCGCCGAGCACTCCTACACCAAGGAAGTGAGCCGGGCGCGGACCTTCGGCTTCATGCAAGATGTCGAGGCCATGCGTGCCGCCGGCCTGGCGCTGGGGGGGAGCCTGCAGAATGCGATAGTCCTTGATGAGACTCGCGTGCTCAACAGCGAAGGGCTGCGCTACGACAACGAGTTCGCCAAGCACAAGGTGCTCGATGCGATCGGCGACCTCTATCTCCTCGGCCACGCGCTGATCGGTCGCTACGCAGCGTACAAGTCGGGTCACGCGCTGAACAACGCCTTATCGCGAATGCTTCTGACGCGCCCCGACGCCTTCGAGCTGGTGACCTTCGAGACAGCGGCCGAGGTTCCCAGCGCATTCCAAGCTTGGCGCTTGCGGCAGGCTTGAGCCTACGGTACTGACCGACGCGGACCGGCCGCGAGCGGGGTGCGATTGTCGCAAGCCGGGTTTCGCGTCGAGAGAGAGCCCACCCGTGGTACTCGTGCGCGTTCTGCTGTCCATCGCTCTGGCGGTGGTCGCAGGCGCCTTCGCCATGTACTTGATCAAGCGCGACCGGCGCTATCTTCGCTTCATCGGCCAGGTCGTGAAGTACTCGGTGCTGTTACTGCTCGCGATCCTGGTTTTCTACGCCTTTCAGCGGCTCGCCGACGCGGCCTGAGCTCGCGGTTCTTGCCCGTTCGACGAGACTGCGCAGCGCGGCGGCCAGCTCGCTGTCGCCGAGCTTCGCAGCGAGTCGCTCAAGCTCCTCGATGGACGCGGCATCTATCTGTTTTGGTGCTACATTTGCGACCTCCTGCGGCGCCGGACGGGCTTGCACGCGTACCCGGATTCCAGTAAATTCCCACCCTTCGTGCGCGAGCGCTCGAGCGATATCCGGGATGCGCTGGCGCAGGAGCGCGGCGGCGGCGCCGCTGCTTGCGGCGAGCACGAGTTCGCTCGAGCGGGCATCAATCACGGCGACGCGCGCCGCCAGCATCGGGGGCAGGGCCCGCTTGACGTGCTGCTCAACGCCGGACTCGCGCTGGCGGCGCGACAGGAGTTCTGCTAAGGCCGACTCGCCGGTCAGGATCTGCTGGAGGCGACGCATGGCGAACAGGTATCCGCAGGTTGTGGCGTGCGGTTCGGTGCGTCGCTAAGCGAGGGGAGACCCCATTTGAACATAATCTTGGTGACGGGCGCCAGAGCGCAGGCGAGAACGCTGACGCTGGACTGGCGTCACTGGACGCTGGGAGGACTTGGACTCCTTGCATTGTTCCTGTCCTTCACCCTGCTGTTCAATTACGTGACGCTGCGCTACGCCGCGGCGGTAAACCATCCGTTGCTCCAGGCGATCGTGCTCGCCGATCAGCGGGCCGAGGCTCAGAAGGCGCAGGAGCTGGTGCAGGGTCACTTGAATTCGATGGCGGTCAAGCTTGGCGAATTGCAGGCGCAGGTGCTTCGACTCGACGGTCTGGGGGAACGCCTCGCCAGGCTGGCGGGGCTCAAGCCGCAGGAACTTCCGCCGCCCCTGGAGCCGGGAGTTGCGCCGGGTCGCGGCGGGCCCGCGCCGACGTCAGCGCGCGATCTGTCGGTCGAAGAATTCGCCTCGCTGCTTGCCGGGTTGTCGCGGGAAGTCGAGCAACGCTCCGACCAGTTGAGCGTACTCGAGGCGCTGCTCGTCACGGATTCGGCCAACCGGAAATTCCTGCCTACGCTCTCGCCGATCGAAGAGGGATGGTTCTCGTCGAACTTCGGATGGCGCATCGATCCATTCACGGGTCAGAAGAGCTTTCACGAGGGGATCGACTTCCCCGCGGAGGCCGGAACCCCTGTGGTTGCCGCGGCGAGCGGAAAGGTGACCCTCGCCGAGGTGCATCCGGCCTATGGTAAACTGGTCGAGATCGACCACGGCAACGGCTTGGTGAGCCGTTATGCGCACAATTCGGCGATCTTCGTCAAAGAAGGCGACCTGGTCGTTCGAGGGCAGCGCATAGGAACGGTAGGATCCAGCGGCCGCTCGACTGGTCCGCACCTGCATTTCGAAGTGCGCCTGAATGGCGTGCCGCAGAATCCGGCGCGTTTCCTGCAAGCCGGCTAGGGCCGAAGCCTCCCGTGGACAAGGGAACCTCTGAATAAGCCCCGCGTGGCCGCGACGGCTGCTTTCCGGGATGAGATGCGCGAAGCAAGGCGAAGCCAATAGTAGGCGCTATTGGCGAGCCGAGCGACAAAGCAGATCGCCCGGAAAGCCCCCGTCCCATCCGGGTTTCGGCGCAATGACCTCATCTGCGTTGTTGCGCGGCTTGCGAATAGAATGCACTATTCGCTGCGCCGCGACGCCTAGCATCTGAGGCCATTGCGCCAGAAACGCGGCTCATGCGGGACTTGTTCAGAGGTTCCTAGGGGTGAGGGCGTCCTCACCCCTTGTTTTTTGGCCGCGGGACATCAGTTACTGACTTTATGATCAACATCCTCACCAAGATCTTCGGCAGCCGCAACGAGCGGCTGCTCAAAGCTTACGGGCAGGTCGTTCGGCGGATCAACGCGCTCGACGCGCAGACCGCGGCGCTGTCCGACGCCGAGCTCAAGGCGAAGACCGCAGCGTTCAAGGAGCGCGTGGCCAATGGCGAAGAGCTCGAGTCGGTGTTGCCGGAGGCGTTCGCCGTCGTTCGCGAAGCCGGCAAGCGCACCTTGCAGATGCGGCACTTCGACGTGCAGCTGATCGGCGGGATGGCGCTGCATCACGGCAAGATCGCGGAAATGCGCACCGGCGAAGGCAAGACGCTGGTCGCCACGCTGACCGCATATCTCAACGCTCTCACCGGCAACGGCGTGCACATCGTCACGGTGAACGATTACCTCGCCCAGCGCGACGCCGACTGGATGGGAAGGATCTACCGCTTCCTCGGACTCACAGTCGGCGTCAACTTGTCGCAGATGAACCATGCCGACAAGCAGACCGCCTACGCGGCGGACATCACCTACGGGACCAACAACGAATTCGGCTTCGACTACCTGCGCGACAACATGGTGTTCGAGGCGGGGCAGCGGGTGCAGCGCGGGCTGTCCTACGCGATCGTGGACGAGGTCGATTCGATCTTGATCGACGAGGCGCGCACGCCCTTGATCATCTCCGGACAAAGCGACGACAACGTCGATCTGTACTATCGGTTGAACGATCTCGCGCCGAAGCTCTCCCGCCAGGCCGACGAGAAGGGCGCGGGCGACTACTGGGTCGACGAGAAGGCGCACCAGGTGGTGCTCTCGGAGGAAGGCCACGAGCACGCCGAGGGGCTGCTCGCCAAGGCGGGACTGCTGCCGCCGGCATCGAGCCTCTACGACGCGCACAACATCTCGCTCATGCACCACCTGCACGCGGCGCTGCGCGCCCATGGGCTGTTCCACCGCGATCAGCACTACGTGGTTCAGAACGGCGAGGTAATCATCGTCGACGAGTTCACCGGGCGGCTGATGGCGGGTCGACGCTGGTCCGACGGGCTGCACCAGGCAGTCGAGGCCAAGGAGGGCGTGCCGATCCAGCGCGAGAACCAGACGCTCGCGTCGATCACCTTCCAGAACTATTTCCGGATGTACGCGAAGCTCGCGGGCATGACCGGCACCGCGGATACCGAGGCGTTCGAGTTCCAGCAGATCTACCACCTGGAGACGGTGGTGATCCCGACCAACCTGCCGATGATCCGCAGAGACGAGAACGATCTGGTGTTTCGAACGCTCAAGGAGAAGGTCGAGGCGATCGTCGGCGACATCAAGGATTGCCACGAGCGGGGGCAGCCGGTGCTCGTGGGCACGACCTCGATCGAGAATTCCGAGATGCTCTCCGGGGTCCTGCAGAAGGAGAAGCTTCCGCACCAGGTGCTCAACGCCAAGCAGCATGCCCGCGAGGCGGAGATCGTCGCGCAGGCGGGCCGCCCCAAGATGATCACCATCGCCACCAACATGGCGGGGCGCGGGACGGACATCGTGCTCGGCGGCGCGATCGAGCCGCAGATCCTGATCCTTCGCGAGGACGAGACGGTCCCGCAGGCGGACAAGGATGCGCAGATCGCCAAGATGCGCGCGGAGTGGCAGGTTCGCCATGAGGAGGTGATCGCGGCCGGCGGGCTGCACATCGTCGGCACCGAACGTCACGAGTCGCGCCGCATCGACAACCAGCTGCGCGGGCGCTCGGGGCGCCAGGGCGACCCCGGGTCGTCGCGCTTCTACCTCTCGCTCGAGGATCCGCTGCTTCGCATCTTCGGCGGCGAGCGGCTCGCCGCGATCATGCAGCGGCTGAAAATGCCCGAAGGCGAACCCATCGAGCATTCCATCGTGAACCGGTCGATTGCCAAGGCTCAGACGCGAGTCGAGTCGCGCAACTTCGACATCCGCAAGCAGCTGCTCGAATACGACGACGTCGCCAACGACCAGCGCCGGGTGATCTACCAGCAGCGCAACGAGCTGCTCGAGACCGAGGACATCTCGGAGACGATCACGAACATGGTCGCCGGGCAGATCGAGGACACGGCGAGCCTGCACGTGCCCCCCGAGTCGGTCGAGGAGCAGTGGGATCTGCCTGCGCTGGAGACCACGCTCGCCGGCGAATACCAGCTGCGCGCACCGGTGCGAGAGTGGCTCAAGAGCGAGCCAGAGCTCTCCGACGTACAGCTGCGCGAGCGGGTGCGGGCCGTGGCGCAGAAGCAGTACGAGGAAAAGGTCGGCCTGGTGGGGCCGGAAATGTTCCATCAGTTCGAGCGCAACCTGATGCTCACCACGCTCGACCAGCACTGGCGCGAGCACCTCGCTTCGCTCGACCATCTGCGGCAGGGAATCCATCTGCGGGGCTACGCGCAGAAGAACCCGAAGCAGGAGTACAAGCGCGAGGCGTTCGAGCTCTTCTCCGACATGCTCGACCGCATCAAGCACGACGTCGTCAAGGTCGTGCTCACCGTGCAGGTGCGGACGCCGCAGGATGTCGCTGCGGTCGAGGAAGCGCCTGCGGTCTCCAACGTCCGCTACCAGCACGCCGGTTACGACGAGGCGCTGGCCGGGACAGCCGACGACCCGCCGGTGGCCGTGGCCACACGGCCCTTCCAGCGCGCAGGCCAGAAGGTGGGGCGCAACGATCCGTGCCCCTGCGGCTCGGGGAAAAAGTACAAGCACTGTCACGGGCGACTGTGATTGTGAACCCCTCTCCCCGCGGGAGAGGGGCAGGGGTGAGGGAGAAACCCGTGAGTCAAAGGCCAAACCGACAGCAGAACTTCGGTTCGCTCCATGCCCGTTAATTACGCTGGGCCGACCCCCGAGTCGTTGTTCCCGGTCGCGGGGGTTGCGCTCGGCACGGCGGCGGCGAGCATCAAGAACTGGACGCGCGATGACGTGGTGTTCGTCGTGCTCGCCGGCGGAGCGCGGGCCGCGGGCGTGTTCACTCGGAACCGCTTCTGTGCAGCCCCCGTCATCGTCTGTCGCGAGCATCTTGCGCGAGGCGATGTGACTCGCGCCGTCGTTATCAATGCCGGAAACGCCAATGCGGGGACTGGTGAGGCTGGCATAGCCGCGGCGCGTGCGATATGCGCAGCGGCGGCGGGCTTCCTCGGCTGCGAGGAACACGAGGTGTTGCCGTTCTCGACCGGCGTGATCATGGAACCGTTGCCCGTGGACAAGATGTTAGCGGCGTTGCCGCGCGCGCTTGCACACTGCGCGCCGACCGGCTGGGATGCCGCAGCGCGCGCGATCATGACCACGGACACGGTGCCCAAGGCTGCTTCGCGTCGTGTCACGATCGATGGCGCCAAGGTAACCGCCACCGGCATGGCCAAGGGCGCAGGGATGTGCGCGCCGAACATGGCGACCATGCTCGCGTTTGTCGCGACCGATGCGCCGTTGGGCAGCGCTGTGCTGCGGCGCCTGGCGGTGGAAGTGGCCGATGCATCGTTCAACCGGGTCACGATCGACGGAGACACGTCGACGAACGACAGCTTCGTCCTGGCTGCAACCGGCCGGGCTGCCGTGCGCCCGATCGCGGACGCGGGCGATCCGCGTCTCCCGCCGCTGAAATCGGCGCTCGTCGAGGTCGCTCAGGAGCTGGCGCAAGCGATCGTGCGCGATGGCGAAGGCGCCACCAAGTTCATCGCGATCACCGTCGAAGGCGGCCGCGACGCGCAGGAATGCGATCGCGTCGCGCGCTCGATCGCCGAGTCGCCGCTGGTCAAGACCGCATTTTCCGCTTCCGACGCGAACCTGGGCCGCATCGTCTGCGCCATCGGCAACGCTGGGATCGCCGATCTCGAGCCCGCGAGCGTATCGTTCTGGCTCGACGAGGTCAGCGTCGTCACCGCCGGGGCGCGCGCTCCCTCGTATCGCGAAGAGGACGGAGCGCGGGTGATGGCAAAACCGGACATCGCCGTGAGGGTCGCGCTCGGCCGCGGCAATGCGCGCGCGACTGTGTGGACCTGCGATCTCTCGCACGGTTACGTCAGCATCAATGCCGACTACCGGACATGAAGGAAGCGCACATCACCTGTCTGATTCGGCGCGCGGAAGAAGTGCTCTCGCGCCTGGAAGCGCTTCTGCCCGCCGCGCCGTCCGAGCCCGACTGGCGCGCCCGAGCCTTCCGCTGGCGCAAGCGCGGGGGGCGCGCGTTCCTGCAGGCGGTGGCGCAGCCGCACACCATCAGACTCGAGCATCTGGTCGCGATCGCGGATCAGAAGCGAACCATCGACGAAAACACGCGACAGTTCGTCGCCGGTTTGCCCGCAAACAACGTCCTGCTCACCGGCTCGCGAGGCACCGGCAAGTCGTCGCTGGTGAAGGCGATGCTCGCCAAGTACGGGGGCAAGGGCCTGCGCTTGATCGAGGTCGACAAGAGCGATCTCGTGGATCTCCCGGACATCGTCGAGCCCGTCGCCCGCCGCCCCGAGCGCTTCATCGTGTTCTGCGACGATCTTTCCTTCGACGCCAACGAGCCCGGCTACAAGGCGCTCAAGGTGATGCTCGACGGCACCATCGCGGCGCCGTCTTCTAACGTGCTCATCTACGCGACCTCGAACCGCAGGCACCTGCTGCCGGAATACTTCAGCGAGAATCTCGAGACGCGCCACGTGGGCGAGGAAGTGCACCCCGGCGAATCGGTCGAGGAAAAGATATCACTTTCGGAGCGGTTTGGCCTGTGGATCTCGTTCTATCCGTTTTCCCAGGACGACTACATGGTTGCGGTCGAATCGTGGCTGCGCTTCTATGGCGTTCCGTCGCCGCGGGACGCGTCGGCGCGCGAAGCGCTGCAGCGCGACGCCGTCCAGTTCTCCCTGCAACGCGGCTCGCGCAGCGGGCGCGTCGCCTGGCAGTTCGCGCGCGCGCGTGCCGGCGCCCGCGCGCTGAAGGCCGCCAGGAAGTGACGGCTCGCGGAATCGTTCCGGTCGCCGCGGCAGTGCTTCTGCGTGGCGACGGCAAGGTGCTGCTCGCGCAACGGCTGCAAGGAACGCCCTACCCGGGCTACTGGGAATTCCCGGGCGGCAAGCTAGAGCCCGGCGAATCGGCCTCGGCGGCGCTCTCTCGCGAGCTTCGCGAGGAACTGGGGATCACGGTGCTCCGCTGCGCGCCATGGCTGACCCAGCGCTACGACTACCCGCACGCGCATATCGAGCTCAACTTCTTTCGCGTGTTCGAGTGGCAAGGCGAGCCGCACGGCCGCGACGGCCAGGCGATCGCCTGGCAGACGCCGGGCGCGTTCGACGTCGCCCCACTGCTTCCCGCGAACTCGCTGGTGCTGCGCGCGCTGACGCTGCCCGCCGTGTACGCGATTTCCATGGCCGAGGACCTCGGCGAAGAGGTCTTTCTGGCCCGCGCACGGGTCGCGCTCGACGCGGGGCTCAAGCTCGTCCAGCTGCGCGAGAAGTCGTTTGCTGCCGAGCGACTTAAGCGACTCGCCGGGGCGCTGTTGTCTCTGGCGCGGCCCCGAGGCGCACGCGTGCTTCTCAACGGAGATGCCCAGACCGCGCGTGCGCTCGGCTGCGACGGCATACACTGGAGCTCGGCGCGACTCGCAGCGGCGGCTGCAAGACCCGACGACATGCTGTGCGCCGCTTCGTGTCACGACGCCCGTGAACTCAAACAAGCGGCGCACATCGGCGTGGACTTCGTGGTACTGGGGCCGGTCAAGCCGACGCCCTCGCACCCGCAGGCGCGTCCGCTGGGGTGGGAACATTTCGCCGAGCTCGTCCGAGGGACGCCGATGCCAGTTTATGCGCTGGGCGGGCTCGATCGCGCCGACCTCGATACAGCGATCGCCGGCGGTGCACACGGCATCGCGCTGCGGCGCGCGGCTTGGAACGTAGAACGTAGCCCGGGTTGAGGCGAAGCCGAAACCCGGGGCGTAGCCTGCGTTGTGAAGCCGCCCCGGGTCTCCTCCGGATCAGAGTCCGGGGTCGATCCAGGCTACTCCCTCGACCCAGGCTACCCCTTTCCTGGTTCAGATGAATCAGGATCGTCGCGCTCCTCGACGACCGGCACGCGGTAGGACTCGGTGGCCCACGCCCCGAGATCGATCAGCTTGCAGCGCTCGGAGCAGAACGGCCGAAAGCGGCTGCGCGGCGTCCACTCCACGGGATTGCCGCATTGCGGGCAGGCGACCAGCGGCGGCTTGTTCATCGCTTCACGCCAAGGCGAGCTCCACGACACGCGCGGCATGCAGGGCGTCGCGTCCCGCGCCATCGCGGATCTGGTGCCGGCAACTGAAGCCGTCGGCGACGATCAGCGCGCCGGGCGGTGCGGCGCGCACGGCCGGCAACAATGACAGCTCGGCCATCGCCATCGATATGTCGTAGTGCCTCGCCTCGTAGCCGAAGGCGCCCGCCATGCCGCAGCAACTCGATTCGACGACGCGCACAGTGAGGCCGGGAATCGATCCCAGGACCTCGCTGACCGGGGCGAGCGCAGAGAAGGCCTTCTGGTGGCAGTGCCCGTGGAGCAGCGCCTCCTTCGCGGGGAGCGATCGAAGCCGCAGCGCGAGGCCATTTGCCGTCTTCTCACGCTCCAGGAATTCCTCGAACAGCAGCGCGTGGGCCGCGAGGAGCCGCGCGTCGGCGCCGAAGCCATAATCGAGGAATTCGTCGCGCATAGTCAGCAGGCACGACGGCTCAAGACCGACGATGGCCACACCGCGACGGGCAAAAGGGAGCAGCGCATCGAGCGTGCGGCGCGCCTCGGCCTTGGCCTCGTCGACCAGGCCGGCCGAGAGAAAAGTGCGCCCGCAGCACAAGGGCCGCACCACGCCCAGGCGGTTGGTGTGAACCCTATAGCCGGCAGCCTTCAGGACGCGCAATGCGGCGCGTGCACTTTCCTGCTCGAAATAATTGGTGAACGTATCGACGAAGAGCAGCACCTCCTTGCCCGGATTGCCGGTTGCGGCGTCGCTGGCGCTCAGAGTTCGCAAGAAATCGCCGCGCCACCGCGGCAGCGAGCGCTTCGCCGAGAGTCCGAGCCCGCGTCGCGCGACCGATTTAGCGCCGGGGACGCGTTCGTATAGTGCGGCCGCCCACGGCATGCGGCTCATCATCGGCGCATAGTGCGGCAGGAAGGCGAGCAGGCGTTCGGCAAGCCCCAGGCCTTCGCGCGCTACCCGCGCGGCTGCCGCTTCGATCTTGAGCTTGGCCATGTCGACGCCGGTCGGACATTCGCGCTTGCAACCCTTGCACGACACGCACAGATCGAGCGCCTCGCGCACGCTGTCGCCGGCCAGATCCTCGCCGTCGAGCTGGCCGGTGAGCGCCATCCGCAACGTGTTGGCGCGCCCGCGCGTCGTGTGCTCTTCGTCGCGCGTGACGCGATAGCTCGGGCACATCGTTCCGGCGTCGAACTTGCGGCAGTGGCCGTTGTTGTTGCACATCTCGACCGCTTTCGCGAGCCCGTGAGTCGAGTCACCGCCGGTGCCCGGTGCGGACTCGATACCGGTCAGCGGATCGCGCTCGACATCCCACAGGGTCCAGTCGAGCTTGGGTTGAAACGGAGCGCGCCGGTATTCGGGCCCGAAACGGAAGAGCGACGTGTCATCCATCTTGGGAGGATCGACGATCTTCCCGGGATTCATCCTGTTGCCGGGATCGAACAGCGCCTTCACCTGGGCGAAGGCCTGATTGAGGCGTGGCCCGAACTGCCAGGCGACCCACTCGCTGCGGCAGAGCCCGTCGCCGTGCTCGCCTGAATACGCGCCCTTGTACTCGCGCACCATGGCGGATGCCTCTTCGGCGATGGCGCGCATCTTCTTGGCGCCGTCGCGACGCATGTCGAGGATCGGCCGCACGTGCAAGGTTCCCACGCTGGCGTGCGCGTACCACGTGCCCTGGGTTCCGTGCTTGCGGAAGACCTCGGTCAACCTCTGCGTGTAGTCGGCGAGGTGCTCGAGCGGCACGGCGCAATCCTCGATGAACGACACGGGCTTCCCGTCGCCCTTCATCGACATCATGATGTTCAAGCCCGCCTTGCGCACTTCCCACAGCTCCTTCTGCGCCTGCGCCGATGCGATGCGCGCAACAGAGCCCGGCAGACCCAGATCGCCCATCAGCTCCGCGAGACGTTCCAGCTTCGCCACCAGCGCACCGGCTTGCTCTCCCGCGAATTCGACCAGCAGGATCGCTTCCGGCTCGCCGATGAGCGCGCCGTCGATGATGGGCCTGAAGCCCGGGTTGCCGCGAGCGAGATCGATCATGGTGCGATCGACCAGCTCGACCGCGGTCGGGGCCAGCTTGACAATGTGCTGCGCCGAGGCCATCGCCTGATGGAACGAAGGGAAGTTGACCACGCCCAGCACGCGATGCGAAGGCAGGCGCGCGAGCTTGACCGTGACCCGAGCGAAATAGGCGAGCGTGCCCTCCGAGCCCACCAGCAGCTGCGCCAGATTGACCGAGCCATCGCCCGTGTACGAGCGCACGCTCTGCGGGGCGAACACGTCGAGGTTGTAGCCGCCCACGCGGCGAAGGACGCTTGGAAAAATGCGCGCGATCTCGTCGCGTTCGCGCGCGCCGATCGCGGAAAGGCCATCGATAAGCTCGCCTGCGCGGCCCTCGCGCGACATCTGGGCGAGCGTGCCGAAGGCGATTTCACTGCCGTCGGCGAGGATCGCATCGATGCCGACGACGTTGTGCACCATGTTTCCGTATTCGATCGAGCGCGATCCGCAGGAATTGTTGCCGGCCATGCCGCCAATGGTTGCTTGTGCCGAGGTGCTCACGTCGACGGGCAGCCACACGCCATGCGGGCGCAGGAAGGCGTTGAGCTGATCGAGCACGACTCCGGGTTGGACGGTCGCGGTCAACGCTTCCTTGTCGAAGGCGATGACGCGATTGAGCCACTTGCTGTGATCGACGATGAGCGCTTCGCCTACCGTCTGACCGCATTGCGAAGATCCGGCACCGCGAGGCAGAACCGGTGCACCGAGCTCGCGAGCTACCGCCAGCGCGGTGCGGGCGTCGTCCTCGTCGCGCGGCGCGACCACGCCGATGGGCATGATCTGGTAGATCGAGGCGTCGGTCGCGTAGCGGCCGCGCGACGCGGGATCGAACAGCACGTCCCCTCGGCACGCGGCGGACAGGCGTTCTCGCAGCGTCGATTGGGCAGCGACGCGCTCGAGCCTTCCGTTGAGACGGATTTCCCGGAAGCTGGGTGCGTTCATGGTACTGATGGACGGCCGCGCGAGACCACGATGCCCTCGCGCAACCAGCACTCTTGTACAATAGGGCGAGCCGCTCGCGCAAGGGAAAATCGATGCTTCGACTCGACGATCATCACAGCGGTCGCCATTTCCTGCAGATTCCCGGCCCGACCAACGTGCCGGATCGCATTCTGCGCGCGCTCGATCACCCGACCGTCGACCATCGCGGGCCCGAGTTCGCGCGCATGACGCTGGAGATTCTCGAGGGGCTCAAGTCGATTTTCCAAACTGAGGGGCCGGTCGTCATCTATCCGGCATCGGGCACCGGCGCGTGGGAAGCCGCCCTGGTCAACACGCTCTCGCCCGGCGATCGCTTGCTGATGTTCGAAACCGGCCACTTCGCGACGCTGTGGCGGCGCATGGCCGAGCGGCTGGGGCTGATCGTCGACTTCGTCCCCGGCGACTGGCGCAGCGGTGTGGATGCCGGCGGGGTGGAGAGCCGATTGCGCGACGACAAGGCGCACGCCATCAAGGCGGTGATGGTCGTGCACAACGAGACTTCGACCGGCGTGACCAGCCGCATACCGGCGATTCGCCAGGCGATCGACCGTGCCGGTCATCCTGCGCTGTTCATGGTCGACACCATCTCGTCACTCGCCTCGATGGATTACCGGCACGCCGAATGGCGGGTCGACGTCACGGTGGCCGGCTCGCAAAAAGGGCTCATGCTGCCGCCGGGGCTCTCCTTCAACGCGGTGAGCGACAAGGCGCTTGCCGCAAGCAAGCAAGCGAAGCTGCCCAAATCGTACTGGGGCTGGGAGGAGATGATCGGAATGAACCGGCAGGGGTACTTTCCCTATACGCCGGCGACCAATCTGCTCTACGGCTTGCACGAAGCGATCGCCATGCTCAGCGAAGAAGGACTCGCCAACGTCTTCGCGCGGCACGACCGCCACGCGGAGGCGACACGCCGTGCCGCGCGCGCGTGGGGCCTGGAGATCCTCTGCCGCAACTCCGCCGAGTACTCGTGCTCGCTTACCGCGATCATGATGCCCGAAGGCCACAGCGCCGACACCTTCCGCAAGGTCGTGCTCGAGCGGTTCGACATGTCGCTTGGGCAGGGGCTGGGTAAGCTCGCCGGCAAGATCTTCCGCATCGGGCACCTCGGCCATTTCAACGACCTCATGCTTTGCGGAACGCTCTGCGGAGTCGAGATGGGCTTGGCCGCCGCGCAGGTGCCGCACCGCGGAGGCGGCGTCGACGCGGCGCTCGCGTATCTAGCCGGCGTCGAAAACGCCTCGCGCGAAAGCCCGACGCTTTCGCGCACCATAGCATAGATCGCCAGAGTTAAGACACCGCCGTCCGTCCACGGAGCAGAGCGACCTACGTTGCCCGCTCAGCAGCCTCGAGCCGCCACTCGAAAGTCAGCATTCAAGTAGTGGCATCCAGGCCGCTCACATAATCAGAGGCTAACCTTTCAGAAAGGGGAGGCAGCATGCTGAGCCGCTCAACGACGCGCGTGCTAGCGCTGTTGTGCATCATGTACTTCATCACTTACGTTGACCGTGTCAACGTTAGCACCGCTGCAATCGTATTTGGCAAGGAATTCGGCCTTTCCAACACGCAGGTCGGTTTCGTCTTTTCCGCGTTCGCCTATCCCTATCTCATCTTTCAGATTATCGGTGGCTGGATCGGCGATCGGTTCGGGCCCCGACGCACGCTGACGGTTTGTTCGATTATCTGGGCTGGGGCAACTGTGCTCACTGGTTTGACGGGCGGCCTCGTTTCGATGGTTCTCGCGCGCGTCTTGCTGGGCCTTGGCGAGGGTGCGACATTCCCGACGGCAACCCGCGCGATGTCGAATTGGACCACCATGGGCAAGCGCGGTTTTGCCCAAGGCATCACTCACGCTTTTGCCCGGATCGGCAACGCGGTGACCCCGCCGCTCGTGACTTGGCTCATGCTGGCGTTTACTTGGCGTGGATCGTTCATCATTCTTGGTCTCATCAGTTTTCTTTGGGCGCTCCTCTGGGCCTGGTACTTCCGCGACAATCCGCGCGATCACAAGAAGATCACCGAGGAGGAGCTCAAGCAATTGCCGCCCTACGTGGGCGCAAAGGAAGCGCCTGCAGTGCCGTGGGGCGCGCTGATTAGGCGGATGGCTCCGGTGACCGTGGTCTACTTCTGCTACGGATGGACGCTCTGGTTATTCTTGACTTGGATTCCGCAATATTTCCTCCACAACTATCAGATGAATCTCAGGAATTCCGCGGTGTTCGCTGCAGGAGTCTTTCTTGCGGGCGTCGTTGGTGACTGGTTCGGTGGTCAGACAACCGACTGGCTGTTAAGGCGCACCGGCAATCTCACCAAAGCGCGTAGCGTTATGGTCGCCGTGTGCAACATAGCTACGCTCGCGTCCCTGCTGCCAATCTTGTTCGTACATGATGCTACAGTGGCCGCGATCTGCCTTAGCTCCGGTTTCTTTTTCGCGGAGATGACGATCGGTCCGATGTGGGCAATTCCCATGGATATCGCTCCGAAATACTCGGGTACCGCAAGCGGCATCATGAACACGGGGTCTGCACTGGCCGCCATTGTGAGCCCTGTTGTCGGAGGGTGGATCATCGATATCACCGGCAATTGGGATTGGCCATTTATTGGATCGATGGCACTGATGCTAGTTGGCGCCATCCTGGCGTTCACCATGCGGCCAGAAGAGAAATTCTGACTTGAAGACGAATACTCCTTTATCTGCCGAAGCCCGGTGCCTTGCTGGAGATCTTGTTGGCGTCGAACAATCGGCCTTTTCGGGGAATCTCGTTATCGATCATTTATATGCTGCGTGATCCAGGAGCTGGTCACGGGAATAGCTCTGGTCGATTTTCTTGCAGGCTGAGTTGACTGTGCCGATGAATCAACTCGTAAGGGTCGAGCGCGAAGGTCCGATCGCCACCGTCGTGCTCAACCAGCCGACCAAGCTCAACGCGCTCTCTCGGGATTCGTGGAGCGAGCTGGGCCAACGGGTGCGCGAGCTCTCCGCGGATGGCGCGGTGCGTTGCGTGATCTTGCGCGGAGCCGGAGACAAGGCATTTGCGGCAGGCGCCGACATCTCGGAGTTTCCCGACGTGCGCGCCGATTCCGCGCAGGGGCGCGCCTACGGCGAGCTGGTTTACCACACCATGCAGGCGATAGGCGACTGCGTTCATCCGACCATCGCGATGATCCGCGGCGTCTGCGTCGGCGGCGGCCTGGAGGTTGCGATCGCCTGCGACTTGCGGATATGCAGCGAAGCGAGCCGCTTCGGCATTCCGATCAATCGCCTTGGCCTCACCATGGGCTACGGCGAGTTGATGGGACTGCTCGACGTCGTCGGGCCTGCCGTGGCCAGGGAGATCCTGCTCGAGGGCCGCGTGTTCGATGCTCGCGAGGCGCTCGACAAGGGCCTCGTGCACCGCGTGGTCTCCGATGCCGCGCTCGAGGACGAGGTGCGAACCAGTGCGGCGCGCATCGTCGCTGGAGCGCCGCTGGTCGCGCGCTGGCACAAGCGCTTCATTCGCCGACTCTCGGGGCAACCGCCACTCACCGAGGCTGAGTTGAACGAAGGCTACGCCTGCTTCGACACGGAAGATTACCGCGAGGGCCTCGCCGCGTTCCTCAAGAAACGCGAGCCTCGCTTCCGGGGAAAGTGATGGGCGCGCTCTCCGGCATGAAGGTGCTCGAGCTCGCCCACATCATGTCGGGCCCGACCACCGGGATGCTGCTCGCAGATCTTGGCGCCGACGTGATCAAGGTCGAGAAGGTTCCGGGCGGCGACGACACGCGGCGCTTCACTCCTCCCGAAGTTAACGGAGAGGCGAGCGCCTTCATGATGATGAACCGCAACAAGCGCGGGATTGCCATCGATCTCAAGGCACCGGTGGGCAGGAGCGCTCTGCGGCGCATGATCGATCAAGTCGACGTGCTGATCGAAAACCTCCGTACCGGGACGATGGAACGGCTCGGGCTCGGATATGAGACGCTGCGCAAGACCAACCCGGCGCTGATCTACGCCGCGATCTCGGGCTACGGGCGCACCGGCCCGGACGCGAGCAAGGGCGGATTCGACCTGGTCGCACAGGGGCTCTCGGGCCTGATGCGCATCACCGGCGAGCCTGGAAGGCCTCCCACCAAGGTCGGCTCGCCGGTGACTGACATCAACGCCGGCATCCTCGCCGCACTCGGCATCGTCACTGCGTACGCGCACCGCCTGCGCACGGGAGAAGGGCAGCTCGTGGACACCTCGCTGCTGGAAGCGGGCGTGATGCAGACATTCTGGCAGAGCGCGATCTATCTCGGCAGCGGCGTTGAGATCGGCCCCCTCGGCTCGGGGCATCCGCTGACCGCTCCGTACCAGGCATTTCGGGCGCGTGACGGCTGGATCACCGTCGGCGCGTCGAATCAGGCGAACTGGGTGCGGTTGACTCAGGTGCTCGAAGCACCGGAGCTCGCGCAAGACGCACGTTTCCGCGACAACGCTGCGCGCATGCAGAATCTTCCCGCGCTGGTCGAGTTGCTCACGCAGCGCTTCGAGCGCAAGACCTCCGCCGAGTGGGTCTCTGCGCTCGACGCCGCGGGCGTGCCCGCGGGGACGGTGCTGACCATCGCCGAGATGCTTGAGCACCCGCAGGTGACAGCGCGCGAGATGCTGGTGCAGACGGAGCATCCCAAGGCAGGCGCCGCCATGGCGATCGGCTGCCCGGTAAAGCTATCTGCGACGCCGGCCAACGTGCGCCGGCCGGCGCCGCTCTACGGCGAGCACACTCGCCAAGTGCTGCTCGAGTTCGGCTTCACCGGCGAGGAGGTGCGAGACCTGATCGGCGCCGGCGCCGCCATCCAGCACGCCGGGAATCCCGGCGGCTGAGCTCCGGCATCAGAGATTGCAGAACGCGAGGTCGAACTCGACGTCGCCATCGTAGACCGCGC
Source organism: Casimicrobiaceae bacterium (assembly GCA_035623155.1). Lineage (GTDB taxonomy): Bacteria > Pseudomonadota > Gammaproteobacteria > Burkholderiales > Casimicrobiaceae > PALSA-1003. Next base: position 83,721 of record DASPTZ010000086.1, on the reverse strand, counting down.
CTCGGTCCATCCCGGCGATGCCGAGGAAGCGGATGTTGAGCGCGTACTTGTTGGCGCTGATCTCAGGAACGCACGGCAGGTCCCGGGCCAGCGAAAGTCTCAGCAGCTGCGCCACCTTGGTCGTCGTGAGCATGAGCTGAAAGACGCCGTGATACGCGGTGTGCCGGCTTACTTTTGCGTTCTCGCGCAACAACCGCAGGATGATCGACAGGCCGGCATTGATCGGCAGCAGCGGCGCGAGCCAGCCCTGGAGGTCGCGCTGGCGCACGACGGGATCGAGGTGAAGCCAGTAGTGGTACGCCGGAAGATCGAACTCGCACACGCCGCCGGGAATTCCGGTGCGCTGCTTGATCGCCATCAGCCATTCGTTCTCGCGCAGGTGCGCCCCGACCTTAGCCGTCTGCGCCAGCAGGCGCGAGCTCGCATCGTCGATCTCGGCGAGCAGTTGATCGAGCGCCTCGCGCTCGATGCGCGGGTTGTCCCTTAGGGGCGCCAGCAGCTGTCGCTGGCGTTCGAGTTCCTGCAGGATGTCCGCCTTGAGGTCGGCACGCGCGGCGACGTCGGTGATCTCGAACAGCGCGAGCAGCGCGGCATGATGATCCGCAGGCTCGGCCGCCTCCGAAAAAAACAGGGCGCGACGATAAAGATCCTCCAGCCGCATCAGCGTGCGGATGCGCTCGTTCAGCGGATGCTCGTAGCGGATCACGTACGGTTAGCTCACGCCGGAAAATGCGACATTCTGCACCAAGTGAGGGTGGCCGGCAGCAACGATAATCAGTCCGGACGCCTCAGCTCGCGTGCGAGCTGCCGGTAGCGCCTGTCCAGAGCCTCGACCTGAGCCAGGGTCTTTTTGAGGGGGCCGCTGTTGTCGAGGACATCGTCCGCCCGTGCGGTGCGCTGCGCGCGATCGAGCTGGGTCGCCATGATCGCTCTGACCTCCGGTTCGGAAAGACCGCTGCGCTCGACGACCCGCCGCACCTGCTCGGCTTCGGGGCAATCGACGACCAGCACGCGGTCGACACTACCGGCGAGCCCTCCACGCTCGAGCAACAGCGGTACGACGACGATGCCGTACGCGCCACGCCAGTGCGCGATCCTGCGTCGCGCCTCGTCGACGATAAGCGGGTGCAGGACGGTCTCCAAGGTCGTGCGCATGGCTGGATCGGCGAACACCCGCCGGCGCAGCCAGCCGCGATCGATCTCGCCGGAGGGCAGAACCACCTGCGGTCCGAACGCCGCGCGAATCGCCGCGAAGCCTTCGGTTCCCGGCGCCGATAGCTCGTGCGCTAGCGCATCGGTGTCGACGAGTTCGACGCCCAGTGCGGAGAAGGCCCGGCTCACCGCCGACTTGCCGCTGCCGATGCCCCCGGTGAGCCCGACGACCATCGACCCGGTCATGCCGGGAAGTAAAGGGCGATCAGCGGTCTGCCGAAAAACAGGACGATCGCACCGGCGACGGCAAGATAGGGGCCGAACGCGAGAGGAATCTGATGATCCCGACCCTTGAACACGACCAGTCCGATCCCGATGACCGCGCCGACCGCCGAAGCCATCAGAACGATCGCGGGCAACGCCTTCCAACCGAGCCAGGCGCCGAGCGCGGCCAGGAGCTTGAAGTCACCGTAGCCCATGCCTTCCTTGCCCCGGATCAGCTTGAACAGCCAATAGACGATCCACAGCGTGAGGTAGCCTGCGACCGCCCCGATCACCGACTCGCGCAAGCTGACCTCCGGCAGCGCACCGAGCACGTTGGCCAGCAGCCCCGCCCAGAGCAGCGGCAACGTGAGGTTGTCGGGAAGGAGTTGCGTGTCGACATCGATGAAGGTCAGCGCAATGAGCATCCACACCAGCACGCACGCCGCGAGGGCCGTGGGCGTGGTGCCGAACTTGAGGACGGCAGCTACGGAAAGCGTCGCGGTCAGCAGCTCGACGATCGGATAGCGGGCCGAGATCGGAGCGTTACAGGCCGCGCAACGGCCGCGCAGCACCAGATAGCTCACCACCGGGATGTTCTGCAGCGCGCCGATCGGATGCCCGCAGGCGGGACACTGCGAGCGAGGCACGATCAGGTTGTAGGTCGGCTGGTCGGGAGTCGACGCCCCGGAGAGCTCGGCGCACTGTGCGCGCCAACCGCGCTCCAGCATTTTCGGAACGCGGTGGATGACCACGTTCAAGAAACTGCCGACGCACAGGCCGACCACGGCAGCGAGGACCAGCGGCAACACGGGAGCCACGGCGATCGCTCAGCGCTCGGCGCAGCGCCGCGGGATGGCCGGGCACCCGCCTAGCAGCCGGACGATGCGTTCGCGAGCCTCGGGCTCGCTCACCTGCCGCAGCGCTCGCCCTGCGGCCTCTCGCCGGAGCGCTCGCCCCGCGGCCTCTCGCCGGGGGCTCACGGCCGATCGAGCGCCCAACGTCGAATCAGACGACAGAGCCGAGCTTGAAGATCGGCAGATACATGGCAATGACCAAGCCTCCGATCACGACCCCGAGGAACACGATGATGACGGGCTCGAGCAGGCTGGAGAGTGCCGCGACCGCGTCGTCGACCTCGCGCTCGTAGAACTCGGCGACCTTGGACAGCATCGCGTCGAGCGAGCCCGACTCCTCGCCGATCTGCGTCATCTGCAGCACCATCGACGGAAACAGGCCGCTGTTGTGCATCGCGTTGGTAAGGCTGGTACCGGTGCTCACGTCGGTCTGGATCTTCTTGGTGCCCGCCAGGTAGACCGCGTTGCCAGAAGCGCCGGCGACCGCGTCGAGCGATTCGACCAGAGGGACGCCCGCCGCGAACATCGTCGCCAGCGTTCGAGTCCAGCGGGCGATCGTCGCCTTTTCCAGAATTCCGCCGATGACCGGGATCTTCAACGACAGGCGATCGAGGGCGAAGCGGAAGGTCTGCGACCGCCGCCGCAAGACGAAGAAACCGCTCACCACGCCTATGACGATGAGGACCATCAGCCACCAGTAGGAGACGAAAAAGTCGGATATGGCAATCACGACCAGGGTCGGATACGGCAGGTTGGCGCCGAAGCTGGTGAACACCTGCTTGAACGCCGGGATCACCCAGACCATGATGACCCAGATGACGACGATCGCGACCACGATCACGGAAATCGGGTAGAAGAGCGCGGATTTGATCTTGCTCTTGATCGCGAGGATCTTCTCCTTGTAGGTCGCCAGCCTTTCCAGGATGCCGTCGAGCATGCCTGAGGTCTCGCCTGCCGCGACCAGGTTGCAGTACAGCGCGTCGAACTGGCCGGGGTGCTCGCGGAAGGCCTGCGACAGGCTGGAGCCCGCTTCGATGCGGCCCTTGATGTCCATCATCAGTCGCGAGAAGCGCGCGTTCTTGTGGCCGCGGGCGACGATCTCGAATGCTTGCAGCAGCGGCACGCCGGCCCTGAGCATCGTCGCCAGCTGTCGCGTGAAGAACGTGACGTCCTTCTCGGTGACTCGCCCGCCCCCGCGGAAGGTCTGCCGGCGCAGCTTGCTGATGCGAATCCCCTGGCGCCGCAGGGTGGTCGTGACGACCGTCTCCGAGGCTGCCTTCATCTCCCCACGGACGGGACGGTTGTTGCGGTCGTGGCCTTCCCAGAGGAAGGTGTGCTCCTTGACGTCCCGGCGCTGGATCCGGCGTGTGGCGGTTGCAGTGGTGGCCATGGTGATCCCTATCGCGGTTATTCGTTGGTAACGGCCTCGATCTCCTCGAGCGAAGTCACGCCCTGCTTGACCTTGAGGAGGCCGGATTGTCGGAGATTGCGCACGCCTTCCTTGGCGGCCTGTTCGGCGATGTCGATCGCCGACCCGTTGCGCATGATGATCTGCCGCATCTCATCCGAGATCGGCATCACTTCGTACACGCCCACGCGGCCTTTGTAGCCGGTGCCCATGCACGAGTCGCATCCCACCGGGCCATACGCCTGCCACGAGCCGTCCAGATCCTCCTCGGTAAAGCCTGCCTGGAGCAGCGCCTCCGGCGGAATGTCTTCGGGCCGCTTGCACGCGCACAGCTTTCGCGCCAGGCGTTGCGCAGTGATCAGGATCACGCTCGACGCGATGTTGAACGCCTGAACGCCCATGTTCGCGAGGCGCATCAAAGTTGCCGGGGCGTCGTTGGTGTGCACGGTAGAGAGCACGAGGTGCCCGGTCTGCGCGGCCTTGATCGCGATGTCCGCGGTTTCCAGGTCACGAACCTCGCCGACCATGATGATGTCGGGGTCCTGCCGCAGGAACGCGCGCAGGGCATTGGCGAAGGTGAGCCCGGCTTTTTCGTTGACGTTGACCTGGTTGATTCCCGCCAGCTGGATTTCGCAGGGATCCTCCGCAGTCGCGATGTTGATCCCGGGTTCGTTAAGTATATTGAGGCAGGTGTACATCGACACCGTCTTGCCGCTGCCCGTCGGGCCGGTTACCAGGATCATGCCGTACGGCCGGTGGATCGCATTGAGCAGCTGTTGCTGCTGATCGGGCTCGTAACCGAGCGCCTCGATGCCGATTTTCACTCCCGCCGAGTCGAGTATGCGCATCACGATCTTCTCTCCGTAGAGCGTCGGCAGCGTGCTCACCCGGAAATCGATCGAGCGATTCTTGGACAGGACCAGCTTCATCCGGCCGTCCTGGGGGACTCGCTTCTCGGCAATGTCGAGCCTTGAGATCACCTTGATGCGCGAGGCCACCTTGTCCTTGATGACCAGCGGTGGCTGGGCGATCTCCTTCAGCACGCCGTCGAGCCGGTAGCGGATACGGTAGAACTTCTCGTAGGGCTCGAAGTGGATGTCCGAAACGCCGGTCGCGATGGCGTCGAGCAGCACCTTCTGGATGTACTTCACTATCGGCGCATCCTCGACGTCCGAACTTTCCTCCTCCTGCTGGGTGTTGCCCCGCTCGAGGTCGACTTCGAGATCGTCGACGCCCACCAGATCGCTGAGGGTCTGGTCCATCCTCTCGATGACCTTGGCGATCGCCTGGCTCAGCTTGTCGTCCTCGACGACGACCGGATCCACGACCAGGTTGGTCTTGAACCGCACCTCGTCGAGCGCTTGCAGGTTCGCCGGATCGGACACCGCGACGAACAGCCGGTTGCCCCGCTTGTGCAGAGGCAGCACCCGGCGCGACTGCGCCATCTTGGTGTCTACGAATTCCTTGTTGATCAGCTCGAGGTCGAAGCCGTTCAGGTCGAGCAGCGGCGCTCCGAAAGCCCGCGAGGCGAACATCGCGAGCTGGGTCGAGTTCATTTTCTTGTTGAGCAGGATTTGCTCGACGAAGCCGATGTTGGCGGCCTGCGCCTGCCCGTGGATGGAGTCGGCTTCGTGCTCGGAAAGCAGGCCGTGCTGCACCATCGCCCGCGCGAGGCCGCTGATTGTGCGTGCTGCTGCGGTCGCTGCCATGGTCGACGATCGTTCGGGCTTATTCCGGAGGCATAAAAGTTAACTTAATGATGATGCCTGCTCGCCACTGGTTTGTAAAGCCGGCAGGGCGCTACGGCCAACTGGAGGCAACAATCTGACCACTTTAACGGCTCGATCCTGCACCTGAAGCACTTCGATGCCTTGCCCGGCCAAGGTGAAGCACAAGCCGGCCTCCGGAATCTCGCCCAGGTGTTCCAGGATGAGTCCGTTGAGCGTTTTCGGCCCTTCCAGCGGAAATGCAGTGCCAAGCTTCCGATTCAGCGTTCGCAGCGGGGCCATGCCGTCGGCGATGACGCTGCCGTCCGCTTCGCGCTCGAACACGTCCGCCCCGCCCGGGACCTGCGTCGTGAACTCGCCGACGATTTCCTCGAGGATGTCCTCCAGGGACACCAGCCCCTGGAGCTCTCCATACTCGTCGACGACCAGTCCGAGTCGCTGGCGGTCCGCCTGAAATTGCTGGAGCTGCGAGAGCAGCGGCGTTCCCGTCGGAACGAAATAGGCGGGCCGCAGGATCGTGCGCAGGTGATCCGCGTCGATGTCGCCGGCTTGCTGGAGGTGCAGCACTTGCTTCAGCTGGATGATGCCAACGATATTGTCCAGGGTTCCCTGGTACGCAGGCAGCACCATGTGGTAGCTGGTCGCCAGTTGTTGGGCCAGCATTGCGGGCTTTTCGGCAAGGTCCACCGCCTCGATCTGGTTGCGCGGAGTCATGACATCGTCCACCGTGATCGAATCGAGGTCGAAGAGATTCGCCACCATCGAACGATGCTTGCCTCGAAAGTAGTGCCCTTCGAGAACAAGACTGCGAATCTCCTCCTGCGACAACACCGCCTCGGCATTGTTGGAGGGTTGCAGGCGCAGCAGCTTGAGCAGCCCTCTCACGAACAGGTTGACGAACCAGACGACCGGGGTTGCGAGCCACAGAAGCGGCGACAGGACATAGCTCACCAGCGGCGCCAACCGGTCGGCGTTGGCCGCGCCGACGACTTTGGGCGTGATCTCCGAAAAGACGAGCAGCCCGAACGAGATCGCCACCGTCCCCAAGGCGAGCGCCACCTCGCCCTCCCCGAACAGGCGTTTGGTAATCACCGCCGTGAGCGTCGCGGCACCGGCGGCGACCAGCGTGTTGCCGAGCAGGATCACGCCGAGAAGCTTGTCGGTCTTGGCGAGCAATGCCACTGCAAGTTTTGCGCCGTGGCTGCCGTGCTTGGCTCGGTGGCGCAATCGGTAGCGATTCACCGCCATCATCGCCGTCTCGGCGATCGAGAAGAACGCGGACAGGACCATCGATACCGCGAGGGCGACCAGCAGCGTGCTGAGAGAGGGGACGTTCAAACGGTGACCGGGGAGTGACGCCGTCGCGACCAGTATTTGGCTGCGGCGGGATGGTGTCAACTAGCGGCGTTTCCTACCGGCGCAGGATCACTTCGAGCACGAACTTGCTGCCGATGTACGCGAGCAGCAGGAGCACGCTTCCCGCGAGGATTCCTTTGAGCGCCGCACGCCCTCGCCAGCCGTAGCGATGGCGACCGTAAAGGACTCCGCCGAAGACGAACCAGCTCAGCACTGAAAACACGTTCTTGTGCGTGAACGTGAGCGGCTTCCCGAAAAGCTGCTCTGAAAACAGCGCGCCGCTCGCCAGCGTCAGCGTCAGGAGAATGTAACCTGCTGCGACCAGACGGAAGAGAAAGCTCTCCAGCGTGAGCAGCGGCGGCAGACCGTCGCCTCCGCGCTCGGGCAATCCGCGATGCAGCCGCTTCTCGAGCCCCATGAGAACCAGTGCCTGAAGTGCGGCGACGATCAGCAATGCGTACGCGATCAACGCAACCGCGATGTGCAACGCCGCCCATGGTTCAGCGGTGAACGAAAAACGATGCGGGTTCGGAAATGCCGCGGGAAGAAGAGCCCCGACCGCGGCGACGGGCAGCGCCGCAGCGGCGACTCCCGGAAGCGCTTTCGAGAACGTGCCGAGCCAGGCGAAGAGCGCGGTCAGCCCGGCGACGGCGGAGAGCGCGTTGGCAAGGCTAAGATCAAGCCCATCGGCAGTGAACACGGCCTGCGCGACCAGCACCGCGTGACCAGCAATCGCGAGTGGCGGCAACCAGCGTCCCACGGCGGCGACAAGCGCGGCTTCCGGCCGACCCGGCTGCGTCAATCGATGCCACTCGATCCAGGCGGCGGCGAGATACGCGGCAGCAACCGACGCGTAGAGTAAAATCATCGTCGCAAAATCATCGCGGTTTGATGCCCGGCGAGTTTACACCAGCGTCGGCTCATCGCTCGCTCATTCATCAGGATCATCGTGCTCGACCACCTGACCGATCGCCTCGCCCGCCTCGCCAAGACTCTGCGCGGCGAAGCGCGCCTCACCGAATCCAACATCCAAGACAGTTTGCGCGAAGTGCGCATGGCGCTGCTCGAGGCCGACGTGGCTCTGCCCGTGGTCAAGGATTTCATCGCTGCGGTGCGCGACAAGGCAGTCGGCCAAGAAGTGATCGGTTCGCTCACGCCCGGGCAAGCGCTGGTCGGCGTGGTCCAGCGGGAGTTGACCAACCTGATGGGAGGCGCGAGCGCTCCGCTGGATCTTGCGACTACGCCGCCGGCAGTGATCCTGCTCGCAGGGCTTCAAGGCTCCGGCAAGACGACCAGCGCAGCCAAGCTCGCGCGGCTGCTGCGCGAAGTGTGGCGCAAGAAAGTGCTGCTCACGAGCTGCGACGTGTATCGCCCCGCCGCAATCGAGCAGCTCAAGACGCTGGCCGCACAGGTCGGCGTCGAATTCTTCCCATCGAGCACAAACCAGACGCCTAGTGCGATCGCCGCGGCGGCCATCGACTGGGCTCGCAAGCACTACTGCGACGTGGTCGTGATCGACACGGCGGGTCGCCTCACGGTTGACGACGCCATGATGCGCGAGATCTCGGAGCTCTGCACCGCGACCAATCCGATCGAGACGCTGTTCGTGGTCGACGCCATGCAGGGGCAGGATGCGGTCAACACCGCGAAGGCTTTCGCGGCGGCGCTCAAGCTCACCGGGATCGTGCTCACCAAGCTCGACGGTGACGCTCGAGGCGGGGCCGCGCTTTCGGTGGTGAGCGCGACCGGGGCCCCGATCAAGTTCGTCGGTGTCGGCGAGAAGCTCGACGCTCTCGAGGCATTCCATCCGGACCGCATGGCTTCACGCATTCTCGGCATGGGCGACATGCTCACGCTCATCGAGGAAGCACACAGACAGGTCGACGTCGAGCAGGCGCGCAAGCTCACGACCAAGGTGAAGTCGGGCAAGGGTTTCGACCTCGACGACTTCAAGGCGCAGATCGGCCAGATGCGCAAGATGGGCGGCATGCAGGGGCTCATCGACAAGCTTCCCAGCGAGCTCGCGCGTGCCGCGCAAGGCTCGCAAGTCGACGAACGCGCCATTCGCAGGGTAGAGGGCATCATCGACTCGATGACGCCGCTCGAACGCGCCAAGCCGGAGATTCTCAAGGCTTCGCGCAAGCGGCGCATCGCCGCGGGCGCTGGCGTCACCGTCCAGGACGTGAATCGCCTCCTCGCGCAGTTCGAGCAGGCGCAGAAGATGATGAAAATGGTGAGCCGGGGCGGGCTGCAGAAGATGCTGCGAGGCATGAAGGGCGCGTTCCCCGGCCTGCGCTAGAGCGGGCCGTTCAAGGCGTGGCGGGCACCTTGCAGCGGTGATCATTTTCGTCATATAATCAATACTTTTTTCGGCTCGGAGCTCAAGTCATGGTCGTCATACGGTTGGCCCGAGGCGGCGCCAAGAAACGTCCGTTCTTCAACATCGTCGTCGCCGATTCGCGCAATCGGCGCGATGGCCGCTTCATCGAGCGCGTCGGCTTCTACAACCCTGTCGCCGGTGAAGGCGAGGAGTCGCTGCGGATTGCGTTCGATCGCATCGATCACTGGCGGCATCAGGGCGCGAAGCTTTCGGACACCGTCGAGGGTCTGGTGAAGCGCGCAGCCTCCACTGCTGCTGCGCCGGCAACCCCTGCCTAAGAAGCCGCGCACGACCAAGGTCGTGGTGATGGGGCGTGTGCTCGCGCCCTACGGAGTCAGGGGCTGGATCAAGGTGGAGGCGTTCACGGTCTCGCCGGCAGCGCTGCTCGACTACGATCGCTGGTGGCTTGCCGCGCACGAGGGTCGCGAGGCGTGGAAAGAATTCCCCGTCGTGTCGGCGCGTCTTCACGGCGGCACCGTGCTGGCGGAGCTCTCCGGTCTTGCCGATCGAGAGGCCGCCGCGGCATGGCGAGGGGCATTGCTCGGTGTCCCGCGGAGAGCGCTGCCGCCGGCGGGCAAAGGGAAGGTTTATTGGGCGGATTTGATGGGACTGACGGTGATCAATCGCGGCGGCGAGACTCTGGGGAAAGTGGCCGGGCTGCTGGATACGGGAGCGCATCCGGTGCTGCGCGTCGCAACTGAGGATGGACGCGAACGGCTGATTCCGCTCAGCCCCGTGCACGTCGATGCTATCGAGCCGGGTGCCGGGCGCATCGTGGTGGACTGGCATGCGGACTATTGAGGGCGGGCCGCGGCGAATGCCGGGCGAGTGAAACAATGCGAATCGAGGTCGTCACATTGTTCCCGGAGCTGGTGCAGGACGCGTCGCGATACGGCGTCACCGGACGCGCTCTGGAGCGGGGACTTTGGTCGCTCGCCTGCCGCAATCCGCGCGACTTTGCGCAGGATGCGTATCGCACCGTGGACGACCGCCCGTACGGTGGCGGACCTGGCATGGTGATGCTCGCCGAGCCGATGGAGCGAGCGATCGCCGCGGCGCGCACCGACCTGGCCGCTTCCGGAATCCGCTCGCCGCGCGTGATTTTCCTCTCTGCGCAGGGAGAGCGGCTGCAGCACTCGCGTGTGCTGGAGCTGGCGAGGGAAGAGGCGCTGGTTTTGCTGGCGGGACGTTACGAGGGCATCGATGAGCGAGTGATCGAGCGCAATGTCGACCTCGAGCTTGCGGTGGGAGACTTTGTGGTTTCAGGCGGCGAGTTGCCGGCGCTGCTGCTGATCGACGCAGTGGTGCGGCTGCTGCCGGGAGTGCTGAACGACGCGCGATCCAACGTCGAGGAGTCTTTCGTCGACGGGCTGCTCGATTGCCCGCAGTACACGCGGCCGGAGACCTACGCAGGCGTCGCGGTGCCGCCCGTGCTCCTTTCGGGCGATCACGCCGCGATCGCGCGCTGGCGGCGAAAGCAGGCGCTGGGACGCACCTGGTTGCGGCGCCCCGACTTGCTCGCGGCAAGGCCGCTCTCGGAAGAGGAAGAGCGGCTGCTCGAGGAGTTCAAATGCGAGCAGGAGTCAGGCATCATGCCGGAGAAGCGGGGGACCGGCGGTACGGGCTCGCAGCCAACTGTGCGGTCGGTCGGCCTCGCCGTTCGAACGCGTGAGTAGGCGCCGCGCAGGACATCAGGCGCCCGCACCAAGGAACGCTGCACGCCGGGCAACGGGATAAGACAACGAAAGGAACGCGATGAACATCATCGATACGCTGGAAAAGGAAGAAATGGCGAGGATCGCCAAGACGGTGCCGGACTTCGCGCCGGGCGACACCGTGGTCGTGAACGTGAGCGTCGTCGAGGGCGACCGCAAGCGTGCTCAGGCCTACGAAGGCGTAGTCGTCGCCAAGCGCAACCGGGGACTCAATTCCTCGTTCGTCGTGCGCAAGATTTCGAGTGGCGAAGGTGTGGAGCGAACCTTCCAGACCTATTCGCCGCTCATCGCCAGCATCGAAGTCAAGCGCAAGGGCGACGTGCGGCGGGCTAAGCTCTATTACCTGCGCGAGCGCTCGGGCAAGTCGGCGCGGATCCGCGAAAAGCTGGCTCACGGCGAGGCCAAGAAGGGGGAATAGCCTCCTTTCAGGATCCGACAGGGCGGCTCCGAGGAGCCGCCTTTTTCTCGGCTCTCGCTGCCCGAATCGGGATCCGGCGGCAGACTTTCGCTGACGCCTAGCGGCAGCCTCTGACGCCCAGCGCCAGCCCGGCCGAGCCCGCGCGCGCCAGAGCGAAGGCTTTAGCTTGCAATGGCGCGCCATTTCCCGGAATATTCCAACGTCAGAAACCGTTGGTTTTCGCCCGCGATCTGGCCATGAAAGCGACGCTGTACGAGGCTCTGGGAATCCCGCAGGTCGCCTCCGACCAGGAGGTGCGGGCAGCGCTGCGCCGGCTGATCCGGAAATACTATGCCAAGACCCGTGATGGCCAGGGCAATGTCGAAGAGGCGCTCCGGTTTATCAATCATGCCAGCCGCATACTGAGCGACCCGGAGCATCGAGAGAAGTACGACAAGGAGCTGGCCGTCTCCGCGGAGTCGAGCACGGAGCAGCGCATCGCACATTTCGTCAGCAACGTCGCAGCCACCGCGACGCAGCCCACGGCGACAGGCGACGACGTCGTCGCTATGGATGACGACAATGACGAGGCGCTGACGCTGCCGGATTCTTCTCCCGACAAGCATCTGCATCACCCGGGACTTACCGAACGCGTCGCCTCGTTCGGGCGCTCGACCATCGGGCAGCTGGCGCTTTGCGCGCTTTTCGGCGCGTTCATTGCCGGCGCGATCGTGTTCGTCACTCCGGCGGACGCGGTTCTGGTCGCCAAGCAGGTCCTGGTGTGGCTGACGCTGACCCTGCTTGCCCTTTCGCTGGTCTATGGCGTGGTGCACGGGCTCTCCTGGATGCGCAGACGCCGCGAGCTGCCGGAGCCGGCACTGCTGCCACAGACCGACATCGCCATTCTGAACTGGCGTCGCGAGAAGAGCGTGTTCCTCGGAACCGACCAGCCGCAGGAGGACGCGAGCTGGATCTTTCAGCTCCGCATGGCCGAGCTCGAGCGCGCCAAGGCGGGCCGCACCAGCGAACCGCGGCCGTGGAATCGCTTGGGGGCGCGGCTGTTCGACTATGCGATCTGGGGACTGGTGCTCGCCCTGCTGCTTTCGGCGTTGCACAGCGGCGGCGCGGTCGACGACGACACCGCGTTCTGGATCGGTCACCCGCTGTTCGCGCCGATACTGATCACCCTGACCTGGGTGCCCATCGAGGCATTGCTTATCGCGTCTCTGCAGCAGACGCCGGGTAAATGGCTGTTCGGGGTGTACCTGCAATTCTCGATCAGCGATGCCTACGCCAGGCGCGATGTGCGCGCGCAGCTGCAGCGGGCATTGCGCCGCGCATTCCGCGTCTGGTGGGAAGGCGTTGCCTGCGGCTTTCCGCTGCTCGCGCCGATCCTGATCGCGGTCGCCTACGAGAAACTCGTCCAGGGCGGGGAGACCGATTGGGATTTCGCCGAGGACTGCCTGGTGACTCATAGCCCGCCCGGCGTGCTCAACAGCATCACCGGCGTGGTCGGCCTGGCGGCGATGCTCTGGCTCTACGGTGTTGCCTGGCACGAGCCGATGGCCGAATCGATCTCCGCCACCAAGAATGCCATCGTGTCGTGGGTTCCGTCTCCGCCGACCCTGCTGCCGCGCGGCTTCCAGGGCGATGTGGGCAAGATCGGCTCGGTCGAGCGCAGCGTTGCCGCCCCGGTCAGCGTGCCGCCCGAGTTCAGCGAATCGGTGAACGACGCCGACACCACTGCTCTGTTCGCCGAGCGGCAGGCGCGGGTGGCGATGTTGCGCGGCGAAGGCCCGCGCATGTTGCACGCGGGCAACTGGCGCCGCGCTGCCGAGCTATGCAAGGCCTGGTCGGAGCTCGAATTCTGGAGCGCGGAACCGTGGCGCTGCCTCGGCTACGCGCTGCAGGCGCAGGGCTATCACCAGGAGGCGATCAACGCGTTTCGCAAGGCGGCGCAGTACGACCCATTCGACAGAAGCCTTGATGCCGCCATCGAAAAGAGCCAGCGCGGCATCGTCGCCGACTTCCTCAATCGCTACCGCCGCTAGCGGCGATCGACGCAAGCTCGGCCCTGCGATCAGGCGGTTGCAGGCGGGCTTGCAGCCTCGCGCGCTTCGATCTGGCGTCGCACCTCCGCCATGTCGAGCGAGCGCGCCGCGCCTATCACTTCTTCCAGGGCTCCTGCCGCCAGCGCTCCCGCTTCCGCGTAGACGATGATGTTGTCGCGAAACACCATCAGCGTCGGGATCGAGCGAATGCTGAAGTGCGCCGCAACCGCCGGGTGCTCCTCGGTGTTCAGCTTGGCGAACAGGGCGTCAGTGTGTTTCTGTGCCGCCGCGGCGAACACCGGTGCGAAGGCGCGGCACGGTGCACACCAGGGCGCCCAGAAGTCGACGATCGCCAACGGCTGATCGTTGATCGACCGCACGAAATTCTCCGTTGTCAGCTCGACCACAGCTTGAGCACCGGAAGAGGTCATCGGCCTCCTTGTACGGGTCGCGCAGCAACCAGAGTCGCCGCGTCGGCCTCCTGCCGTGACTCGCAGTTCCCCGTCGATCCCCACGCTGCGCGCGGGGCGACCGGCGACGCCGGGCTCTCGCACGGCTACCTCCGCTTCAGCAGGAACACGAAGACGCCCTCCTGCTCGTCGTGCCGCAGCAGTTGATGGCCGGTCTGGCGCGTGAAGGCCTCGAAGTCGCGCACCGACGCCGGATCGGTGGCCAGAATGCGCAGCACCTGTCCGCTCGCCATGTCGTTGAGCGCCTTCTTGGTGCGCAGGATCGGCAGCGGACAATTGAGCCCCCGCGCGTCGACCTCGCGATCCACCCGAAGCGTCTGTTCCATGGCAAAAAGTATAGCAGGGCGCTCGTTGAGACCTATCTCTCGGCACGGACGCGGCGCAGGAGCGCCGACGTCGAGCGGCCGGGTACCAGGGGTATCGCTACGAAGCGGCCTCCCCAACCGATCACTTCGGCCGCGCCAACCGTCGTGTCGACGCCGTAGTCGCCGCCCTTGACGATCACGTCGGGGTGGCAAGCGAGCACCAGGGCGAGCGGCGTGTCTTCGTCGAAGGGAGCGACCAGACTCACGGACTCGAGCGCGGCGATCACCGCTAGCCTGTCCTCGAGGGAATTGAGCGGACGGCCCGGTCCCTTGCCGAGCCGCTGCGCCGACGCATCGCTGTTGACGCCGACGATGAGCGAGGCGCCCAGATTCCGCGCGCGATCGAGGTAGGTCACGTGTCCCCGATGCACGATGTCGAAGACGCCGTTGGTGAAAACGATCGGCCGCGGCAGCGCAGCGACACGTTGCTCGAGGGCGCCGCGCGTCACGATCTTCGCGGCGAAGCCCGGCTCCGCAGCTCTTCGCTCCATCAGGCGACGTATTCGAACACCTTGACCACCCGCTGCACGCCGCCGGTCGTGCGCGCGATCTCGGCAGCCGAGTCGGCCTCGTCGTGGCGGACTACGCCCATCAGATAGACGACGCTGTGCTCGGTAACGACCTTGACCACATTGATCTGGAATCTGTTCTCCTCGACGAACCGCGCTTTGACCTTGGACGTGATGAACGTGTCGTTGCTGCGGGCGTCCAGGCTGCTCGCCGGCGCGACGACCAGTTCGTTCTGCACCGCGCGTACCTTGGGCGTGGAACGAACGACCTGCTCAACCTCCCCTTTGGCTGACTCGGTCGGGACTTCGCCCGTCAGGAGTACGATGCCGTTGTAGCTAGTCACGTTGATGTGGGAACCCCCCTTGAAGCGCTCGTTGAGCGCCAGCACGTTCTTGTCCTCGATGACTTCGTCGTCCAGCTGGGCACCCGTCGTACGGCGGTCGGTAGCTACGGCCGCAGTGCCGACCACAGCGGTAGTGGCCAGAACAGGAGCACATGCGGTCTGTGCAGAACTGAGGCAGCCGACCAGCACGACGACGGCGACGCTGCGTGGAGCGACGCTAGTGATCACTCCTCATCCCCGAGGAGGCTCGCGTCGATCGCATCGCACAGGCAATGAATGGTGAGAATGTGCACCTCTTGTATGCGCGCGGTTACCGAATGCGGCACGCAGATGTGGACATCTGCGGGCGTGAGGAGTTCTCCCATCCGGCCCCCGCCTTTGCCGGTGAGCGCCACCACGCGCATCTCGCGTTCGTGCGCGGCGGCCACGGCCGCGCACACGTTGCCCGAGTTTCCCGAGGTCGAAATGGCGAGCAGCACGTCTCCGCTGCGGCCGAGTGCGCGTACCTGCTTGGCGAACACCTGGCCGAAATCGTAGTCGTTGGCGACCGCCGTGAGTATCGATGTGTCGGTGGTCAGTGCGATCGCCGGCAGCTCCGGGCGCTCGCGCTCGAAACGGCCGACCATCTCGGCGGCGAAATGCTGGGCGTCCGCTGCAGAGCCTCCGTTGCCGCACGCAAGCAGCTTGCCGTCGGCGAGCAGGCACTCGGTCATCATCGCGGCGGCGCGGGCAATCGCCGGCACGAGCGTGTCGACTGCGGAGAGCTTGAGCTCGGCGCTATCGTTGAAATGGTTGCGGATGCGCTGGGTGGTATCCATCGCTTGAACGCAGTGAAATACAAAGGCGAATTGTAGCAACTCCGCGTCGACACTCGCCGGGACCGATAGCTCACACATCCTTGAGCCACTCGATGCGTCTTGAGTCCAGCGAATCGAGCAGCACGGCATCGAAGCGGCAGGGCGGCTCGCGCCCGATCCTGGCAAGGTAATGACCGGCAGCGCGTTCGAGACGTCTGCGCTTTGTGGCGGTAATGCTCGCTGCCGCGCCCCCGAATGCTTCGCCGCTGCGCAAGCGCACTTCCACGAAGACCAGGATGTCGCGCTCACGCGCGATCAAGTCGATTTCACCGCCGCGGCAGCGGTAGTTGCGCGCGACGATGGTGAGGCCGCGCCCGGCGAGGAAATCCGCAGCGAGCGCCTCGGCCGCTGCGCCGCGGTTCATTGCGCAGCCGCGACCGGCTGGATCCGGCCGTCGCGGACCTCCACGACGAGGCCCTGACGTGCGAAGCTTCGCGACGGCGTGAGCGAGAGATGACCCGTGGCTCCGTCGAGCTCCACGCGATCGGGGGGAACGCTCTCCGCGAGCATCTGCGAGAGAGCGAAGGCGTCCAGCCCGAGCGCGTAGAGTCGCTCCAGAACCGGGTCGCTCGGAGCGCTTCGCGGCAATCGCGCGAGCGGCGGACTGTCTGGCTCGGCGACCCAGGGAATCTCGATGAAGCGCACTCCGTCCAGATCGCGAAGCATCTGGGGCGGCAGTCCGTCCGCAATGTGGCTCGCCGCGTACACGGCTCCAGGCGGCAGGAACGACTTGGCGAGCGGCGCGTCCTCGCCTTCGACCGCGAGCACTACCGCGTCGGGCGGACGGGACGCGAGCTCGCGCCGAAGCACTCCGAGCATTTCCGGATTGGGATGGAAACGGTATTCGCGCGGAGGCGGCCCTCCGCCAACCCGCCATTCCGCAGCGAAGGCCGCGATGAACCGGTGCTGCAGCGGCGCGTCGCTCGCGACCAGCGCGACACTGCGCACGCCGTCCGCGCGCGCAACCCGGGCGAGCTGGATGGCATCGTTGTCGACGGCCAGGGTGAGCGCGTACATGCCGTCGGGCAGGGGAGATCCATCGTCGGTCTGGTTGAGCGCGAGCATCCGCGGCCGATCGGGCGCCATGGCGATCACGGTCTTCAAATCGTCACGTGTGAGCGGGCCAACAACCAGCGCGACTCCGGCATCGTACGCCGACGCGAGCGCCGTCAGGACCGCGTCGTTGTCGTGCGCGATGACGCGCACCCGAGCGGATTCTCCCGCGCGTCCGGCTGCGGCGAGAAAGCCCGCCTTCACCGCGTCGGCGGCCTGGCCGTAGCTCGCCGATTCCAGCGGCAGCATGAGCGCGATCGTGTCGGTCTTCACGGGCGCCGGGACCGGTGGCGCGAGCGGGCGAATCACAGGCGGCGCCGGAGCCGGCGCCACCGCCACAGGCGGCGGCGGAGGCGGAGGAGGCGGCGGTGCGGGCGCATTGGTTGCCGCTGCACTCCGCGCACTGGACAATGGAGGCGTCGTGGTGCATGCCGTGGCGCCCAGGATCGCGACGATGATCGCTGCTGTCACGGCGCGACGCACGCGCGCAGGGCCGAACGATACACGCATGGAAGGGAGCGGCGAGAGTGACCCGAGGTGAGCCTTTGCCGGCGGCCGAACGGACATTATATGTGGTCGCCACACCGATCGGGAATTTGCGCGACATCACGCTGCGCGGTATCGACACGCTCGGCCAGGTCGATGTCATCGCCGCTGAGGACACGCGCGTCACCGCGGTGCTCCTTGCACAGCACGGAATCCGCACGCGACTTCTGTCGCTCAACGAGCACAACGAGCGACGCCGCGCCGCGGAGATCGTCGCATTGCTGGCGAGCGGCAAGCGCGTGGCGCTGGTCACCGACGCCGGAACCCCGGGCGTGAGCGATCCGGGCGCGAGGTTGGTGCGGGCGGTCGCCGAGTCGGGATTCGCGGTGGTTCCCGTGCCTGGTCCGAGCGCAGTAGTCGCTGCGCTATCGGCGTCGGGCATCGCCGGCCCGCAGTGGTTGTTCTACGGCTTCTTGCCGGCTGCCTCCGCTGCCAGGCGCGCGTCGCTCAAGTCTCTGGCCGACTTGCCGTTCGCGCTGGTTTTCTACGAAGCACCGCATCGCGTGCGCGACGCATTGGCGGCGATGGCGCACGAGCTCGGCGCGATGCGGGAAGTGGTGATCGCGCGCGAGCTCACTAAGCGCTTCGAGACCATTCACCGCTGCCCGTTGGGCGACGCCACGGCGTGGATCGACGCCGATGACGACCGGCACCGCGGCGAATTCGTGCTCATCGTCGATGCGCCGCCGTCGCGCGGCAAGCAGGCGTCCGACGACGAGCACGACGCGACGCTCACGTTGTTGCTCGCGGAGCTTCCGCTCGCACGCGCAGTGCGCGTCGCCGCCGCGCTCACTGGCGCACCGCGAAAGCGCCTCTATGAGCGTGCGCTGGTGCTCAAGCGAGCCACTGGCGAGGACACGTAGCGCGCTGCGAACGCGAAAGCGGTGCAGCGAAGCTGATCAATAAGTCTCAACGTGATAGCGCCCCTGCGCCCGCAGCTGCGGGAGCAGCGCGCCCCAATCCTCGCCGTGCTGGCCGCAGGAATCGCGAAACGCGTCGTCGACGCCCCGCTCCATGCCTTTGAGGCCGCAGATGTACACATAGCACTTCTCGTCGCGCAACAGACGCACGACTTCGCTGCTGCGCTCGCGGATGCGATCCTGCACGTATTGCTTGGGTTGGCCCGGCACGCGGGAGAAGGCGAAGTTGATGTCGATGAAGTCCTTGGGCAGCTTCATCAGCGGGCCGAAGTAGGGCAATTCGGCCTCGCGGCGCGCGCCGAAAAAGAGCATCAGCTCGCCGCCTTCCCTGAGCGCGACGCGCCGCCGCCTCCGCTCGGTCATCGCCCGCATCGGGGCCGACCCCGTGCCGGTGCACACCATGAGCAGGCTCGAACCAGGGTGATTCGGCATCAGGAATGTCGCCCCGTAGGGACCGACCACCTGCACCTGGTCGCCCTTGGCGAGATCGCAGAGGTAATTCGACGCTACGCCGCGGACCGGCCTGCCCTGATGATCTTCGGTGACGCGCTTCACCGTGAGCGATAGGTTGTTGTAATGCGGCCGCTCACCCTCGCGCGGGCTCGCCACCGAATACAGCCGGACCAGGTGCGGCCTGCCGTCGCTGTCGACGCCGGGGGGAATGATGCCGATGGTCTGTCCCTCGAGCACGGGCATGGGCGTGCCGCCGAAGTCGACGACGATGTGGCGGATGTCACTGCTTGCGTCGTCGGCGGTGAGCCGGTGGTTGCCGCTGACCGTAGCCACCGCGGGCTTGGCGATCGTGTACAGATTCACATAAGGATGCGCCGCCGACCACGGAGCCACGACTGCGCCGCCCTGGCCGGCGGTAGCCACCGCGGTAATCTGCGCCACATCGGCGGGAAGCTGAGTGCTCGAGTCGACATCCACCGGCGTCTCCGCCGGCAGGCTGTCCCAGCTCAACTGCTCGGCGAGCGTATAAGGCTTCGCCTTGTCGACCATGCGCCAGTTGTCGATGGCGCCGGTGGGGCACGGCGAGATGCAGTCGTTGCAGAAGTTGCACAACGAGGCATCGACGACGTAGTTGCGCGCATCGTGGCTGACGGCCTTGGTCGGGCACGTCTCTTCGCAGGTGTTGCAGCGAATGCAGATCTCCGGATCGATCAGATGCTGCCGCAGCGGCTCGACCCTGGACACGATGCTGCTCACGTCGGACATTACGGGCCAGCCTAGTTGAAACGCACGTACTCGAAGTCGATCGGCTGGTTGTTGATGCCGCGCGCCGGCGGAGCGATCCAGTTCGCGAACTTGCCCGGCTCGACCACGCGGCCCATCAGCGAGGCGACGAAGGCGCGATCCGCGGCGCTCGGGAGCCAACGATCGACATTGGCCTCCCAGTCCGCGGCGGACACGACTTTGCCATCGGGGTCGACGTGCGCCGCCGCGAGCGGCCCGATCCTCCGATGGAAAGCCTTGTGCGGGACCTTGAAACGGAACGCGACGGCGGTTTTCTCGATGACCTTGTTCCAGCGCTCGACCCCGGCCGCGGCGTCACGGATGTAGTCGTCGCGCAGCTTTTCATTGAGCGCGTTGAGCGCCGGCGCCTGCACGCTTGCCAACCGCCCCTCGCACACCTCGAGCACGGGGTAGGTCGCACCCGTGAGCAAGTGATCGTCGTCGATCTTGGTCTCGTCGAAGCGCCCTTTGAGGCCTTCCGAGTAGAACGTCGCTGCGTTGGAGGAAACGTCGGCGCCGAACAGATCCATGGTCACGCTGAAATGGAAGTTGAGATACCGCTGCACAGTCGGCAGGTCGATCACCCCGAGAGCGCGGATCCTGGCCGGATCGTCGGTCTTGTTGGCTGTCATGACTTCGCAGGTGCGCTGGATCACGCGCGCGATGCCAGACTCGCCGACGAACATGTGGTGCGCTTCCTCGGTGAGCATGAAGCGGCAAGTCCGAGCCAGCGGATCGAAGCCCGACTCGGCGAGCGAGCAAAGCTGATACTTGCCGTCGCGGTCGGTGAAGTAGGTGAACATGAAAAACGCGAGCCAATCGGGCGTCTTTTCGTTAAAGGCGCCGAGAATGCGCGGATTGTCGGGATCTCCGGAGCGGCGCTCGAGCAGCGCCTCGGCCTCTTCGCGCCCGTCGCGACCGAAGTGGGCGTGCAGCAGGTAGACCATCGCCCACAAGTGTCGGCCTTCCTCCACGTTGACCTGGAAGAGGTTCCTTAGGTCGTAGAGAGAAGGACAGGTGAGCCCCAGGTGACGCTGCTGCTCCACCGACGCCGGCTCGGTGTCGCCCTGCGTGACGATGAGCCGCCGCAGGTTCGAGCGGTGCTCGCCCGGCACTTCCTGCCACGCCGGCTCTCCCTTGTGCGCGCCGAAGTTGACCTTGCGGCCGGCCTCGGCCGGCGCGAGAAAGATCCCCCAGCGGTAGTCGGGCATTCTGACGTAGTCGAAATGCGCCCAGCCCTTGGGGTCAACGCTCACCGCGGTGCGCAGGTAGACCTGAGTGTCGCTGGTGCCCTCCGGACCCATGTCGCCCCACCAGTGCAGGAACTCGGGTTGCCAGTGCTCCAGCGCACGCTGGAGGGTCTTGTTGCCGGCGAGGTCGACGTTGTTGGGGATTTTTTCGCTGTAGTCGATGTTCATAGATCGCTCCTTGTGCCGTCATTCCCGCTGCCTTTAGTCCCCGCGAAAGCGGGGAGGGAATCCAGCGTCGTTTCATCGAAATAAAGTCGCCGGGTCCCCGCGTTCGCGGGAACGACGTTCACACGCGTCCCCAGTCGAAGCGGGGCTTGTTGCCGCTGCCGAAGGTCTTGAGCGCGCCGGATTCACCGACCGCATTCGGGCGGATGAAGATCCAGTTCTGCCACGCCGACAGCCTCCCGAAGATGCGCGTTTCCATGGTTTCGGGCACGCCGAAGCGAAGGTTGGCTTCCATGCCGGTCAGCGCGTCCGGAGAAAGACTCGCGCGCTCCTCGATCGCGATGCGGATTTCGTCGGCCCAGTCGAGATCGTCTGGGGCAGCGGTCACCAGGCCGAGCTCGAGCGCTTCGTCGGCGGCAAGCGCGCGTCCGGTGGCCGCCCGAGCGCGCTCGACTGCGTCGGCCTCGCCATAGAAGCGTGCGGCAAGGCGCGCGAGCTCGTTGACCATCGGATAGGCGCCGAAGCTCATCGTTGACAACGCGACTCGCGGAGCCTTCGCCTCGTCGTCCGGCAGCGCCAGCATGTAGCTGCGGTCGGCGGCGAGCGCGAGCTCGAGCAGCGTGCCGGCGAAGCACGAGCCCGGCTCGATCAACGCATAGAGCGTGCGCGAAGTGACGTCAAGCCGCGCCAGCGTACGTCGCAGCATGCCGATGGTCTCGCGCACGAACCAGTTCGAGCGATGCCTCTCGAGCGTTGCATCGGCATCGAGCACGAGCCTGGCGTCGCCGCTGGTCTTGAGCAGCCAGGTGCCGAGCTGCGGCTCGTTGGTGCGCAGGAGCAGGATCGCATCGTCGAGCTCGCGTGCCATCGCCAGCGGCCACCACGCCGCGCCCAGCTCGGCGATCGCGGCGAGCTCGTCGGGTTGCCGCGTCGCCGGCGCGCGCACGGTGATAGTCGCGTTACGCGCACTGCGATCGATGCGGACGTCGACGTGCTCGTAGTGGTAGCCGTCGGCGTCGATCGCGCGCTTGAGAGGAACGAGTGCGACGCCTCGCGCGTCCGCGGGCCGGTCGCTCTTCGCGGCCAGCTCGAGCGCCCGCCGCTTCACCGTCTCGCCGAATTGCTGCGGCTTGGCATGCGCGTCGATCAGCCGCCACTCCTTGGCGCGCTGCGCGCGCACGCCCTCGACCAGCGTACAGAACATATCGGCGTGATCGCGCCGCACCCGCCGCTTGTCGGTGAGCCGCGTGAGGCCCCCGGTGCCGGGCAACACGCCCAGCAACGGCACCTCGGGAAGGCTCACCGTCGAAGAGCGGTCGTCGATCAGGATGATTTCGTCGCAAGCGAGCGCCAGCTCGTAGCCGCCGCCCGCGGTGGTCCCGTTGCAGGCGGCGATGAATTTGAGCCCCGAATGCGCGGAAGAATCCTCGATGCCGTTGCGCGTCTCGTTGGTGAACTTGCAGAAGTTGACCTTCCACGCGTGTGCGGAGAGGCCGAGCATGAAGATGTTGGCGCCGGAACAGAACACGCGCTCCTTGCCGCTGGTGACGATCACGCTGCGCACTTCCGGATGCTCGAAGCGGATCCGCTGCAGCGCGTCGGCGAGCTCGATGTCCACGCCCAGGTCGTAGGAATTGAGCTTGAGCTTGTAGCCGGGGACGAGCCCCCGATCCTCATCGACGTTCAGCGTCAGGGTTGCGACCGCGCCCTCGAACGCGAGCCTCCAATGAGCATAACGATCGGGATGGGCGTCGTAGGTGAAAAAAGGCTTTTGCTCGGGAGCGCCTTCGCGCCCGGATGGAGTAACCGCCTGCAGCATGACTGGCTCCTGGGATTTGCGCGCCGATCAGGCCGACACGGCCTGACGCAGCTTGGTGAGGCTTCCTTCGAACGGTTCGCCGGAAGTATCGAGAGTGACGTCCGCCTTCCGGTACAGCGGCTCGCGGGCGCCGAGAATGCGTCTGAGGTCATCCATCGCCTCGCGGTTACCCTGCATGGGTCTAAAGTCGCCTTGGGCCACGACGCGCGCCATGTGCTCCTCGGGCGAAGCCTTTACCCACACCGTGAAGCAGTTCACCAGCAACGCGTTGTAGGTCTCGGCCTCCGACACGATGCCTCCGCCGACGGCCATGACCATTCGCTCGTGACTCTGGATGATCCGCTCGAGGCAACGCCGCTCGATGCGCCGATAGCCGGCCTGGCCGTAGAGCGAGAACACTTCGCTCAAGCTCATGCCGGCTTCGCGCTCGATTTCGCGGTCGAGCTCGACGAAAGGCGCGCGCAGCTCGTTCGCCAGCGCGCTGCCGAGCGTCGTCTTCCCGGCGCCGCGCAGCCCGACCAGCGCAATTCGCGTCTTTCGCGCCGAGGATTCCTGGCCGAACTCGCGCAGCAGCCGGAAGATGACCTCTTCGCGCCGGTGCTCCGGAAGCTGGTCGACGAAGCGGCGAATCAGCCGCTGCTCGACCGAGCTCTCGCGCTGGCCCAGCAGCTCGGTGAGCGACATTCCCAGGGCGCGAGCGACGTTGCGCAAGAGCAGCACCGAAGCGTTGCCTTCCCCGGCCTCGAGCTGCGCGAGATAGCGCTCGGATACGTTGGATTGCTGCGAAAGGACCTTGCGCGCCATGCCTCTGCGCTCGCGAGCCTGCCGCACCTGGCTGCCGAGCGCTGCCAGAAAATCGGCATCGTCGGCTTGCTCGGTCGACGGTTTGGGAACTGCCAGACGAGAATGATTCGCAGCGGCCATGGTCTGAGGAATGAAGTTTGCAGCTATCGGAGGCAATATAGTGCATATTGACTGGTTTCGTCAAGTATTCTTCTGATCTGCGGATGAACAGCCGTTTAATCCAGGGGTTCACGAAGCCCCGGACGGCGTCGCAAGCATCCAGATACGACTAACTCGTGTGCTCTATGATGCTTGACGATCGGAACTATCATGATCTAAAGTGCAAAGTATTTCCGCCCGGGAGACCGCGATGACACAGGATGAATTTGGCGCCCTGGTTGCGTCAGTCACCGCGCACATCCATGGCCGGCCCCTCGACAAGGTGCTGGAGGCGGATCTCAATCGTGCATTCCCCCCGGACGGCCCGGCGTTTCGATCGCTGCTCGGCGCCTGCCGTGCCGGCATCGCCGCAGGCTGGATGTGCAATCGCGAAGCCGGAGGCATCAGGTACGGACGGGTGATCAAGCCCGGCGAGGCGACCCACGGATTCAGCGTCGATGTGGTGGAGATGGACAACCTCGCCGGTCCATATCATCGTCATCCGAACGGCGAAATCGACATGATCATGCCGCTCAACGGCCCGGCCGCATTCGACGGGCGCGGCGCCGGTTGGCTAGTATATGGTCCCGGCAGCGCGCACAGCCCCACGGTCACCGGCGGCAAGGCTTTGGTGCTCTATCTCCTGCCGCAAGGCGCGATCGAATTCACGAAGACCTAAGCCGCACTGCAGCCGCGACGGGAACGGGGGGACGCCATGCCGGGACTCAGCACTGCCGATCAACGGGTCAGCCCGCCGCGCATCGACATTCCCCGCGAATACAACGCGGCGCACGACCTGATCGAGCGCAACTTGAGCGCAGGTCGTGCAGGCAAGGTCGCCTTCATCGACGATCAGGGCAGCTACACCTACCAAGAGCTGGCCGAGCGGGTGAACCGCTGCGCCAACGCCATGCTCGGGCTCGGCCTCGAGGCCGAGCAGCGCGTCCTTCTCTGCCTGCTGGATACCATCGATTTTCCGACGGCGTTCCTGGGCTGCATCAAGGCGGGCATTGTGCCCATCGCGGCCAATACCCTGCTCACGACGACCGACTACGACTACATGCTGCGCGACAGCCGCTCGCATGCCCTGGTCGTTTCCGCGCCCTTGCTGCCCGTGTTCGCGCCGCTGCTTGGGCGGCTGCCGAATCTCAAGCACGTCGTCGTCTCCCAAGCATCGCGCGAAACCGAGACCGGCGGGCACGCGTCGCTCGCGAAGCTGCTTTCGGATGCGCCGGCCGGTTTTGCACCCGCCGCGACCACGTCCGACGACATGTGCTTCTGGCTGTATTCGTCGGGATCGACCGGCGCGCCCAAGGGCACGGTGCACGTGCACTCGAGTATGATCACCACCGCCGAGCTCTACGCCTGGCCGATCCTCGGGATTCGCGAGGCAGACGTCGTTTTCTCGGCGGCGAAACTGTTCTTTGCCTATGGACTGGGCAACGCGCTTTCCTTTCCGCTTTCGGTCGGCGCAACCACGGTGCTGATGGCCGAGCGTCCGACCCCCGCGGCTGTGTTTGCACGGCTGCGCAAGCACCAGCCGACGATTTTCTACGGTGTGCCCACGCTGTACGCGGCGTTGCTCGCCAATCCCGAACTCCCCAAACGCGGGGAGCTCAAGCTTCGGCGCTGCACCTCGGCGGGCGAAGCGCTGCCAGCGGACATCGGCAAGCGCTGGACCGATCACTTCGGCGTCGACATCCTCGACGGAATCGGATCCACCGAGATGCTGCATATATTCCTTTCGAACCGCCCGGGAGAGCTACGTTACGGAACGAGCGGCAAGCCGGTGCCCGGTTACGAGCTGAGGATCGTCGGCGACGATGGGAGCCCGGTGGCGCAGGGGCAGGTGGGCGAGTTGCAGATCTGCGGACCGACGAGCGCCATGGTGTACTGGAACAATCGACAGAAGAGCCGCGACACCTTCCAGGGGCCGTGGACCCGCAGCGGCGACAAGTACTCGATCGACAGCGACGGCTTCTACGTCTACGCGGGCCGCACCGACGACATGCTCAAGGTGAGCGGCATCTACGTCTCTCCCGTGGAGGTCGAATCCGCGCTCATCACGCATGTCGCGGTGCTCGAGGCAGCCGTGATCGGCAAGGCGGACGAAGAGCAACTGGTGAAGCCGCTCGCGTACGTGGTGCTCAAGCCGGGCCACAGCGCATCGCCTGCGCTTGCCGACGAGCTGCGGCATCACGTCAAGACGCGGCTGGCGCCGTACAAGTATCCGCGCTGGATAGAGTTCATCGACGAGTTGCCCAAGACCGCCACCGGCAAGATTCAACGCTTCAAGCTGCGCCAGCGGTCGGGCTGATCCGCCGAGGCTGGATGCACTGGAGTTTTCAACCCGCACTACCAAGTCATAGGAGAATCTGTCATGACAACGTCTCGGCAACAACCGCCAAGCCGCCGCGCGCGAATGAACGCGCTCGCGGCCGTCGCCGCCGCGCTCGTCGCGATGGCAGGACTCACGCTGCCGATCGACTCGGCCCTTGCGCAGCAGCAGAAGGTCAAGATCGGCCTGATGCTGCCGTACACCGGCACCTACGCCGCGCTCGGTAACGCGATTACCAACGCGTTCAAGCTGGCGATCGAGGAGAACGGTGGCAAGCTCGGCGGCCGCGATGTCGAGTACTTCGTCGTCGACGACGAATCCGATCCGGCGAAGGCGCCGGACAACGCCAACAAGCTGATCAAGCGCGACCAGGTCGACGTGCTGGTCGGTACCGTCCACTCGGGGGTGGCGCTGGCCATGGCCAAGATCGCTCGGGACACCAACACGCTGCTCATCATCCCTAACGCTGGCGCCGACGAAATCACGGGGCCGCTGTGCGCGGCGAACATCTTCCGCACATCGTTCTCGAATTCGCAGCTTGGCATCGCGATGGGCAAGGTGATGGCGGAGCAGAAGAAGAAGACCGCGGTCACGATCACCTGGAAGTATGCGGCCGGCGAAGAATCGATCGGCGGTTTCAAGGAATCGTTCGAGGCCGGTGGCGGTAAGGTGGTGAAGGAGCTGTACCTGCCTTTCCCGCAGGTCGAGTTCCAGCCGCTGCTGACCGAGATCGCCGGGCTCAAGCCGGATGTGGTCTACGCGTTCTTCGCCGGCGGCGGCGCGGTCAAGTTCGTCAAGGACTACGCCGCAGCCGGCTTGAACAAGACGATCCCGCTCGTCGGGCCAGGATTCCTTACCGACGGCACGCTCGAAGCGCAGGGCGACTCGGCGCAGGGGCTGCTCACCACGCTGCACTACGGCGACGGCCTGAACAACCCGAAGAACAACGCGTTCCGTGCCGCGTACATCAAGGCGTATAAGACCGAGCCGGATGTCTACGCGGTGGGAGGCTACGATGCGGCGCAGCTCCTGATCGTCGGGATGAACGCGGTCAAGGGCGATACTTCCAAGCGCGCCGAGCTCGTGAAGGCCATGGCGGCGGCGAAGATCGACAGCCCGCGCGGATCGCTGGCCCTGAACGTGGGACACAACCCGATTCACGACATCTACCTCCGGAAGGTCGAGGGCAAGGAGAACAAGGTCGTCGGCGTCGCCGTCAAGAACCTTACCGATCCGCCGAAGGGCTGCAAGCTCTAACACCAACGTAGTAGACTCTGGCGCGGGCAGGCGGTGGGCCTGCCCGCGCGTTTTTGCGCGTGCCCTTCTCTGGCCTTCGGATGGATTTCTACTCGTTTCTCATCCAGCTGTTGAACGGCCTCCAGTACGGGCTGCTGCTGTTCCTCGTCGCCAGCGGACTGACGCTGATCTTCGGGATCATGGGCATCATCAACTTGGCCCACGGCAGCTTCTACATGGTCGGCGCGTACATGGCGTTCTCGCTCTCGGTGCTGACCGGCAACCTGTTCGTCGCGATCGTGCTCGGGATCGTGCTCTCGGTGGCGCTGGGCGTCGTGCTGGAGTGGGTGCTGTTCTCGCACCTGTACAAGCGCGACCACTTGGAACAAGTGCTGCTCACGTACGGGCTGATCCTGGTGTTCGAGGAGTTGCGAAGCCTGATCGTCGGCAACGACGTTCACGGCGTCGCGGTGCCCGCGATCTTCAACTGGTCGATACCGCTCACCGAAACGCTTTCCTATCCCGTGTACAGGCTGTTCATGTCGGCGGTCTGCGTCCTGCTGGCAGTGGCGCTCTATCTGCTGATCGCCAAGACGCGGCTGGGGATGATGATCCGCGCCGGCTCTTCGAACCGTGAGATGGTGCAATCGCTGGGCTTGAACATCAACCTGGTCTATCGCCTGGTGTTTGCGCTGGGCGTGGCCCTCGCCGCGTTCGCCGGCATGCTGGCGGCGCCAGTGTCGTCCGTGTATCCGGGCATGGGGACCGGCGTGCTCATCATCTGTTTCGTCGTCGTGGTGATCGGGGGCATCGGCTCGGTCTGGGGTGCCCTCGTGGCGGCGTTGCTGATCGGCCTCGCCGACACCTTCGGCAAGGTGCTGATCCCGGAGGCCGCAGGCGTCACTGTCTATCTCGTGATGGCGGCAGTGCTTCTGTGGCGCCCCGAAGGGTTGTTCCGACGTGTCTAGCTAGACCCGTGAAACGCAGCAAGATCGCTTTGCTGATTGCGCTCGCGCTACTCGCGCTATTCCCGCTCGTCGGCGCCACTTTCTACACCGAGCTCGTCACCAAGGTGATGATCCTCGCCATCTTCGCGCTTTCACTGGACCTGCTGGTGGGCTATACCGGGCTCGTCTCCTTCGGGCATGCCGCGTATTTCGGCGTCGGCGCGTATGCCCTCGCGCTGCTCGCGCCGAAATACGAGGCGGCGAATCTGTGGCTCACGCTCGGCGCCGCGATCGGGATCGCGGGGCTGGCCGCGCTCCTCGTCGGCATGTTCGTCGTCCGGGTGAAGGGGATCTACTTCATCATGGTGACGCTCGCTTTCGCGCAGATGTTCTATTTCGTTTTCCACGACACCAAGTTCGGGCGCGGCTCCGACGGGATCAGCATGAACTTCAAGCCCGAGGCGACGATCGGGGGCGTCAACCTGTTCGATCTCGGCAACCCGACCCACGTCTACTATCTGGTGCTGGTGGCGCTCCTCGCCGTGTTCCTCTTCCTGCGCGCGCTGCTGCGCTCGCCGTTCGGCCGTGCGCTGCAGGGGATCCGCAGCAACGAGCACCGGATGCGATCGCTCGGATACCCGGTATACCGCTACAAGCTCGCGAGCTTCGCCATCGCCGGCGCGCTCGCGGGCTTCGCGGGGTACTTGTCGGCGATGCAGTTCGGGTTTGCGAACCCCGAGCTGCTGTCGTGGCACCAGTCCGGCAACGTGCTGCTGATGCTCATTCTCGGAGGGATCGGAAGCCTCTATGGCGCGGTCATCGGCGCGTTCGCGTTTGTCGCGCTCCAGGAGCTCTATTCCTACGTCACGACGCACTGGCAGCTGTTGCTCGGCGCCACGATCATAGCCCTGGTGATTTTCCTGCCCGGCGGTCTCGCCAGCGTCATGGGTCGCTTCAAGCGCACGCTGGTCGGGGAGCCCGAGGATGAGTGACGCGATTCTCGCGACGACCGACCTGTCGCGGCGCTTCGGTGGCCTGATGGCGGTCGCCAGCGTCGCGATCGAGCTCCATCGCGGCAAGTTGCACGCGGTGCTCGGCCCCAACGGCGCCGGCAAGACGACCCTCATCAACCTGCTTTCGGGCGATCTTCCGTCGTCCCGCGGCAGCATCCGCTACAAGGGCGACGACATCACGCGCCTCTCGCCCGATCGCCGCTCGCGCATCGGAATCGGTCGCAGCTACCAGAAGACCAACATCTTCCAGGCATTCACCGCCTTCGAGAACTGCCGTCTCGCCGCGCAGTCGCGCGCCCCGCGCCCGCTCGCGATCGCCACCGATGCGCTGCGCCACACGCCCGTCTGCGACGCGGCAAGGAAGGCGCTCGCAGCGGCGGGTCTCGCAGAGCGCGGCGAGTGGATCGCATCGACGCTTTCACACGGCGAGCAGCGCCAGCTCGAGATTGCAATGGTGCTTGCGACAGCGCCCGAGGTGCTGCTCCTGGACGAGCCGCTCGCGGGAATGGGCGCCGAGGAAGCCAGGCGCATGGTCGAGCTCCTGAAGAAGATCACGCCGGAGCACGCGATCCTCCTGGTCGAGCACGACATGGATGCGGTGTTCGCTGTCGCCGACGTCATCACCGTAATGGTCAACGGCCAGGTGCTCGAGAGCGGCGAGCCTGCGCAAATCCGGGCGAGCCCCGCGGTGCGCGCCGCCTATTTGGGCGAAGATGCAGGCGCAGGAGATCTCACCGAGCGGGGTTCGAGGGCATGAGCGAAGCGCTGCTCGAGACGCGCGGACTGCACGCGTACTATGGCGCGAGCCATATCCTGCATGGAGTCGACTTCCACATCGACCGCGGCGAGACCGTCGGGCTGATGGGCCGCAACGGGATGGGCAAGAGCACGCTGATCCGCAGCGTGCTTGGGATCGTCAAGCCGCGCCACGGTGAAGTGTACGTGTGCGGCAGGCCGATGACGGGAGCCGAGCCGTATCTCATCGCCCGCAAGGGCATCGCCTACGTCCCCGAGGGGCGCGGCATCTTTCCGAACCTCTCCGTACGCGAGAATCTGGTCATGGCCGCGCGCGCGGGCCCGGAGGGCAGCCGCGACTGGACATTCGAGCGCGTGCTGGCGACGTTTCCGCGGTTGGCGGAGCGGCTGGGACACGGCGGCTGGCGCCTCTCCGGAGGCGAGCAGCAGATGCTCACCATCGGCCGCGCCTTGATGACCAACCCCGAGCTGCTGATTCTCGACGAGGCGACGGAAGGCCTCGCGCCGCAAATCGCTCGCGAGATCTGGCGCATCATCGGCGAGATCCGCAGCCGCGGCATCGCGACGCTGATCGTCGACAAGAACTACGCGGCAGTTGCGACGATCGCCAATCGCAACGTGATCCTGGTCAAGGGTCGCGTGGTGTTCGAGGGAGACGGCGCGACGCTCAAGGCGCAGCCGGACGTGCTGCACCGGCACCTCGGCGTCTGAAGAAGGGCGGTCGTGGTGTTCGTCACCGTTGCCGGGCACCGCATCGAGTACGAGCGGATCGAGGTGACGCGCTCGGGACGCCCGACGCTCGTCTTTCTGCACGAGGGCCTTGGTTCGGTATCGATGTGGAAGAGCTTCCCGGGCGACGTGGCGCACGCGACCAACTGCAACGCGGTTATGTACTCTCGCTATGGATATGGAGACTCGGACTCTCTCGTGGCGCCGCGTGGCGTGCGCTACATGCACGACGAGGCACTCGTCGCGCTGCCGGAGCTGCTGGACCGCCTCGCCATCGATCGGCCGATCCTCGTCGGGCACAGCGATGGCGCGTCGATCGCGATCATCTACGCGGGGGCGTCCGGCCGTGACGTTGCTGCGCTGGTTCTCATGGCGCCCCACGTGCTTGTCGAGGATATCTCGACCCGAAGCATCGCCGAGGCAAAAACGGCGTACGAAACAACCGAGCTACGAGAGAAGCTCGCCCGTCATCACCGCGACGTCGATTCCACGTTTAGGGGCTGGAACGACATCTGGCTGCACCCCGACTTCCGTCGCTGGAATATCGAGGAGTACTTGCCGAACATCGCCTGCCCGGTGCTGGCGATTCAAGGCGAAGACGACGAATACGGGACCATGGATCAGCTCGCGCGCATCGAGCGCCGGGTGCCCGACGTCGAGCTTCTCGAGCTGGCCGACTGCAGGCACTCGCCGCACAAGGACCAGCCCGCCGCGGTGATCGAAGCAGTGCGGCGTTTCGTCGACCGGATCACGAGCGACGACCGGATGTGAAGAGCGGGTACGCGCTTGCCGCTGGCTGAACTCTCCCGCGGCAAGTCGGTCTAGGTATTGCGCTTTACGACCAAGCTGGTTAAGTGGCACGATTTGTCGGCGATGGGCTCACGCCCGTCGCCGGCTGCCGCGCGGAGGTTCCAGATGCCCAGTGTCGTCCTCAATGTCAACAGCAGCGCGCACACCGTGGAGGTGCGCGAAGTCGGCGAACCGCTGCTCTTCGTGCTGCGCAACCAACTCCGGCTGACTGGCGCCAAGTACGGCTGCGGGGTGGGACAGTGCGGAGCATGCACGGTGCTGATCGACGGCGAGGCCGTGCGCTCCTGCCGCGTGCCCGTGGGCACGGCAGAGCGCAGGGCGATCACCACCATCGAGGGCCTGGGGTCGGAGGCGAAGCCGCATCCGCTGCAGGCCGCTTTCATCGAGGAGCAGGCCGCCCAGTGCGGCTACTGCATCAGCGGCATGGTGATGAGTTGCGCGGCGCTTCTCGCCAAGAATCCCAGGGCGACGCGCGACGAAGCAAAGCAGGCGCTCGCCGACAATCTTTGCCGCTGCGGAACGCACCAGCGCATCTTGAATGCTGTCGCGCGAACGGTGGGAGCGAAGACGTGAGCGCCGTGATTTCGCGCCGTGACTTCTTGAGGACGAGTGGCGCGCTCGTCGTCGGCTTCACGCTCGACGGTGCGGCGCTCGCCCAGCGTCAGCCCGCAGCGGAAAAGGCGCTCGGCAAGACGCTGGATCCGAGCGAGGTCGACGCCTTCCTCGCGATCAACGCCGAAGGCACCGTCACGATCTACTGCGGCAAGGTCGATCTTGGACAGGGATTGCGCATCGCGATTCGCCAGATGGTGGCGGAGGAGCTGGGTTGCGGTGTCGAGCGCATCGCGATGGTCGAAGGCGACACTGCGCTCACTCCCGATCAGGGCGCTACGGCGGGAAGCGCCGGCGTGATGCGTGGCGGGGTGCAGATTCGTCAGGCTGCCGCCACCGCGCGTGAGGCTTTGCTCGGCCTGGCGGCGGAGCGGCTGAGCAAGCCTCGCGGGGAGCTGGAAGTCACTGGCAACGCGGTGCGGCCGAAGTCCGGTGGGGCGGGTGTGGGCTTCGCTGAGCTCGTTGGCAACCGGCGCTTCGGTCTCAAGGTCGACCCCAAGGCGCCGCTCAGGGATCCTGCGAGCTACACGGTAGTCGGCAAGCCGCTGCAGCGTCCCGACGTGCCCGCGAAAGTGACGGGCCGCCATCAGTTTGTGCACGATCTGGTCGTCGACGGCATGCTGCACGGGTCGGTCGTTCGGCCGCCCGCGGTCGGCGCCAAGCTACTCGATGTCGACGAGGCACCGATCAAGTCGATTCCCGGCGCACGGGTGGTTCGCGTGAAAGATTTCCTCGGTGTCGTTGCCGGTTCCGAATGGGATGCGATGTCGGCTGCGCGCGCGCTGAAGGCACGCTGGTCGGAGGCGAGCGCGCTCATCGGCGATGTGGCCGTGCGCGCATGGATGAAGGCCGGCCCGCTCGAGGGCGACGAGGCTCTGGTGAAAAAGGGCGATGCGAAGACTGCGCTCGCGGCCGCGAGCAAGCGACTGTCTGGAGAGTACTACTGGCCGATGCAGTCGCACGCGTCGATGGGCCCGTCGTGCGCGATCGCCGACGTGCGCGACGGCAAGGCGACGATCTGGAGCGCGTCGCAGGCGACCCACCGGTTTCGCGAGACGATCGCAGGCCTGCTCGGGCTGTCGCGCGACGCCGTGCGCGTGATCTACGTCGACGGCTCCGGCTGCTACGGCATGAACGGCCACGACGATGCGGCCGCCGATGCGGCGCTGCTCTCCCGCGCGGTCGGCAAGCCGGTGCGGGTGCAATGGACGCGCGAGGACGAACTCGGCTGGGACCCCAAGGGTCCGCCGCAACTTCTGGCGCTGGAAGGCGCGCTCGATGAGCAAGGTCGGATCGCGGCGTGGCGCACCGAGATGTGGCTGCCGAAGGCGACGGCGAGCCTTCCCAACATGCCGCTGCTCGGCCCCGAGGCGGCGGGGATGACGCAGGCGCCAGGTATCGTCACCGGTCTCATCAGCCAAAACGGCAATCCGCCCTATGCGGTCGCCAACCAGGAAGTCGTCGTGCACTGGCTCAAGGACGCGCCGCTGCGCCCTTCGAATCTGCGCGCGCCGGGCAAGGTCGCCAACGGCTTCGCCGTCGAGAGCTTCACCGATGAGCTCGCCGCTGCCGCCCGCCGCGACGCGCTCGAGTTCCGGCTCGCAGGGCTCTCCGATCCGCGCGGCATCGAGGTGGTGAAGCGCGCCGCCGCCCTGATCGGCTGGCAACCGCGTCCGTCACCCGGGCCGGGAGGCGTCGGCCGCGGCATGGCGTACCTGCACTACAAGAACAACGAGACCTACATCGCGATGGCGATGGAGGTCGAGGTCAGCAAGGTGTCGGGTGCGATCCGCGTGCGCCGCGTCGGCTGTGCGCACGACTGCGGGTTGGTCATCAATCCTGACGCGCTCAAGGCACAGATCGAGGGCGCCATTTTGCAGACGCTCTCACGCGCGCTGCACGAGGAAGTGAAATTCGACCGCACGCGAGTGACGAGCGTGGACTTCGCGAGCTACCCGATCCTGCGCTTTCCCGAGGTGCCGGAGATCGCGGTCGACCTCGTGGTGCGACCGACCGAGCCGCCGCTGAGCGGGGGCGAGCCGGCATCCACGCCGGTGGCTGCTGCGCTTGCCAACGCCGTGTTCGATGCGGCGGGCGTGCGCTTGCGCACGGTGCCGTTCACAACGGAGCGGGTTCGCGCTGCCATCGGGTAGCGGCGGGGCGGGGTGGTATACGGCGCGGACGTTGCAGGATAGTCCGCATTCGCAGGCGAACGCCTTTCCGTTTCTATTCGTAGTATGACGACAGGAGCACCGAATGACCGCCTTTCTGCTGCCGCTGATCATGGCCGTTAGCATCGTTGCCATCGCCACGCCTGCCGAAGCAGACCCGCTGCAGTATCCGTCGACGCCCAAGCGGCCCGTCGTCGAGACGTACCAGGGTGTAAGCGTCAGCGACGACTACCGCTGGCTCGAGGACGACAAAGCTGCCGACGTAAAGACGTGGGTAGCCGAGCAGAACCGCTTGACTCGAAGCTTTCTCGAGGCGATTCCGCAGCGTGCCGAAATCGCGCGGAGAGTCGAAAAGCTGGAGCTCGAGCGGACGGTCAATCGCTATGGATTCCAGCTTCGGAGCAAGCTATTTGCATTCAAGTTCATGCCCCCGGCGAATCAGCCTCTGCTGGTAGTCCTTCCGCGGGACGGCGACACCAGCAAGGAGCGCGTGCTGCTGGATCCGGTGCGGCTCGACCCGCGCGGACGAACGACCATCGACTTCTTCAAGGCGTCCTACGACGGCAGGTACGTCGTCGTTTCGCTTTCCGAGGACGGTAGCGAAGACGGCACAGCTTACGTGTACGAGGTCGCCACCGGGCGCAGGCTGCCCGAATCTCTCCCGCGCGTGACCTACCCCACCGCGGGAGGCAGCGCCGAATGGTCCGCGGACAGCAAGGGCTTCTACTACACGCGCTATCCGCTGCCGGGAGAGCGCCCCGACGCCGATCGCTACTTCTATCAGCAGGTGTACTTCCACAAGCTGGGGACGCCGGTCGGCGAGGATCG
Source organism: Casimicrobiaceae bacterium (assembly GCA_035623155.1). Taxonomy (GTDB): domain Bacteria; phylum Pseudomonadota; class Gammaproteobacteria; order Burkholderiales; family Casimicrobiaceae; genus PALSA-1003. The sequence goes on along the minus strand of DASPTZ010000086.1, from coordinate 48,501 downwards.
CCATGTCATCGGCCGCGAGTTTCCGCGCATCGCCGAGATCGCGCTGGTCGGCAGTCGTGACGGGAAGTACTTGATCGCCGAGGTGCGCAACGGTGACGGCGGCGAGGTCGCGTTCCACTTGCGCAATCCCGGCGGGAAGTGGACGCAAGTAGCCGGCTTTGCCGACGGCATGAAGCGAGCCGCGGTTGGCGAGGACGGGCGCCTCTACGCGATGACGATCAAGGACGCACCGCTCGGCCGTATCATTTCGATGCCGCTGTCGACGCCTCGACTTGCCGATGCGCGCATCGTGGTCCCCGAAGCGTCGATCGTCGCCGAAGAGCTCCTTCCGACCCGCTCCCGGCTCTACGTCAAGTATCGGGACGGCGGGCCGTCGTTCGCGCGCGTGTTTACGCTCGACGGCACGCCGCTGGGCGACGTGCCGACCGAGCCGGTGTCCGCGGTCCAGCTCGGCATCCGGCTGGCCGGCGACGACGTGCTGATGGGGACGATGAGCTATGTTTCGCCGCCGGCGTGGTTCCGTTACGACGCCCGTGCCGATCGCTTGCTGCCGACGCAATTGAACGGTAAGCCATCGTTCGATTTCAGCGACGCGCAGGTGACCCGCGTCACCGTTCAGTCGAAGGACGGCACGCGCGTTCCTATGAACATCCTGCACCGCAAGGGCATCGTGCTCGACGGCCGCAACCCGGTGCTTCTGTATGCCTACGGCGGATACGGTATCAGCATGCAGCCCTGGTTCGATCGGCGCAACCGCCTGTGGCTCGATTATGGCGGGGTTTTTGCCGTCGCCAACGTTCGCGGCGGCGGCGAATTCGGCGAGCCTTGGCACGAAGCCGGCAAGCTCACGCACAAGCAGAACGTGTTCGACGACTTCGACGCGTGCATGCGCTATCTCGTCGACGCGAAATACACGACACCTGAGCGCCTCGCCATAAGGGGCGGCAGCAACGGCGGGCTCACCATGGGCGCTGCGCTGACGCAGCATCCGGGGGCGATGCGAGCCGTCGTCAGTCAGGTGGGCATCTATGATTCCTTGCGCTGGGAGACGCAGCCAAACGGCGAGTTCAACACCACCGAGTTCGGTTCGACCAAGGATCCCGAGCAGTTCCGCGCCCTGTATGACTATTCTCCGTTGCTGAACGTGCGCAGCGGGATTGCGTATCCGGCCGTCCTGCTGACCACGGGCGCGAACGACGGGCGCGTTGCGCCGTTCGAGTCGCGCAAGATGGCTGCGCGCCTGCAAGCCGCGACGACATCATCTGCACCGATACTTCTGCGAACGGAGGCGACCGCGGGGCACGGAATCGGTACGGCGCTGTCGACGCGGATTCAGGAGCAAGCCGATGTCTTCACGTTCCTCGTCGATCAGCTCGGCATCCCCGGGCCGGTTGCGGCGCCGCCATCGACACAAGCCGGTCACTGACGTGGCATCGGGGCCGGGCCCCAACTAGCGGTGGCGACCATGGTGGGTCTCGCATTGCGCCCGCCGCAGCCGGCGCGTCAATCCAACGGTGAGGGAAACGAGCGATGAGGATGCTATCCAGATTGGTCTTAACGAGTGCTCTCGCGCTCGTCACGGGGTGCGTGCCGACCGCCCCGTTCCGAACGGCTTGGAACGCTGCCTCAACAGCCTCGCCGCCGCCGGATTGCGAGGCGGGCCCGACAGGGTCGCCCGCGGCGGAATTGCCCAATCACGAGCGCGCTACGGTGGGGTCGCTGGGGTATGACCTGTACTTCGTCGAGTTCGACGAGCAGGGCCTGCTCTACCCCAGGGGGCTGCCGGGTGTCGGGATTGCCTCGTGTCACATCGAGGCGCTGATGCGGGACCTCGAGGGCCTTGCCCGGTCCGAAGCCGGATTGAGCATCGTGGTGTACGTGCACGGCTGGAAGCACAACGCTGCCGACAGCGATGACAACGTGAAGACCTTCCGCCAGCTGCTTCTCGACGCCGCCCTCGTCGAGCAGGGCAAGCAGCGGGACTTTGGCTTGTCGGTCCACCGAGTGGTCGGCATCTATGTGTCGTGGCGCGGCAAGTCGCTCACCCTGCCCGAACCTTTTCTCTCGTTCACTTTCTGGGATCGGAAAGCGACGGCGCAGCACATTGCCGAAGGCGAGAGTCGGGTCCTGTTCGCGCGGTTGCGTGGCTTCTACGAACAGCAGAACCAACCCGCCACGCCGGACCAAGGAGAAAAGAAGGTCCTGCTGATCCTATTGGGTCACAGCTTCGGCGGGCTGATTCTGCTCGAGGCCGTTTCACAATCGCTGATAACGAGCCTTTTCGAATACGATGCAACGCCCGGCCAACAGAATGTCATTCCCCGCTTCGGGGACATGATCATCCTCGCCAATCCCGCCGTCGAGGCGCTGCGATATACGCCGCTACACCGTGCTGCGGCAGTACAGCGTTACGATCACTACCAGAGCCCGATCTTCGTATCGGTCACATCGACCGCAGACTGGGCTACCGGCACGGCGTTCCCTGCCGGACGCTTGCTCGACAATTTCTTCGAGACGACGCTGTCGGATGAGGAGCGCAATGCCAACAAGAAGACGATGGGACACATGGACCCCTATATCACCCATCAGCTGCTGATGCGTCCGGACGGGGTCGAGACCTGCCCGGGCTGGAAACCCGTCGACCCCAACGCGCCGTCGATCGATCAGGAGCGAATGAACCTGAGTTTGGAACGCGACAACTCCAGGCGATTTTTCGACGCTGCGTCGCCGGCGCTTCAGCCCGGATGGCAGCGCGAGTTTTGCGGCAACACAGTGCTCAAGCAGCTCAAGACTGATCCCAATTCTCCGGTATGGAACGTGACCACGGACGGTTCGATCATCCCCGGCCACAACGAAATCACTCAACCCGTGTTCGTCAACTTCGTGCGCCAACTCTACCACGACACGGTCATTTACCCGATCATCATGCAGCAGATGCAGGCGAAGTAAGAGAGCGAGTCTTGACGCCCACGATCAGGATGTCGCCTTCGCGCGCTGCCTCCCGCTAACGCATCGTCAGCCCGCCGTCAGCGGCGAGCACCTGCCCGGTGACGTAGCTCGCCGCGTCGGAGGCGAGGAAGACGAAAACCGGGGCGATCTCCTCGGGTTCCGCCCAGCGGCCGAGGGGAATGCGCTCCAGGTACTTGCTCTTGAAGCGCTCGTCGGTGCGGATTGTTTCCGTCATCGGTGTCGCGGCGCCGGGAGCGATCGCGTTGACCGTAATCGCGTGCTTGGCCAGCTCTTTCGCCGCGGAGAGCGTCATTCCCACGATCCCCGCCTTGGCAGCGCTGTAGTTGATCTGGCCGATCGTGCCCAGCAAGCCTGCCGTCGACGTGACGTTGATGATGCGCCCGTAGCGGCGCTCGATCATGCCCGCTGCGACGGCCTGCAGGCAGTTGAACGTCCCCGTGAGGTGCACTGCGATGACTTCGTCCCATTGCGCTTGGTTCATCTTGTGCAGCATCGCGGGACGAGTGATGCCGGCGTTGTTAACCAGGATGTCGATGCGGCCGAAGCGTCGCATGACTGCATCGACCATGGCATCGACCTGATCGCGCCGCGAAACGTCGCAGCCAACGGCGATCGCGTCGGCTCCGCCGGCGCGCAATCCCGAAGCCAGCGCTTCGGCCCCGCCGGGACGGAGATCGACGGTGCAGACGCGAGCGCCTTCGTCGGCGAATGCCTTGGCAACCGCGGCGCCGATGCCTTGCGCGGCGCCGGTGACGATCGCCGTCCTGCCTTTCAACAGCATGCCTCGCCTCGGAGTCGTGTCGCCCGCAGGAAGTCGAACACGGACGTGTCCGTGCGCGATGGTCGCGCCCGCGGCGCGCGGGTGGTACAGGCCGAGTCGCTACTGTGCGGTAGGAGCGACGCGCGGGCCTTGATCGAGGTCAAACCGATCGGCGGACCGCGGATTCTGATCGTCCGGCTCGCTACCGGGAGTTCGGGCGCTCGCGCGCCGCTGCAGACTTCGCTCGCGCAGGCGATCGCCGTGCTACGACTCGCTGCTGGCGCTCGATGAGCCGCAGCATGGTGGCGAGCGTGATCGAACTGAACGTCGCCTTGGCGATTTCGTCGATTTCGGAGAGCACGACGCCGAGCGCAAGACCGACCGGCGTGAGCTCGCCCGCTTCGCGTCGGCCGCCGTCGGGAAGACCAAGCTCCTCGAAAGTCTGGATCACGTCCATCAGCGTGAGCCTCCGCACATTGCCGGCGAAGCGATAGCCGCCTCCGGCGCCGCGCACCGATTCCACGATGCCGGCGCGGGCGAGCTCGGACAGGACCTTGGCCAGGTGGTGAGACGAGACGCCGTACTTGTCAGCGATCTCCGCCGCCGAGACATGGCGCTCCGGATCGGCGGCGAACTCCAGCACGCTGTACAGCGCAAGGTAAGTGTTCTTCTGCAGCTTCACGCCGCGCACTCCATGCCGGCCTCTGCCCTCACCCCTTCCCCTCTCCCGGAGGGAGAGGGGTTTCGCTCAGCCGTCAAGATCCATCTCCAGCGGAATGAACGGACCGGCCATCATGCCCTGGCTGCGGAAGAAAGACAGGATCAGCGTGTTGTCGCGGGCGAGCAGCGTGCGCACCTTGCTCACCCCGGCCCGCCGGAAGCTCGCGCAGATCGCCTCGAGCAGGCGAGCGCCGATCCCGGCCTGGCGGAAATCCGGATCGACGTCGATCGCGAACACCCAGCCGCAGGGCGGCGAGCCGAACTCCCAGTCGCGCACCTCACCGATCACCATTCCGGCGACGCGTCTCCCCGCCTCCGCCACCAGGAACTGGCGCTCGGCCCTTCCGTTGCCGCCGTAGCGGCTGAACAGCGAGCGCCAGTAGTCGCGCTTCTCCAGGCCGGTCACCGTCGCATCGATCGCGACGATCTGCGGCAGGTCCTCGCGCCGAACGCGCCGGATGACGACCGGCGACGCGGCCTCCTGCCGGACTGCAGTGCGGCGAGCGTCCCCGCGTCGGGAGGGTCGGGAGGGGGCTCTCAGGGCGGCCAAAGGGCTCTCGGGCGGGAAAGCGTGACCCAGATCAAATCCATAGGCGCATTCCGGTACCAGAATGAGCCTTAAAGCGATTCTAGCTGTTTACCGCGCCGCATGGCGAGGGTTCCCGCGTCCAAGGAGGATTCGATGAAAGCGTCCCTGACCGCCGGGGTGAGCACCACCTCCAAGCTCACCGTCGACCGCGATCGCACCATCGGCTTCATGGGCGAGAAGGCCCGCGTTTACGCCACACCCATGCTGGTGCGCGACGTCGAGATGGCCTCGCGCGAGCTGCTGCTCAAGCATCTGGATCCAGGCGAGGACTCGGTCGGAACCCGCGTCGAGCTCGATCACCTTGCCGCGACGCTGCTCGGGATGCCCGTCGAGCTCAAGGTGACGGTGACCGAGGTCAACGGCCGCGCGGTCACGCTCGAAGTCGAAGGCCGCGACAGCGTCGATGCGATCTGCCGCGGCAAGCACAAACGCTTCATCGTCGACGTCAAGACCACCGAGGCGCGGCTCGCCGCCAAGGCGCAAAAGGCCGGGCTCGCATGAGCCCGCCGCGGCGAAGCCGAGGCCCGAAGGGCGCGACGGCGGGCGAATGCGGCGCGAGGCCGACGCGCGGCGTAGCTTATTTGTGCGGAAGGTCCAAGGAGGCCGAGACGTGAAATCTGTGGCGAGCGACGTCCGCCACATCCCGACGTACTGCTACCAGTGCGTCGCGGGGCCGGATTTGCTCACGGTGAAGGTTTTGGACGGCGTGGCGACGGAAGTAGAGCCCAACTTCTGCGCCGCGGGCGTGCATCCCGCGCAAGGCAAGGTGTGCGTGAAGGCTTTCGGTCTGGTGCAGAAGACGTACAACCCGAATCGCGTCCTGACGCCGATGAAGCGCACCAACCCGAAGAAGGGACGCGAAGAGGATCCGCGCTTCGTGCCCGTCTCGTGGGACGAAGCCCTGGGGCTCGTCGCTGCGCGCTTGAGACGAGTGCGCGAGCAGGGGCTGCTCGACGAGTCGGGCTATCCTCGCGTCGCCGCGAGCTTTGGCGGAGGCGGCACGCCTCAATCCTACATGGGCACCTTCCCGGCTTTCCTCGCCGCGTGGGGACCGGTCGACATGGGCTTCGGCTCGGGGCAAGGCGTGAAGTGCTACCACTCGGAGCACCTCTACGGCGAGTTCTGGCATCGCGCCTTCACCGTCTCGCCCGACACGCCGCTGTGCGACTACCTGATCTCGTGCGGCGCCAACGTCGAGGCGTCCGGCGGTGTGGTGGGCGTCTGGCGGCATGCAGAAGCGCGGGCACGAGGTATGAAGCGCGTGCAGGTCGAGCCGCACTTGTCGGTCACCGGTGCGTGCTCGGCGGAGTGGATTCCGATCAAGCCCAAGACCGATGCGGCGTTTCTGTTTGCGCTCATTCACGTACTGCTGCACGAATTGCCGCGCGAGCGACTCGACGTCGCTTTCCTCAAGCTGCATACCGCGTCGCCATACCTGGTCGGACCGAACGGTTATTACCTGCGCGATCGCGTTACTCGAAAGCCGCTGGTCTGGAATGAGGACCGTGAGACCGCAGTGTCTTTCGATACGCCCGACGTGAGCGGAGCGCTGGACGGGCGCTACGAACTGGACGCGCTCGAGATCGGCCCCGACGGGGAAGTCCTGGGCGACGGTTGGCTCATCGGCGAGAGCGCATTCGCCAAGCTGGTCGCGCACGTCGAGCCATACTCACCGGAATGGGCGGAATGCATCTGCGATGTGCCGGCAGCTACCACGCGCCGCATCGCCAAGGAGTTCGTCGGTCACGCGCGCATCGGCGAAACGATCGAGATCGAAGGCCTGCGCCTGCCGTATCGTCCCGTGGCGGTGAGCCTGGGCAAGACAGTCAACAACGGCTGGGGCGGCTACGAATGCTGCTGGGCCCGCACCGTGCTCGCCGCGCTGGTTGGCGGCTTGGAGGTCCCCGGCGGAACGCTCGGCACGACGGTGCGCTTGAATCGCCCTCTCTCCGAGCGGCTGCAAAGCGTGCAGCCGGGGCCCGACGGCTTCATGGCTTATCCGCTTAACCCGACCGACAAGGCGCGCTGGTCATCGAACCCCAACATCCGCAACGCGTATCGAACCATGATTCCGCTCGCCGGCGACGGTCCATGGAGCCAGGCGCTGGGCCCAACGCACTTCTCGTGGATGTTCATGGACGACACGCCCAAGGGTCTGCCGCGCGTCACGCCGCCTGACGTGTGGTTCGTCTATCGTACCAACCCGGCGATCTCGTTCTGGGACACGCGGGCGATCGGCGACAGGATGGCGCGCTTCCCCTTTGTGGTGGCGTTCGCCTATACCCGCGACGAGACCAACCATTTCGCGGACCTGCTGCTGCCCGACGCCACCGATCTGGAAAGCCTGCAGTTGATCCGGATCGGCGGATCGAAGTACGTCGAGCAGTTCTGGGACCGGCAGGGATTCGCGCTGCGCCAGCCTGCGGTCGAAGTTCAAGGCGACGCGCGCGACTTTACCGACATCGCCACCGAGCTTGCCCGGCAGACTGGTCTGCTCGGCAAGTACAACGCGGCTATCAACAAGGGCGCGGCCGGCGTGCCGCTCAAGAGCGCGCACGGCGACTTCTCGCTCGATGTCGAGCGCGAGCACGGGCGCGACGAGATCTGGGACGCGGTGTGCCGCGCCGCGAGCGCCGAGCTGAGCGAGGGAGGCGAAATCCACGGGCTGGACTGGTGGAAGCAGAACGGCTTGGCGACGCGGCCGTTCCCGAGGACCGACTGGTACCTGTATCCGACCATGGTAGCGCGCGGACTGCGCTTCGAGCTGCCGTATCAGGAGCGCTTGAAGCGCGTCGGGGCCGAGCTCGGCCGGCGGCTTCACGAGCACGACATGCACTGGTGGGACAAGCAGCTCGGCGAATACCAGGCGTTGCCCGCCTGCAAGGATTTCGCCGCGCCGTGGGAAGCGGCGGTGAGGACGGCCGGCGGCGCTCCGCAGGACTATCCGTTCTGGCTGCTCACCGCGCGCAGCATGCAGTACGCGTGGGGCGGCAACGTCGGCATGCAGTTGATCAAGGAGGTCGCCGACAACGTCGCCGGTCATCGCGGCGTGATCATGAACACAAGAGCGGCGCAGCGGCTCGGCATTGCCGACGGCGATCAAGTGGAGATCGCGACGCCGAACTCGAGCGTTCGGGGTCGGGTAGTCCTGCGCCAGGGCATCCGGCCGGACACGCTGCTCATGATCGGCCAATTCGATCACTGGGCCACGCCCTTCGCGCGCGATTTCGGCGTTCCCAGCTTGAACGCGCTGGCGACGATGTCGATGGACTTGACCGATGCGACGGGCTCGGGCGCCGACATCGTGCGGGTCAGGGTTGCGAGGAGCAAGACCGGCTTCGCAGGGGGCGCCAGATGACGCGCTGGGCGATGGTCGCCGATCTGCGCCGCTGCATCGGCTGCCAGACCTGCACCGCGGCCTGCCGCCACGCCAATGCGACGCCGCCGGGCGTGCAGTGGCGGCGCGTGCTCGACATGGAATTCGGCGAATATCCCGATGTTCAGCGGGCCTTCGTTCCCGTCGGCTGCCAGCACTGCGAGGATCCGCCTTGCATGCATGTCTGCCCGACGACGGCGACCAAGAAGCGCGCCGACGGCATCGTCACCATCGATTACGACCTGTGCATCGGCTGCGCCTATTGCGCGGTGGCGTGCCCGTACCAGGCGCGCTACAAGACCGACAAGGCGACCTTCGCCTACGGCAGGGCCACGGTCAGCGAAGCGAAGCTCGAGGACGATGCGCGTCTTGCGGTCGCCACCAAGTGCACCTTCTGCGTCGATCGCATCGACGCCGGCATCGGCAGGGGCCAGCGGCCAGGTGTGGATCCCGAAGCCACACCGGCGTGCGTGAACGCGTGCATCGCCGGGGCGCTCGCCTTCGGTGATCTCGACGACGAGCAGAGCAGCGTGTCGAGGCTTCTCGCCGAGAACCAGCACTTCCGGATGCACGAGGAGCTCGGGACGGGCCCGGGTTTCTACTATCTCTGGGACAAGGTGGCGGCATGAGCTTCGGGCCTTCGCCGTGGCGGCAGGCGCACTGGGATGCTCGCGCCGCGGGGAACTTCATCTGCGGCGGCGCCGGCGCCGGGTCGATCGTATTTGCGGGGCTGTCCGGGGCCGACGACGCGACACTGACCTCGCTCATTCTGACCGGCCTGGCGCTGGTGGCAGTGGGCCTCACTTGCGTGTGGCTCGAGATCGGCCGGCCGCTGCGCGCCGTCAACGTCTTCATCAACCCGCGCACCTCCTGGATGTCGCGCGAGGCATTCACGGCGACTTTGCTCTTTCCGGCGGGACTCGCCACGGTGGCGGGAGCGCCAGGATGGCGGTGGGCGGCTGCGGCGCTCGCACTTGCCTTCGTCTATTGCCAGGGCCGCATGCTGCAGGCGGCGAAGGGCATACCGGCGTGGCGCGAGCCGCTGATCACGCCGCTGATCGTCGCGAGCGGCCTCGCCGAGGGCGCCGGGTTGTTCTTTTTCACCTCGCCGCTGCACGGTGTCGGCACGCGCTTGTCGCTGGCGATATTCGCTGCGCTGGTTCTCGGACGCGCCGTGCTGTGGCTCGTCTATCGAGGCAGGCTTTCGGGCGTGGCGGCGCCGGAAGCCAGGGCTGCGCTCGACCGCACCGGGCGAGTGCTTTCGGTCGTCGGGACGCTCATCCCGCTCGGCTTGCTCGCAGTGATCGCCGTTGCCACCGTGCAGCAGGCGATTGGTCTCTTTGCTGCGATCGCGGGACTCGCGGCGGCGCTGGCCGGCGCACACTTGAAGTACACGATTCTCATCCGTGCCGCCTTCAACCAGGGCTTCGCGCTGGCGCAGCTTCCGGTGCGCGGTCGGCAACCGTGAGGACACGGACACCGTAACAGGGAGGCCACATGGGTGCGACGACTGTGACGGAACTGGGCTTCAGGGCCAGAGGCAAGGAGCCTTGCTACTTCGAGCACGGGCTGGAGACCATGCCGCGCGAACGGCTCGCTGCGCTTCAGCTCGATCGGCTGCGGTCGACCTTGCGCAACGCCTACGAGCACGTGCCGCTGCATCGCACACGGCTCGACGCCCATAGCATGAAGCCGGACGACGTGCGCTGCCTCGCCGACCTGCAGCACCTGCCTTTCACGGTCAAGTCCGATCTGCGCGATCACTATCCCTTCGGCATGTTCGCGCGGCCGCACAGCGAGCTTGCCAGGCTGCACGCGTCCTCGGGCACGACCGGCAAGCCCACGGTCGTCGGCTATACGCGCAGCGACATCCACACCTGGGCCGGTTTGATGGCGCGCTCGATGGCCTGCGCCGGAGTACATCCCGGCGATGTTGTGCATAACGCCTACGGTTACGGGCTGTTCACGGGAGGGCTGGGGGCACACTACGGCGCCGAAGTGCTCGGCGCCGTAGTGGTGCCGGTGTCCGGTGGGTCCACCGAGCGGCAGATCGCGCTGATCATGGACTTCGGCGCGCGCGTGTTGTGCGCCACGCCTTCCTACGCGCTGGCCATCGCCGAGGTCGCCGAGCACCAGCACGTCGATTTGCGCGCCAGCGCGCTGGAGATCGGGCTGTTCGGCGCCGAGCCCTGGAGCGACGCGATGCGCCGCGAGATCGAGGCCCGCTTGGGGCTCAAAGCGATCGACATCTACGGACTCTCCGAAATCATGGGGCCGGGCGTGGCCTGCGAATGCGAAGGCCAGGCGGGACTGCACGGCTGGGAGGATCACTTCCTGTTCGAGGTCATCGATCCGGAAACCACGCATCGCGTGCCCGAGGGTGAAGCGGGCGAGCTGGTCATCACCACGCTCACCAAGGAAGCCCTGCCGATGCTTCGCTACCGCACCCGCGACATCACCAGGATCACCACCGCGCCCTGCGATTGCGGGCGAACCCACCTGCGGATCCTGCGCATCACGGGACGCAACGACGACATGCTCATCATCCGCGGGGTGAACGTCTATCCCTCGCAGGTTGAGGCCGTGCTGGTCGGGCAGCCGAAGATCGCGCCGCACTACCAGCTCGTGGTCGACCGACGCGGCAGCCTCGACCACGTGACCGTCGAGGTCGAAGCCGAGCCCGGAGTGCCCGAGGATCAATTCGCGACCGTTGCGCAGGCCGTAACTCATCGGATCAAGTCGCTGATCGGCATCACGACGGATGTCTGCGTCAAGAAGCCGGGCGAGATTCCGCGCTCGCAGGGCAAGGCGGTGCGCGTGCGCGATCTGAGGAAGGGGAGCGCATGAGCGCGGGCCCGACGCTCGAACCGCGGATGTTCGACAGGCTAGTGCAAGGAGGGGGCGCGTGACCAAGCGACTGCTCACGCTTACGGTGAATGGCCGCGTCCGCGAAGACGCGATCGCCGATCGCGACCTGCTGCTCGACTATCTGCGCGACACGCTTGGTCTTACCGGCACCAAGCAAGGCTGCGACGGCGGCGAGTGCGGCGCCTGCACCGTCCTGATCGACGGCAAGCCGCGGCTTGCCTGCATCACCCTCGCCGCGACCTGCGAAGGAGCGCACGTCGAGACCATCGAGAGCCTTGCCGCTGGCGGCCGCATGAGCGGGCTGCAGCAGGCCTTTCACGAGAAGCTCGGCACGCAGTGCGGCTTCTGCACGCCGGGAATGATCATGGCGGCGGAGGCGCTGCTCCGACGCAACCCGCGCCCGACCGAAGGCGAGATCCGCGAGGCGCTTTCCGGCAATCTTTGCCGCTGCACGGGTTACGTGAAGATCGTCGAGTCGGTGCAGGCGGCAGCGGGAGCCTGAGGTCATGAACAATGCAGCAGGCATGAATTCGACTACCGCGGCACGCGAAGCGCCGTCGGTCGCCCGGCACCGCGTCGCCGGGCAGCGCACGCCGCTGATCGACGGCATCGAAAAGGTCACCGGACGCGCCCGCTACACGGCCGATCTTCCGCTGGGTCCAACGCTGGTCGGCCGCATCCTGAGAAGCCCGGTGGCTCATGGCGCCATCCGCTCCATCGATACGAGCAGGGCGAAAGCGCTGCCTGGTGTGCACGCGGTCATCACGGGGGAGGATTTCGCGGCGCCCTACGGAGTCATCCCAATCGCGCAGAACGAATGGCCGCTCGCCCGAGACAAGGTGCGCTATCGCGGCGAGCCTGTGGCCGCGGTGGCTGCGATCGATGAAGCAACCGCCCAGGCCGCGCTGGCGGCGATCGTGCTCGACATCGAGCCGCTGCCGGCGTATTTCAGCGCCGCCGACGCTCGAGCCGCCGATGCGGTGCGGCTGCACGAGAAGAAGACCGGCAACATCGAGCGCGAGGTCGATCACGTCTTCGGCGACGTCGACGCCGGCTTCGCGGCCGCGGACCTCGTGCGCGAGCAGACTTTCCACTACGCCGAGGTCGCCCACGGCCAGATCGAGTTGAACGCTTCGGTCGCGGCCTACGAGCCCGAGCGCGATCGCCTCACCATTCATTCGGTGACGCAGGTGCCGTACTACCTGCACCTGACCATCGCCCAGACGCTGGGCATGGACAGCTCGCGCATCCGGGTGGTGAAGCCCTTCATCGGCGGCGGCTTCGGCCATCGCGTCGAGCCGCTAAACTTCGAGATGGTCACGGCGGCGCTGGCGCGTGCGGCGGGCGGCGCGGTGAGGCTCGAGCTATCGCGCGAGGAATGCTTTCTCACCCATCGCGGGCGGCCGGAAACCGACATCCGCTTGAAGCTCGGGATGAAGAAGAGCGGCGAGATCACCGCGGTCGACTGCGAGATCGTGCAGCGCGGCGGCGCCTATGGCGGCTACGGGCTGGTAACCATTCTCTACGCCGGGGCTCTGCTGCACGCCCTGTATCGCGTCGGGGCGGTGAAGTATCGCGGCTATCGCGTGTACACCAACACGCCGCCGTGCGGCGCGATGCGCGGGCACGGCGCGGTCGACGCGAGGCACGCCTTCGAATCGCTGCTCGACAGCATGGCCTGCGAGCTCGAGCTCGATCCCTTCGCGGCACGGCGCGCCAATTTGATCGTCCCGCCTTACCGCACGCTCAACGACCTGCAGGTCAACTCCTGCGGCATCCCGGCATGTCTAGCCTGGGTTGAAGAGGCCTCCCGGTGGAAGGAGCGGCACGGAAAGCTTCCCCGCGGGCACGGCCTGGGGCTCGCCTGCTCGCACTACGTCTCGGGGTCGGCCAAGCCGGTGCACTGGAGCGGCGAGCCGCATGCGGTGATCAACCTGAAGCTCGACTTCGACGGCGGCATCACCGTCCTCACCGGCGCGTCCGACATCGGCCAGGGCTCCTCGACGCTGCTCGCGCAAGTGGTCGCCGAGACCATGATGCTGTCGCTGGATCGCATTCGCGTCATCGCCACCGACAGCGCGCTCACTCCCAAGGACAACGGCTCGTATTCCTCGCGCGTGTCGTTCATGGTGGGCAACGCGGCGATCCGCGCGGCGGAGGAGATGAAGCGCGTCCTTGTCAATGCGGCCGCGAAAGAACTGGAAGTGAATCCCGACGACATCGAGTGGCAAGGCGAGCGATGCCGCGTTGCGGGCACCGACCGCGGCCTGGATTTCGCTCAGGCAGTCGAAGCCGCGCTCATCGACAGCGGGACGCTCACCGTCAAGGGCGCGTGGTCGACGCCGCCGGAAACGCAGGGCGGGAAGTTCCGCGGAGCCGCGGTAGGGTCAACGGCGGGATTCTCCTATGCGGCGCAGGTCGTCGAGGTCGCGGTCGACGAGGAGACGGGTCAGGTTCACGTCGAACAGGTGTGGGTCGCGCACGACTGCGGGTTTGCGATCAATCCGATGGCGGTCGAGGGACAGGTGCAGGGCGGGGTGTGGATGGGCATGGGGCAGGCGCTGTCGGAGGAGACTCAGTACCACCAGGGGCTCCCGATGCGGGCCAACATGCTCGACTATTGCATTCCGACCGCGGTCGAGTCGCCGCCGATCGAGGTGAAGCTCGTCGAGAGCATCGATCCGCTCGGGCCCTTCGGCGCCAAGGAGGCGAGCGAAGGGGCGCTGCACAGCTTCTCGCCCGCGCTCACGAATGCGATCTACGACGCGATCGGCATCCGCTTGAAGGAGCTGCCGGCCTCGCCCGATCGCGTGCTCGAGGCGATCCAAACCAGAAAGCGCAAGGAACGGCTGCTGCGCGCCACCGCCACCGCGCCGGCGCCCTCTGCCGAGGCAAGGAGCTGACGGGTGGACGCCACGCCGGAACTGAAGCTCAAGCGTCCGAAGAGCATCGCGGAGGTAGCGGCCCTGCTGGCCAATGAACCTCGCGCGCGTCTGCTCGCAGGGGGCACCGATCTCGTGCCGAACCTGCGTCGCGGCATCGAACGTCCACCCCTGTTGATCGACCTCGCCGGCGTGCCGCATTTCGCCGATATCGCCTTCACCGACGCGGGACTCTCGCTCGGTGCCGGCGTGACGCTCGCGCGACTGGCAGACGACGCGCGCGTCGCGGCCGATTATCCTGCGCTGGCCGAGGCGGCGCGCGGCGTTGCCGGGCCGGCCCATCGCAGCATCGCCACTCTCGGCGGCAATCTGTGTCTCGACACCCGCTGCGTGTTCTACAACCAGAGCGAGTGGTGGCGTGCGACCAACGACTATTGCCTCAAACGCGGCGGCAATGTCTGCCACGTCGCACCGCAGGGCGAACGCTGCCATGCGGCGTTCTGCGGCGATCTCGCACCCGCATTGCTGGTCTTGCGCGCCGAGATCGAGCTGGTGTCGAGCCGCGGCACGCGCCGCATGGCGCTTGCGGACCTTTACCGCGACGACGGTGCGGCGCATCTCAAGATCGGCCGTGACGAAGTGATTGCGACAATCCTCGTGCCTGCCTCTTCGGCAGCGCTGGCATCGGGGTATCGCAAGGCGCGGGTGCGCGGCGCCATCGACTTTCCGTTGGCGGGTGTGGCCTGCGCGGTGGTGATCGCCCACGGCGTGCTTTCGGTGCTCCGTGTCGCGCTTACCGGCACCAATTCGCAGCCGATCATGCTCGAAGGGACCGAGCCGCTGCTCGGAAGGCCGGTCGACGAACAGACGCTGACTGCACTGGGCAAGCTGGTTCAGAAGCAGGTAAGCCCGATGCGCACCGCGGTCACGGCGTCGAACTATCGCCGGCAGATCGCCGTCGTCCTGGCGCAGCGCCTTTTGCGCGAGCTCGCCAAACGCGAACCGCTCGGGCCACGGATGCGTTCCTTCCCGCGCGACGCCAAAGCGGACGGCGCTGTGGCGCGCACCGATGGAAAACCGCATATGCTGAATGCGGCAGCCGTGCTTCTCGAAAAGGGCGACCCGCGGAAACCGGCGCTGGTCTGCGGTGGGCAGAGCGTGAATTACGCCACCCTGCGCGACGATGTGGCGCGCGCCGCCGCGAATTGGCGCAACCGCGGCCTCGCCCGCGGCGATCGGGTCGCCGTCAAGCTCCCCGATGGGATGGCCTGGGTGCGCGCGTTTCTCGGGACGATGTGGGCAGGCGGAGTCGCGGTCGCGGTGAATCCGCGCATCCCGGCCGACGACTGGGACTGGATCTTGAGCGAAGCGGATTTCCGTTTCATCCTGGCCGAATCACGCGATGCTGCGCCGGAGCCGTTCCGGGACCGCGTCATCGTGCTCGACGACTGGCTGCAGGACACCGCCAACGCCTCTCCCATCGCGGCGGAGCCGATGCAAGAGACCGAGCCCGCGTTCTGGGGTCACTCCTCGGGGACCAGCGGCAAGCCCAAGGCCGTCGTGCATGCACATCGCTTCGCAACGCGGATCGCCGGGGTGAGCGCCGAGGTGCTCGGCGTTCGCGCCGATGATCGCCTGTTCGCGAGCTCCAAGCTGTTCTTCGCCTATTCCCAGACCAACAGTCTCTTCGCGGGCTTGAGGCTGGGAGCCACCGTCATCCTCGACCCGCAGTGGCCGAATGCCGCAAGCGTCGTGGCAACGGTCGCCACGCAGAGGGCGACGGTGCTCTTCTGCGTGCCTTCGCTGTACCGCAATCTGCTCAAGGACGGCCTTGCGCCTCGGCTCGCCCAGGCTGGAGTGAGGCTCTGCGTGTCCGCCGGAGAATCGCTGCCTGCTGCCTTGCACGACGAATGGCGCAAACAGACGGGGCTTGGCATCGTCAACGGCTACGGCGCTTCCGAAACCTTGATCCTGGTGCTGGTCGATCGCGGCGACGGCGAATGGCTCGCGCCTTCCCCGGGCGTCGAGGTGCAACCCATGGAGGACAACGGCGATGCCCCGACGCGGCTTCTGATCAAGGCCCCCACGATCGCTCTGGGCTATTGGAACAGGCCAGACGCGCAGGCGGCGCACTTCAGCGACGGCGCTTTCTGTCCCGCGGACCTGTTCGAGCGCGGAGCTGCAGGGACTTGGCGCTTCGCCGGCCGCGAGGATTCGCTGGTGAAGATCCACGGGCGGTGGGTGAACCTGATCGAGCTCGAAAACCGGTTGATCGAGCGCTCGGCGGGAATCTCCGAAGCCGCCGCGGTGTGCGTGCCCGACGCCGATGGAGTCGATGCCATCGCCATCTTCTACGTCGCGAATGCTGCGCCGGGTAAAGACATAACGTCGGCGCTGAAGACGTGGGTGGAGGCGCTGCCGCGCTACCAGCGCCCGCGCTGGCTGCACGGTGTCGCAACGCTGCCGCGCACCGCGACGGGCAAGCTCATGCGCCGCAGGCTCAAGGAATTGCACCAAACTTCCGTGTGAGCAATGCGACGCAGGCCGGCTTCGGTGGCGATGGGAAACGCGGTCGCGACGGGCTTTGCCTGCGCACGGGAGCGGCATAGGCCGGGAGCATGAGGGCCTGTTAACGCTATGGACACAAACGCGTTGCGTAGCCGAAAACGCCTAGCGCAAGGCGCAAAGGCGAAGGCGGGCAGGGCACCCGTTCGCGTATGCGCCCATAGCGTTAGCAGGCCCTAGATGCCTGAGCTCCTCGTGGCCGAGGGACTCGTCGCCGGGTACGGCGAGTCGATCGTGCTGGAAGGCGTGTCGTTCGCGCTGGAGCAGGGCGGGAGCCTCGCCTTGCTCGGTCGCAACGGTGTGGGAAAGACGACGGTGCTGCTGACATTGATGGGGCTGACGCGACTGAAGCGGGGACGCATCGTGATGAAGCACAATGACCTGTCGCGAGCTCCCACGTATGTTCGCGCGCGCCGCGGACTGGGATGGGTCCCCCAGGAGCGACTTTGCTTTCCTTCGCTCACGGTCGAGGAGCATCTCGAGGTCGTGGCGCGGCGCGGCCCGTGGACCCTGGATCGGATCTACGAAGCCTTCCCCAACCTCGCCGAGCGAAGGCGCAATCTCGGGAACCAGCTCTCCGGAGGCGAGCAGCAGATGTTGGCGATCGCGCGCGCCCTCATGACCAACCCGAGCGTGCTGCTGCTCGACGAGCCGATGGAAGGGCTCGCGCCCGTCATCGTAAGAGCGGTGGTCAAGGTCATCGCCGAGCTCACGCGCACGGGCGAATTCGCGGTGATCATCGTCGAGCAGCACGCGCGGCTCGCGCTTTCGCTGACCAAACAAGCGATCGTGCTCGATCGCGGCAAGGTGGTCCACGACGCCGCCAGCGACGAATTGCTAGCCGATTCCGCGGCGCTCGACAAGCTGGTGGCGCTGGCGTGAGATCCGTACTCTCGAGCCAACGCGTCGGCCGCGTGCACGTGGCCACGATGTCTCGGCCTCCGGTCAACGCGCTCGACGGCGAGTTGGTCGCGCGACTCGAAGGGCTGCTCGCCGAAGTCAGCGCCGATCTGCAAGTCGGCGTCCTGCACATACGCAGCGACCAGAAGGTATTCTGCGCCGGCGCCGATCTCGCGCTCATGCGCTCGCGCCTCGAGACGCCCGCCGGGATCGAGGCGATGGTCGAGCAGGTGCGGCGCCTGCAGCGATTGTTCGCGCTCCTGGAGGCAGCGCCGGTGGTCACGCTGGCCGAGATCGGAGGCGCGGCGCTGGGCGGCGGGCTGGAGCTCGCGCTCGCGTGCGATCTGCGCGTCGCTGCCGCGGACGCGAAACTGGGACTGCCGGAGGTGAGCCTGGGCGTTGTTCCCGGGGCAGGCGGCACGCAGCGGCTCACCCGGCTGTGCGGAAGCGGCATCGCCAAGCGCATGATTTTGGGCGCAGAGGTGATCGACGGCGCGCAAGCCGAGCGACTGGGCATCGTGCAATGGGCTCAGCCGCGCGAGCGGCTTGCCGAGTGGACGCGGGACCTCGTGGCACGCATCGCCGACATGCCCAGAGCCGCGCTGGCCGCGAGCAAGGGTTGCATCCATGCCGCGGGCGATGCCGATCGCGACGGCTCCGCCGAGGAACTCGCGGTGACGCGCGAACTTTACGGCCATGCACAGACACGGGCCAAGGTCGCCGAATTCCTGAGCAGGAAATCCAACGGAGCAAAGACGAAGGAGATGCCATGAGTTTCAAGGACAAGATAGCCGTCGTGACCGGCGCGGCTTCGGGCATCGGCCAGGCCACGGCCGAAGCGCTCTCCGAAGCCGGAGCGACCGTCATCGTCGGCGACGTGAACCAGGAGAAGGGCGAGGCGGTCGCCGCCGCCATTCGCGCCAAGGGACAGAAAGCGCAGTTCCTCGCGGTCGACATGACCGACGAGGCTTCGATCAAGGCGTTCGCCGACACGGTTCAGGCGCGCTTCGGTCCCGTCGACATCCTTATCAACGGAGCCGGGTGGGGGCAGACCAAGCCGTTCTGGGAAGGCACGCCGGAATTCTGGGACAAGCTGGTGGCGCTCAACTTTGTCGGCCCGATGCAGCTCGCCAAGGCGCTGCTGCCCAAGATGATGGAGCGCGGCAGCGGCAAGGTGGTCAACATCTCGAGCGATGCCGGCCGCGTAGGCAGCCTCGGCGAGACGGTCTACTCGGGCGCCAAGGGCGGGCTCATCGCTTTCACCAAGTCGCTCGCGCGCGAGATGGCGCGCTACAACATCAACGTCAACTGCGTCTGCCCGGGGCCCACCGAGACGCCGCTGCTGTTCGCGGTGCCGGAAAAGGTCCTCGAGGCGTTCAAGAAAGCGATTCCCTTTCGCCGTTTCGGCAAGCCGTCGGAGGTCGCCGACGCCGTGGTATTTTTTGCCAGCGACCACGCAAGCTACATCACCGGACAGGTGTTGAGCGTGAGCGGCGGCCTGACCATGGTCGGCTGACCGAATCGAACCCCTCTGCCTCGGGAGAGGGGCAGGGGTGAGGGAAGAATTGAATCGGCAATATCACGGAGTACCAACAGGAGCCCAGCAATATGAAGCGCATCCAGCTTGCAAGCTACAAGGCCGCCCACTTCGGCTACAAGGTGTCGGGCAAGGTCGCCACCATCACGCTCAACCGCCCCGAGCGCAAAAATCCCCTGACGCTCGAGTCCTACGGCGAGCTGCGCGACTTGTTCCGCGAAATGGTCTACGCGACCGACGTGAAAGCCGTGGTGTTCACCGGCGAGGGCGGCAACTTCTGCTCGGGCGGCGACGTCCACGACATCATCGGCCCGCTCGTGCAGATGGAAATGCCCGAGCTGCTGCAGTTCACGCGTATGACGGGTGACGTGGTCAAGGCCATGCGCGGCTGCCCGCAGCCGATCATCGCCGCCATCGACGGCGTGTGCACCGGTGCGGGGGCGATGATCGCATGCGCCTCCGACATGCGCCTTGCGACCGCTCGCAGCAAGCTTGCTTTCCTGTTCGTGCGCGTCGGTCTCGCTGGCGCGGACATGGGCGCTTGCACACTGCTGCCGCGGCTGATCGGGCTCTCGCGCGCGGCCGATCTGCTCTACACCGGGCGTGTGGTCGGCGGCGAGGAGGGCGAGCGCTTCGGCTTCTACAATCGCCTGGTCGAGCCTGAAAAACTGCTCGAGGAAGCGACCGCGATGGCGGCGAGCCTCGCCGACGGCCCGACCTTCGGCCACGCCATGACCAAGACCATGCTGTGGCAGGAGTGGAGCTCCGGGCTGGGCGAGTGCATCGAAGCGGAAGCGCAGGCGCAGTCGATCTGCATGCAGACCAAGGACTTCGATCGCGCCTATCACGCGTTCGTGGCCAAGCAGAAACCGGTGTTCGAGGGCAACTGAATCTCTACCCCGTCCCGGCGGGAGAGGGGAAGGGGTGAGGGACGCCACTGCTCAACGAAGTTGCTAGCGCTCAATCGTGGCCGACAAGACCTTCCTCGCCTGGCCGTTCTTCGACGAGGGCCATCGCCGATACGCGGGCGAAGTCGAGGCGTGGGCGGAGCAGGCGCTGCCCCGGTTGCTCGAGGGCGCCGAAGCCGATCTCGATGCGGTCTACGCTTGCGTCCGGCGGCTGGTCAAGGAACTCGGCACCGTGGGATTGTTGCGAGCCTGCGTTCCCGCTGCGTATGGGGGCACGCGCGAGAAGCTCGACGTGCGCAGCCTGTGTCTTGCGCGCGAGATCCTGGCGCGCGCGTCCGGACTCGCCGACTTCGCGTTCGCCATGCAGGGACTCGGCAGCGCGCCGATCGCGCTGGCCGGGAGCGAAGACCAGAAGCGGGCGTTCCTGCCCGGAGTCGCTGCCGGGACGATCATCACCGCGTTCGCGCTGTCGGAACCGGACGCGGGGTCCGACGTCGGCGCCATCACGACGACCGCCATGCGCGACGGCGACGGCTGGCGGCTGGACGGACTCAAAACGTGGATTTCCAATGCGGGGCTCGCGGACTGCTACGTCGTGTTCGCCCGCACTGGGGAGGGTCCGGGAACCAAGGGCCTGTCCGCGTTCATCGTCGACGCCGGCACGGCGGGGCTCGACGCGTCGGAGCGCATCGACGTCATCGCTCCGCATCCGCTGGGAACGCTGCGCTTCACTGGCTGTCGCGTTGCGGCCGACCGTCTGCTGGGCGCGGCAGGCGAGGGGTTCCAGATCGCCATGGCCACGCTCGATGTTTTCCGCTCGACCGTCGGCGCAGCGGCGCTGGGATTCGCGCGCCGGGCGCTCGACGAAGCCGTCGCGAGGGCGCGTGACCGGCGCGCCTTCGGCCGTGCGCTGAGCGAATTCCAACTCATCCAATCGAAGCTCGCCGACATGGCGGTGGCGATCGACGCCTCGGCGCTGCTCGTCTACCGTGCGGCGTGGACGCGCGACGTCCCCGGCACTCGCGTCACCCGCGAGGCGTCGATGGCCAAGCTGTTCGCCAGCGAATCGGCGCAGCAGGTGATCGACTCCGCCGTGCAGATCTTCGGAGGCCTGGGTGTCGTACGCGGCATGACTGTGGAGCGGCTCTACCGGGAGATCCGGGCACTGCGCATTTACGAGGGAACGAGCGAGGTGCTGAAGCTCGTCGTCGCAGCGAATGTCATGAAAGCAGCGATGCCCAAGGAAGCGTCGCCATGAGCATGATTCCGCATCGGGTGGCCCGCGCCTTGATGCAAGTCAACGCTCTGGGCGTGCGGTCTTGCTAGGGTGAGGCGAAAAGGCAAAGGTTGCGGTTTTGGTAACGAGCTTTCAGCGCCAGGTGAGCCGCGCTCTCGACGACGAGCATCGGTTGACGCTCGACCTCCTCGATCGGGTGGAGCACGCGTTCAAGCGAGCTCCCCGGTCGGACGGCGAACCTCAGGCAGAGCTCAGTGCACTGGCCGATAGGCTGACGCGGCATGTGCAGCAGGAAATCGATCGTCACTTCGCATTCGAGGAGCGGCTGTTCCCCCGACTGGAGGACGCAGGGGAAGGTGACATTGCGTCGCTGCTAAGAGAAGAGCACGATGCGATTCGCGCCGTGGAGAACGAGCTGGTGCTGCTCGCACGCGATGCCGCGGCCGGCGTTCTCGATTCCGCGGGGTGGGCTGCGCTGCGGCGCACGGTGCTGGAGCTGGTCGAGCGGCTGTTGGCCCATATCCACAAGGAGACCATGGCGCTCTTGCCCTTGCTCGACGATCTGCTCGACGAGGCCGCCGACAGCGAGCTGTCAATCGAATACGCGACCAGCTGAGCGAGACTGCCAATAGGAGAACACCCATGGAAACGGTTGTCGCGCAAGACATCGCGATCCGTGCGCTCAGGCGCGATGACCTCGACACGGTGGTCGCCATCGACGCCGAGCTCGAGGGATATTCGCGACGCACCTATTTCGAACGGCGGCTCGCCGCGGCGCTGCGCGAACCCAAGCTCCACGCCCAGTTCGCGGCTGTCGATAAGAAGGGGCTCGCCGGCTACATCCTGACGCGCGTGATGGAGGGGGAATTCGGTCGCAGCGATCCGGCGCTGCGTCTGGAGACCATCGGCGCGCGCGGCGACTCGAGGGGCGTCGGCGTCGGCAGGCGGCTGCTGGACGCGCTTTGCGAGTTTGCGCGCCGCCGCGGCATCGTCGAGCTGCGGACGCTGGCGCGCTGGAACGATCACGACATGGTGCGCTGGCTGGACCACAACGGCTTCGCGCTCGCCGTCGAGCGTGTCGTCGATTGCGCGGTTCGCGGAGGCGAATACCTGCCGCAGCGCGACGATCCGCGGCCGGCTCCGGAGAGCCCGGTGCACGAAATCGACTACGGGGCCCAGTCGCGCAACGACTTCGAGCGCCTCGCCCGCGACACCGCCGATGTGGGGGCGATGACGGCTGCCGATCTTCCCGACATCGTGCGCATAGACCACGGCATCACGGGACGCGACCGCACACCGTACATGCAGCACAAGCTTGCCGAAGCCATGGTGGACTCTGCGATCCGCGTCTCGCTGACGGCGCGCATCGACGGCATCATCTGCGGATTCCTGATGGCGCGTGTCGATCTTGGAGACTTCGGCCGCACCGAGCCGGTGGCGGTGCTGGACACCATCGATGTCGATCCCGACTACGCGCATCGCGGCGTCGGCCATGCGATGATCTCTCAGCTCTTCGTCAACCTGGGCGCGCTGCGCATCGAGCGAGTGGAGACGAGCGTCGCACCCCGTGACTTCGGGCTGCTAGGGTTTCTCTACGACGTGGGTTTTGTGCCTTCGCAGCGCCTGGCGTTCACGCGGCGACTCGGTTAGGGCGTTCCGCTACATCGGCGAGGGGAGACGGCGATGGCAGTGATCCCGGATGAGGGCGCCGTGCGCGACGCCCTGCGCCGGGTGGACGACCCGGAAGCGGGCATGAACGTCGTCGATCTCGGTCTGGTGTACGGCGTGGAAGTCGCGGCCGGTGCGGTTCACGTGGACATGACGATGACCAGCGCTGCGTGTCCGATGGCCGACCTCATCGCGGAACGCGCGCGCAGCGCGATCGCCGCGATCGTTCCGGCCGGAACGGCGGTCGACGTCCGTTTGGTGTGGGACCCACCATGGACTCCCGACAGGATGACGGGCTTCGCCAAAGAGCATTTCGGCTGGACGTCCTAGCGCGGTGACGAACCCATGTCGGGAGCCAGTCCCGAAAGGCGGTCCGGTTCCGCTGAAGCGAGCGCTGGTCTACCACCGGCTGTGGCGCGCGCCGCTGCTTATCCTCGGCTTTGCAGCGTTGATCGTCGGCGTCGGCGCAGGCCTGGTCCGGCTCGCGTGGAGCGTTCCCTTCGGGGCTGCATCGCCGTCCCTGCACGGCGCGCTCATGATCTGCGGGTTCTTCGGCGTGGTGATCTCGCTGGAGCGCGCGGTCGCTATCGGGCGCACCTGGGCGTATCTGGGACCGCTTGTCTCCGGGCTGGGCGCCGTCGCGGCGATCGTCGGGTCGATTCCTCTCGCGGCCTGGTTGTTCTTCGCTGGCAGCCTGGTGCTCGTGGCGGCATCGCTCGAGGTCTTTCGACGTCAGACGGCGCTGTTCACATTTACCCTCGTCCTCGGCGCGCTATGCTGGTCGGCGGGCAACGCACAGTGGGCGGCGGGGTTGACCGTGCATCAGGTCGTCACCTGGTGGCTCTCCTTCCCGATTCTGACCATCGCCGGAGAGCGCCTGGAGCTTTCGCGCTTCCTGCCTCCGTCGCCGGTTGCGAAGCGCGTCTTCGCAGGGATCGTCGGCGTGATCGTGCTCGGCCTTCTCGGCGCGGCGTCCGAGTGGGGCGCGGTCGTCTTCGCGGCGGGGCTGCTGGCGCTATCGGTTTGGCTCGCCAAGCAGGACATCGCCCGGCGCACCGTCCGGGACAAGGGCCTCACCCGCTTCATCGCTGTGTGCCTGCTGTCGGGTTACGCATGGCTCGCGATCGGAGCCGTGGTCGTGCTCGCAGCCGGCGGGCTCTCGCCGGGCTCGCCTGCGTACGACGCGTCGCTGCACGCGCTGGCGCTGGGCTTCGTCTTCTCGATGGTGTTCGGCCACGCGCCGCTCATCTTCCCTGCGGTGCTGCGCGTCGCCGTTCCGTACCATGCGTACTTCTATGCACCGCTGGTGCTGCTTCACGTTTCGCTGTTGGTGCGGCTTGCCGGCGACGCGATGGATCGATTCGACTGGATTCGCACCGGCGGGATGCTCAACGCGGTGGCGCTGGTTGCGTTCATCGTGGGGACTGCAAGCGCGGTGGTTCATGGAAAGCTTTGCGAGCGGCGGGCCGCGTAGCAATTTGCCCCTTGTCGCGAGTCGGGGCGCGGCGCCTCTTGTGTACTACCGTGTGCGAGCCACTTCTCGAACAGGCATGGTACTTGCGTCGCCCGGGGCACGGAGAGTTCCAGGGGCCGACTTGCCATGTCCACTGATCGCGCGCTCAACATCGACACCTCGAGCGAGCTTTACACGGAGGATGCGACCGAGGAGAAGCTCACAGCTCGGGGCACGACCTCCCGAATGGACATCGAGTTCGAGGAATACAAGCACCTGCGCAGGGCGGAACCGGCCTGCAAGGTCCTTCCCCGCACCTTGAAGTGGGTGGCAAGCCTGCCCCCCAACGTCCAGCCGACCTCCCTCCTGCGGCACTACGCGCGGATCGCCAACGTCATTGCGGCGGCGTGGCGGCACACGAGCTCCTTGCACAGCTATATGGACGATCTCCTCGGCGACAAACGCGGAGCCCGCCAAGGTTTTCCGCCGGAGGTTCTACGCGAGTTGGTCGCGCTCAAGCGCTACCACGATAGTCTCGAGGCGAGCAGCTCTCCAGATTGAGCCGGGCAGTTCGTCCCGGGACCCGGGTTCAGGGCGGGCGTTGATTGTCGTGAAAGAAGGCCGGACCAAAAGAAGCTCAATTGTTCGCAATCTGACTGTGCCACCAGATGCGAAAGTCGCGGCACAGTCCCGCCCCATCGAACTCGACGACTGCAACGCCATCGAGCACGAGGCGCGGCAACGGATCGCCTTCCTTTCGAGCGAGCAGATTCGTTCCCGAGGACGCCGCCCAAATGCGGAACAGCTCCTCGGAAGTGACCTGGTAGGTGGTGCGCCAATGCGCGATCCCGCCGCGTTCGTGGCGGTGCAGGATCTCATAGCGCACGTGAACACCGCTTTGCAGCTTGGTTCGCTGCCAATAGGCCTTGAGCGCTTCGTGGCCGCGCTGCTCGGCGAACGGGGTATTGCGATAGGTTCCGTCCTCGGCGAAAAGCGAGGCAAACAGATTCTCGTCCGCGGTCTCCCACGCACGCTTGTACCTTGCCATCAAAGTCGCGATGTCCATTCCGGGCAGCTCACTGCGGGATATTCGGCCTCACGCGCTCTTCGCCGGACGACGGTAGATGACGTAGTAGACCAGTGCGACGAGCACGCTGCCACCAAGGATGTTTCCTGCGATGACCGGGACTAGGTTGGTCCACAAGCCCGCCAAGCGCAGCGGTTCACCTGCTGCCGCCTGCAGCATCAGCCCCAGAGAAAGGAAATACATGTTCGCGATCGAGTGCTCGAAACCTGCTGCCACGAAGGCGGCAATGGGCATCACGATCGCCACGAACTTGTCCACCACGCTGCGGCCGGCGAGCGTCATCCACACCGCCATGCACACCAGCACATTGCACATCACCCCGCGGAAGAATGCGGTCCAGAACGGCAGCGAGGATTTCGCGGCCGCGATCTGCAAGTACGTTCTGCCGATTGCGCCGCCGTTCATGTCGGTGTGCCCGGACAGGAAAACGATCGCCGCCAGCCCCGCAGCGCCGACGAAGTTGGTCGCGCAAACGATGACCCAGTTATAGAGCACGTCGCCGGTCTTCAGGCAGCCATGCGCCCATCCCATCGCCAGCAAGTTGTTGCCGGTGAAAAGCTCCGCGCCCGCCACCACGACGAGAAGCAGCCCAAGTGAGAACACGGCGCCGCCGAGTACCCGTGAAGCAGCGAATCCCAAAGTGGAATCGCTGACGACGATCACATAGAACAGCGATCCCAGCCCGATGAAGGCGCCGGCCAGGATTCCGAGCATAACCAGGGAGAGCAGCGGTGTGTTCGCCTTGGCGACACAAACGCCTTCGACCCGCTCGGCGATTTCCCTCGGCGAGTAGGCGTCGAACCCGCTGTTCGGCTCCATCGGTCGAGTATCGCCTGCGCTTGCCCTTGCGTCGCGCTCAGCCGTGCAGCGCCTGGTACTTGGCCATCAGCTCTTCGGGGGTCTCGCGGAACTCCGGGTTCGGCACGATGCAGTCGGCCGGGCAGACGAGCTTGCATTGCGGCTCGTCCTCGGCGCCGACGCACTCGGTGCACTTCATGGGATCGATCACGTACATCGGGTCGCCGGCGCTGATTGCCTCGTTGGGGCAGACGGGTTTGCACGCGTCGCACGCGGTGCAGTTGTCGTTGATAAGCAGTGCCATGCTGTTCTCCTTACGCCGCCGCGCGCTCGGTCAGCTCGCGCAGCTTGCCGTGTCGGAACGCGCCCCACAGCGCCGCGCCGATCGCTCCCGCGTAGATGGAGTCGGGATGACTCACCGCGGTGACGTTGACCTTCTCGCTGGCCATCTCCTCGCCGATCGCCGCGATCAAACCGGTGTCAAGCGCGAGACCCCCGGTGATCAGCGCGGTCCCCTGAGTGATCCCGGTGACCTTGAGCAGCTTCACGATCCGAGACGCCATCGACAGATGGATGCCCTTGAGTATATCGGCAGTGGCGATGCCGCGCGACACCATGTTGATGACGTCAGTCTCGGCGAGAACGGCACAGATCGAGCTCACCTTCTCCGGGTTCTTGGAGCTCTGCGAAAGCCCGCCGATCTCCTCGATGGCCACGCCGAGATAGCGCGCGATGTTCTCCAGAAACTGCCCCGATCCCGAGGCGCACTGGCTGGTCATCTTGTAGGAGAGCACCTTGCCGCGCTCGTCGACGTAGATAGCCCGGCCGTTGAGCGCTCCAACGTCCACCACCGCGTTCACGCCGGGGTGCAGGAACACTCCGCCTCGGGCGTGCGTGGTCATCGAGTAGAAGTGCCCGGTGGCGAACTTGACGTTCTCGCCCTCTCCGGTGGTCGCGACGTAGTCGATGTCGCCAGCAGCGATGCCGGCGTCGGCGAGAACGCCGTCGTGGCCTTCCTTCGCGAGCTGCATCGGGTCGCGGCGGCGGATGCGTTCGCAGCGCTTGGCGAGCCATTCGTGCCTGCCGCCCTCGGTGCGGAAGAGCGCGCTCTTGACGGCGCCAGAGCCGATGTCGATGCCGATGGTGTGGATCATGGCGTCACTCCATTCCAATCTGTCATCCCGAGAACCCCGGACTCGATCCGGGGGACGAGGGATCTGCTGTTCCAACCCTACGATAAGCAGATCCCTCGCTGCGCCCGGGACGACAGTCCAGGGTGTGCGCTCTCACGTTCTCGCCTCCGCCGTCTTGCCTTCCTCGAGCACGGCGCGCCAGGCGAAGGTCGCTCCGCCGAGCGCCCCGGTGTAGATCGAATCGGGATTGATGTTGAGCGTCAATTCTCCGTAGTTCTCGCGCACGAGGTCCCGCAGCGCCTTGACCGCAGCCTCGTTCTTGGCGACTCCGCCGGTAAAGGTGAATTCGTTGCGGATGCCGCCCGAGCGCGCGAGGATCGACATTGCCCGCAGCACGATGGCGCGATGCAGTCCTGCCATGATGTCCTCGCGCTTGTCGCCCAGCGCGAGGCGGTCGCGCAGCTCGGCACCCGCGAACACCGTGCAGGTCGAGTTGATGCGTATGGTCTTGGTCGACTTCATCGCCAGTGGCCCGAGTTCCTGCAGGCCCATGTTCATCTCGTCGGCGATGTAGCCCAGATAGCGTCCGCAGCCGGCGGCGCAGCGGTCGTTCATCTGGAAGCTCTCGACGATCCCGTTCTTGTCGACCTGGATCGCCTTGGTGTCCTGGCCACCGATGTCGAGCACGGTCGCGGTAGCCGGATACATCACGTGCGCGCCGAGGCCGTGGCAAAGGATCTCCGAGCGGATGTGCTCCTTGGAGAATGGCAGCCGCGCCCGGCCGTAGCCGGTACCGACGATGTAGGTCTCCTCCAGCGACGTATCGAGGATATCCTTGATCGGCGCTTCGACCCTTTCCCTGCGGCTGGCCGTGTTGGGCAGCGCGCGGAACGTGCGCTCCAGCGCGGCAAGAAGGTGCGGCCTGATCGCGTCGCCGTAGATGCGGTTCTCGACCTCGATGATCGAGCGGTCGAACACGTTCAAGAGGAAGTCGTAGCGGATGCCGGACTCCTTGGCGACCGCCTCGCCGATCGCGAGGTACTGGCTGCCGGCGATGTCGCGGAAGAAGTCGGACTTGCGCTTGGCGCCCGGCGCGAACAACGCCTGCGCCCCTGCAGTGAGCCGCTTGAACACTTCGCCCAGCGCTTCGCCGACCGCCTTGGTGCTGTCTCCGAATCTTGCGGTACCGACGTTGCGCTGGCAGGTGGCCTCGAGGTCGGAGAGTTGCTCCAGGTACTGCTCGAGGCGGAAGTCCCGCTCGAGCTGGTCGATGAACGCGTCGAGCTCGCCATTGAGCGCCGCGGAGCTCGCGAGCGCCTGACGGAAGAGATAGAAGCGGGCGTTGAGCAGCGCCTCCTGCTTGGCGATCGTCGCCGCGGTGTCGTAGTTCGAGCGCGAGTTGGTGATGCCGCGGCCGAGCACGGTGCGGCTCTCGTCGATCACCACCGCCTTGGTAGTCGTCGAGCCCAGATCGATGCCGATGAAGCAGCGCATGGCGCCTCCTTCAATGCGCAGTGGCCGCTGCTGCAGAGCGCTTCTGCTTGATCATCTGGAAGTAGCTCTCCAGCCGGTTCTTGACGTTGGCCGCCGAGAAGTAGCGGGGATCGACGAGATCGGTCTCGATGAACGCCGCCGGCTTGCCAGTGCGCCGCTCGACCTCGCGCAGGATCAGAAGCTGTCCGGCCGAGAAGCTGTTGCAGCTCTTGATCGAGTTGATCAGCAGCCCGTCGGCCTGGTACTCGTCGAGGTACTTGCAGATCATGTCGATGCGAGAGGGCAGGTTCAAGTTGGTGTAGCAACCGAGGCAATACTCGGCCAGCGACTCGATCGGACGGTCGGGATTGTGGCGGAAGCCGAAGTCGTAGACGCCGCCCACCTTGGCGTAGGTCGAGGTGACGACGACCGCTCCCTCGTCGTAGAACATCTTCCAGAAGTCGCGGAAGCTGGTCCAGTTGGGGGGGCCTTCGACGACGAGGCGATAATTCTCCTGGGTCATTTCGCCGTCGGGCGTGATCGGGCCCTTGCCTTCGCGCACGCGTTGGTCGATCTCGCCGCGCAGCACGCGGTAGTACTCGGTCGCCTCGGGCGTGCCGCGGAAAGCCGTGAATATCGGGCCGATGTAGTAGACCGCGCCGAAGTAGCCGTCGATGGGCGAGGGACGGTTCTTGGCCGACTGAAGCACGGCGACAAGATCCTCCTCGGCCTTCACCGACTCCTTCATGTACTGGCGCAGCCGGTCGATGTCGAACTTGACTCCCGAGATGCGCTCGAGCGTCGGGATCACCGTGTCCTTGAGCTGCTTGACCACGTAGTCGCGCATGTTTGGAGCGATCTTGCCTTCGCCTTGATACGGCACATGCAGCATCACGCTCTCGCAGCCGTACTTGTGACGGATCAGCTCGAACCACTTCATGAAGGTGAAGCAGCCGGTGTAGGAGAGCAGCAGGATGTCGGGCCTGGGCAACGCCTCGCCGGTGGGCCCGACCTCGCCGCCCAGCATCATCCCCAAGTCGGCCTTGACGTACGTGCACACGTCCTCCGACTGGCCGTCGCGCTCCGCGTCCATGATCATCTTCCCGGACTTCTTCCGGAGCCCGTTCTGCAGCGCGTTGGTCTCCGGGAGGCTGCGCGCGAAATCGAAGCACATCAGCAGCTCGTTGAGGTTCCCCGGAACGAAAGTGGCGGCGATCTTGCGCCCCTGCTCGCGGGCCGTGGCGAGCTCGTGATAGTTGCGGTTGATCATCTCCTTCTGCAGCCACATCGCGTCCTCTTTCTGGACCTGCGGCTTCTTGGTGCTGGCGGGCATTGCGGCCGTGGTAGTCATCTGTTCGGCTCTCCTACGTCATTCCCGCGAAAGCGGGAATCCAGTGTCTTGCGGGGAACGCCGCTGGGTCCCCGCTTTTGCGGGGACGACGATCAGGCATCCGATCGTCATCACGCAGCGCTCCAGAGCTTGATCGAATCGGCAAAAGTTCCTGCCTGTTCGCGGATCGGCGCCATCTGTCCGGTGTTCTCGGCGTACTTGAACGCGGTGTAGGGCACCTTGTGCTTGCCGAGCACGTCCTGGAGCATAGGCCGCTCGAGCAGCGCGGGGTCGCAGAACGAGGGCGCCGCGAAGATCACTCCTTCGGCGCCGTTGGTCTTGACCTGCTTCAGGAGGAACACGCCCTTGTCCTCCCTCTTGACGTCGTACTTGGCCGGAGTCGACGCCGAGCGGTGGAGAAACGCCTTGGACAGCTCATCGAGCGGATCGCCGTTATCGGGCACATCGTCGAGCAGCCATCGCGTCACCAGCATGAAGTCGTCGTCGACGATGTAGCAGCCGGCCATTTCGATCGATTTGATCAGTCCCAACGGGGGTTGCTCGCAGAACGCGCCGGTGAGCACGATGCGGGCGTTGTCGCGCTTGGGCCGCGGCATGGCCTCGGCGGCGGCGATGTATTCGCGGATGAGCTTCGTGTGCTCCTCCGGCGGCAGCACCATGCCGGCGCGCAGCACCAGATAGACTTCCGACGTCGGCGCCTGCCAGGGCTTTTCCGCTCGGTAGCGATAGAGCTCCCGCACCGCGCGGCGGTTGTCGTTGTAGACGCGGATCGAAGCGTTCAACTCGGCGTCGGTGATCGGCGCACCTCGCAGCTTGCCCAGGTCATCACGAAGGCCTTCGAGCTCGTGGATGTAGAACGTGCCGCCGATCGCGTCCTCGTAGTTCTGCGGGACGTCGAAATAGCGCACGTACTTGTCCTTGAACAGGATCTGCCACATGCCCGAGAGGTTGCGGATCACGTCGCAGATCGAGGGGAACAGCACGCCGTCGAGGCAGTCGAGGCGGCCGGTGAGTCCCAGCTCGATGGTCGAGCGGGGAATGCGGCAGATGTAGCTCTGGTAGTACGCGTCGCCCTGGATCACCTCGATCTGGTCGCCCCCTCCGAGAATGCCCACGGAGAGCATGCCTGCGGCGTGCACCAGCTCGCGAGGGACGTACACCGGCAGATAACCGATCGCCTTGCGACCAGGGACGGCCGCCTTCCATTCCTTGACGGCCTTGAAATCGAGATCTTCGAACAGCGCCTGGCAGCGCTCGACGATCGCGATGAGGGGCGGAATGGAGGCCATCAGCAATGCTCCCAATGGGGTTTGCGCTTGGCGAGGAACGCAGCGAGCCCTTCGTTGGCGTCGCGAGTCTGCATCAGGCGCTCGAGATAGAGCCGCTCGACCTCAGCCAGTCGGCGCCGCACGTTCGCGATGTAGTCACCGCGCGCGGCTTCGAGCGCGCAGCCAAGCGCAGCCGCGCTCTTGTCGGCGAGATGCCGAGCGTAGTATTCCAGCGCCGCGGCTTCCGGATCCGCGGCCACGACTTGCACCAGCCCGATCGTTTTCGCTTCCTCGCTGCCGATCGAGCGCCCGGAAAGCAGCAGATCCTCCGCGGCAGCCTGATTGACGCGGTAAGGAAGCAGGCACGACGCGGCCGGCGCGAAGACGCCGAGCTTGATCTCGGGCTGGCCGAACTGCGCGTCCGGCGCCGCGAAGATCGGGCCGCCTGCGAGCGCGACTTCGAGCCCGCCGCCCAGACACTGGCCGTGCACCGCGACGAGGATCGGCGCGGGAAACTCGAGCATGGCCAGCAGCAGTCCGTGCAGCGAGGCGAGCATGCCCGCGCAACGCTCGGGCAGGTGTTCCTCGACGCTCGCTCCGAAGCTGAAGTGCGGGCCCTCGGCGTCGAGCAGCACGCCGCGCAGCCCTGTCTGCGCGCGGTAGACCAGCAGCGCGCTATGGACCGCGGCGATCATCGCGGCGTCGATGAGGTTCGCCTTGGGACGCGCGAGCCGCAGGCGCAAGAGCGCGCCGTCGCGGTCGAGCCAGACCTTGAGCGGTTCGACCCTCGCGCCGGATTCCTTTGGCAGAGCGCTCACGTTCCCCGTCCCGGCATCAGGCTGTCGGTGAAGGTCTCGTTCCACGCCTGACCGCGAGCGAGCGCCTGGCGCAGCGCGACGAAGTCGACCTCGCGCGATTCCTTGGTGCCTTCGTTGAACGCGCGGAAGCCCGCGCGCGCTTCCGTCATCATGTTGAGCGCGAGCCAAGCGCGCGAATTCTCCTTGTTGCGATTCCATGCATCGAGCTTGGGCTTTCGCAGCTCCTCGATGGTCTTGGTCGTGCAGTCGGGGAACGTGAGCAGGAGCTTGGCGCAAAGCTCGTCGACCTTGGCGTCGAGAAGCGACAGATCCACGCTTCCGCGGCCGAGCAGCGCCTTGGCTTCCTTGGCGGCATCGCCGGTCTTGGGCTCGCCGAAGACGAAGCGCCCGTAGTCGTCGACGATGCGCTGCGTCTCGACCAGCGGGTTGGCGACGAACTTGCCGTCCACTTTCAGCGCCGGAACGATGTCGGCGATCATGCCCCAGTAGTACGCCTTGTGCGCGGAGAAGGGCTCGCACAGCACGCCGGCGACCATGGAGCGCTCGTTGCCGATCATCGGCGGCAGAAAATCGGTGGCTCCGCCGATCGGTGCCGAGCCGTGCTTCGGTCCCGCCTGTCCGAAGCGAGCGAGATCCTGCGCGACGGAAAAGTCGCATGCCATGCCGATCTCCTGGCCGCCGCCGATGCGCATGCCGTTCACGCGGCAGATCACCGGCTTGTCGCAGGCGAAGATCGCGGAGACCATGTCGTTGAACAGCCGCATGTACTGGCGGTACTCCTGCGGGTGCCCGGAGTAATACTCGGCGTATTCCTTGGTGTTGCCGCCGGTGCAGAAGGCCTTGTCGCCGACACCCGTGAACACGACGCAGTTGACGTCGCGGGCGTTGGAGGCCGCGCGGAAGGCGAGGATCACTCCCTTGACCATGTCGGTCGTGTAGGAGTTGAACTGCGACGAGTTGTCTAGCGTGATCCAGACGTTGTAGAGACCGGACACGGTTTTGCCGTCGGGCCGCTTCGCCGGCCGCTTCTCGTAGCGCACGCCAGGCTTCGAGACGTCGTCGACGATATCGTGGTTCTTGAATTCGCGCAGCGGGACTCGTGCGTCGGGGGCATTCATCGAGTTGCTCCGAAAATGGACCCCTCGCCCTTTGGGAGAGGGGCAGGGGTGAGGGAAGGACGGCGCGAAGTAACCATCACGCTGTCACGCCGGGACGAGCACCGCGCGCTTCCTGATCTCGCGGTGATGGACCGCAGTGAACACGCGGTTGATGTCTTCGAGCGGATGCGCTTCGACGAAGGGATTGACCGCGACCTTGCCGTCGAGCACGAGATCGAGCGCGGCGGGGTAGTACTCGGGCGGGCAGCCCCAGTTGCCGATCGCACGCGCGTCGAACGCCATCAGGTTCGAAAGCCGCACTTCGACCTTGTCCATGGTGAAGCCGACCACCGACAGCGTCGCGCCGTGCACGAGCAGCCCATAGGCGGTGAGCTGGCCGGCAGCAGTGCCCGAACACTCGAAAATGAACCATTCGGTGCTGCGAAGCCCGTTCTCTTTCGCGAAGCCGGAGATGGCAGCCTTGATCGCCTTGCCGTCGAGCGAGCGGCTGTTGAGAGTGAGCGCCGCGCCGTGGCCCGAGATGGCGGCGAGCTTGTCGTCGTCGACGTCGATGGCGACGACCTTCGCGCCGAAAGCGTTCGCGACCTGGACGCAGTAGCCGCCCACTCCGCCGGCACCAACCACCACAGCGAGGCTCCCGGGCACAACGCCCGCACGGCGCACCGCCTGGTACGGCGTGGTCAGGGCGTCGGCGACGATCGACACGTCGGCGAGCTTGAGCCCGGCCCGGGCCAAGCGCGGCTCGTCGACCTCGCACAGCCCGCGCGCGGGAACGACGATGTGCGTGGCGAAGCCGCCATGGATGTCGTTGCCGGGCATCTTCTGCTTGCGGCAGATGGTGCTCAGGCCGCGCCGGCACAGGTCGCACTCGCCGCAGGGAAGCACCGAGGGAACGATCACCGCCTTGCCGATCCAACGCTCGGCTCCCGCGCCGGCAGCCGCCACGCGCCCGCTGATCTCGTGGCCCAGCGCCAGCGGCAGGGGCTGGTTGGTGCGCACGCCGTCGTAGAAGTATCCGAGGTCGGTGTGGCAGACGCCGCAACCGGCGATAGCGACGGCGACCTCGCCGGCGCCAGGCAACGCCTGGAACGCTGCGCGCTCCAGCGGCGTGTTCACCGCGGTCATCAACCAGCGGTGCGCGTCGATGCTCATCGGTCTTGAAGCGTCCTCAGGCCATCGGCCCCTGCGGAGCCCTCGGGCCTGCCCAGGGCTTGACCGCAGCGCTTCCGGCGGCTATTGTCGTATTACGGTACCGAATTACCAATTTACGGCTTCCATGGTGCAGCAAGCGCGGTGCAAACGCCTTGATCTGCGTCAAACCCAACCGGCCGCACACTCGGTTTACTAGCGCCGAGAGGAGCGACGTAAGTGCAAGCAACGGCCGAAACGGAAGCGCCCACACGGGCAGGCGTGCCAGCGCGTGCGGCCGGGTCAGGCGTCTCGATCGCGATTGCTGGCAGCGGCGGCAGCGGCGTGATGACCGCCGGAACGCTGCTGCTCAACGCAGCCGCGAAGGCCGGCGCTTACGGGCTGATGGTTCGCACCAGCGGACCGCAGATCCGCGGCGGCGAAGCCGCGGCGCTCATTCGCCTCGGCGCGCGTCCGATGGAGTCCCTGGACGATCGCTTCGACCTGCTGCTCGCGGTCGACTGGCAGAACGTGAACCGGTTCGCCGACGAGATTCCCTTGAGCGCTGCGAGCGTGATGATCGGCGATCCGGACGAAGGCGAGCCGCCTGAGGTGTTCAAAGCGAGCGGCGCGCGGTTGGTCCCGCTGCCGCTCAAGAGCATGACCAAAGCGATCTCCGGCGCCTGGACCAATATGCTCACGCTGGGCATCGCCGGCGCATTGGCTGGCATCCCGACCGAGGCGCTGCAAAGCGCGCTGCGCGAATCGTGGAAGCGAGCCGACACTGCCCTGCAGGCGAACCTCGCGGCGTTGCAAGCGGGTATCAGCCTTGCGGCAGGAATCGGAGGCGTGCCCAGGGTCACCGCAACCGAGACTTCGGCGCGCAACCGCTGGCTGGTCAGCGGCAACCAGGCCGCGGGCTACGGCGCGATCCGCGGCGGCGTGCGATTCGTCGCAGCGTATCCGATCACTCCGGCGACCGAACTGCTCGAATGGATGGCGCCGGCGCTCGCCAAGGTCGGCGGCACGCTGCTGCAGGCGGAAGACGAGCTCGCTTCGGTCAACATGATCATCGGCGCCTCCTACGGGGGCGTGCCATCGCTCACGGCGACGGCCGGACCGGGCCTGGCGCTAATGACCGAGGGGATCGGCCTCGCCGTCGGCGCCGAGGTGCCGATCGTCGTCGTCGATGTCATGCGCGGCGGCCCGTCGACCGGGATCCCGGCGAAGAGCGAGCAGAGCGACCTTTCTTTCGCCGTGAACGGGCTGACCGGCGACGCGCCGCGGCTCGTGCTGGCACCCACCTCGATCGCAGATTGCCTCGCCACCACGCAGTGGGCGGTGCATCTCGCCGAGGAGCTGCAGGCGCCGGCGATCGTCCTGTCCGATCAGTTCATGGGCCAGTCGCGGGCGATCATCGACCGTCCCGCGGACCTCGCGTTCACAGGTAAGCGGCTGACCTGCCCCAGCGGAACCGTCGATTACCGGCGCTACCGGAACACCGAGTCCGGAGTCTCGCCGATGGCGATTCCCGGCACGCCCGGTGTGGTCTATACGGCCGACGGCCTCGAGCACAGCGAAGGCGGAATCCCCAGCAGCCAGTCGCGCGATCACCGCACCCAGCTCGACAAGCGCGAGCGCAAGCTCGTGCAGCACGACTACGGGCGCTGGTGGGCCGACGTCGAGGGCGAGGGCGACGCCGCGGTCATCACCTTCGGCTCGGCCACGGCCGCAGTGCGCGAAGCGCTCGTGCGCGCCGCCGCGAAAGGAGTGAAGGCCCGGCTGATCGCCATGCGTCTTCTCGCGCCGGAGCGACCGATTGAGCTCGCCCAAGCGCTCGAAGGCGTACACCGCGTGCTCGTCGTCGAACAGAACCAGGGCGGGCAGTTCTATCGCTACCTGCGCTCGATGTACGACCTGCCGCGGGCGGTCTCGAGCTTCCATCGCCCCGGGCCTCTGCCACTGCGCCCCGGCGAAATCACCGAGACGATCCTCGCCTGGAGCAAACGATGAACGACACGGCCGCGGGCGCTGCGTTGACGGCGCAGAGCTACAAGTCCTCATACAAGCCGATCTGGTGCCCGGGCTGCGGCGACTACTCGGTGTTGAGCTCGATCACCAAGGCGCTGGCAATGATCGCGGTGCCGCCGGAGCAGGTCGTCGTCGTCTCCGGCATAGGCTGCTCTTCGCGGATGCCGGCGTACACCTCGTGCTACGGATTCCACGGCGTGCACGGCCGCGCGCTCGCGGCGGCGACCGGGCTGAAGGTTGCGCGGCCCGATCTCACCGTGCTGGTCACCGGCGGCGACGGCGACGGCTACTCGATCGGCGGCAACCATTTTCTGCACGCCTGCCGGCGCAACGTCGATCTCACCTACATCGTGATGGACAACCACGTGTACGGGATGACCAAGGGGCAGCCCTCGCCGACCACCGAGCCCGACTGGGACTCCAAGCTTTCGCCCGGCGGCACCGGCGTGCGATCGTTCCATCCGCTGGTCATCGCGCTTGCCTCGGGCGCCAATTTCGTGGCGAGGGCGTTCGCCGGCGATCCGAACGGCACCGCGGACATCATCGCGCAGGGGATACGCCACCGCGGGTTCTCTTTCATCGAAGTATTGAGCCCGTGCGTGACCTTCCGCCCCGACCAGCGCGAATGGAAGAAGCAGGTGCATCCGGCGCCGGTGGCGGCGACCGACGATCCCGCGCGGGCGGCGCGCCGGATCATGACCGACGACGGCTTCAACATCGGAGTGCTCTACGCCGGGAACCGCAATCCCTATCCGACGCATCGCGGCGGGACACAGGTTGCGCCGTCCGATCTCGAAGCGGAGTTCGAGCTGTGAGTGCGCGCGCGGCAACCAAACGAGCGAAGCCCAAGAGCGTTCGCGGTGCGAGCACCAGGATGCCGCGTACGCTCACCGAGCTCATGGCGCAAGCGCTGGTGATGGAAAACGAAGCCGCCCAGCGCTACGCGGACCTGGCCGATGCGATGGAGACCCACAACAATCGCGGGGTCGCCGAGCTGTTCCGCAAGATGGCCGTCATCGAGCGCAAGCACGCCGCACAGATCATGGCGGAGATGGGGTGGAAGGAGGCGCCGCCGCTCCCCAAGGTCGCATGGGAGGACTTCGAGGCACCGGAGACCGCGCCGGCGGATGCGGTGCATTATCTGATGACGCCTTACCACGCGCTGGAGATCGCCCTTGCCAACGAAAAGCGCGCTGAGCGATTCTTCACCCGACTGGTGCGAATGGCGAACGTGGAATCCGTGCGCAAGGCGGCACGCGAGTTGATGGCCGAGGAGCGCGAGCATGTCGCGCTGGTGACCGCCTGGCTTAAGAAGGTCCCGCGACCCAACAAGAACTGGTCGGAAGATCCCGATCCGCCGAGCTACACCGACTGAATCGGACACGATGAAGGTGCTTCTGCCCGAGGGCTGGGCGCAACCGATCGGCTACTCGAACGGCATCGCCGCTGATGGCGGGCGAATCGTCTTCGTCGCGGGACAGGTCGGGTGGGACGCGCAGCAGCGCTTCCAGTCGGAGGAACTCGTCCCGCAGTTCGAGCAGGCGCTCAAGAACGTGCTGGCGGTGCTCGCCGAAGCGGGAGGCGAACCGCGACACATCTGCCGCATGACCGCCTACTGCACCGACAAGAAGGCGTACCTCGCCGCACGCCGCGAGCTGGGCGCGGTCTGGCGAAGGCTCATGGGCGCGCACTACCCGGCGATGAGCATGATCTTCGTCTCGGACCTCCTCGACCCGCCGGGGAAGATCGAGCTCGAGGCAACTGCGGTCCTTCCTAGCTGAGTCAAGTCAGTCGCGAGTGGAGTGCGCCGGCGCGCGCGATTCTTGCGCAGGTACGATCCAGTTCGGTGCGCGCTGTCTTGCCGGCTTGCGCTACACTGCGACCGTGGACCTGGCGGAAACTCGGCTGATCGAATCGCAGGCAGCGGCCTCGTGGCGGGCCGAGCTTAAGCTTCGCTACGAGCGCATCGACGGTCGCACTGTCCTCACCGAGCGTCTGCACCGGGGGCCGTTGCGGGTGCAGAAGTCGCTCTACCCAGAGGGCGACGCCGTCTGCCAGAACATCGTCGTGCATCCGCCCGCTGGGATCGTGGGCGGCGATGCGCTTGTCCTCGACGTCGAGGCGGGCGCGAATGCTTGCGCTCAACTCACGACGCCGGGAGCAGCGAAGTGGTATCGCTCGGAGGGTCTGGTCGCCCGACAGGACATCGCGCTGGGTGTGGCGAACCGCGCCGTGCTCGAATGGCTGCCGCAGGGAACGATCGTGTTCGACGGAGCGATCGCGGAGCTCGACACCAGGATCGATCTCGCCGGCGACGCCGTGTTCATCGGCTGGGATATCGTGTGCCTGGGGCGCGCGGCAGCCGGCGAGCGCTTTGGCCGTGGATCGTGGCGGCAGCGCCTGGGCATCGTGCGCGACGGCGCGCCGGTGTTCCTCGAGCGCTGCGCACTCGGCGGTGGCGCGGGGTTGCTCGCTTCGCCGGTGGGCTTGAACGGGGCCGCGGTATTTGGCACATTCCTCGCGAGCGCACAACCTCTGCCGGAAGCCGCGCTCGCGCAGTGTCGCGAGCCTGTTCCGGCGGTGGGCGAATTTGCGGTCACCAGCGTGCGCGGCTGCATCGTTGCGCGTTACCGCGGCCCGTCTGCGGAGGCCGCACAGGAGTACTTCGCCGAGCTGTGGGGCCGATTGCGGCCTCTGATGATCGGGCGCGCCGCCGTGCCGCCTCGCATATGGAAGACTTGACAACATGGAGCTGACGCCGCGCGAGCGCGACAAGCTGCTGATTTTCACCGCGGCGCTGCTCGCCGAG
Source organism: Casimicrobiaceae bacterium (assembly GCA_035623155.1). Classification (GTDB taxonomy): domain Bacteria; phylum Pseudomonadota; class Gammaproteobacteria; order Burkholderiales; family Casimicrobiaceae; genus PALSA-1003. The sequence continues at coordinate 9,054 of DASPTZ010000086.1, read as the reverse complement.
CGCAGGCTTGCACGGGGGCTCAAGCTCAACTATCCGGAGGCGGTCGCCTACTTGAGCGCCGCGATCATGGAAGGCGCCCGCGACGGGCGCACGGTCGCCGAGCTGATGAGCCATGGCACCAAGCTGCTCGCGCGCTCGCAAGTGATGGACGGCGTTCCCGATATGATTCCGGAGATCCAGGTCGAGGCGACTTTCCCCGACGGAACCAAGCTCGTGACGGTGCACAACCCGATCCCATGATCCCCGGCGAAATTCTCACGCGCCAAGGCGAAATCGAGCTAAACGCCGGACGCCCGACCATCAGGCTCGAGGTGGCCAATACCGGCGACCGTCCGATCCAGGTGGGCTCGCATTATCACTTCGCCGAGACCAACGGCGCGCTCTCCTTCGACCGCGCCGCCGCGCGCGGCTTTCGCTTGAACATCGCGGCTGGCACTGCGGTGCGCTTCGAGCCGGGACAGAAGCGCACCGTGGAGCTGGTCGCCTTGTCCGGCGCGCGCATCGTGTACGGGTTTACCGGGGCAGTGATGGGGTCGCTGGAGAAGCCTGCGACTAAAGCGCCGGCGAAGAATGCGAAAGCGCGGGCAACGAAGCGGGGCAGGCGATGAAGATTGGACGCCGCGCCTACGCGGAGATGTTCGGCCCGACCGCGGGCGATCGCGTGCGGCTCGCCGACACCGACCTGATTGTCGAGGTCGAGCGCGACCTCACCACGTATGGAGAAGAAGTCAAGTTCGGCGGCGGCAAAGTCATTCGCGACGGAATGGGCCAGAGCCAGCGCGTCGCCAAGGACAGCGCCGACACGGTCATCACCAACGCCCTGGTGATCGACTGGTGGGGCATCGTCAAGTGCGACATCGCGATCAAGGACGGCAGGATCCTGAGGCTCGGCAAGGCGGGCAATCCCGACATCCAGCCGGGGGTGGATATCGTCATCGCCGCCGCCACCGAAATCATCGCCGGCGAGGGCATGATCGTCACCGCCGGCGGGATCGACTCGCACATTCACTTCATCTGCCCGCAGCAGATCGACGAGGCGCTGATGTCCGGCGTCACCACCATGATCGGCGGCGGCACCGGTCCGGCGACCGGGACTCTCGCCACGACATGCACGCCGGGGCCGTGGCACATCCACCGGATGCTCGAGGCGGCGGAAGCCTTCCCGATGAACCTGGGCTTTCTCGGCAAGGGCAACGCGAGTCTCGCGCCGCCGCTGGTCGAGCAGATCGAGGCCGGTGCGATCGGGCTCAAGCTGCACGAAGACTGGGGCACGACGCCGGCGGCGATCGACGCCGCGCTCAAGGTCGCCGACAAGATGGACGTGCAGATCGCCATCCACACCGACACCCTGAACGAATCCGGGTTTGTGGAGACGACGCTAAAGGCGTTCGGAGGGCGCACCATCCACACCTACCACACCGAGGGCGCGGGCGGCGGCCATGCGCCGGACATCATCCGCGCCTGCGGCGAGCCGAACGTGCTGCCCTCGTCGACCAACCCGACCCGGCCCTACACGGTGAACACGATCGACGAGCATCTGGACATGCTCATGGTGTGTCATCACCTCGACCCGGCCATCGCCGAGGACGTCGCCTTTGCCGAATCGCGAATTCGCCGCGAGACGATCGCCGCGGAGGATATCCTCCACGACCTGGGCGCGTTCTCGATGCTCTCGTCGGACTCGCAGGCCATGGGACGAGTCGGCGAAGTCATCATTCGCACGTGGCAGACCGCGCACAAGATGAAGTTGCAGCGCGGGAAGCTCGACGGCGACCCTGCCGCGCACGATAACTTCCGCGCCAGGCGCTACATCGCCAAGTACACCATCAATCCGGCGATCACGCACGGCATCGCTCACGTCGTCGGATCGGTCGAACCGGGGAAGCTCGCCGATCTGGTGCTCTGGAAGCCGGCGTTCTTCGGGGTGAAGCCTTCGTTGATCCTGAAAGGAGGGACGATCGCCGCAGCAGCGATGGGCGATCCCAACGCGTCGATCCCCACGCCGCAGCCCGTCCACTATCGGCCGATGTTCGGCGCCTTCGGCAAGGCGCTCTCGACGTCGGTGACGTTCGTGTCGAAGGCGGCACTGAAGAATCCCGCGGTTGCCAAGTTGAAGCTCGCCAAGCCGCTGATCGCGGTGAGCGACACGCGCCGCATCGGCAAGCGCAACATGAAGCTCAACGACGCCACGCCACGCATCGACGTCGATCCGGAGACCTACGCGGTCCGCGCCGACGGCGCGCTGCTCGTGTGCGAGCCGGCGAGCATATTACCGCTGGCGCAACGCTATTTCCTGTTCTAGCGTTAGCAGGCCCTGACCCGATGCTGATCGTTCGCGAGCGCATCGCACCGCAGCCGCACGCCGATACGGAGCTCGTGCTCGCTTTCGAGCAGCGACAGAAGAGCCGGCTCCGGACCGTGCTCGCGAGCGGCGAGGAAATCGGCCTGTTCTTGGAGAGAGGCACGATATTGCGCGGCGGCGACTGCCTGCGCGGCGACGATGGACGCATCGTTCGCGTCGTTGCCGCGGACGAAGCGTTGATGGAGGCGCGCAGCGCCGACCCGCAGGCGCTCTCGCGCGCCGCCTACCACCTTGGAAACCGCCACACGCCGGTCGAGGTCGGCGAAAACTGCCTTCGCTTCGCGGCGGATCAGGTTCTGGCGCAAATGCTGGCCGGGCTCGGCGTCAAAGTGACCTCGATCACGGCCCCGTTCGAACCCGAGCCCGGCGCCTATGCCGGCGGGCATCATCATTCGGGAGAGGCTCGTCACGCCGGCGTGATCCACGATTTTGCGGCCCGCAGGACGACGCGATGAGCGAACCGGCTGCAGACGAGTCCGTGGGCGCGCTCGTGCGGTTGCTGCATCTGGCGAGCCCGATGCTTCCGATCGGCGCCTACAGTTATTCGCAGGGGCTCGAGTGGGCGGTCGGGGAAGGCACCGTTCGCGACGCTGCAACCGCCGAGCGCTGGATCGGCGATTTGCTCGATCACGTCATGCCGCGCGGAGAAGGAGCGCTGACGTGGCGGCTCCTGCGCTGCGCGCGAACGTCGGACTGGCCGACGTGGGCGCACTGGAATGCGTGGTTTCGCGCCTCGCGCGAAACCGCTGAGTTGAGCGCTGAGACCGAGCAGACCGGCAGTTCGCTGCTGCAACTCCTCGACAGTCTTGGTCTCATCGACGCGGAAGTCCGAGGCGCACTGCCGGCGCCGACGCCGATCACGCTGCCTGCGGCGTATTCGCTGGCGGCGCGTGGTCTCGGCCTCGGCTCCGACGCTGCGCTCACAGCGTACCTCTGGGCCTGGCTCGAGAACCAGGTCCTGTGCGCGATGAAATCGGTGCCGCTGGGACAGGTGGCCGGACAGAGGCTTCTTCTGCGCCTGGGCGAGCGCATCCGGTATGTGGTCATGGAGGCGAAGCGCACGCCCGATGGCGACGTGACGAGCTTCGCGCCGGGGCTCGCACTCGCTTCGTCGCGCCACGAGACGCAGTACACTCGGCTCTTTCGCTCATAGAGCATGAGCGCGACTCAACCGCTTCGCGTTGGCATCGGTGGTCCGGTCGGCTCCGGCAAGACGGCGCTGACGCTGGCGTTGTGCCGCGCTCTGCGCGCGCGCTACGAGCTCGCCGTCGTGACCAACGACATCTACACCGAAGAGGATGCGCAATTCCTGGTCCGTCACGAGGCGCTTCCACCCGAGCGCATCATCGGCGTCGAGACGGGAGGCTGTCCGCACACCGCGATTCGCGAGGATGCATCGATCAACCTGGAGGCGGTCGACCGCCTGGCGAAGCGCTTCGGCAACCTGGACATCGTCTTCGTCGAGAGCGGAGGCGACAATCTCGCCGCCACGTTCTCACCTGAACTCTCCGACCTTACGCTGTATGTGATCGACGTTGCCGCCGGTGACAAGATTCCGCGCAAGGGCGGACCTGGCATCACCCGCTCGGACCTGTTGATCATCAACAAGATCGACCTCGCTCCGCTGGTCGGCGCATCGCTGGAAGTGATGGAGCGCGACGCTCGCCGCATGCGCGGCGAACGCCCCTTCGTGTTCACCAACTTGAAGACCGGTCAGGGCGTCGACGCGGTCGTGCGCTTCATCGAGGAGCGCGGCATGGTCGGCATCCTTACGCCGACAGCGGCAGGGCGCTGAAGCGATCTCGGCCGATGGAGTTCTCACACCAGTTCTCGCACCTCATCGCCGAGCACGGCAATACCGTTACGTTTCTTGGCGCCCTGGTCGAGGGCGAGACGATCCTCACCCTGGCCGGCGTCGCGGCGCACCGCGGCTACCTGCATCTCACGACCCTGGTCGCGCTCGCCGCGTTGGGGAGCTTCATCGGCGATCAGGTCTACTTTCTGATCGGCCGTCTCTACGGCAAGCGCATGTTCAGGCGCTTCCCGCGGTTCAGGGCGGCGACGCGCACGGCCGACACCTTGCTCGTGCGTTACGCCGGCGCATCGGTGATTGCGGTGCGCTTCATCTACGGGATGCGCACGCTGGGGCCGATCGCAATAGGAATGTCACGAATGCGATGGGGAACGTTCATCGTGTTCAACGCAATCGGAGCGGTCCTGTGGAGCGCTTGCTGGCTTGGCGTCGGCTATCTGCTGGGCGAAGCGGGCCAGATGGTCTTCGGCAAGGATCTGCGCCGCATCGAGCACTGGTTCTTCGCAGGCGTTGCGGTGGCGGCGCTCCTCCTCGGGGTGTACCTTCATTGGCGCCGCCGCGCTGCGATCGCCCGGAGTACTCACTAGGCGGCCGCTTCCCAAACTGGTGCGCCCGCCGGGGCGCGCCGCACCACTTTGGATCGGGCCCGAGGGATCGCAGGAGTTCCAGGCCAAGAAAACAACCCGTTAGCCCATGGCATGGATTGTGCGATGCAGGAAGGCGGGGGCGCCTGAGGCAGCGCTACATCACGCGTGCCTCACCGACTCGGGGCAGCAATCCATTCACGTCTCATCCTAGACACGGGGCTAAACCATGCAACGAAGGAACTTTCTGAAAAGACTGGCGCTGTCTGTCGCGCTGGCGTCTGCCGGAGCGGTGGCCGGCACGCAGGCGCTCGCTGCCGACACTATCAAGGTCGGCGTCCTGCACTCGTTATCGGGAACGATGGCGATTAGCGAGACGGTGCTCAAGGACGTCACGCTTATGGCCATCGACGAGATCAACGCCAAGGGTGGCGTCAACGGCAAGCAGCTCGAGGCAGTCGTCGTCGATCCCGCGTCGAACTGGCCGCTGTTCGCCGAGAAAGCGCGACAGCTGCTGACGCAGGACAAGGTTGCGGTGGTGTTCGGCTGCTGGACGTCGGTCTCGCGCAAGTCGGTGCTGCCGGTGTTCGAGGAGCTCAACGGCCTTCTGTTCTACCCGGTGCAGTACGAAGGCGAGGAGCTCTCCAAGAATGTGTTCTACACCGGCGCGGCACCCAACCAGCAGGCGATCCCCGCGGTCGAGTATCTGATGAGCAAGGAGGGCGGTGGCGCCAAGCGCTGGGTCCTGCTCGGCACCGACTACGTCTATCCACGCACCACCAACAAGATCCTGCGCGCATTCCTTAAGTCCAAGGGTGTCGACGAAAAGGACATCATGGAGACGTATACGCCCTTCGGGCACAGCGATTATCAGACGATCGTGGCCGACATCAAGAAGTTCGCAGCGGGCGGCAAGACGGCGGTGGTGTCGACGATCAACGGCGACTCCAACGTGCCTTTCTACAAGGAGCTGGGCAACGCAGGACTCAAGGCGACCGACGTGCCGGTCGTTGCGTTCTCGGTCGGCGAGGAAGAGCTTCGCGGCGTCGACACCAAGCCGCTGGTCGGCCACCTCGCGGCGTGGAACTACTTCATGTCGCTGAAGAACCCGGCCAACGACGAGTTCAAGAAGAAGTGGGCAGCCTACGCCAAGGCCAAGAATCTGCCCGGAGCGAGCAAGCCGCTGACCAACGATCCGATGGAGGCGGCGTACATCGGCGTCAATATGTGGAAACAGGCGGTCGAGAAGGCCAAGAGCACCGACGTGGACAAGGTGATCGTCGCGATGGCGGGACAGACTTTCGCGGCCCCCGACGGCTTCACCATCAAGATGGACGAGAAGAACCACCATCTGTGGAAGCCCGTGTTCATTGGCGAAGTGCAGGCGAACGGCCAGTTCAATGTCGTATGGAAGACTCCTGGCCCGATCAAGGCGACGCCGTGGAGCCCGTACATTCCCGAGGACAAGGGCAAGAAGGACGAGCCGGAGAAGACCGTCGCGCAGAAATAGCGCGAAGGGCGCGACCTTGAGTCCCCCGCGAGCGGTGTCGGTTTCGTGATCACCCGGCGCCGCCCGCGGGGTTGTTGCGTCGTGGCTCTGGCCATCGGGCAGTGATGGGCGTCGCCCTGGTTCGTTGGCTGCGCAGCGGTTTCGTCGCCGTGGCGTTTCTGTTTGCTGGCCCTGCGCTTGCGGCATTGGACGCGGCGCTCGTTCACGACCTCGGATTCGGCGAAAGCGACGCAAAGATCAATGCCGTCGCCGCGCTGGCCTCAAGCGGCACGCCGGAGGCGGCAGCGCTGCTTCAGGCGCTGCACGACGGCAATGTCCAGACCTCGGGCGAGCAGGTCCTGCTCGTCAGCGGCGAGACCGCGACCGATCTTGCGACCGGCAAGATAGTGAGCCCGCTCCCCGCGGATCGCGACGACCTCGTCATCAACAATCGCGTTCGCAAAGCGATCGAGACGGCGATTGCGAGCTTAAAGCTAACAGCGGGGGATCGCGCTGTCCGCCTGGCAGCGGCCAAACAGCTGCAGACCGGCGCCGGCGAAGAGATACTCCCGGCGATCGATCTCGCGCTCGCAAAGGAAAGCGACGCCGAGATCAAGGATCTGCTGTCGCTCACCCGGGCTTCGGTGCAGTTGGCATCGAGCGACAAGGCCACGCGGCTCGCGGCGGTCCGCACGCTGGCGGAAAGCAACAATCCCGGCACCAAGACGCTGCTGCTGGGCTTGCTGGAGAAGAAAGGCGACGCCTACGCCGAGCCCGACGCCGATGTGCGTGCCGAGGCGGAGCGCTCGCTGCGTGCCGTGGAGAGCAAGCTCACGACCGGGGAGATGATCGGCCGCGTGTTCAGCGGCGTGAGCCTGGGAAGCATCCTGCTGCTCGCCGCGCTTGGGCTGGCGATCACCTACGGCCTGATGGGCGTGATCAACATGGCGCACGGCGAGCTAATCATGGTAGGCGCCTACGCGACCTACGTCGTGCAGAATCTTTTCCGCAGCTACGCTCCCGGCGCTTTCGACACGTACCTGCTGTGCGCGGTGCCGGCCGCGTTCGCCGCTTCTGCGCTGGTCGGCATGGCGCTCGAGCGCAGCGTGATCCGCTTCCTCTATGGACGCCCCCTGGAAACGCTGCTCGCGACCTGGGGCATCAGCCTGATCTTGATCCAGACGGTGCGCACGATATTCGGTGCGCAGAACGTGCAAGTGGAGAATCCCTCCTGGATGTCCGGAGGCATCGAGGCGGTGACCGGTGTCGTCCTGCCTTGGAACCGGATCATCATCATCGGCTTCGCGGCACTGGTGCTGCTTGCCATGTGGCTGCTGCTTACCCGTACTCGGCTCGGCCTCTTCGTCCGCGCGGTGACGCAGAACCGCGCCATGGCGAGTTGCAACGGTGTGCCGACGCGGCGCGTCGATACGATGGCGTTCGGGCTCGGATCCGGCATCGCCGGCTTGGCCGGCTGCGCGCTGTCGCAGATCGGCAACGTCGGCCCTGATCTCGGTCAGAGCTACATCGTCGACTCCTTCATGGTCGTCGTGCTGGGCGGGGTCGGACAGCTCGCCGGAACGGTCTACGCCGCGCTGGGGTTGGGCATCGTCAACAAGTTCCTCGAAGCGTGGTCCGGCGCCGTGCTCGCCAAGATCGCCGTGCTTGTGTTCATCATCTTCTTCATCCAGAAGCGACCGCAGGGCTTGTTCGCCTTGAAGGGCCGAACCGCCGAGGCATGATGAGCTCCGCTTTTGTCCCTCTTGCGCCCACGGGTGGCCCACGCTTCTTGCGCCTGCTCTCCGCAGGAGGCTGGTCGTTCTATGTCGCGGCTGCAGTGGTGCTCTTCGTCGCCTTTCCGATCCTGCATCTCGTCGTTCCCGCCGACAGTGCGCTGCACTTGTCCGACTACTGGGTGACTCTGATCGGCAAGATCATGTGCTACGCGATCGTGGCACTGGCGATGGATCTGATCTGGGGCTATACCGGCATCCTGTCGCTCGGACACGGCCTGTTCTTCGCGCTCGGCGGATACGCCATGGGCATGTATCTGATGCGCTCGATCGGCCGCGACGGCGTGTACCAGAGCGACCTGCCCGACTTCATGGTCTTCCTCGATTGGAAGGCGTACCCCTGGTATTGGAGCTTCACCGATCACTTCTGGTACGCAGCGCTTCTGGTGGTGCTCGTTCCCGGCCTGCTCGCCTTCGTGTTCGGCTACTTTGCGTTCCGCTCGCGCATCAAGGGCGTCTACTTCTCCATCATCACCCAGGCGCTCACCTACGCGGCGATGCTGCTGTTCTTCCGCAACAACACCGGATTCGGCGGCAACAATGGCTTCACCGATTTCAAGCGCATCCTCGGTTTTCCGATCACCGCGCCGCAGACGCGAATGGCGCTGTTCGCGATCACCGGAGCGGCGCTGCTGGGGTTCCTCCTGCTCGCGCGCTGGATCGTGACCTCCAAGCTCGGGCGCGTGCTCACCGCGATTCGCGACGCGGAAAGCCGGGTGATGTTCTCGGGCTACGATCCGGTCTACTTCAAGCTGTTCATCTGGACCGTCTCGGCGGTGATCTGCGGCATCGCAGGGGCGCTCTATGTTCCGCAGGTCGGGATCATCAATCCGAGCGAGATGTCGCCCGCCAATTCGATCGAGATCGCGATCTGGACCGCGGTTGGAGGGCGCGGGACGCTCTACGGGCCGGTGCTCGGCGCGGCGGCGGTCAACTTGGGAAAGAGCTGGTTCACCAAGGTGTTTCCGGAATACTGGCTTTTCGCGCTCGGGCTTCTTTTCATTCTGGTCACG
>DASPTZ010000085.1:0-6210 GCA_035623155.1 Casimicrobiaceae bacterium | reverse complement strand
AATCGGGTTTCTTCAGCCGCTCGCCCGCGACGATCTTGACGGGAATGCGCGCGGTCTTGGACTCGCCCCTTTGCTTGTCGCCGGCAACCAACGCGGGAGAAGTCGGCGCGTCGCTCACGACAATCTCCCGCTGAGGCGAGTCGAGAGCATCGAGGCAACCAGCGAACCGACCTCGTCGACGCTCCGCTCGATTCCGAGATCCTTGAGCTGGGTCACGGCGAGGCCGCGATAACCGCACGGGTCGATATCGGCGAACGGTGTGAGATCCATGTCCACGTTGAGCGCCAGGCCGTGATAGGTGCACCCGTTCCTGACCCTGAGACCCAGCGCGGCGATCTTTGCTTCCCCCGCGGTGCAGGCAAGGTAGACTCCGGGGGCGCCAGCCTTGGCGTAAGCTGCCAGCCCGCAGGACTGGAGAAATTCTATCACGCAGCTCTCGAGCGTCCGTACGAGCTGCCGCACGCCGAGTCTGCGTCGCGCGAGATCGACGAGGACGTAGACCACCAGCTGTCCAGGGCCGTGGTAAGTGACTTGGCCGCCGCGATCGACCTTGAGCACCGGGATGCCGTTGTCGCGCAGCAGGTGTTCGCGTCGCCCGGCGAGCCCGAGCGTGTAGACAGGCTCGTGCTCGGTGAGCCAGATCTCGTCGGCGGTAGCCGCATTGCGCCCAGACGTGAACGCCTGCATGGCGCGCCACGTCGCTTCGTAGCCCGTCGGACCGAGCCGCCGCAGAAGCGGCACGCTGCTCGCGCCCGGCTTGGCGTCGCCAAAGCGCATCGGTTCCTGCAGCGTTGCGTCCATTACAAGACCATCACGACTTGGGGGTGCGCGGAGAGCTCGCGGTAGAGCGCATCGAGCTGTTCGCGCGAAGTCGCGTTGACCACGCAGGTCAGCGAAATGTAGTTCCCCTGTCGAGATGCACGCATTTCCATCGACGCACTGTCGAAATCCGGGGCATGCTTGAGGACCACTTCGAGCACTGCTTGCGCGAAGCCATCCTGCGTGCGGCCCATGATCTTGAGCGGAAACGCGCAGGGGAACTCGAGCAGAGTTTCGGTCACGGACCTCTTCATCGTCATCAGCCCAATATGCGGCCGGCGCGCACTGGCTGCAACCCCGCCGTCAGTGCGGATACATGTACTCGCGCGTCGATGGGTGGGGCAGCCGGCCGTCGGCCAGCGGCTTGCCGGCGAGGAGCTGAAACAGCGACAGCCATCCTCGGTCGAAAGCATGCGCCGAGCCGGCGAGGTAGATGCGCCAGACGCGGAATTTCTCCTCCCCGACTTCGCGGCGAGCTGCGTCCGCGTTCGCCTCCAGGCGCTCGACCCAATGCCAGAGCGTTCGCGCGTAATGCTCGCGCAGGGCTTCGGCGTCGATGAGCTCGAGCCCGTCGTTGGCTAGCCCCTCGATCACCCGCGATACATGCGCGAGCTGCCCGCCCGGGAAAACGTACTCTTCGACGAAGTCCCCGATGCCGCTGCCGAGGCTCTCGGCACCCGTCCAGTTGTGGGTGATGCCGTGGTTCAGCACGAGCCCGCCTGGCTTGAGGATCTGATGAATCTTGCCGAAGTAACGCCGGTAATTCTTAAGCCCCACGTGCTCGAACATGCCGATGCTGGCGATCTTGTCATATCGACGCTCCGGCGGCAGATCGAGGTAGTCGAGCAGCTCGACCCGAACGCGCCCCGTGAGGCCGAGCGCGCCGATCTGGAGACTCACCTGGTGATGCTGGTTGCGCGACAGCGTGACCCCGGTCGCGCTGACGCCGTATTTCTGCGCCGCCCAAAAGATCAAGCCTCCCCAGCCGCAGCCGATGTCGAGAAATTCCTCCCCTGGCTTGAGCATGAGCTTGCGACAGATATGGTCGAGCTTCTGAGCTTGCGCCGAGTCGAGCGAATCGCTGTCGCTCTTGAAGTAGGCGCAGGAGTACACCATCCGCTCGTCAAGCCACATGCGATAGAACGTGTTGGAGACATCGTAGTGGTGCTGGATGTTCCGGGCGTTGCTGCGCCGGCGGTGCGCCCACTGGCGTATCCGCGCGCGAGCGCGGTCGCGGCCATGGGTCACGCTCCCAACCAGGGCCTCGGCCAAGCCCAGCACGCGGCGGGCACCGCCGGAAAAGTCGATGTCGCCGTGCACGTAGGCGCGCGCGAGCCGGCCCAATTCCGGAAACGCCAGCGCGCGCATACCGTTCCAGGTTCGCGCGTACACGTCGATCTCCGGAGTCTCGGAGAGTGCCAGGCGACCTCCGTCAGGGAGCACCAACGCGATCGGCAGGTTGCGACCGCTGTAGCGATTCGCCACCATCTTGGAAAGCGAACTGTTCATGCTCGGGCCTATCGCGGGACGAAGCTGGCGGAAAGCGCTAGTCTAGCAGTCCGCCTCGGCCTTTTGACACCTCCCCCACGGCGCTCCTAAGATGCTCGACGATCATTCCGGCGCCACTAGATCATTGAGCTAGATGTCCACCGAACGCGCGCCGCAGCCTTCCCTGCACGAGCAGCAGTTCCGCGAAGCGCTGGCCCAGTTCGCGACGGGCGTCACCATCATCACGACGCGCTGGCGCGATAACAGCTTCGTCGGTTTTACCGCGAATTCGTTCAACTCCGTTTCGCTCGAACCGCCGCTGGTCACCTGGAGCCTTGGACTGCGCTCGCGCAGCCTTGCAGCCTTCGAATCCGCCGAGCGATATGCGGTTAACGTCCTGGCGCACGATCAGATCGAGTTGGCGCGCCGGTTTTCACGGCCGCACGCGGATCGTTTCGCCGGCGTTGCTTTCCGTCTCGGCCACGCGGGCGCGCCTCTGATCGAAGGCTGCGTCGCCTGGCTCGAATGCCGACATCAGGCGCTTCACCCGGCGGGCGACCACATGCTGTTCATCGGTCAGGTCGAGACCTGTGCTTACCGCCAGGTCGAGCCGCTGGTCTGGCATGGCGGTCGCTACCATCTGCGCCGGCCGCACCCGCAGGGCGGGCAAGAACCTTAAGCACGACGGCGCTTGCTTGCCTGAAACAGCGCGTGAATCTTGCGAAACACCGGTCCCGGCTTGCCCGCCGCGAAGGGCCTGCGGTCGATCGTCGTCACCGCAAGCACTTCCCTGGTCGACGATGAAAGCCACATCTCGTCGGCCGCGAGCGCTTCCTCGCGCGGGACCGGCCGCATTTGCACGGGCAGCCCGCCTTCGCGCGCGAGATCGAACGCCGCGTCGTAAGTGATCCCTGGAAGAATGAGGTTGTCCTTGGGCGGCGCGATGACGATGCCGTCCTTGACCAGCAACACGTTGGAAGCCGACGCCTCGGTCAAGTAACCATTGCGGAAAAGCACGCACTCGACGGCGCCGGCATCGACCGCAGCCTGGCGCGCGAGCACGTTGCCGAGCAGTGAAATGGTCTTCAGATCGCAATGCAGCCAACGCTCGTCGGGCCCGGTGATGACTGCGACGCCTCGCTCAATCTGCTCGGGCGTGGGCAGCACCAGCGGATTGCTCATCATGAACACCGTCGGCGCGACGCCCACTGGAAACGCGTGATCGCGCTTGGCTACCCCGCGAGTGACCTGAAAGTACACCCCCTGATCCGCAAACGGTGTGCGCGCGATGAGCTCGCGGATGATCGCTTCCCATTCGGCTGCGGTGTGGGGATTGGCGAGACGTATGCCGTCAAGACTTCGCTGCAGCCGTGCGAGATGGCCGGCAAGGCGGTACGGTTCGCGGTCGTAGACGGGGATCAGCTCGTAGACTCCATCTCCGTAAATGAAGCCGCGATCGAGCACCGATATCTTCGCGTCCTCGAGGGGAAGAAACTGGCCGTTCAGATAGACGGTCATGAGTCGACTCTCAGTTCTTGCGGGTTACCCACAGCCGCAACGTATCCCATGCGCGGCCGAAAATGTTCGCCAAAGGCACGTCGTCGAGGGCCTGCAAAGGGTACTCGCCGACCTGCTTGTCGTCGAGCGTCACCCGCACGACCCCGACGCGCTGGCCGCGTGTCACCGGCGCAATTAACGGCTCGACGGCTTCCATCGAGAGCTTGAGCTTCTGCGCCTGTCCCTTGGGCAAGGTCAGATACTGATCTGCAACGAACCCCGCGGAGACGGCGTCGGTGGCTCCCTTCCAGACGCGCAATGAGCTCACCGCCTGGCCGTTCTGATAGAGCTGGACGGTGTCGTAGAACTGAAAGCCGTAGTTGAGGAGCTTCTGCGCCTCGATCGCTCGTGCGGAGTCCGAGCCGGCGCCCAGCACCACCGACACCAGGCGACGCGGTCCGCGCTTGGCGGATGCGATCAAACAGTATCCTGCCGAATCGGTGTTGCCCGTCTTGATTCCGTCGACGTAGGGGTCGGTCCAAAGCAGGCGGTTGCGATTCGACTGGGTTATGTTGTTGTAACGGTACTCCTTGATGGCGTAGAGCGGATAATACTCGGGGAAGTCGCGGATCGTGGCCATTGCGAGCATCGCCAGATCGTTCGCCGTCGAAACCTGCTGTGGCGCGGGCAGCCCGGTGACGTTGACGAAGCGCGTGTTCTTCATGCCCAGCCGCGCGGCCTCCTTGTTCATGCGCTCGACCATGGATTCCTCGGAGCCGGCAACGGCCTCCGCGAGCGCGATCGCAGCATCGTTGCCCGACTGAACGATCAAGCCGTGCAGCAGCTCATCGACGCTGACCGTTTTCTTAGGGTCCAGAAACATCCGCGAGCCCTCCGCGCGCCACGCCTTCTGCGAAATCGGTACCGCCTGCGACGGGAGAAGCTCCTTGTCCCTGAGCGCCCGGAATGCGAGGTAGGCGACCATCAGCTTGGAAAGCGATGCCGGCTCGCGCAGATCGTCCGCGCCCTGTGCGGCGAGCGTTTGCCCGCTTACCGCGTCGACCAGCAGATAAGCCTTCGCGGCGATCGGCGGTGCAGGCGCCGCTGCCGGCGGCGCAACTGCAGCGAGAACCGACGCAGAAGCAAATAGCGCCATCAACCACGGCGCTGCCCGCGCGACAAACATGGGGATCGGCGCAGAAAGAGTCTAATTATACGGCTGGCGCTGCGCGTCGGAGTTCCGCGAGCCCCAGCTTACGTCGAGGTGCGGCTCGCACGCCTTGGGGGCAACGGGCACCGCGGCACCACGCGGCTGACCGCGAAGCGCATCCGATCTGCCGACAAGGATTTCCGCGAGGAGTGGAGCCGCAAAGGCTTCTCGGTCTGGGCGACGTCGACGGTGCCCAGGATGGCGAGACGGTGTTTCACGAGTTTGGTCATGCGACGGTCAAATCTGGTCGGCGACGCTGTGGGAGGTGCGCGCGGCACTCCATCGCAAGGCGGCGGATCGTGTCATCGTGGACAGCCGCTTCCGGCTTGACGGCTTCACCACGTTTGCTCGTGGCGCGCGCCATACAGGACGCCGATCGCAACCTGAAGCGCGGAAGGCACGAAACTGCGCTTAAAAGGATCTTCCACCGCAGAGGCATCGGACCGGCGGAGTAGAAGGGGCTGCCGCCTCGAATCGGCGCTCGGCAAGCCGACGTCTGACTTCGTCTGTGCTCGCTCAAGCGCCCAGGAAAGCGAAGTCGACCTCCGGCTTCGCCCCGGACACGATGTCGGCGATCGCCTTGCCCGAGCCCGCGGCCATGGTCCAACCGAGCGTGCCGTGACCAGTGTTCAGGTACAGGTTGGGATAGCGCGTCTTGCCTATGAACGGGACGTTGGAGGGCGTGGCGGGCCGCAGTCCTGCCCAATATTCGGGGAGCGAGACGTCGATCGCGTCACCGAACCATTCGTGCGCGCGCCGCGTGAGCGCCTCGCACCGCACTTGGTTGAGCTCCAGCTCGTATCCCGAGAGCTCGGCCGTTCCGGCGACGCGCAGTCGTTCGCCGAGGCGCGAGAACACGATTTTTCTCGCATCGTCGGTCAGGCTTACCGTCGGCGCGGCGCGGGCATTCACGATGGGCAGCGTGGCTGAATAACCCTTGGCAGGATAGACAGGCAACGAAATTCCGATCGGCGCGAGCAGAAGCGGCGTATAGCTTGCCAGGCATGCGACGTAGGCGTCCGCCACGAGCACTTCCTTGCGCCCTTGCTCGTTGACGATGCGCACGCCGCAGACGTTGCCGCCGGCCACTGCGATCGACTCGATCGTCACCCCGTAGCGCATGCTCACGCCGCGCTCGGCGGCCAGCGCTGCGAGCCCTTGAGTGAACTTGTGCGCGTCCCCCGACTCGTCCTGCG
>DASPTZ010000084.1:0-3631 GCA_035623155.1 Casimicrobiaceae bacterium | reverse complement strand
CGAAGAAATCAGGCCACATGCATCCGCGGCAGATGCTGCGCGAGCTCGAGCGCGCGATGCCCGAAGCGGCGATGGTGTCCACCGACATCGGCAACATCTGCTCGGTGTCGAATTCGTACCTGCGCTTCGAGACGTCGCGGTCGATGTTCGCCGCGATGAGCTTTGGCAACTGCGGCTACGCGTTCCCGACCATCATCGGAGCCAAGGTCGCCGCACCCGACCGGCCGGCGATCGCCTACGTCGGCGACGGCGCCTGGGGCATGAGCTTCGGCGAGCTGCAGACTTGCGTTCGCGAAGAGATCCCGGTCACGGCGGTGGTGTTCAACAACGGCCAATGGGGCGCTGAAAAGAAGAACCACGTCGATTTCTACGCGCGCCGCTTCGTCGGCGTGAACCTTGACCGCCAGCCGTCCTGGGCCGCGGTGGCCAAGGCGATGGGTGCGGACGGGCAGCGCATAGAGCGGCTGTCCGACGTGGGGCCTGCGCTCGACGCGGCAGCGAAGGCGCAGCGCGAAGGCAGGACGACGGTGCTGGAAATGATGGTTACCCCCGAGCTGGGGGATCCTTTCCGGCGCGACGCGCTCTCGGCGCCGGTGCGCCATCTCGACAAGTACAAGTCGACCGCGGCGAGTCGCTGAACGACGATACGGAGCGCAGGCGTTGAGACTCCTCACGCGTCGGCAGATCGCGTGGCTTTGCGCGCTGGCGATGAGTGCGCCTTTGCTCAGCGCGCAGGACGCCGCCAAGGATTATCCCAGCCGGCCGATCAAGTTCATCGTTCCGTATCCTCCGGCGGGCGGCACTGACATCGTCGCGCGGACCCTCAACGAGCCGCTCGCCGCAGTGCTGGGACAGTCGATCATCATAGACAACCGCGGAGGCGCTGCCGGCAACCTCGGTACCGACATCGCGGCCAAGTCCGCACCGGATGGCTACACGGTGCTCTTCACGCTGTCCTCGCACACCATCAATCCCAAGCTCTACGGCAAGCTCCCTTTCGACGTGGAAAGGGATTTCGTGCCTATCAGCTTAGCCGCGGTGATCCCGCAGGTCCTCGTCGCGAATCCGAGCGTGCCGGTGAACGACGTCAAGGAGCTGATCGCGCTCGCCCGCGCGCAGCCGGGCAAGCTCAACTACGCTTCGGTCGGCACCGGCTCGCCGGCGCATATCGCGGGCGAGCTGCTCAAGCTCAAGACCGGCATCGACATGGTGCACGTGCCGTACAAAGGCGGCGGTCCCGCGATCACCGACACGCTCGGTGGACAGGTGCAGTTCGCGTTCGTGTCGTTGCCGGCGGCGCTGCAGTACGTGAAGGCAGGACGGCTCAAGGCGCTGGCGGTCGCCAGCGACAAGCGCAGCGTCGCCGCACCGGACATTCCGACCATCACCGAGTCCGGCATCGATTGCGTGGTGAATTCGTGGTATGGAGCGCTCGCGCCGGCGAAGACGCCGCCCCCGATCGTCGCCAAGCTGCAGGCGGCGTTCGCCAAGGTCCTGGCGATGCCGGAAGTGCGTGAGAAGCTTCTCGCGCAGGGCGCGGAAGCGACGTCATCGACCTCGGCCGAGTTCGAGCGGCTCATCAAGGAAGAGCTCGCCAAGTGGGACTACGTCATCCGCGAGGCGAGGATCAAGCCGGAATGAGCGAGCCGAGCGAGGCGAAGCCGAGCAAGGGCCGAAGGCTGCGACGGCGAGCGATTGACGCGAGGCCGACACGTTGTGGGCTCGGTTCGCGCCTCCGGTGCAAGGAGGCCGAGGAATGAGTGCGGAGGCCGAGGAATGAGAACGGGAGCGCGGGCACGTTCTCCGAAAGCGCCTGACCGAAGTGAGCGCATCGACCATGCGGGTGCCATCGCCGCGCTCGTCGAGCGGGCGCGCGCCGCGCAACGGATCTGCGAGACCTACGATCAGGCGCGCGTCGACGAGCTGGTGACCGCGGCCGGTTGGGCGATCGTCGATCCGGAGCACAACCGCCGTCTCGCCGAGATCGCCGTTCGCGATTCCGGGCTGGGCAACGTCGCCGACAAGATCGCCAAGAACCGCCGCAAGACCATCGGACTCCTCGCGGACTTGCGCCACGCCAAGTCGGTCGGGGTGATCGCGGATCTACCCGAGCTGGGCCTCACCGAGATCGCCCGGCCCGTGGGTGTTGTCGGCGCGGTCACTCCGTCGACCAATCCGAGTGCGACGCCGGCCAACAATGTCATCAATGCGCTCAAAGGCCGCAACGCGATCATTCTCGCCCCTTCGCCCAAGGGGCAGTCGACAGCCGTGCTGCTGCTCGAGTACGTTCACGCCGAGCTCGTGCGCGTCGGCGCTCCGCGCGATCTGGTGCAGGCGCTTGCGCCCCCGGTGACGAGGGAGGCGACCGCCGAGCTCATGCGGCAGGTCGATCTGGTCGTCGCCACCGGATCGCAAACCGGCGTTCGCGCCGCGTACGCGAGCGGCACCCCGGCGATCGGCGTCGGCGCGGGCAATGTCGTGGTGATCGTCGATGAGACTGCGGACGCGACCGCCGCGGCCGCCAAGATCGCCGCGTCCAAGGTGTTCGACAACGCGACGAGCTGCTCGTCGGAAAACAGCGTGATTGCGCTCGAGGACAACTACGCTGCACTGAAGAAGGCGCTGGTGCTCGCCGGGGGCGCGGTGCTCGATGCGCGTGAAAACGCGCAGCTCGAGCGGGCGATGTTCGCCGGGGGCAAGCTCGCCCCGCCTTTCATTGCCCAATCTGCGCCTGCCATCGCGACGCGCGCCGAGCTGACGCGGGCAGCGCTACGGGAGGCTGGCTTCTTAATCGTCGAGGAAACCGGCGTCGGGCCCGATCATCCCTTCTCCGGCGAAAAGCTCTCTCCGGTGCTGGCGCTGTATCGCGCACCCGACTTCGCGGCCGCGAGCGCGCTCGCCGAGCGCATTCTGCGTCATCAGGGAGCAGGGCACTCGATCGGGCTGCACAGCAAGGACGACGCTCGCGCACTCGAACTCGGACTGACGCTCCCCGTCTGCCGGGTGATCGTCAATCAGGCCCACTGCTTCGCTACCGGCGGGTCCTTCGACAACGCTCTGCCGTTCTCGCTTTCCATGGGCTGCGGAACGTGGGGACGCAACAGCATCTCCGAGAACCTCAACTACCGGCACTTCCTCAACATTACGCGCGTCGTCCGGCCGTTGACCGCGGCCCGACCCGAGCCCACCGAGGCGGAGCTCTTCGGCGCCTACCGCCGGAAGTACGGTCTCTAGTTCTTGCGCCGATGCGCACGCTGCGCGACGTGATCGACCGTCACGCCGAAGTGCGGGCGGACGCGCCGTTTCTGATCGCACCGGAGCCAGGCGTCACGATTACCTATCGCGACTTGCGGGCAACGTGTCGAGCGCTGGGGGCCTTTCTCGACTCACGCGGCGTCGGCGCGGGCGAGGTCGTGTCCTTCATGCTTCCCAATGGCATCGCAGCGGCGACGATCTTCCTGGGCACGATGTACGCCGGGCGCGTCGCTTGCCCACTGAACCTTATCGCCCAGGATGTGCTTCTCGAACACGTGCTCGCGCATTCCGATGCGCGAATCGTCTTCGCAGCCACGGAACACGCCGATCGCATCGAGCGTCTCGTCGCAAGCTGCCGGCGAGCGATCGCCGTGCG
>DASPTZ010000083.1:0-3621 GCA_035623155.1 Casimicrobiaceae bacterium | reverse complement strand
CGACGAGCCGACCTCGGCGCTCGACCCGGAGATGATCAACGAGGTGCTCGACGTCATGGTTCAGCTCGCCAAAGAGGGCATGACCATGATGGTCGTCACCCACGAGATGGGCTTCGCGCGCAAGGTGGCGCACCGGGTCATCTTCATGGACCAGGGCCAGATCGTCGAGGACGCGGACAAGAACGATTTCTTCGGCAAGCCGCGCTCCGAGCGAGCGCAGTTGTTCCTGTCGAAGATACTGCAGCACTAGCGATCGTATCGCTGACCAGCGCGGCGGCGCGAAGCGGCGTATAATTCTGCTTTACGCCCCTCCCGTCGATGGCAGAGTTCCTCACGCTGCGCGGGCGCAACGCCCTGTCGCCGTTCCGCGTCGCCAAGCTGCTGTCGAGCCTCTCCGGAAGCCTCGTTCAGGGGATCTCCGCCGACTTCTGGCATTTCGTTCAGGCCTCGCGAGGACTTAGCGCCGCCGAGCGCGAGACGCTCGACCGCCTGCTGACCTACGGGCCGCAGGGCGCGACTCATGCCGACCAAGGCGAGCTTCTGCTAGTCATCCCGCGCCCCGGCACCATTTCGCCGTGGGCGTCGAAGGCGACCGATATCGCGCACAATTGCGGGCTGGCCGCGATCGAACGCATCGAGCGCGGCGTGGCCTATCGCGTCGCCGTGCGCGAGAGAGACCGCTTGGACGAAGCGGCGCGCACAAGATTGCTCTCGCTCATCCACGATCGGATGACCGAAGCGGTTTTTTCTGACCTCTCCGACGCGGCGCGCCTGTTCACCCACTTCCCGCCGCGGCCGCTCCTGACGATCGACCTCCTCGGGCGGGGGCGCGGAGCAATCGCCGAGGCGAACGGCGCATTCGGGCTCGCGCTCTCGGACGACGAAATCGACTACCTTGCCGACACCTTTCGCCGCGCCAGCCGCAATCCAACCGACGTCGAGTTGATGATGTTCGCGCAGGCGAACTCGGAGCACTGCCGGCACAAGATCTTCAACGCCGAATGGATCATCGACGGCGCACGTCAGCCGCAGTCGCTGTTCGCGATGATTCGCCACACCCATGCAGCCAATCCGCAGCGAACGATCGTCGCCTATGCGGACAACGCGGCGATCATGGAAGGCAGGAAGGCGCGCCGCTTCTATCCGAACTCGGACACGCGCTACGCCGCGCACGACGAGGCGACCCATGTTCTGATGAAGGTGGAGACGCACAATCACCCGACAGCGATCGCGCCGTTTCCGGGGGCCGCGACCGGATCCGGAGGCGAGATCCGGGACGAGGGAGCGACGGGGATCGGCGCCCACCCCAAGGCGGGACTCACCGGGTTCACGACGTCGCACTTGCGCATCCCGGGGCTGCCACGGCAGTGGGAACTTCCCTCACCCCCGACCCTTCTCCCGGCGGGAGAGGGGAGGCTTGAGCGCGCCGCGCAATACTGGGTGGGCAAGCCCGAACGCACCGCGTCGGCGCTGCAGATCATGCTCGACGGTCCGATCGGCGGCGCGTCGTTCAACAACGAATTCGGCCGGCCGAACCTGCTCGGCTATTTCCGCAGCTTCGAACAGCGAGTCGACGGCGAGGTCCGCGGCTATCACAAGCCGATCATGATCGCCGGCGGCGTCGGCAATGTCGCCGCTCGCGACGCGCGCAAGCGCGCGCTCCCCGACGGCGCACTGATCGTGCAGCTGGGCGGACCGGGCATGCTCATCGGCATGGGTGGTGGCGCGGCGTCGTCGATGGCGACCGGCGCCAATACCGCAGACCTCGACTTCGACTCCGTGCAGCGCGGTAACGCGGAAATGCAACGTCGCGCGCAGGAGGTCATCGATCGCTGCTGGCAGCTCGGCACGGCGAACCCGATCCTCTCCATCCACGACGTGGGCGCAGGGGGCCTGTCGAACGCGCTGCCGGAGCTCGTGCACGGCGGAGGCAAGGGTGCGCGCTTCAATCTGCGCGCAGTTCCAAGCGAGGAGCCGGGCATGGCGCCCCGCGAAATCTGGTGCAACGAGGCGCAGGAGCGCTATGTGCTCGCGATCCCTGCCGACGCGATCGATCGCTTTCGTGCGATCTGCGAGCGGGAGCGCTGTCCGTTCGCGGTGATCGGCAGCACCACGGCCGAGCAACAACTCGTTGTCCAGGACCCGGCCTTCGGCAACCTGCCGGTCGACATGGATCTCGGCGCGCTGCTCGGCAAGCCGCCGAAAATGACGCGCGATGTATCGCACGTGTCGCGATCGCTTCCGCCGTTCACCACCGAGGGCATCGATCTCGCCGAGGCGGCGATGCGCGTTCTGCGCTTTCCCGCGGTCGCCGACAAGACCTTCCTCGTAACCATCGGCGACCGCACCGTGGGCGGGCTCTGCTCGCGCGATCCGATGGTGGGGCCCTGGCAGGTCCCGGTGGCCGACGTGGCGGTAACGCTCGCCGACTACGATGGCTACGCGGGCGAAGCGATGGCGATGGGTGAGCGCACGCCGCTGGCGCTGATCGATGCACCGGCGTCGGGGCGCATGGCGGTCGGCGAAGCGCTGACCAATCTGGCCGCCGCCGGCATCGCCGACTTGCGCGAGGTCAAGCTGTCCGCGAACTGGATGGCCGCAGCCGGCCATCCGGGCGAGGATGCTGCGCTCTACGACACGGTACGTGCGGTGGCGCTCGAGCTGTGCCCGGCGCTCGGCATCAGCATTCCGGTGGGCAAGGATTCACTGTCGATGCGCACGAGCTGGCGGGAGGATGGCGTTGAAAAGTCGGTCACCGCTCCGGTGTCGCTGATCGTCTCCGCCTTCGCGGCGGTGGATGACGCGCGGCGCGTGCTGACGCCACAGCTCGTCCTGGACCGCGGCGAGACGCTGCTGCTGCTCGCCGATCTCGGCGATGGCAAGAATCGCGTCGGCGGGTCGACCCTTGCGCAGGTCCACGGCCAATTGGGGGACGTCGCTCCGGACGTCGACGATCCGGCTGCACTCAAAGGGTTCTTCAAGGCGGTGCAGACACTGCACGCGGCCGGCAAGCTGCTCTCCTATCACGATCGCTCGGACGGCGGCCTCTTTGCAACGCTCGCCGAAATGGCCTTCGCCTCGCGTTGCGGAATGGCCATCGAGCTCGACGAATTGCCGGGCGAGGCGCTCGAGATCCTGTTCAACGAAGAGCTCGGCGCCGTGCTCCAGATTGCCGCCCAGGATCGGCACGATGTCGTGGCCGTGTTCGAGGCGGCTGGCGTGCGCTGCGTGGCAGTCGGCACGCCCAATCGCAGCGATCGCATTCGCATCACGCGCGACGGCGCAACTCTGTTCGACGCGTCGCGCATGGACCTGCACCACGGTTGGTCGGAGACGACCCACGCGCTGCAGCGCTTGCGCGACAACCCCGAGGCGGCCGATCAGGAACACGAGCGCATCCTCGACACCTCCGATCCCGGACTCTCGCCGGTGCTGGGCTTCGATCCGGCTGAGGACGTGGCCGCGCCCTTCATTGCCAATGGCGCGCGTCCGGCGGTGGCGATCCTGCGCGAGCAGGGAGTCAACGGCCACGTCGAGATCGCCGCCGCGTTCGCTCGCGCGGGCTTCGCCGCCTACGACGTGCACATGACCGACATCATCGCGGGGCGAAGGTCGCTTTCG
>DASPTZ010000082.1:0-47169 GCA_035623155.1 Casimicrobiaceae bacterium | reverse complement strand
GACGAAGCCAAGACGAGCGGTCTTGGCGAGGACGGCAACACCGAGTGGCGCCCCAGGACGCCCGTTCCCTTCGGGTTGCTGCCGAAAATGCCGATCGCGGCGTTGCAAAGTCTCGTCGGGCGCCCTGCCCGGCTTCGCCTTTGCGCCTTGCGCTAGGCGTTTTCGGCTACGCAACGCGTTTGTGTCCATAGCGTTAGCAGGCCCTGGATCACCCCTGCCGTTGCAGGATGTTCGAGAACTCCTCGATGAAGGTCTCGAAGCGCGTCGCCAGACGGTCCACGTCGTGGGTATAACGGTTGTAGGCGACGACTGCGGGAATCGCCGCGAACAGTCCGATCGCGGTGGCGATCAGCGCCTCGGCGATCCCCGGCGCCACCTGCGCCAGCGTTGCCTGGCTGACGTTGGACAGGCCGCGGAAGGAGTTCATGATCCCCCAGACCGTCCCGAACAGCCCGATGTACGGGCTCACCGAGCCTACGGTGGCGAGCCCCGCCAGGTTGGCTTCGATCAGGTCGATCTCGCGCTGGTAGGAAGCGCGCATCGCGCGTCGCGCGCTGTCCATCGTCGCCGCTGACGAGGATCCCTGCTTGCGATGCTTGGAATATTCGCGGAAGCCGGCCGTGAAAATGCGCTCGAGCGCCCCGCCCTCGCGCGACTGGCTCGCGCGCTGGTAGAGCGCGGTCAGGTCCCCGCCCTTCCAGAATTCGTCCTCGAACTCATCGGTGTCCGTGGCCGCCCGCTTGAGCGCGAAGAGCTTTAAGAAGATCTGCCACCACGACCAGAGCGAAAGCACCAGCAGCAGCGCGAGCACGGCCTGCACGACGAAGCTCGCGTGGACGACCATCGCAACGAATGAGAGGTCGGGATGCAGGTTCAAGCGATCTCCTCGATGACACGGTCGTTGATTCTCGCGGCGAGCCGAGCCGGAATGCGAGCCGGCCGCCAGCTGCGCCGATCGAGACAGGCAAGCGTCACCCGCGCACGGACAAGCAGCAGTTCGCCACGCAACACATCCTGCAGGGCGATCAATCGGCTCCTGCCCCGCTCCGCGAGCGCGAACGTCACGGCGAGCAGGTCACCCAGTCGCGCCGGCTGCCGGAAGTCGATTTCCAGCCGGTGGACGACGAACAGCGCGTTGTGCCCGCTCTCGAGCGCGCTCAAGGGGAAGCCGATGGCGGAGAGCCACTCGGTCCGCGCCCGCTCGAGAAACTTCAGATAGTTCGCGTAGTAGACGACGCCGCCGGCATCGGTGTCTTCGTAATAAACGCGAACCGGCCAGCGAAAGGGTTCGCGAGCCGTCATTCGGGGAAAAGCTGACCGGCGCTCGACGGAGGCGCAAGCCCGAAGTGACGGTACGAGAGCGCTGTTGCCACGCGTCCGCGGTTGGTGCGCTGGAGGAACCCTTGCTGGATCAGGAACGGCTCCAGCACGTCCTCGATGGTGTCGCGCTCCTCGCCGATCGCCGCCGACAGGTTGTCGACGCCGACGGGCCCGCCGGAGAACTTGTCGAGCACGCAGCGCAGGAGCTTGCGGTCCATGACGTCGAGCCCCGAGGCGTCGACATCGAGCATCTTGAGAGCCGCGTCGGCCACCTCCCGGGTGATGTTGCCGGCGGCGCGAACGTCGGCGTAGTCGCGCACCCGTCGGAGCAGCCGATTGGCGACCCGCGGCGTTCCGCGCGAGCGGCGGGCAATCTCGAGTGCGCCCTCCGGCTCGATGGCGATCTCGAGCAGCTTCGCCGACCGGGTGACGATGCGCGTGAGCTCCTGCGCGGAATAGAACTCGAGTCGGGCGACGATCCCGAAGCGGTCGCGCAGGGGATTGGTCAGCATGCCGGCGCGCGTGGTGGCGCCCACCAGCGTGAACGGCGGCAAGTCGAGCTTCACGCTGCGCGCAGCCGGGCCTTCGCCGATCATGATGTCGATCTGGAAATCCTCCAGCGCCGGATAGAGTATTTCCTCGACCACCGGCGACAAGCGATGGATCTCGTCGATGAACAGGACGTCGTTGGACTCGAGATTGGTGAGCAGCGCGGCGAGGTCGCCGGGGCGCTCGAGCACCGGACCCGAGGTCTGGCGCAAGTTGACACCGAGCTCGTGGGCGATGATGTGCGAAAGCGTCGTCTTGCCCAGACCCGGCGGCCCGAACAGCAGCACGTGGTCGAGCGCCTCGCGACGTTTTTTAGCCGCCTCGATGAAAATGGAGAACTGGCCGCGGATCTTCTCCTGGCCGATGTATTCCTCTAGCGCGCGGGGCCGCAGCGTGCGCTCGAGCACTTCCTCCTGCGGGCTTACCGGCGCCGCGGCGATCAGTCGGTCGGTCTCGATCATGGCGAACGGCTCGTCAGGCCTTGGCTAGAAGCTTCAACGCGTGGCGTATCCCGTCGGCGACCGCAATGCCCTCGGGAAGTTCCTTCACGGCGTGAGTCGCCTCCTTGTCGCTGTAGCCGAGCGAGACGAGCGCGTTGAGCACATCCGCGGCCACGGGTGCGGGACGATGCACCCCCACCGCCGTGGTGACGTCGGCGCCGAGCTTGTCTTTCAGCTCGAGCAACAGCCGCTCCGCGGTCTTCTTGCCGATACCGGGGATTCGCGTTAGCCGTCCCGGCTCCTGGAGCGTGACCGCCTGGGCAAGCTCCGCCACCGACAGCCCGGAGAGCACGGAGAGCGCCGTGCGCGCGCCGATGCCGCTGATCTTGATGAGCCGGCGAAACGCTCGGCGTTCGCTCTCGGAGGCGAACCCGAACAGCAGGTGCGCGTCCTCGCGCACGACCAGGTGGGTGAACAGGATCACCGGCTCGCCGATGGCGGGAAGGTTGTAGAAGGTGCTCATCGGTACGTCGACCTCGTAGGCGACGCCGCGCACTTCGAGCAGGATCTGCGGCGGATTCTTCTCGACGAGCGTGCCGGAGAGGCGGCCGATCATGGGCTGATGTCGATTCCAGTCGCCGCATTATCGCACGTAGTTCGCGGCTCACAGGACGCGCCCGCGGCGCATGCGATAGCCGCTGCGCTTCAGCCCGCCGAGACCCTCGCCGCCGTGTGCATGGCAAATCGCGCAGGCGAGCGCGTCGGCGGCGTCGGCGGAGGGGGCGGACGGCAGCGCGAGCAGCCGCCGAACCATCTCCTGCACCTGCCCCTTCGCAGCTTTGCCGTGGCCCACGACGGCCTGCTTCACCTGCAGCGCCGTGTATTCGATGACGGGGAGCTCGGCCAGCACCGCAGCGGAGATCGCCGCGCCGCGCGCCTGACCGAGCGCGAGCGTCGATTGCGGATTGGCGTTGACGAACACCTTCTCGACGACGACTTCGGTTGGCCGATGCGAGACGATTACGCTGGAGAGATCGCGCAGGATGATGCCGAGCCGCAGCGGCAGGTCGCCGGAGGTGTTGCGGATGCAGCCGCTGGTGACATAGCGCAGGCGTCCGCGCTCGGCGACGATCACCCCGAACCCGGTGACGCGCAGCCCGGGGTCGATGCCGAGAATGCGGCGCGTGGTCACGCCTACTCGATCACCGCGTTCGTATAGACTTCCTGCACGTCGTCGATCCCTTCCAGCGCGTCGAGGAGCTTTTGCATCTTGAGGGAGCCCTCGCCGCTGAACGCAACTTCGGTCGCCGGCTTCATCGTAACTTCGGCGAACTCGGGCTTGAAGCCTGCCCGCGTGAGCGACTCCCTGACGGCGACGAAATCGCTGGGCGCGGTGATCACCTCGATGGAACCATCGTCGTTGCTCACGACGTCGTCGGCGCCCGCTTCGAGCGCCGCATCCATGAGCTTGCCCTCGTCGGTGCCCGGCGCGAACACGAGCTGGCCGCAATGCTTGAACAGGAACGCGACCGAGCCGTCGGTGCCGAGATTTCCGCCGTGCTTGGAGAAGGCGTGCCGCACGTCGGCAACGGTGCGCGTGCGATTGTCGGTGAGGCAATCGACCATGACCGCAGCGCCGTTGATGCCGTAGCCTTCGTAGCGCACTTGCTCGTAGCTCGCGCTCTCCATTCCGCCGGCGCCGCGCTTGATCGCGCGCTCGATGGTGTCCTTCGGCATGTTGTTGTCGACGGCCTTGTCGACGGCGAGCCGTAGCCGCGGATTGCTCGAGGCGTCGGGGCCGCCCAGCTTGGCTGCGACGGTGATCTCGCGGATCAAGCGGGTGAAGATCTTGCCGCGCTTGGCGTCGCTGGCGGCCTTGCGATGCTTGATGTTCGCCCACTTGCTGTGGCCGGCCATGGACGGAACGACGGAACGATTCGGATCGAAACAAGAATTATACCCGCTGCCCTGGAGCGAACGGGGTCGCGGCCCCACGCCAATGCTTCGCCGCCTCGCGGTCAGGACCTCACCGCCGCCCCGCGGGACGGCCTGAACCTTCGTTTGCTACGCCGCGCAGCTTCTGGCAGGGCCTGTCGGATCAGCTGGGCGCAGGTATCCGCTGACATGTAGCGCGGCACTGGATAGTTCGTGTCAGCCTCCCAGCAGGCGGCGCTTGCCAAATCGGGAATATCCTCTTCGCGCAGAGCATCGAGGCGCGACGGGATTCCGAGATCCCTGTTCAGTTTTCCGATCGAGTCGAGGAACTTCTTCGCGAGAACAGCCGGCGCCTGTCTTTCCGTTCCTACCCTGGCCCGGACCGCGAGGATGGCCAATCTCCGGGTGATCGCGGGAGCGAGGAACTTGAGCACATGCGGCAACATGATCGCGTTGGCGAGACCATGCGGAGTGTGGTACTTGCCACCCAGCTGATGTGCGACGGCGTGCACGTATCCTACGCTGGCTCGTGTGAACGCGAGGCCGGCGTAGGTCGCGGCGAGCGACATCTGTTCGCGCGCCGCGAGGTTCGTGCCGTGCCGGTAGGCGGTACGCAGGTTCTCGTAGATCAGGCCGACGGCCGCAAGCGCCATGCGATCCGTGTAATCGGTCGACCACTGGCCGATGAACGCTTCGATCGCATGGGTCAACGCATCCATGCCGGTGGCCGCCGTGACTTGAGGCGGCAAGCGAATCATCAGCGAAGGGTCGAGCGCAGCCATGACGGGCACGAGACGCGTGTCGACGATCGTGAGTTTCTTCTCGGCCTGCGGGTCCGAGATGACTGCGGCCACCGTCACCTCGGATCCCGTGCCCGCCGTGGTCGGTACCGCATAGACGGGCACCGGCGCGGACCGGCCCCTGAACCAACCGACCAGCTTGCGGGGATGCTTCCTGTTGGCGACTGAGAGCGCAATCGCCTTGGCCGCGTCCATCGGGGAGCCTCCACCGAACGCCACGATGGCATCACAACCGTGCCTGCCGTAAAACGCGATGCCTTCCTCGATCACCGGGATCGGCGCATCGGGCGTGATCGCGTCAAAGACGACGTGCCTTGTCCCTCCCTTGGCCAACACTGCGGTGAGGGCGTCCGGCAAGCCCATCGCCGCGATGACCCGATCCGTCACGATCAACACCTTGCGGTGGCCGAATCCGCACAGGGCCTCGCCCAGACGCCGACTCGCCCCTGGGCCAACGAGCAGCATTGGCTGCGGAATGGGCAGGAGCCCGGTTACCACGCCGGCAGCACGCATGGCCGTCGACAGCCCGACGGAGCGCACCACGTCCCCGACAACGCTCGGCATCTCGATCATGCTTCGGCTCGCATCTCTCGTCCTTGAGCTTGGCAGCTTGCCGCAAATCGGCCGGCCGGACCAGTATTTCCTGAGCATATCGCTCAATTAATGCAGCAGCCGTGCGAGCACGGCCGGCCGTACAATCTCGATTGAGACCTGAAACATCCCGCGCGAGCCGGAGCAGCCTGCGGCGGTGCTCGGCAAGCGAGCTCAACCAAGGGCGATCGGTCGCCCGGCCTGTCATGCTGCCGGCCAACGCCCTTTCCGTGAAGGTGGTGAATGAAAACCGCAATCGGCATAAGTCTCGGAGCCACTGCTCAGAACTTCGCGTTCAGCATTGACTTCCTGGGACAGAAATTCAAGGTTCGGCGAGTGGGCGCGAACGGAAGCACTGCGAAAGCCCTCAAGCTGCTCGCGCACTGGGAAAAGCGTGCCGACGCGATCGGGCTGGGGGTCGTGAAGGATCGCTACACGGTCGGCTCGAGGGGCTATGTCGAAGAGGCTAGCACAGCGATGAAGATCGCGATCACGCGCGTGCCCGTGACCACCGGCGGGCGTCTGAGCGACATCCTGCAGGAATGGGCCCTGCGTCACGTCCAGATCAAGCTGGGCAACTTCTTCAACAACGCGAAGGTTCTGTTCTTCTCGGGCCGAACCAATTTCAAGTTGGCGCTTGCCATGTCCGAGTACACGCAGAATCTCGAGTTCGCGGATCTGCTGCTGCAACTGGGCGTGCCAAAGATGCTGACGTCGCTTGACGCGTTGGAGCTCTATACTGCGGGCGCGCACTATGTCCGGGATTGGACTCCGGAGCGCCTGATACCCGAGGGCCTGATAGCGGCACCGCTGAGGAAATGGATCAAGTTCATGTTGCGCCAGGCGCTGCGCGACGCGACAGTGATCGTGGCGCCAGTCCACGAGCTGGATGTCTTCGGGGCCGAGGAGCTGCGCGGCAAGACGATCGTCACGTCAACCGTCAGCGAGCAGCGTATTGCGCAATTCAAGCGAAAGGGTGTGGCGACCGTGATTGACGGTGCGCCCATGCTCTCCGGTCACGTGCTGGATCCGAGCCTGCTCGACGCGATGATCGTCGCCGCCATGGAAAAGGCGCCCGATGCGATCCTCGAGGACGACTACCTGGGGATCATCACCGACCTTGGGCTGGAGCCGCGCATCATCTATCCCGGCGGCTACAAGCGCATCAACCGCTTCGCGTTCGTCATCCATCCACTGTCCCAGGAGTACTTCAAGAACGTGAAGCCGATCGAGCTGCTCTCTCAGATTTCGCCGCCTGTCTTCATGGACACGGTGGAGAAGGTGATGGCGTACGCTCCGCCGTTTGTCTATTCAAGAGTAACTGGCATCAAGTCGCCCACCGGCGTGGAGGCGGAGGGCTGGCTGATTTCGGTGGGAGGAACGCCCGCAGAGATCATGAGCCACAGCCCGGAATTCACCTACCGCCGCTTGCTCGAGGCAGCTCGCATGGCGAGGAGCCTCGGCGCGCAGATCATGGGCCTGGGTGCGTTCACCAAAGTTGTAGGCGATGCCGGGCTTACCGTCTCCAAGCGCGCGCCGCTGCCGATCACCACTGGCAACAGCTACAGTGCATCGGGGGCGCTGTGGGCCGCGCACGACGCCATGCTTCGCCTCGGCCTGGTAGAGAAGCCGGAGCGTGGCCAGAAGGTTCAGTTCAAGGCCATGGTGGTCGGCGCTACCGGGTCGATCGGCTCCGTCTGCGCACGCTTATTGGCGATGGTCGCCAGGGAGGTCTACCTGGTGTCGCCGGAAACCGCGAAGCTGCTGGCGCTCAAAGGATCGATCCTCAAGGAAACGCCGGACGCGGAGGTCCACCTGTCATCGCACGCCGACAAGGACATTGCCGACATGGATATGATCGTGACCGCAACCTCGGGAGCAGGCAAGAAGGTTCTCGACATCATGAAGGTGAAGCCCGGGTGCGTGATCACAGACGTCGCTCGTCCGCTCGATCTACCCCCGGAGGAGGTCGCCAAGCGCCCGGATGTGTTGGTGATCGAATCCGGCGAGATCCGGATGCCAGGCAACGTTTCGATGAAGAACATCGGATTGCCGAAGAACGTCGCCTATGCCTGCCTCGCCGAAACGATCGTGCTCGCGCTGGAGGGGCGCTTCGAGAACTTCACGGTCGGCCGCAGCATCGAGTGGGAGAAGGTGCGCGAGATCTATCGCCTCGGTCTCAAGCACGGCATGAAGCTCGCGGCCATATCGGGCGTCAGAGGGCCGTTCTCGGACGAGGACATGCGCCGGGTGCGCAAACTCGCGCTCGCCGCACGGGATACGAGTGCCGCGCGCGCGCCAAGGCGAAGGCTGCCCAACGCGCGTACCGTCAGACGGGATACGAAAGTCGTGGCGAGCGCCGCGAGCGCCTAAGGCGATCGCGGCATGGCAAGAACGCTAAAGAAGCCCCTGCTGCTTGAGGAACTGTGCCAGGACCTGCAAGCGCACTTCGCTGTCGTTGATTTCGAGCATGCTCTGCTTGATCGCGAGAGGCAGGGGCAGCAGCTCCGCCAGCCGATAGCTCACCCACGAAGCATCATCGAGCGCAGGCTCGGCGGCGAAATTCTCGCGCCCGACGCGCTTGATCAACAGTTCGAGCAGCGCCGCCAGCGGCCGATAGCCTTCGGGCAGCGCAATTGTCGGCTCGGGCGGGATCGCTGTCACTTCCCCGACAACGAGACCGTCGTCGGCGATGCTGTGCGATTGCACCTGGAAGCGCGTGCCGCCCTCGGTCTTCAAGTGGAATATGCCGAGCTGCGGGACGTCGCAGGCGGTGATCCGGGCGAGCGTTCCGATCGGGGCGAAGTCGGGCGCTTTTGCCGCCGATCCAGGGCGAGCCACTTCGTCGCCCTCCTTGAGCATACACACTCCAAAGGGCTTCTCGTCCTTGAGACAAGCCTTGGTCATCTCGACGTAACGCTGCTCGAAGACCTTGAGCGGCAGCATCCCCCCGGGAAAGAGGACGGTCTTCAGCGGAAACAGCGGGACGGTCGTCAACGAACGCGCTGCAGCGCCGCGCAGGAGCGAGAACATCGAAAACGGTCGTCGTCAGGCGCGCTCGATCGACGGCGCGGCGCTCCTCGCAGCGCCCCACCGCGGCCCCAGGGTGTGCTCGACGCCGAGTTGGTCGAGTATGCGCGCGACGACAAAGTCGACGAGGTCGTCTATGGTCTGCGGGCGGCCGTAGAACCCGGGGGCCGGAGGCAGGATGACGGCGCCGGCACGAGAGAGCTTGAGCATGTTCTCCAGATGGATCGCCGAAAGCGGTGTCTCGCGGGGTACGAGCAGCAGCGGTCTTCGCTCCTTGAGCATGACGTCGGCGGCGCGCTCGATCAGGTTGTCGGCGAGACCCGAGGCAATCGCGCCTAGCGTTCCCATGCTGCACGGGCAGATCGCCATGGCGTCGGGCGGATTCGATCCCGAGGCAACCGGCGAAAACCAGTCTTCGCGTCCGAAGACTGTCAGCTGGCCCGGCTTTGTGCCATAGCGCTGAGCGAAGAAAGCTGCCGCGGCGGCGGGCTGCGTGGGGAACGTCAGGTCGAGCTCCTGTCGTGCGACGATCTGCGCGGCCGGCGAATACAGCAGATCCACACGGGCGTTCGCCGCGAGCAGGCAGTCGAGCAGCCGCAGGCCATACGGCAGCCCCGAGGCGCCCGTGAAAGCGAGGGCGATGGTTCGAGGAGTGCTCATCGGGTCATTCTAGCCCATCAAGCGGCGGCGTCGGATCATGATCGAGCTCGCGATGCCGCGTGAGCACCTGATAGCGGCCCGCAAACGCTTTTGCGAGGCGGTCCACGAGATAGACCGAGCGATGCCGTCCTCCGGTGCAGCCGATCGCCACGGTCAGGTAGTTTCGGTTGTCACGCGCGTAATCGGGGAGCCAACTCGCGACGAAATGGTAGATGTCGCTGTACATCCGCCCAGCCTCGGGCTGGCGCTCGAGATAGTCGATGACTTCCGGATCGACCCCCGTCTTGGCCGCGAGTTCCTCCTCGTAATGCGGGTTGGGAAGGCAGCGCACGTCGAAGACCAGATCGGCGTCGAGAGGCACGCCGTGCTTGTAGCCGAACGATTGGAACAGCAGCGTGAGCTTGGACGGATCGACGCTGATGAAGTCCTTGATCCACCTGCGCAACGCCGCCGCGGACAAGTCGCTGGTATCGATGGAATAGCCCAATGTCCGCGCATCGGCGAGGCGCTCGCGCTCGAACTCGATCGCCTCGGTCAGCGTGCGCCGATCGTTGGAAAAGGGGTGGCGCCGGCGAGTCTCGGAGTACCGTTTCACCAGCGTGTCGCTCTTGGCGTCCAGATACAGGAAGCGCACGGTCCACCCGTCGCGACGTGCAGCTTCGATGGCCTGGGCGATGCTCGCAATCCCGGGCTCGGTCTTGGCGTCGAGCACGATCGCCACCCGCTCCTGCCGCACGGCCTTGAGATGCGCGAGCAGGCCCGCGAGCTGCGACACCGGCAGGTTGGACACGCTGTAGTAGCCGCTGTCCTCCAGCGCGGCGATGGCCACGCTCTTGCCCGACCCGGAAACGCCGGCGATCAGCAGGAGGTCCATCGGCAATCCTCCACGGCAGCCCCTGCGGCGTCAGCCACCGTCTTCCATGAGCTTCTGTTGTCTCTCGATGAACTCCTTTGTGCTGTCGATGCCCCGCTGGTTGAGCACGAAGTTGCGCACCGCGGCTTCGACGAGCACCGCGAGGTTGCGGCCGGCGGCGACGGGAATCGTCACCTTGCGGATGGGCACCGAGAGGATTTCCTGGAACGTCGCGCTGACCTGCAGCCGGTCGAGATCGGAGAACTGCTCGTTGCTGTGATCTTCCAGATGCACCATCAGCTTAAGCAGCTTGCGCGGCCGCACCGCGGTCTCGCCGAAGATGGTGCGGATGTTGAGCACGCCTATGCCGCGCACCTCGAGGAAGTCCTTGAGCACCGCAGGGCAGCGACCCTCGACGGTGTCGGGCGATATGCGATAAAGCTCGACGATGTCGTCGGCGACGAGCCCGTTGCCGCGCGAGATGAGCTCCAGTGCAAGCTCGCTCTTGCCGATGGCGGAAGCGCCCGTAATCAGCACACCCATCTCCAGGACGTCGAGAAAGACGCCGTGCAGCGTGGTCGATTCCGCCAGGACACGCGACAGATAGAGACGCAGCACGTCCACGACGTGCGGCGATGGCTGCGGCGAGGTCAGCAGCGCGATCTGGTGGCGATTGCATTCGTCGAGCAGATACGCCACCACGTCCTCTCCGTTGGCCACGATGATCGCCGCCAGCTCGGTGGTGAACAGGCGCCCGATGGAGGCCTTGAGCGCATCCTCAGGCAGTCCCCGCATGTAGCTCGCTTCGGCGGCGCCGATGAGCTGCACGCGAAACGGATGGATGAAATTCATGTGGCCGACCTGGCCAACGGTCGGCTTGAGCTCGGCCTCTCCGGTGAGCACGCGGTTGCCGCCCTGACGACCTGCGAGCCAGGTGAGGGAAAGCCGCTCGTGGTTGTCGGCGAACAGCCGCTCGATGCTGACTTGGCGCAGCGCTCCGCTATCGTTCATTGCGGCTCCGGGACCCAGTCGTGGAACAGCCGGTGAACGCCTGCCGCGTCGGTCGCGGCGGCGATGTGATCGCGGAAATCCTGCTCGCTGAACATCTCGGCGAGCTCAGATAGCAGCTGCAGATGTTCGTCGGTGGCCTTCTCGGGCACGAGCAGCGCAGACAGGCTGGCGAGGACCTCGCTCCGCGGCAGCTGAGCGCGCTGTTCGAACAATTGCGCGATCTGTTCGAAGAGCCGCTTCTTGGTGCCGGCCTCGACGCCGAGCACGATGTTCGCCTCGGGCAGGAGCTGCGCGATGCGGTTCATCGGGGGTGATGGCGAAGCGCGCAATCCGCGAATCGCGGTGGCGTCTCGCTACTTGACGCGCTGCTTCCGCCGGCGAGCAGTCCCCAGGCGCTTGCCGCGCGCGGGCTGGTGGCGATGACCGTTTCTCTTTTCCTTGTAGCGCAGCACCTGCCGGTCGAGCTTGTCGGCGAGCGCGTCGATCGCCGCGTACATGTCCGGCTCGACGCACTCGGCATGGATGTCCTTGCCGCGGATGTGCAGGTTGGCGGTGATCTGCTGCCTCAACTTGTCGACCGAGAGCACGACGTTGACGTCGATAACGTGGTCGAAATGCCGTGTGACGCGATCGAGCTTGGTGACGACGTATTCGCGGATGGCGGGTGTGATCGCGAGGTGATGACCGGTCAGGTTCAGATTCATCCAGCCTCCTTGAAGTCCCGAGTGTGGATCAAATCGCCTTGCGCAGGTTCACCGGAGGGATTTGCAAAGCTTCGCGATACTTGGCGATAGTGCGCCGCGCGACGACAATGCCCTGGTCGCCGAGCAAGTCGGCGATGCGGCTGTCGGTGAGCGGCGCCTTGGGGTCCTCCGCCCCGATCAGCTGCTTGATCAGCGCGCGAATCGCCGTGGCCGACGCAGCGCCGCCGGTGTCGGTCGCCACGTGGCTGCCGAAAAAGTACTTGAGCTCGTAAGTGCCGCGCGGCGTCAGCATGTACTTCTGCGTAGTCACGCGCGAGATGGTCGACTCGTGCAGGTTGAGAATCTCGGCGATCTCACGCAACACCATGGGCCGCATCGCGACTTCACCGTGATCGAAAAAGTGACGCTGGCGATCGACGATGGCCTGCGACACCCGCAATATGGTCTCGAAGCGCTGCTGCACGTTGCGAATGAGCCATTTCGCTTCCTGGAGCTGGGCGGCAAGCTGCTGATTCGACGACTCGCGGTTGCGGGTGAGAATGTCCGCGTAAATGCGGTTCAACCTCAACTTGGGCATCGCTGCTTCGTTGAGCGCGGCCACCCAGCGTCCCCGCACCTTCCGTACGACCACGTCGGGGATGACATAGTTCGCCTCGGTCGTCGCGAACTCGGCGCCGGGACGGGGGTTCAAGCTGGTGATCAGCGAGCGCACGCCGCGAAGACCCTCGTCGTCGGTGTGCAGAAGGCGCTTCAGCTTCCCGAAATCGCGCGCGGCGAGCAGCGGCAAGTGATGCTCGACCAGCCGAAGCGCTTCGGTGCGGAAAGCCGTCGACTCGGGCAGCGCCTTCAACTGCAGGGCGAGACATTCGGCGCAATCGCGCGCTCCCACCCCCGCGGGCTCCAGGTGCTGCAGATGCTTCAGGCCGATGGAGAGCTCGTCGGCGTCGATTCCCAGCTCCTCGGGAAAGAGCTCGAGCAGCTCCTCGAGCGAGGTCGTGAGATAGCCGTCCTCGTCCACCGCGTCGATCAGCGCGGAGACAATCTGCCGGTCGCGCAGCGGCAGGCTGAGCAACGCGACCTGCTCGTTCAAGTGATCGCGCAGCGAGCTCGTGGCGACCTGCTGCGGGATGAACCTGTCGTCATCGTCGTCGCCGCTGCCTGTCGTCGAACCCCAGTCGGTTCTGTCGCTGCCGCCCGCAGCCAGGTCGAATTCAGGCGCCTGCGCGTCCGTGCCATCGCCGGCCGCGTCGGCGGGAGCCGAGGCTGGCAGCCCCGGGCTGAAAGCCGCCGGGGCGTTGGCGCCATCCTCTTCCTCGGCCTTCTCGAGCAGCGGGTTTTCCTGCAGCAGGCGCTCCACCTCGGCGTTGAGCTCGAGCGTCGACAGTTGCAGCAGGCGGATCGACTGCTGCAGCTGCGGAGTCAGCGTCAAATGCTGGGAAAGCTTGAGCTGTAGCGTCGGTTTCATGTACTGGCGATTCTGTAGCCAACATCAGAGCCGGAAATGCTCCCCTAGGTAGACCTTCCTGACGCTTTCATTATAAACAATTTCGTCCGGCGTTCCGGAAGCGAGTACCCGCCCCTCGTTGATAATGTAGGCGCGATCGCAGATGCCGAGCGTCTCTCGGACATTGTGGTCGGTGATCATCACTCCGATGCCCCGTTCCTTCAGGAAGCCGATGATCTTCTGGATGTCGAGCACAGCGATGGGGTCGATGCCTGCAAACGGCTCATCGAGGAGTATGAAGCGCGGGCGAGTCGCCAGCGCCCGAGCGATCTCCACGCGGCGGCGCTCGCCGCCCGACAGGCTAAGCGCACCGGCGTCCCGCAAATGCGATATCGACAGATCCTCGAGCAAGGCGTCGAGACGGTTGGCGATCTCGTCCTCGTCGATGCCTTGCAGCTCGAGGATCGCCAGGATGTTCTCGGCGACCGAAAGCTTGCGGAAGATCGAAGCTTCCTGCGGCAGGTACGACAGCCCCAGCCGCGCGCGCACGTGGATGGGCATGCTCGTGAGGTTCTCGCCGTCGAGCCGGATGGTTCCGCCATCGGTCGCGACCAGCCCGACGATCATGTAGAAGCAGGTCGTCTTCCCCGCGCCATTCGGGCCGAGAAGCCCGATGACTTCGCCGCTTTCCACCTCGAGCGACACGTCGTGCACGACGACGCGCGACTTGTACCGCTTGTTTAGCGTCTCGACCGACAGCGTGCTCATCGCCCGAAGCGGAAGCGGAGAGTCATTTGCCCGACTGCACAGACACCGAGCTGTCGGCCTTCAGCGGCAACGGATTACTCGGCTTGGGCTCCGCCGACGCCTTTGCGCTCTTGTCCTGTTTGGGCTGCGCGTTCTTGTCGTCCTTCGCCGGCGTGCCCTTGTCGTCCTTGGACTGGGTGCCTTTGTCTTCCTTGGGTTGCGGCTGGAATACGCCGCGCACGCGAGGTCCCAACGGAGCCTCTCCGGCTTCGGCGGGCCGCGTGTCGGGCCGACCTTCGGCCTTGAAGACCTCGGTCGCGGCGTTGTACGAAATGTAGTTGCTGCGGATCTCGTCGTTGTTCTTCTTGAGCAGCGCCCTGTCGAACAGCTCGAGGAACCGCTTCTCCCCGTCGTACACCGCGCGCTGCGCGAAGCCCTCGTAGTACTCGTCGACGCCGTCGCGCTTCTCGCGGAAGGTGACGGGATTGCCGTACGCCGTCGCCGACAGGGAATTGTCGGGGTTCTGATGGAACACGACGCGATCGGCCCGGATCGTCATCGTTCCCTGCGTGATGACGACGTTGCCGGAAAGCTCGCCGTCGTTGCTGTTCAAATTGGCGCCGCCAGTATCGCCCTGGTAGAAAATCGGCTTATCGCGGTCGGCTTTTTCCGCGTGAGCGACGGGGGCCAGCAACGAGGCGATCCCGGTCATCGCGCAAGCGGCTCGCAGCAGCGCACGCCCATGCGGCGAACCGCCGGCTCGTGGTCCGGGCCGCAGCAACGGCTTGCGATCTGGGGAACGATGGCTCATGGGGCTACTTCTGCGGCTGCAGCCTGCCGCTGACGTGCGAGCCGAACTTCACCGTCTTGCTGCGGTTGTCGAACTCCATGCCTGTAGCGCGGATTATCCCACGCGCGTCCTCGATGGTCACCGGCTTGTCGGTCACGACCCGGTCTTCCTTGGGGATGACGTGCAGATATTCGCTCAAGAGGATCACCGGCCCGTCACGCGCATCGGCCTCAGTCGGCTCCCGCACTCCCCGGACGTTGCCGTAGAAATAAGCATGCTCGCGGTCTCCGGTGACGGTGGCGCGATCTGAGGTGATGGTCAGCTTTGGCTGACCGGGATCGCTGAACGTGACCACCGGCGCGTCGAAGTCGCTGGTGTCGTCGTCGGGGTAGTGGCGGACTACCCGCGCCGTCAGCGCCTGCCGGACGCGTCCCTCGGCGTCCAGGCTCTGTGCATTCACGTCCTCGATGTAAATGTCGGGATCGTGACGTCCGCTTCCGTCGAATGCCGGACCGCCGCGCTGGACCTGCGCGTTCAACCAGTAGCTCAGTGCGGCAAGCGAGCCCAGCACCAGCACGGGCGACCAGGCGATCAGGCGGTCGAACAAGGGGTGGCGCGCCTTCATTGCGCGAACGCCTTCATGAGCGGCTGAAGCGCGTCACGCGCCGCGAGGATCAGCTCGCAGACCTCGCGCACTGCGCCGGCGCCGCCCTCGGCGCGGGTTACATAGTGCGCTTGGCGCCGGATCGGCTCCGGGGCGTGAGGAACGGTAAGCGCGAGCCCGCAGCGGGCGAGCAGAGGCAGATCAGGAAGGTCGTCGCCGATGTGCGCGCACTCCTCGGGCGCGAAGCCGAGCTCGTTGCGCAGCCGCTCCCATGGGACGAGCTTGTTTTCGGCCCCGAGGATGACGTGAGCCACGCCGAGGTGGCGCGCGCGCCGCGTCACCGCCGGAGTGGAGCTGCCGGTGATCCAGGCAACCACGACACCCGATTCATGGAGCATTTTCAGCCCCAAGCCGTCGAGCGTCGAAAAGACCTTGAGCTCGCTGCCGTCGTCGGCATAGTAGAGCTTCCCATCGGTGAGCACCCCGTCGACGTCGCAAGAAAGGAGGCGAATGCGGCGGGCTCGCGCGGTGAGGTTGATGCTCATACGATGGCGCTCACACCACCTTGGCGCGGAACAGGTCGTGCAGATGCAGTGCTCCTATCAGCTTGTCATGCTCGTCGATGACCAGCAGCTGAGTGACCTTCGGAGGCGTTTCCATCAACTCGACGCAGTCGATCGCGAGACGGCCAGCCCCGATGGTGCGAGGTTTGCGCGTCATCAGCCCTTCGACGCGAGCAGCACCGAAATCCTTGACGTGGGCGAGGCAGCGCCGCAGATCGCCATCGGTAAAAATCCCGGCGACGCCGCCGCCGGAGTCGACCACCGCGGTCATGCCCATGCCCTTGCCGCTCATTTCAACCACGGCTTGCGCAAGTGTTGCTGTCATGGGGACCGAAGGGACCGCATCTCCGGTGCGCATCACGTCGGCCACGCGTGTGAGAAGCCGCCGTCCCAGCGATCCTCCCGGGTGCGAGCGCGCGAAGTCCTCTACCGAGAAGCCGCGCGCATCGAGCAGGCTCAGCGCCAGCGCGTCGCCCAGCGCGAGAGCCGCGGTCGTGCTCGCCGTGGGCGCGAGCCCCAGCGGGCAGGCTTCCGCGTCGACGCTGGCATCGAGATGCACATCCGCCGCCTGGGCGAGCGAAGACTCCTCGCTGCCGGTGAGCGCGATCAGCTTGGCTCCCTGGCGCTTCAAGTGCGGAATCAGCGACACGAGCTCGTCGGTCTCACCGGAGTTCGACAGCAATACCACGACATCCTCGCTGGTGATCATCCCCAGGTCGCCGTGACTTGCCTCTGCGGCGTGCACGAAGAACGCCGGTGTGCCGGTCGAGGCGAGCGTCGCGGCGAGCTTGCGGGCGATGTGTCCCGACTTGCCGATGCCGGTGACTACGACGCGGCCCCGGCAAGCGAACAGAGCGCGCGCAGCCGCGAGGAACGCGCCGCCCAAGCGGCCCTCGAGGACGGAAATGGCAGCGGCTTCGGTGGCGAGCACGCGCCGGCCGAGCGCGAGCGCGCGCTCACGATCGATATCGCGCATCGACGCGAAGCTTTGCACGGGCTCGGCGGACATGCCGAAAGTATACCCTCATCGGAGCGTGCGGCCGCCGCGCAGCGCCGACGCGTGTGCTAGTGTCCGGCTGCAGCGAGCTCTGCTGATGACGAAGCGATGTCCCACACGCTGCAACTGATTCTGCTGGTGCCGGCAGCGGCTGTCGTCGTCGGATTCTTCCATGGGGCGACCGACGCCACCGACACAGCGGAGAATTTGCAACCGCGCCTGCCAGAGCCCGGGTACGCCTTCGAAGCGGGAGACGTCGTCGTGCTTCTGGGGCGGCCCGAGCAGCTTGCCATTGCGGAGCAGAAGCTGCTGACGCCGCAGCGATCAGCGCGCGGGACCGAGTTGATTTGATACAATCGCCGCTCCTCCTGGCGAGACAACAACCTGCCGATGCCGGCCGCACCGCACGCGGATTCCCACGCCGCGCCAACCCCGACCGACCGCGTCGAACGACGTGGCGCCGCGATCGAACTGGCAGATGTCTCGTTCGCGTACGACCAGCGGCTGGTGCTGCGCGGGATCAGCATGAAGATCCCGCGCGGCAAGATCGTCGCGATCATGGGCGGCAGCGGCTGCGGCAAGACGACGATCCTGCGCCTGATCGGCGGGGCGTTGAAGCCGAGGAGCGGGAAAGTGATCGTGGCGGGCCAGTCGGTCCCCGACCTTAATGCCGATGCGCTCTACGCGCTGCGCCGGAGGTTCGGGATGCTGTTCCAGTTCGGTGCGCTGTTCACCGACATGAGCGTGTTCGAGAACATTGCTTTTCCGATGCGCGAGCACACCGATCTCAGCGAAGAGCTGAT
Source organism: Casimicrobiaceae bacterium (assembly GCA_035623155.1). GTDB lineage: Bacteria > Pseudomonadota > Gammaproteobacteria > Burkholderiales > Casimicrobiaceae > PALSA-1003. The sequence goes on along the minus strand of DASPTZ010000082.1, from coordinate 29,328 downwards.
CCGCGATCTGGTGCTCATGAAGCTGCATGCTGTGGGCCTGCGCGGCGCGGCGAGCCTGATGCCGGCGGAGCTCTCCGGCGGCATGGCGCGTCGGGTTGCGCTCGCGCGCGCCATCGCGCTCGATCCGATGGTCGTGATGTACGACGAGCCCTTCGCGGGCCTCGACCCGATATCGCTCGGCGTGATCGGGCAGTTGATCCGGAAGCTCAACGATGCGCTGGGCATCACTTCGGTAGTGGTAACTCACGACGTGTACGAGTCGCTGAAGATCGTCGACTACCTCTACTTCGTCTCGGAAGGAAGGATCGTCGCGAGCGGCACCGCCGAAGAAGTCCGCGAGTCCGCCGATTCCTATGTGCGGCAGTTCGTCGACGGCGAGCCGGACGGGCCGGTGCCGTTCCACTATCCGGCGCAACCCTACGCGAAGGAATTGTTGACGCATGTACGCTGAAGTGCCTGGTGGAGTCGCGTACTGGCTGCGGCGCCTCGGTGGGGCGGTGACTGGCAGCATAGGCAGGCTCGGCTACGCCAGCCGCTTCCTGCTCGCCGTGCTGTGGCATTCTCCCCAGGCGTTCCGGCGCATCCAGCTCACGCTGCGCGAGATCTACTTCGCCGGCGTGCTGTCGCTGGTGATCATCCTGATGTCCGGGATGTTCGTCGGAATGGTGCTCTCGCTGCAAGGCTACGAGACGCTCAAGCGGTACGGCGCCGACGAGCAGCTCGGTATCCTGGTTGCGCTGGCGCTGGTGCGCGAGCTCGGGCCGGTGATCGCGGGACTGCTGTTCGCGAGCAGAGCCGGCTCGGCGATCACCGCCGAGATCGGCCTGATGAAGACGACCGAACAGCTCGCGGCGATGGAGATGATGGCGGTCGATCCGCTGGCGCGAGTGATCGCGCCTCGCTTCTGGGGCGGCATCATTTCGCTGCCGCTGCTCGCCGCGTTGTTCTCCGCCTTCGGCATCTTCGGCGGGTACTTGGTCGGCGTGCGGCTGATCGGCATCGACGCCGGCGCCTTCTGGGGCCAGATGCAGGCGGGCGTGGATTTCTGGCCCGACGTGACCAACGGCATCGTCAAGAGCGTGGTGTTCGCGCTCGCGGTGTCGCTGATCGCCGTGTTCGAGGGCTACGATTCGAAGCCCACGGCCGAGGGCGTATCCACCGCGACGACGCGCACGGTCGTCATCTCGTCGCTGGCGATCCTGGCGCTCGACTTCGTCATGACCGTGTTCATGTTCCGAGGCACCGGCACATGAACCGTGCCGCAATCGATCTCTGGGTCGGCATCTTCGTGGCCATCGGACTCGGGGCGATCGTCTTCCTGGCGCTCAAGGTAGGCAACCTGCTCACCATCGGCGCCGAACCCGGCTATCGCCTCGAAGCGCGGTTCGACAACATCGGAGGGCTCAAGCTGCGTGCTCCGGTGAAGGCCGCCGGAGTGGTCGTCGGCCGGGTGGAATCGATAAGACTCGATCCCAAGACCTACGAGGCGGTGGTGAGCCTGCGCGTCGATCGAAGCTTCGAGTTCACCAAGGACACCATCGCGGCGATCAACACCTCGGGTCTGCTGGGCGAGGTGTACGTCAGCCTCGACGCCGGCGGCGAGACGGTCATGCTCAAGGACGGCGATCGCATCGGCAAGACACAATCCGCTGTCGTCGTCGAGAAGCTGATCAGCCAATTCCTGTTTGACAAGGCCGCCGAGAGCGGCAACGCCAAGAAATGAGAACCAGAAGGCAAGGCCATCTTCGCAGCTTCGCGGTCGCGCTGGCTGCTCTGCTTCTTGCGGGCTGCGCCGCGACGCCTTCGCGGGTCGACCCGTTCGAGCCGTTCAACCGCGCGATGTTCTCGGTGCACGAGGTGGTCGACGGCAACGTGGTGAAGCCAATCGCTGAGGGATACGTCAAATTCGTTCCGGAGCTCGTTCGCACCGGCGTTGCCAACTTTTTCGGGAACATCGACGATCTATTCATCGGCATCAACAACGTGCTGGAAGGCGACGGCAACCGCGCCGGAGACGATTTCGGGCGCGTGCTGCTTAACACCACCTTCGGCCTGGGGGGCATTTTCGACCTCGCGTCGATGATGGGCATCGAGAAGCACAATCAGGATTTCGGGATCACCTTCGGCAAATGGGGTATCGAGCAGGGGCCCTACCTCTTCGTGCCGCTGTTCGGTCCGACCACCGTGCGCGACGGCACGGGAACCGTGATCCGATACTTCTTGGGTCCGGTGACGTACATCATCACTGACGTTCCCGTGCGCAACATCGTCTACGGTGTGGGCTACGCCAATGTTCGCTCGCAGGCGCTCGAAACCGAGAAAGTGGTCGATACGGCGGCGATCGACAAGTATCGGTTCATACGCAATGCGTATCTGCGGGCGCGGCAGGCGCAGGTCTACGAGGGCAAGCCGCCGCCGGAGCCAGAGGACGAGGGGCAATAACCACGTTGCGACGCGCGCGGCGGGAACCCCCAATCGCGCAGCGTTGTCTGTCGAGACATCACGAACCTGCGCCCCACGACGATCATGATCCGCATGCTCGCAATCGCACCATTGGTGCTGGCGCTGTTGGTGCCTCGCGCTCTTGCCCAGGAGGCGCCCGATGCGCTGGTCAAGCGCGTCGCCGAGGACACGCTTGCGACGATCCGCGCCGACAAGGACATCCAGGCGGGGAGCTACACCAAGATCAGGCAGGTCATGGAGACGAAGCTCGTCCCGAACTTCGATTTCCCGCGCATGACCGCTCTGGCCATGGGGCGCAGCTGGAGAAGCGCGACGCCCGAGCAGCAGAAGCAGCTCACCGACGAGTTCCGCACGCTTCTCGTCCGCACCTACTCGGGCGCGCTGGCGAACTACCGCGACAACACGGTGGACTACAAGCCCTTGCGGATGAATCCCGGCGACACCGAAGTCACCGTGCGCACCGAGGTCAAGCGCCCGGGCCAGGCGCCGGTCCAGATCGACTACAGCATGGAGAACACCGCCGACGGCTGGAAGGCGTACGACGTCATCGTCGCCGGCGTCAGCCTGGTCACGACCTACCGCGACGAGTTCAACGACACGGTGAAGAGCTCCGGCATCGACGGATTGATCAAGGTGCTGGAGAACAAGAACCGCGGCCCTGCGCCGGCGCCGCCTGCCGCCAAGTGACCGAGGGACACGCTCGGCTCGACTCCGGCGGCGACCGCTGGGCGGTGAGCGGCTCGCTCACCATGGATAGCGCTTCCGGGCTGCTCGAGGCCAGCGCAACCCGCGCTTTGCCGGCGAGCGGCGTCGTGGATCTCGCAGGTGTCGATCGTGTCGACTCGGCGGGCGTGGCTCTGCTGCTCGCGTGGAAGCGCCGGGCCGCGGCGGAAGCAAAGCCGCTCGTCTTCGGCGGCGTGCCGCCGAGCATGGCTTCGCTCGCGCAACTCTATGGGGTCCAGGGGCTGCTCGTTTGAGTGATGGTCGCGAGAACATAGATCCTCGCGACAAGCTTCGTCGCGCATGATTCCGGCAGTCGAGATCGTCGACGTCGCGCGCCGCTTCGGCTCCGTGCAGGCGCTCTCCGGCGTCGACCTCACCGTCGAGCCTGGCGAATTCTTCGGCTTGCTCGGCCCCAATGGCGCTGGCAAGACGACGCTGATCTCGATCCTGGCGGGACTCACTCGCGCCGACCGCGGCACGGCGCGCGTGCTCGGACACGACGTCGTCTCCGATTACCGCATGGCGAGACGCATGCTCGGCGTGGTTCCTCAGGAGCTGGTGTTCGATCCGTTCTTCACGGCGCGCGAGACGCTGAAGATCCAGGCAGGCTACTTCGGCATTCGCGACAACGACGACTGGATCGACGAGATCCTCCACCATCTCGACCTCACCGAGCGGGCGGACGCGAACATGCGCGCGCTCTCCGGCGGCATGAAGCGCCGCGTCCTGGTCGGACAGGCGCTGGTGCACAAGCCGCCGGTCATGGTCCTCGACGAGCCCACCGCCGGCGTGGACGTCGAGCTTCGGCAGAATCTGTGGGCGTTCATCCGCAAGCTCAACCGCGACGGTCACACCATCATTCTGACCACACACTACCTCGAGGAAGCCGAGGCGCTGTGCAGCCGCATTGCGATGCTCAAGGCGGGCAGGATCGTCGCCCTGGACACGACGCAGAACCTGCTGTCGAGCTTCGCCGGAGTGACCGTGCGCCTCACCGCGGAACGGCTGCCCGAGGCGTGGCGCGCTCGGGTCCAGAGGCAGGAGGAAAACACCTACCTGCTGTCGCTCGCGGACTACGCCGAGCTGGAGACGCTGCTGGAGGCGCTGCGCTCGCAGGGCATCGCCATCGGGGAGCTGTCGCTGCAGGAGGCCGACCTCGAGCAGGTATTCCTGCGCATCATGAAGCGGGCCGCCTGAACATGGTTCCCGCCCTCGATTCCGCCCTTCGGGGGCAGGCTTCAGCGGGAATCCAGTGGCTTTGCCCAAACGACACTGGGTCCCCGCTTCCGCGGGGACGACGCCTCGGTTGTAGCGCTTTGAGCACGGGCCAACCGTCATGATCCGGGGCGTCGGCTGGCTTACGCTGCTCTACAAGGAGTTGCTGCGCTTCTGGAAAGTGAGTTTCCAGACGATTCTCGCGCCGGTGCTCACCGCGCTGCTGTACCTGCTGATCTTCTCCCACGTGCTCGAATCCCACGTGTCGGTTTTCGACGGCCGCGTGCGCTACACGGCGTTCCTCATCCCCGGCCTGGTGATGATGTCGGTACTGCAGAACGCGTTCGCCAACAGCTCCTCCTCGCTCATCCAGTCGAAGATCACGGGCAATCTGATCTTCGTGCTGCTGCCGCCGCTCTCACCGCTCAATGTGTTCGCGGCGTACGTGCTGGGAGCAATGGTCCGCGGAGTCGTCGTCGGATGCGGGGTCCTCGTGGTGACGCTCTGGTTCGCGCCGCTACGGATCGAGCATCCGCTGTGGGCGATAGCCTTCGCGCTGCTCGGAAGCGCAATCCTGGGCACGCTGGGGCTGATCGCGGGGATCGTTGCCGACAAGTTCGACCAGCTCGCAGCGTTCCAGAACTTTCTAATCATGCCTCTCACTTTCCTGTCGGGCGTCTTCTATTCGATCCACACTCTGCCGCCGTTCTGGCAGGCGCTTTCGCGCTTCAACCCCTTCTTCTATATGATCGACGGCTTCCGCTACGGCTTCTTCGGCCTGTCGGACGTCGCGCCGGCGGCGAGCCTCGCTTTCGTGGCGGGTTGCTGCGCGGCGCTTGCCGCGCTGACCCTGTGGATGCTCAAGAGCGGCTATAAGCTGCGGCATTGATCCTTCGCTCCTCGTGACTTCTCCCGACGACATCAGGCGCGCGATCGAGGCAGGGCTCGCCTGCGAACGCGTCGAGGTCATCGGCGACGGCGAGCATTTCCAGGCCGTGATCGTGAGCGCCGAGTTCGCCGGCCTGACGCGAGTCAAGCGTCATCAGCTTGTCTACGCGGCGCTTGGCGACCGCATGCGCGAGGAAATCCACGCGCTGTCGATGCAGACGCTCGCGCCGGGGGAAGCAAAGTGAGCGCGATGAGCCCAGCGAGGGGGACCCCCTTTGGGGGCGAGCCAGGCGAATTCGCGCAGTCGCCGACACGCATCCGCTCGCTTCGTGGACTACGGTCCGGGGAGGCGACGGATGGATAAGCTCGCCATCGAAGGCGGCGTCGCGCTCGGCGGAGAGGTGCGTGTCTCAGGCGCGAAGAATGCCGCGCTGCCGATTCTCTGTGCGGCGTTGCTCACTCGCGAGCCGCTCGTGCTCGCCAACGTGCCGGAGCTCAACGACGTGCACACCATGCGCAGGCTTCTGGCGCAGATGGGCGTGCGCTCCGAACGCTCGGACGGGAGCATGACGCTCGCGGCGGAGGAGATCGAGTGGCCGCTGGCACCCTACGAAATGGTCAAGACCATGCGGGCCTCGATCCTCGCGCTGGGCCCGCTGCTGGGGCGCTGCGGTGAGGCGCGCGTGTCGCTTCCCGGCGGCTGCGCCATCGGGCTGCGGCCGGTCGATCAGCACATCAAAGGCCTGCAGGCGATGGGCGCCGAGATCGATCTCGATCACGGCTACATCGATGCGAAGGCCAGACAACTCGTCGGCACCCGGTTCGTGTTCGACGTCGTTACCGTGACGGGAACCGAGAATCTCATGATGGCGGCGGCGCTTGCCTCGGGCACGACGGTGCTGGAGAACGCCGCGCGCGAGCCGGAGGTCGCCGATCTCGGCGACTGTTTGACCGCGATGGGCGCCAAGATCTCCGGAGCCGGGACCGACCGCATCGTCATCGAGGGTGTCGCCAGCCTGCATGGCGCCCGCCACCACATCATGCCCGACCGCATCGAGACCGGGACGTTTCTCGCCGCCGCCGCAGCCACCAGCGGCAGCATTCGCCTTACCGATGCCCGGCCGGATACCCTCGACGCGGTGCTCGACAAGCTCTCCGAGGCAGGCGCCGAGGTCGCCGTCGAGGGCGACGCGATCCGCCTGTCGCGCTCGCGTGCGATCGACTCCGTCGCGCTGCGCACCGCTCCCTATCCGGGCTTTCCGACCGACATGCAGGCGCAGCTGATGGCGCTGATGACGATTGCCGGCGGCACGGCGGTGATCACCGAGACGATCTTCGAAAACCGCATGATGCACGTGCAGGAATTGAAGCGCATGGGCGCGGATATCGATGTCGAAGGCAACACCGCGATCGTCAGAGGCGTGCCCAAGCTGACTGGCGCCAAGGTCATGGCGACCGACCTGCGCGCCTCGGCGTGCCTGGTCATCGCCGGGCTGGTTGCCGAGGGCGAGACGGTGATCGATCGCATCTACCATCTGGACCGCGGCTACGAAAGGATCGAAGCGAAGCTCTGCGCGCTGGGCGCTCGCATCCGGCGCGTGGCTTGACCGTAGCAGCGTGCCCAGCTTCGCCCGGGTGGGCTGCTAGAATTAGCCCTCGGCTCGCTCTCGTCGCACCCATGCTCAGCATTGCGCTCTCCAAAGGACGCATCTTCGAAGAAGCGCTGTCGCTCCTCGGCGCAACCGGCATCGTCCCGGAAGAGGATCCGGAAACCTCGCGCAAGCTCATCATCGGCAGCAGCCGCCCCGGCGTGCGCTTCATCATCGTGCGCAACGCTGACGTGCCTACCTATGTTCAATATGGTGCTGCAGACTTGGGCGTAGCAGGCAAGGATGTCCTGCTCGAGCACGGCGGCGAGGGTCTGTACCAGCCGATCGACCTGGGGATCGGCCGCTGCAGGATGGTCGTCGCGACGCGGCGCGATTTCGACTATGCCGGCGCCATCCAGCGCGGCGCACGGTTGCGGGTGGCGACCAAGTACGTCGCAACGGCGCGCGAGCACTTCGCCTCCAAGGGGATGCACGCGGACTTGATCCGGCTCTACGGCTCCATGGAGCTCGCGCCACTGGTGGGTCTCGCCGAGGCGATCGTCGACCTCGTGAGCAGCGGCAACACGCTCAAGGCGAACGATCTCGTCGCGGTCGAGGACATCGTACCCATCAGCGCGCGGCTGATCGTCAATCCGGCGGCGCTCAAGCTCAAGCGGGACGCCGTGCAGCCGCTGCTCGAGGCGATCGCGAAGGCCGCAGCGCCAAAGGCCGAAGCAAATGGCTGAGCCGTCGATCCGCAGGCTCGATGCCTCCGCCGCGGATTTCGAATCCGCACTGGCGCGGCTCACTGCCATCGGCACGGCGGAAGACGAGGCGATCGAGACTTCGGTCGCCGCCATCATCGCCGATGTGCGAGCGCGGGGCGACCCAGCGGTGCTCGAGTACACCGCGCTCTTCGACCGCGTCAAAGCACCCGGCGTCGCCGCGTTGGAGCTGAAACCCGCCGACTTCAAGACCGCGCTCGAAACGCTTTCAGCCGGCGAGCGCGACGCGCTTTCCACCGCGGCGGCGCGCATACACGGCTATCACGAGCGCGAGCGCGCGCAGTCGTGGTCGTTCACCGAGCCCGACGGGACTCGACTGGGACAGGCGGTGACGCCGCTCGAGCGTGTCGGCATCTACGTTCCGGGGGGAAGAGCGGCGTATCCGTCGACGGTGTTGATGAACGCGCTGCCCGCCCACGTCGCCGGCGTCGCCGAGATCGTGATGGTCGTGCCCACCCCGGAAGGCGCGAGGAATCCGCTGGTGCTCGCCGCGGCCTGCCTCGCCGGCGTGACTCGCGCGTTCACCATAGGCGGTGCGCAGGCCATCGCCGCGCTCGCCTATGGCACGGCGACGATTCCGGCGGTCGACAAGATCGTCGGCCCCGGCAACGCCTACGTTGCTGCCGCCAAGCGACGGGTCTACGGCGCAGTGGGCATCGACATGATCGCCGGGCCGTCGGAAGTGCTGGTCATAGGCGACTCCTCCGCGAATCCGGATTGGATAGCCATGGACCTGTTCGCGCAAGCCGAGCACGACGAGGCGGCGCGAGCGATGCTGCTCACGCCCGACACGGCGCTCCTTGACGCAGTCGCGGCGAGCATCGACCGGCAGCTCCCCAAGCAGCCGCGGCGCGACATCATCGCCAAGTCGCTTGCGCAGCGCGGGGCTCTCATCCGCGTGCGCGACCTGGAACAAGCGTGCACGCTCGCCAACCGTCTCGCGCCGGAGCACCTCGAGCTCGCCGTCGCCGAGCCCGAGGCGCTGCTCGCGAAGATCAAGAACGCCGGCGCGATCTTTGTCGGACACTACAGCTCCGAGGCGGTCGGCGACTATTGCGCAGGCCCCAATCACGTGCTGCCCACCGCCAGGAGCGCGCGCTTTTCCTCGCCGCTGGGCGTGTACGATTTCCAAAAGCGCACCAGCATCGTCGCCGTTTCGCGCGCCGGCGCGCAGACGCTGGGCCGCATCGCATCGAAGCTCGCGCGCGGCGAGGGCCTGCCCGCACACGCGCAGAGCGCGGAGTTTCGGCTGAATTCCGGCTGACTCAAATTGCAATTAGCACAGATGAGCGAAGGTCTTCCCTCAGCCGCCGCGCTGTCGCGCGGCGGCCCCCGATCGGGTCGGGGGCAGGCTCTCTCCCAGAGGGAGAGGCGAAAGCATCAACCCCTCTCCCCGCGGGAGAGGGGTAGGGGTGAGGGAACATGAACGACAGTGCGCGCGCTGCGGCGATAGCGAATCTAATCGCCGCCATCGTCCGCCCCGAAGTGCGGTCGCTCAGCGCCTACGCGGTTGCGCGCGCGGAGGGCATGATCAAGCTCGATGCGATGGAAAACCCGTACCCGCTGCCGGCAGCAGTGGCGGCACGGCTCGCCGCTGCGCTCTCTCGGGTCGCGCTCAATCGCTACCCCGACGGGACGGGCGAGGAAGCCAAGCGCGCGCTGCGCAGGGCGTTGGCGATCCCCGATGCGCATGGGCTGCTGCTGGGCAACGGGTCCGACGAGCTTATCCAGCTGGTCGTTTCGACGCTGGCGCGACCTGGCGCGACGATGCTTCTCCCGGAGCCGACGTTCGTCATGTACCGATTGAGCGCGCTTAACGCCGGGATGCGCGTCGCCGGCGTTGCGCTCAATTCCGACTTCAGCCTCGATCTCGAGGCGATGCTCGGGGCCATCGAGCACGAGCGGCCGGCGCTCGTTTTCCTCGCCTATCCCAACAACCCGACAGGCAACCTTTTCGCCGCACCGGAGGTCGAGCAAGTCTTGCGAGTCGCGCCGGGGTTGGTCGTCGTCGACGAGGCGTACCACGCGTTCGCCGAGGCGAGCTTTCTGCCGCGGGTGGGCGAATTCCCGAACCTGCTCGTTCTGCGCACCCTGTCGAAAGTCGGCATGGCCGGGATGCGCCTCGGCTACGCCGTGGCCGCGCCCGAGTGGATCGTGGAGTTGAACAAGCTGCGCGCCCCGTATAATGTGAACGCGTTGACGCAGGCAGCCGCAGAAGCGTTGCTCGCCGACGCCAGTTGGATCGACGAGCAAGCCGCGGCGATCCGAGCGGAGCGTGGAAGGCTCGAGGCGGCGATGGCGCGACTGCCCGGCGTCCGTGTATACCCGACGCGGACCAACTTCGTGGTGGCGCGGGTGGGCAACGCAGGAAGAATTTTCGAAGGACTCAAGGCGAAGCGCATATTGGTGAAGAACCTCGACGGCTGGCACCCGCTGCTCGCGGGCTGCCTTCGCATCACGGTCGGAACACACGAGGAAAACGACGCCTTGCTCGCAGCGCTGACTGAACTGACCGCCGACTCGTGAACGATACCGTCGAAACAGCTCGCGCTCGCACGGCCAGCGTCGAGCGCAAGACCCGCGAGACCGCCATCGCGCTCAGCGTCAATCTCGACGGGACCGGACGCGCCGACATAGCGACCGGCGTGCCCTTTCTCGATCACATGCTCGATCAGGTGGCGCGCCACGCGGCGCTGGACCTCACCGTCAAGGCGAACGGCGATCTGCACGTCGACGCCCATCACACGGTGGAGGACGTGGGCATCGTGCTCGGCCAGGCGGTCAAGCAGGCGCTTGGCGACAAGGGGGGAATAGTGCGCTACGGCTCCGCGTACATTCCGCTCGACGAGGCGTTGTCGCGCGTGGTCATCGATCTCTCAGGTCGGCCCGGGCTGGAGTATCACGTGAAGTTCACCCGACCCATGATCGGCGGCTTCGACGTCGACCTCGTGCACGAGTTCTTCCAGGGTTTCGTCAATCACGCGCTGGCGACGCTGCACGTCGACAACCTGCGCGGCGAGAATGCCCATCACCAGGCGGAGACGGTGTTCAAGGCGTTCTCCAGAGCGCTGCGCATGGCGATTGCGATCGATCCGCGGGCAGGCGGAGCCGTGCCGTCGACGAAAGGGGCGCTGTGAGCAGCGAGCAGGGGCCCTGCGCGAAGCGCGGGGATGCGACCGACCGCGAATCAGCGCCGGACGCCGACACGCGACGCTGCGTTCTGCGTCAAGCTAACAAGGAGGTGGCGTTGTAGCCTGGGTTGAGCGCGCAGCGCGAAACCCGGGACCGACGATCACCGAAGCGGCGCCCCGGGTTTCACCTTGTTCAACCCGGGCTACCAATCGATGCCCGACATCGCCGTCGTCGACTATGGCATGGGCAATCTGCGCTCGGTAGCCAAGGCGCTTCGTCACGTGGCTCCGCAGCGCACCATCGTGGTGACCGCCGATCCGGCGACCATCGCTGGCGCTTCGCGGGTGGTTCTCCCGGGACAAAGCGCCATGCCCGATTGCATGGAGAGGCTCAACCAGAGCGGCCTGCGCGAGGTCGTGCTCCAGGTAGCTCGCGATCGTCCGTTTCTCGGCATCTGCCTCGGCCTGCAGATGCTGTTCGAGGAGAGCGAGGAAGGGCCCACTCCGTGCCTCGGCGTGCTGCCCGGCCGCGTGGTTCGCTTTCGCGAGGCGGCGATGGTGGGTTCAGACGGCACACGGCTCAAGGTGCCGCACATGGGCTGGAGCCCCGTCAGGCAATCGCGACAGCATCCGCTGTGGCGCGGGATCGCCGACGGCACGCGGTTCTACTTCGCGCACAGCTACTACCCGTCGCCACGTGACGACGCGTTGACAGCGGCCACGGTCGAGTATCCAATGGCGTTTACTTGCGCGATCGCAAGCGATACTATCTTCGCCGTGCAGTTCCATCCTGAGAAGAGTCACCGCGCCGGTCTCCAGTTGCTCGCCAACTTCGTTGCCTGGAGCGGCCGCGCCTAATCCTCCGCAGGTCCCCAGGGCCGCGACCCCCTCAGTCGCACCACCGCAATGCAGATCATCCCCGCGATCGACATCAAGGACGGTCATTGCGTTCGCCTGAAGCAGGGAGAGATGCAGTCGGCGACGGTGTTCTCCGAGGATCCTGCGGCGATGGCCCAGCACTGGCTCGAGCTCGGAGCCGAGCGGCTGCACTTGGTCGACTTGAACGGAGCGTTTGCCGGCAAGCCCAAGAACGAGCTGGCGATCCGCGAGGTGGTCAGCGTCATCGGTGAGGAAATCCCCGTGCAGCTGGGCGGCGGCATCCGCGACCTGGACATCATCGAGCGATATCTCGACGACGGCATCACCTACGTGATCATCGGCACCGCCGCGGTCAAGAATCCTGGATTCCTGCACGACGCCTGCTACGCGTTCCCGGGACACATCATCGTCGGCCTGGATGCGCGCGAGGGGAAAGTTGCCACCGACGGCTGGTCGAAGCTCACCGGGCACGACGTGGTCGACCTCGCACGGAAGTTCGAGGACTACGGGGTCGAGGCAGTCGTATACACCGACATCGGCCGCGACGGGATGCTGACGGGCGTCAACATCGACGCTACGGTCAAGCTCGCGCGCGAGCTCAAGATTCCGGTCATCGCCAGCGGCGGCATCAACAGCCTGAAGGACATCAAGGAGCTGGCGGCGTACGAATCCGACGGTGTCACGGGCGCAATCGCCGGCCGCGCGCTCTACGAAGGCACGCTCGACTTCAAGGCGGCGCTCAAAGCGGCCAAGGGCGGCAAGTAGAATCCCGCGGCGCGAGCGTGGCCGGAGACAACGGCCTGCATGCGCCTGCGTCGCGCGCGCATAACGTTCATGGGCCTCGCCAAACGCATCATTCCCTGCCTCGATGTTGCCAAGGGCCGCGTCGTCAAGGGCGTCAACTTCGTCAACTTGCGCGACGCCGGAGACCCGGTCGAGGTCGCGCGCCGCTACGACGAGCAGGGAGCCGACGAACTCGCTTTTCTCGACATCGAGGCGAGCGTGGAAACCCGAGGGCTTCTCTACGACATGATCGAGGCGGTCGCCGATCAGGTGTTCATTCCGCTTACCGTCGGCGGCGGCGTCACGCACGTCGACGACATTCGTGCGCTGCTCAACGCAGGCGCCGACAAGGTGAGCATCAACACCGCTGGCGTGAAGAACCCGGGGCTGATCGAAAACGCAGCCAGCCACTATGGCGCGCAATGCATCGTGTCGGCGATCGATGCCCGCCGCACCAGCCCGAATCGCTGGGAGGTGTACACGCACGGCGGCCGCAATCCCACCGGTCTCGATGCCGTGGCGTGGGCGCGTCGCGTCGTGGAACTGGGGGCGGGCGAGATTCTGCTCACCAGCATGGACCGCGACGGCGTGAAGAGCGGCTTCGACATCGAGCTGACTCGAGCCGTCGTCGACGCGGTCGACGTGCCGGTGATCGCGTCGGGCGGCGTCGGAACGCTCGAGCACCTGGTGGAAGGCATCGTGCGCGGCGGCGCCGACGCGGTGCTTGCCGCCTCGATATTCCACTACGGCGAATTCACCGTGGGCCAGGCCAAGGCGGCGATGGCGGCGGCGGGGATCGAAGTGCGGCTGACCGACCATGAGTGACTGGCTCGATCAGGTGAAATGGAACGACGAGGGACTTGTCCCGGCGATCGCGCAGGACGCGACCGGCGAGCAGGTGCTCACGCTGGCCTGGATGAACCGGGAGGCGCTATCGCGCACTGCGCAAACGGGACTCGCGCACTACTGGTCGCGCTCGCGCGGAAAGCTCTGGCAAAAAGGCGAGCAATCGGGCCACGTGCAGAGGGTCCGCGAGATCCGCCTCGACTGCGACAATGACGCGATCCTGCTCGTCGTGGAACAGGCGGGAGGCATCGCCTGTCATACCGGCCGTAAGCGTTGTTTCTTCCAGCGACTGGAGAACGGCGCCTGGCGCGTCGTCGAACCGGTGCTCAAGGACCCGAAGGCGATCTATGGCGAAGAATGAAGACATCCTGCAGCGGCTCACCGCGACCATTCGTGCTCACCGCAACGCCGATCCCGTGAAATCCTATGTCGCGACGCTGTTCGCCAAGGGCGACGACGCGATCGTCAAGAAGATCGGCGAGGAAGCGACCGAAGCGGTCATGGCCGCCAAGGATGGTGATAAGATTCGGCTCACGGCCGAGCTCGCCGACCTGTGGTTCCACTGTCTGGTGCTGCTGGTGCGCCACGGCATGGGTCCCGAGGAGGTGCTTGCCGAACTGGAGCGGCGCGAGGGCGTCTCCGGCCTCGAAGAGAAAGCGTCTCGCAACTGACCGACGCGATGGACGATTGCATTTTCTGCCAGATTGCCAAAGGCGAGCTCCCTTCGCGGAAGGTGTACGAGGACGCCGACATCCTCGCCTTCCACGACATCAACCCCCAGGCACCGGTGCATTTCATGCTGATGCCCAAGAAGCACATCGCCTCGCTCGCCGACGCGAAGAGCGAGGACACCGGCGTGCTCGGGCGCATGCTGGCGTTGTCGGGGCGTCTCGCGCGCGAGCAAGGCTCGCCGGACGGCTACAGGACGATCATCAACACCGGGCGCATCGGCCGCCAGGACGTCATGCATCTGCACATCCATATCCTCGGCGGCGCGCAGCCGCTGGGCAGGATGCTGCCAAAAGCGAATGCGTAAAGGAGGGCGATCATGGGCGGATTGAGCATCTGGCACTGGCTGATCGTACTGCTGGTCGTGGTGCTTATTTTCGGCACCAAGAAATTGCGCAACATCGGTCAGGATCTCGGCGGCGCGGTGAAAGGTTTCAAGGAAGGGATGAAGGGCAGCGAAAGCTCCGAGCCTGACAAGCCCACGAGTCCTCCCGAGCAGATCGCCGGGCAGACGATCGAGGGCGAAGCGAAGAAGGAGAAGACCTCCTAGCCGGCGCCGGTGCACGCGACTCAGTGACGAGATCACAACTTCGTCGTCCCCGCCCCCGATTCACGCATTCGGGGGCAGGCTCCAGCGGGGACCCAGTGTCGGTCATGCCAAAGCCACTGGATTGCCGCGACCCTGTCCCCGCGAAAGCGGGGAGCGGGAATGACGGAACCCCTGTCACGCAGCAACCTAGTTGTCGATAGCGCGCAGCGCGACGCCCGATGTTCGACATCGCTTTCAGTGAAGTCGTCGTCATTGCCGTCGTGGCGTTGATCGTCATCGGCCCCGAACGGCTGCCCAAGGTTGCGCGCACGCTGGGCCACATGTTCGGCCGGCTGCAGCGCTACGTGGCCGAGGTGAAGGCGGATATCAATCGCGAGATGGAGCTCGACGAGCTGCGCAAGCTCCAGAATCAGGTGCAGTCCGCGGCGCACGATTTCGAGCGCTCGGTGAGCGAGGCCGCGCGCGACGTCGAGACGGGAGTGCGCTCGGTCGAATCGGAGCTCAATGCCGCGGGCGCCGCCGCAACCACCGACGCCTCGGTGGCGAGCGCGCGGCCGACCGAGACCACGACAACACCCGCCAGCGCCGCGGCGCCTGCTGCCTCGGCCGACGAAGCGCCGCGGCAGGCTTCGCTGCCGGGGATCGAGCGAATCTGAACACGGCCGATGAACGACCAATCCTCCGGCCCCGACAGCACCCAGGAAACGTTCATCTCGCACCTGATCGAGCTGAGAAGCCGCCTGCTGCGCTCGATCGTCGCTGTGGTCGTCGTGCTGCTGTGCCTGTTTCCATGGGCCAAGGAAATCTACGCCGCGCTTGCCGCGCCGCTCCTGAAGGCGCTGCCCAAGGGAAGCACCATGATCGCCACCGACGTCACGGGCACGTTCCTGGTGCCGCTCAAGGTGACGCTGATGGCGGCGTTCCTGCTGGCGCTGCCCTACGTGCTCTACCAGATGTGGGCGTTCGTCGCGCCGGGCCTCTACCAGCACGAGAAGCGGCTCGCTCTGCCGGTCATCGTCTCCAGCGTGCTCTTTTTCGCGCTGGGCATGGCGTTCGCGTACTTCATCGTGTTTCCCGTCGCGTTCGGCTTTTTCGCGGGCTACGCACCGGTCGGCGTGCATATGATGACCGACATCGACAAGTACCTCTCCTTCGTGCTCACCATGTTCATCGCCTTCGGCGTCACCTTCGAGACGCCTGTGGTCGTCATCGTGCTGGTGCACTTCGGCGTGGTGAGCCTGGAGAAGCTGCGCTCGATGCGCGGCTACGTGATCGTCGGCGCGTTCATCGTCGGCGCGATCTTCACCCCGCCGGATATCCTCTCGCAGGTGATGCTGGCGGTGCCGCTGTGGCTGCTGTTCGAGCTCGGGCTGCTGGTCGCGCGCTTCGTCAGCGTGAGCAAGCGTCAGGGCGACGCTGCGGCGGAACAGAAGCTAACTTAACTCGTGTGGCCTGGGTTGATCGCGGCAGCGCGAAACCCAAGTCTCGCAAAGGCTCGACCCGGCTACGATCGCCGCGGTGTTCCCGGGTTTCGCGTTCGCTCAACCCGGGCTACGGGGCTACGACGCGCGCGCCTTCGGCCGCTTGCCGACGGTGACGTCGACTTCGACCGCCTTCTTTTCGCGGAGCACCTTGAGCTTCGCCTGAGTCCCGGGTGTGAGCGCCGCGATCTGCGAGAGCAGCGCCGCGACGTCGCGCGTGGGCTTGCCGTCGATCTCCAGGACCACGTCGTGCGCGAGCACGCCCGCACGGTCCGCGGGGCCGCTCTTGAGCACCGCGCGGATGAGCACGCCCTCGGCGGAGGGCAGCGCGAGCGCGGTCGCGAGCTCCGGCGTGACCTCCTGCGGCTCGATGCCGAGCCAGCCGCGGGTGACTTCGCCGTCCCGAATGATCTGCTCCAGCACGTCCTTGGCGATGGAAACGGGAATGGCGAAGCCGATGCCCACCGATCCGCCGCTCTGGGAAAAGATCGCGCTGCTGATGCCGATCAGATTGCCGCTGGCGTCGATCAGAGCGCCTCCGGAGTTGCCGGGATTCACCGCGGCGTCCGTCTGGATGAAGTCCTCGAAACGGTTGATGCCGAGATGGTTGCGGCCTAGCGCGCTCACGATGCCGTGCGTCACCGTGCTTCCGAAGCCGAAGGGACTGCCGATCGCGAGCACGGTGTCGCCGACCTGCACATTGTCGAGCTTGCCGAAGGTGATCGCGGGCAGGTCCTTGCCGTCGGTCTTGAGCACCGCCAGGTCCGATTCCGGATCGCTGCCGCGCAGCGTTGCGGTCAAGCGCCGGCCGTCGGCGAGCACGATCTGCACGTCGTCGGCGTCCTCGATCACGTGATTGTTGGTGAGGATGTAGCCGTCGCTGCTGACGATGACTCCCGACCCCAGGCTGGTCGCGCGGCGCGTGGGCCCTTCGGGGAGACCGGGGAAGAAGCGGCGCATGATCGGATCGTCGTACAACGGATTGCGCTGGCGAACCTCCTTGCTGCTGTAGATGTTCACCACCGATGGCATTGCCTTCTTGGCGGCCTCGGCAAGGCTTTCGACCTTGGCGCCGGTCACGACGGCGTGCGGTTGCTCGACCAGGATCACGTTGTTCTTCCCGGTGAAGCGTGCGAGCAGGTCCGGCCGCAGCGTCGCGACCACGAACAACGCCGCCACGCAGACGGTGGCAACCTGAGCGAAAAGAAGCCAAAAGCGGCGCAGCATTGGCGAAAACGGCAAAAAAGCCGGCGATCAAACCAAAAATTATAACGCCGTCCGCCCGTTGGAATTGACCCCGGGTGTTGCAGGAAAGTGAACACGATCGCCAGGCCATTGTTCTAAAGGGCATTTCGGCGAAAGGCTTCCGGCGGACGGGCCAAATCCCCTATAATCCGCAGGTTTGGGGATGCGCCAGGCGAGGGGACCGGATGGCTGCGAACGTCGATCAGAAAAAACGCCGGTTCCTGATCGGAGCGACGAGCGTCGTGGGGGGCATCGGCACGGTGGCTGCCGCCGTCCCCTTCGTCATGAGCTTCTGGCCCAGCGAGCGCGCGAAGGCCGCCGGCGCGCCGATCGAAGTCGACATCAGCAAGCTCGAACCGGGGCAAAAGATCAATGTCGAGTGGCGCGGCAAGGTCGTCTGGGTGATCAACCGCACGCAGGAGATGCTCAAAGGCCTTCCCAAGCTCGATCCGGTGCTGGCGGATCCCGGTTCCAAGTACTCGGACCAACCGGCGGACTGCAAGAACGAACACCGTTCGATCAAGCCTGAGATCTACGTAGGGGTCGGCATCTGCACTCATCTCGGCTGCTCGCCGACGTACCGGCCTGAAGTCGCACCCGCCGACCTGGGCGCGGAATGGCTTGGCGGGTTCTTCTGCCCCTGCCACCAGTCGAAGTTCGATCTCGCGGCACGCGTCTACAAGGGCGTGCCGGCACCGACCAACCTCCCGGTCCCGCCCTACAAGTTTCTCTCCGACACCAAGATCCAGATCGGCGCCAGCGGCGCTGCGGCATAAGCGAGCGTCACAGCATGGAAAAATTCCTCAACTGGATCGACGACCGCTTCCCGCTGACCGCGCTGTGGAAATCGCAGGTCTCGGAGTACTACGCGCCGAAGAACTTCAACCTCTGGTACTTCTTCGGCTCGCTGGCGCTGCTCGCGCTGGTGATGCAGATCGTCACCGGCATCTTCCTCACCATGAATTACAAGCCCGACGCGACCAAGGCCTTCGAGTCGGTCGAGTACATCATGCGCGACGTCGCCGGAGGATGGTTCATCCGCTACGCGCATTCCACCGGCGCGTCGGCGTTCTTCATCGTGGTGTATCTGCACATGTTCCGCGCGCTGCTCTATGGCAGCTACCGGGCGCCGCGCGAGCTTCTGTGGATCATCGGCTGCTTCATCTACCTCGCGCTGATGGCGGAGGCTTTCTTCGGCTATCTGCTGCCGTGGGGCCAGATGTCGTACTGGGGCGCGCAGGTGATCGTGAACCTCTTCTCGACGGTGCCGATCATCGGCGACGACTTGGGCATCTGGATTCGCGGCGATTACACCATCTCCGACGTCACGCTCAACCGCTTCTTCGCCTTCCACGTGATCGCCGTGCCGCTGGTGCTTCTGATCCTGGTGGTGGTGCACCTGATGGCGCTCCACGAGGTCGGATCGAACAACCCGGACGGCATCGAGATCAAGGAGAAGAAGGATCCCAAGACCGGCCATCCGCTCGACGGCATCCCGTTCCATCCGTACTACACGGTGAAGGACATCGTCGGCGTCGTCGTTTTCCTGATCGTGTTCTCGATCGTCGTCTTCTTCTGGCCGGACGTAGGCGGCTACTTCCTCGAGTCCAACAACTTCATCCCCGCCAACCCGCTGCAGACTCCCGAGCACATCGCGCCGGTTTGGTACTTCACGCCCTACTACGCGATGCTGCGCGCGGTGCCGTCGTTCCTCAACTCGCAGTTCTGGGGCGTGCTGGTGATGGGCGCGGCGGTCATGCTCTTCTTCTTCCTGCCGTGGCTCGACCGCAGCAAGGTCAAGTCGATCCGTTACCGCGGCGGGATGTACAAGGCGTGGCTCGCCGCTTTCGTCGTGAGCTTCCTCATCCTCGGCTATCTCGGCGTCGTGCCGGTCACGGTCTGGGGACAGTTCGGCGACAAGGTGCCGCTGCTGGGCGGCGCGGACCGGGCAACGGTGCTGGCTCGCGTCCTGACCGTGGTGTACTTCCTGTTCTTCATCCTCATGCCGTGGTACACCGCCCGCGACAAGACCAAGCCCGTTCCCGAGCGGGTGACGTGGCGATGAGAAAGCTGACAGTGCTGCTCGCCGCGGTCGCGCTCAGCGCGGCAGGCGAAGCGCTGGCGAGCGAAGCGAGCGAAGCCGGTCTTCGCATGGAGCCCGCGCTCGTCAACCGGCTCGACGTCGAGTCGCTGCAGCGCGGCGCACGCAACTTCGTCAACTATTGCTTGAACTGCCACGGCGCACAGTACATGCGCTACAACAGGCTCGCCGATCTGGGGCTCACCGAATCGCAGATCAGGGACAACCTGATGTTCGCCACGGACAAGATCGGATCGACGATGCTCGCACCGATCTCGCGTGCTGACGGTACGGCATGGTTCGGCGTCGCGCCGCCGGACCTGACAGTGGAATCGCGCATTCGCGGCAAGGATTGGATCTACAACTACTTTCTCGGCTTCTACCGCGACGAAGATTCGACGACCGGCTGGAACAATCTGGTGTTTCCCAGTGTGGCCATGCCGCACGTGCTGTGGAACCTGGCGGGAACGCAGAAGCTGGTCGAAACGGAGTACGAGAACCTCGAAAAGGCGGAGGCTGCTGCGATCGCCATCAAGGGTCTCGCCCTGGTCGAGCCCGCGAAAGGCGGCAAGTGGGTGGTGAAGACCGTGGCGCCGGACACCCCGGGCACGCTTTCCGCGGTCGAGTACAAGGCCTTCGTCACCGATCTTGTCAACTACCTCGACTACATGGCCGAGCCCATACGAAACGAGCGCATCAACATCGGCTACGTGGTCATGCTCTACCTCGGCGTGCTGTTCGCGTTTGCCTACGTGCTCAAACGCAATTACTGGAAAGACGTCCACTGACGCGGCATTGGGGAGAAGCGGGGCAGGACGCAGGCTCCTGCCCCTTGCATTTGGGGCGGACGCCCCAAGATGCTCGCGGGAGAACACCATCATGATGACCCTCTACTCCGGGACCACCGACCCGTTCAGCCAGCGCTGCCGCATCGTGCTGCACGAAAAGGGGATGGATTTTCAGATCATCGACGTCGATCTGGACCACAAGCCCGAGGATCTCGCGGTGATGAACCCGTACAACCAGGTGCCGGTGCTGGTCGAGCGCGATCTGGTGCTGCACGAGTCGAACATCATCAACGAGTACATCGACGAGCGCTTCCCGCATCCGCAGCTCATGCCCGCCGACCCGGTGATGCGCGCGCGGGCGCGGCTGTTCCTGCATCGGTTCGAGAAGGAGCTCTTCTCGCATATCGACACGCTCGAAGGCAACAACCAGAAGCAGCTCGACAAGGCGCGCGGGCTGGTGCGCGACAGCCTGTTGCAGATCGCGCCCGTATTCGCCAAGCACAAGTTCATGCTGGGCGAGGAGTTCTCGATGCTCGACGTCGCCATCACGCCGTTGCTCTGGCGGCTCGACTACTACGGCATCCAGCTCCCCAAGCCGGCGGCGCCGCTGATGAAGTACGCCGAGCGGCTGTTCTCGCGGCAGGCGTTCATCGAGGCGCTCACCAGCGCCGAGCGGGGAATGCGGAAATAGCGCCGCGAGCAGCGAAGCAGGGGCCCCGCGCACGGCTCGGGGATGCGAGCGACCGCGAGTCGGCGCTTGCGGCCGACACCGAACGTAACGTTTCACGCTGTTGTGGGCAGGAGGCCGCGAAGCTGTCCGAGAGCTAGACGCGGAGCGGTGCAGCGATCGGAAACAGCTTTGTCATCCCGGGCGAGCGCGCAGCGAGAGACCCGGGATCCAGTTTGGTTGCGTGCGGGACTCCCCATTGGGTCCCGGCCTTCGCCGGGACCGACCAAGATGCTTCATCCCGGGCAAGCGCAGCAAGCGACCCGGGATCCAGTGACGTCCGAAGCGATTTCTCTCCCCAGGCACCCTGTAGTATGCTGTTCCCATGAACGAGCAGTCGGCCAAGCCGTATCTGATTCGTGCCATCTGCGAATGGTGCGCCGACAACGGCCTCACGCCGTATCTGGCGGTCAAGGTGAACTCGCAGACGCGCGTGCCACCGGCCTACGTCAAAAACGGCGAAATCGTGCTCAACATCAGCCGCAACGCGACGCACAAGCTGACCATCGACAACGAGTGGGTGCATTTCTCGGCGCGCTTCAACGGCGCATCGTCTGAAGTCGCCGTACCCATGGCGGCGGTTTCAGGCGTCTTCGCGAAGGAATCCGGCTACGGGTTCGCCTTCACTGTGCCCACCGACCCGGTTGCTTCGCTCGACGCGGCGACTGCACCGACACCATCAGTGCCGGTGGACGCTCCGACGCCGGAGAAGAAGCCGCGGAAGCGGCCCAAGCACCTCCAGGTTGTAAAATAGCCGCCGGCGTTGCTCAACCGATCGTGGCGCCGATAGCCACGTCGTTCCCCGGGCCGGCATAGCTCAGTTGGTAGAGCAGCGGTTTTGTAAACCGTTGGTCGGGAGTTCGATTCTCTCTGCCGGCACCAGCGATTCAATCAAGCAACGAGCACCGATCCGATGGCGCGACAAACGATCGCGTGGCGCGCGGTGAGACTGCTGATCGCGGGAAGCGCCGTCGGGGAGCTCGCGGTGGGCATCGCCGCAACCGTCGCTCCAGGCGCCCTCACGAATTTCCTGCTGGGCGCGACAGTCGAGGGCACGGGAGCCGTCGTCGCCCGGATGGCCGGCATCGCCGTGGCGGCGCTGGGGCTCGGCTGGTGGATCGACCGCAGTCGCCTCGACCTGTCTCGGCTGCGGCGGGTCGCGGGCAGTTACCTCGTCTACAACTTCGGCATCGGCGCCCTCTTTCTCGCCTACGCATCGACCGCGGATCGCGTGATCCTCGTGTCGTGGATGGTCGCGGTGATCCACCTCGTGGCCGCGGGAGCATTTATCGTCGCGCTCGCGCGCCTTCGGCCAGCGGCGGAAACCGGTCGAGCCTGAGCCGTGTGAACGCCTTCCGCCCAATGAACGTCCTCCGTACCCCCGAATCGCGCTTTGCGAGCCTGCCCGACTATCCGTTCGCTCCGCACTTCCATCAGGTCACCGACGAGTTGCGGCTGCACTATGTCGATGAGGGTTTGCGCGACGCGCCACCGGTGTTGATGCTCCACGGCGAGCCGACATGGTCCTATCTCTACCGTCACATGATTCCGCCGATCGTTGCTGCCGGACTGCGCGTGCTCGCGCCGGACTTGATCGGCTTCGGCAAGTCCGACAAGCCGGCCGCGCGCGGCGACTACGGTTACGCGGGCCAGGTGGCGTGGATCCGGCATTGGATGGAGGCGCTGGACCTGAAGCAGATCACTCTCGTATGTCAGGATTGGGGCTCGCTGATCGGCTTGCGGCTCGCGGCCGAGAGCCCGCAGCGTTTCGCGCGCGTGCTGTTGTCGAACGGCGGACTGCCGACCGGTGAAACGAAGATGTCGCCGGTGTGGCGCGTCTGGGAAAAGTTCTCGCGCTTCAGTCCGTGGTTTCCGATCGGCCGCATTGTGCAAACGGGCACCAAGCGCCGGCTGTCGCTGGCCGAAGTCGCCGCCTACGACGCGCCGTTCCCCGACGTTCGGTTCAAGGTCGCGGCGCGTGTCTATCCGTCGCTCGTGCCGGTGGCCTACGACGACCCGGAGTCCGCGGCTAATCGCCGCGCGTGGGACGTCTTCCACGGCTGGCGGAAGCCGTTCGTCACCTGCTTCAGCGACGGCGATCCCATTACGCGCGGTGCCGGAAAGCGCTTCCAGAACGAAGTGCCAGGAGCGAAGGGGCAGACCCATCCGACCCTGCGCGGTGGGCATTTCATCCAGGAGGACGACCCGCAGACGTTCGCCCGGCTCGTCGTTGCCGCCGCGACTTGAAATGCGGAATGCCCCCTAGGCCTCGAGACGACGGCTGGCCTCCTCGCCAGCAGCGTCCGCGCGCGCATGGGTGTGACCGCTCAGTATCCCAACGCCAACCCTGTTCCACGGCGCGGGTCGTTCGCGCCGTAGAAGCGGTCGTTACCGCGCGGCTTGCCACCGAGCGACGGTGCACCAACCAAGATGCCGGCGGCGTGCCCCGGCGGCTGTGGGTCCGCGAACTTGTGGCCCATGTCGACAAGAATCTTTCGGGTGTCGGGGCTGATCGCAAACAACTCGACGTTCGTCGTCTCGGGCAGCCACTGCTGGTGGAAACGGGGGGCGTCGATCGCTTCCTGGATATTCATTCCGTAGTCGATCACGTTCAGGATGCAGTGCACGACCACCGTAATGATCCGACTGCCTCCGGGTGTGCCGATCACCATCACCGGCTTGCCGTCTCGCGACACGATCGTCGGGCTCATCGAGCTCAACGGTCGCTTGCCCGGGGTGATCGAGTTCGCCTCGCCCTGCACCAGTCCATAGAGATTGGGAACGCCGAGCTTGGCAGTGAAGTCATCCATTTCGTCGTTCAGCAGGATGCCGGTCTTCGCTGCAGTGACCTTGGCACCGAACCAGTCGTTCAGGGTGTAGGTGACCGATACCGCGTTCCCCTGGTTGTCGACGATCGAGTAGTGCGTCGTGTTGGTGCCTTCATGCGGCGGGACGCCAGGCTTCATGTCCCGCGAGATGCCCGCCTTCGCGGGATCGATCGCGGCTCGAATCTTCTCGGCGTAACCCCTATCCAGCAGCCGATCGATCGGGTTCTTCACGAAGTCCGGGTCGCCCAGGTAGCTGTTCCGGTCGAGATAGGCATGGCGCATCGCCTCGATCTGATAGTGAACGGCCTGAGCAGACCGAAAACCGAGGTCTTTGAGCGGATAGCCTTCGAGAACGTTGAGGATCTCGCACACGATGACTCCACCTGAGCTCGGCGGCGGCGCGGACACGATGTGGTACCCGCGGTAGTCGCATTCGATCGGCGCCAGCTCGCGCACCTTGTACTGCTCCAGATCCGCCTTGGTGATGATTCCCTTGCCCGCGGCGCTGGACGCCGCAATGGCGTCGGCGATCGGGCCTCGGTAGAACGCATCGGGCCCGCGCTGCGCGATAAGCCGTAATGTGTTTGCCAGGTCCTTCTGGATCAATCGGTCGCCTGCCTTGTACGGTTTTCCATGATTCAGGAAGATCGCCGCGGTCGGAGGATCGTCGGCAAAGTCGGCATTCGCCGTGACGAACAGCGCGATATCGCCGTCGTCGAGCACGAAGCCGCGTTCTGCATAGGCGATCGCCGGCGCGATCAGCGCACCGCGCGATCGCGTTCCATATTTCTCCCTTGCGTATTCCAGACCGGCCACACTGCCTGGCACGCCAACCGCTAAATGACCCTTGGTGCTCGCTCCCTTGATCACGTTGCCGGAGCTGTCGAGGTACATGTCGCGCGTAGCGGCGAGCGGAGCCTTTTCGCGAAAGTCGAGAAAGGTCTTGCGGCCGTCGGCAAGCTGGATGGTCATGAAGCCCCCGCCGCCCAGGTTCCCGGCAGCCGGATATACCACAGCCATCGCATATCCGACGGCAACGGCCGCGTCGACGGCATTCCCGCCTTTCTTGAGGACATCGACGCCGACCTTGGTGGCAAGCTGATGTGCAGTGACGACCATGCCTTGCTCGCCGCCCACTGGCGGTACGGACGCCGCGTACGCGACGCCCCCGATGGCTGCGATCCATATTGCTGCCCACCGAACCGCGACGAACCGTTGTCGAATTTTCATGAGGGGTCTCCCCGTCGGAATTGATAGCAATTTGCCCTGCAGCCACCTACCGTGCAGCGCAGACATCGCATCTTATCTCAACGGTCATCGGCGCGTTGCATGCCCCGAGAGCTTCGCCGCGACAACGTCCACTTTGAGCTATGTCAAGTCCAAACCCCGGCGAATTGCACGCGATCACTCGCGTGTCGGAATTCGGCTACCGCGTGAAGATCAGATCAGCCGCGGGTTAATGGTGGCTGCGGCTACCGTGCGCGCTTGGGCCTGCTCCACAGATCGGAGCGGTCCGGGTGCAACCCGGCATAGAGCGCTCTGAGGGCATGCAGCTCCCTCAATACCTTGACCGGGAATCCGCGGCGGCCGCCCCGCGTGTCGACCAGTAGATCGTTCAGGTAAGTGGTCAGCTCTTCGGGCCTGGTCCAAAGGGCTGCCAGCGCGTTGGCGATGCGGGGGAAGGTCTCGCCGATCGCGGTAGGTTGAAACTCCTGCGGCAAAGTCTCCATCCAGCGCTTCGTCGCCGGCAACAGCGTCTCGGGCGGCAGGGCTCTCCTGAGCTTCGTCCAGTCCTGACTCCGAGAAGGCTCATCGGGCTGCTGCTTGACCCTGTCGCTGCCGACCAGGTGCTCGGCCACGTGATGCACGTCGCTGCGAGGCGGGCGATCGAACGGACGATAGATGGACATGGGCGGGGAGGCGGTTCCTGGCGCCAAGCATGCTGTCATATGCGGCGCCTCGCTTGCGTTCCAGGCGACAGACGGACAGGTAAAGCGATCGATGGGCGCTAAGTTGTGGCGTACGACACCAAGCGGTGCAGTACTGGCGGCGATCCCGCGCGCCCTCTGCTCCACCGACGCAAGACGCGTCGTTCGTCGAACCTCCGCGGGCGGCGCTTGACGCTCCGGCCCGGGCGTCGCATGCTCCTGCGCTCGCAGCAGGACCGAAACACGACGAGAAGAATGCCTCCCGCTCGCATCATTGCCCGTGCAACTGGTCGATTCGCGTCATTCGGGGAGCGCGGATGAACCTGATGGTCGGGCTCTGGCTGATCTTCGGCCTGGTCCTCTGTCTGTTCATCGCACGCCGCGCCGCGGTCGCTCGCAGAAAGCGCAAGCTCAAGCGACACATCGAGCGGCGGCGGACGCCGCGAGCGCCACAGCGCGTAACGTCCGAGCGCGCCGACATGCGCGCCTACGAGGATCCGTCCACGTTCGCCCGCGACATCACCACGACCGGCTCGAGCGGCGGCGAGACGCCATCAGGCAAGAAATCGGTCAAGAACCAATAGCGCCAAGGGCCGGCGGGCCTGAGGTCACCGCCGGATGCGCCGCGGCGACCGAGCGCTATTTTGCTTCCGGCTTCGGCTTGAACGCGCGCACCCGCAGCTTCACTTCGCGCAGTTCGTCGGAGGTCATCTTCTGGCTGACGTCCTCTATCGCTCGCGCGACGTCGGAACGCACGCCACCGGCCGGCAGTCCGAACAGCGCAAGCTGCAGCCACTTCATCGCCTCGGTGTTGTCCTGCGGCACACCGTTGCCTGCCGCGTACATCAGGCCGAGATTGAGCTGGGCGTAGGGCATGCCTTGATCGGCGGCGCGCTTAAACCACTTGGCGGCGTCGGCTTCGCTCTTCGCGACCCCAAGTCCCGCCGCGTAGCTCGCGCCGGCGTTGTACTGGGCGAGCGCGTTGCCCTTGTCAGCGGCGCGCAGGAACCACGTCATCGCTGTCGCATCGTTCTGTCCGACGCCCTTGCCCTCGGCGTAGAGAGTTCCCAGCCGATACTGGGCTTCGGCGTCGCCCTTGTCCGCAAGCCCGCGCCACAACTCTGCGGCCTTGGCGTAGTCCTGTTGGCGGTACGCTTCGCTCCCCTCTTCCAGCGCGCCATCCGCGGCTGCCGCTTCGACTGAGAAGGCGCACAAGAGCGCCGCGACAAAGGATCTTGCAGACTTGCTCATCTCGACTCGTTTCCGGTTGGCGGGGGCGGGCGGCAAAGCCCGACACGCTACCACAAACCGGGTTCGATTTCGCGCATGCCCGTCGTGAAGCCGGGCTCGGGTTGCGTGGCGCCGCGCGTATCCGGCATCATTGGGCTGAGGGTACCCGGCCGAGTTCCTCGAGCCGCTTCGCCGTCAGCCGCTTGACCAGGATGCGCTCGGAGATTGCGAAGAACAGCAGAAACATGATCCAAAGATAGGCTTGGCCGAGCAGTTCGAGGAGCTGATCGAGAGCGCCGTCGTCGATCACCATGAGGCCATGATCGATGAACAGATTGATGTTCGCCCTAAGTAGGAAGAACAAGTTCACCGAGAGGACGCCGAACAGCAGGAAGAACGCTCCCATGAGCGCGAACGTCAGCAGCGGATGCTCGAACAGGAATGCGGACCAGCTTTGCGGCATCAGCTTCATAGTGCAGGCTGTCTCCGGCGAGGCGTCGAGGTCGAGGTGATCGCATTGTCTCGCCGCTCCCGCATCATCGGCAAGCGGGTCCGATGACCAAGCCAAAACATTGGGTCGATTTTCTCTACGAGCGCCCGCGACTGACCTTCGTGCTGGCGGGCGCGTTCTTCATCCTGTTCGGGGTGACCTCGGTCAACCTGTTCGTGCTCCTGCAGAAGAACATCGAGCTCTTCATCGACTGGGGATGGTCGGTCGTCGAGGACGGCGCGGCGCAGCAGTTCGTCGAGCTGGTGGGCTCGGCATACTTGAGCTTGGTGTTCTACGTGCTCTTCAAGGCTTGCGAGCGCATCTTGGTCGAGCGGTGGACCGCAAGGCGGCTGCGGAAGATCAAGGAGTCGGCAAAGGGAGAGTAACCGAAGCATCAAGAAAATGTCATCCCGAGCGGAGCGAGGGATCTGCTGGAGCATTAGATCGGAACCTTCCGAACAGCAGATTCCTCGTCGCTGAAGCTCCTCGGAATGACGAGTTCGAATCTCAAGGCTGCTGCGGTTTACGCGGATACCCGCTGGTTCGCATGCACATGTCGAACATCCTGTTGTAGGCCCCGAACGTCGGGTCGTAGGGGCCGTAGCCGAATTCCTTGCCGCTCGCTTCGGCCTGCTTCTCGCATGCGGAGGCGTCCTTGCGAAATTGAGCTTCGCTGGCGGACCCCCGGTCGTAGTCCACCGCGCTTCGCCCGCCCATCGATGCGCACGCGGCGACCGCCAGTGCCAGCGTCGCGCCGAGGCATTGGATTGCATTGCTTGGTTTCCACCCGAAATCGCGCATTGCCTGGAGGCTCCCCTTGCGCTGAGGTTGCGAGATGGTACACCAGGCAGCGTAAGATGGCGTCTGGAACGTCGACGATTCATGCAACCATGAGCCTGTACGCAAGCTTGTTGCAACGCGCCGCGCAGGCCAACCCCCTGCGCGTCGGCTTGATCGGCGCCGGCAAGTTCGGCGCCATGTATCTCGCGCAGATTCCCAAGACGCCGGGGGTGCATCTCGCCGGAATCGCCGATCTTTCGCCCGCGAACGCGCGCGCCAATCTCGAGCGCGTCGGCTGGAAGGCCGATCGCTACGACGCACGCTCGCTCGACGATGCGCTCGCCCGCGGCACGACCTGCGTTTCGGAAGACTGGCAGGGACTATTGCGTCACCCGAAGATCGACATCGTCGTCGAATGCACCGGCCATCCGCTCGCGGCGGTCGATCACTGCCTGGAGGCGTTTCGCAACGGCAAGCACGTGGTCAACGTCACGGTCGAAGCCGATGCCTTGTGCGGGCCGCTGCTCGCGCGCAAGGCAACGCAGGCGGGCGTCGTGTACAGCCTCGCCTTCGGAGATCAGCCGGCGCTGATCTGCGATCTGGTCGACTGGGCGCGCGCCGCGGGCTTCGGCGTTGTCGCCGCCGGGCGCGGGCACAAGTGGCTGCCGCATTTCGCGCAGTCGACGCCGGAGACGGTGTGGGGCCACTACGGGCTCACGCCAGAGCAGGCGAGAATCGGCGGGCTCAACCCCAAGATGTTCAATTCGTTTCTCGACGGCTCCAAGCCGGCGATCGAATGCACCGCGGTATGCAATGCGACGCAGCTCGTCGCGCCGCCCGACGGCTTGACTTATCCGCCGGCGTCGATCGACGAGATTCCGTCGGTCTGCCGTCCGCGGGAAGAGGGCGGTGTTCTTCACCGCAAGGGACAGGTCGAGGTGATCTCGTCGCTGGAGCGCGATGGGACGCCCATCGGCTACGACATCCGCTTCGGAGTCTTCGTCGTGTTCGAGGGCGACACCGAATATGTCCGCAACTGCTTCAAGGAATACATGGTGCGTACCGATCCGAGCGGCCGCTACGCCTGCCTCTACAAGCGCTGGCATTTGATCGGCCTCGAGGTCGGCATCTCGGTGGCGTCGATCGGCTTGCGTGGCGAGGCGACGGGCA
>DASPTZ010000081.1:0-77345 GCA_035623155.1 Casimicrobiaceae bacterium | reverse complement strand
AACAGGTCGAACCGGCGCTAGCAGAACCCGTATGTGTCCAGATGCTCAAAGCACGACGTTCCGATTGGGAGCCAGCGCACGAATACCCCATCATGGCCGTGCATCGATTGTTCGATGCTGCGTTACGAGGCCGGATATACGTGAGCAGTCGCACCTGGCCGCCAAAAATCGGTTTGCTTGCAACCGGGGAGGGGTCCATATAGGACACATGACCATCTTCGAAAACGTGGCGTTCGGCCTGCGCGTGCGCCCGCGACGCCGGCGACTGGGGGAGAAGCAGATCCGCGACAAGGTGCGAAAGCTGCTCGAACTCGTGCAGCTCGACTGGCTCGCAGACCGCTACCCGCACCAACTCTCCGGAGGACAGCGACAGCGAATCGCGCTGGCCCGGGCACTCGCGGTCGAGCCGAAAGTACTGCTGCTCGACGAACCCTTCGGCGCGCTCGATGCCCGCGTTCGCCAGGAACTGCGCCGCTGGCTGCGGCGGCTGCACGACGAGGTCCACGTCACCAGCGTGTTCGTCACCCACGACCAGGAGGAAGCCCTCGAGGTTGCCGATCGCGTCGTTGTCATGAATCACGGCAGGATCGAGCAGATCGGCACGCCAGACGACGTCTATGATCACCCGGCGACGCCCTTTGTGTTCGAATTCCTGGGTCATGTGAACCGCCTTCCGACGCCGAACGCCACCACGGCGCCCGGCTATGCCCGTCCGCATGAAATCGCCGTGCTGACGCAGCCCGATCAAGGGGCGATGGCGGCACGGCTACTCCACAGCGCGACCGTCGGTCCCGTGACTCGCCTCGAGTTCATGCTCGAAGCCAATCCACAGCCGATCAACGTCGAGTTGCCGCGCGAGACGTTTCGGATGCTTGGCCTCGCGCCAGGCGCCGTTGCCTATCTCAAACCGACCCGCGTGCGACACTTCGAGCAAGCGCTGACCTCACCCTGACAGTGCCATCCCAGCCGCTCGGTCAGTCACTCGCAATGCAGCGCAAGGATCCCGCCGTCGGGTGCGGGAACGCGTCGCAATGCCGACTGCGGTATGATCGCTGCGGCCGTGGAACATCAGGCCGCCGAGGGTTGTCGTTCGTCGATGGACATTCAGCTGTTCACTCTTGCCCCGCCTGCTCAGCGCCAATGGCTCGTCGAGAGGCTGGCGCGTCCGGCGCCGGAATCGGCGCGCAATCTTTCGGATGGCTTTCGGCTGCCCGGCCGCGAAGGTGTGGCGAAGCCGGCCGCGGTGCTGGTGCCGCTGATCAATCGCACCGAGGGCTTGACCGTGCTGCTCACTCAGCGCAGTCCCGATCTGCCTGACCATCCCGGACAGATCAGCTTTCCCGGTGGCCGGATCGAGCCCGAGGATCGCGACGTGGGCGTCGCGGCGTTGCGCGAAGCCGAAGAAGAGATCGGCTTGCCACGCGAGCGCGTGAGCCTGCTGGGCCGGCTTTCCGAATACGAGACCGTGACCGGTTACCGGGTCACGCCCGTCGTCGGCTGGGTCGAGCCGCCTTTCGAAGTGAAACCGGACCCGATCGAAGTCGCCGACGTGTTCGAAGTTCCGCTCGCGTTCCTGCTCGAGCCCTCCAATCAGCAGCGCCACTTCCGCATGGTCGGCGAAATCCGCCGCGACTACTACGCGATCCCCTACGGCGAGCGCTACATCTGGGGCGCAACGGCGGCGATGCTGCTCATCCTCGAGCGCACGCTGCGTGGCGCGTGAAGGAGCTCGCCCCGAGGGGCGGTGGTCCGCCTTCAATCACGCGAGGCCGGCGAGCCACCCCCGCGCTTCCTCCATCGCCTCATCGTAGGATAGAGCGCGACCCTCCGATGCGGCGCTATTGAATGTTTCCGCGCCGAGGCGATCCCGGGCCTCGGTGATCGTCGGCGCGAGAAACGCTTCGTCGGCGGGGTCGCGATGGTATCCGGTCTGCTCGGTCTGCGCCTCGACAATCCCGAAAAACCGCGCCGCGCGAGTCCACTCACCATTCAGCGCAGCGAGAGCCGCACAGATGTCGAGCACGCACTGCCCGGTCGCCTTGGATTGCAACTCGACGGAAATCGCCAGGACCTCATGGAGAATCTGCCGCGCTTGCGCGCCGGACCGGCGTCCAAGAGCAACGATTGCGAGATTGAGCAGGATAAGGGCCTCGGTTTCCCGATCTCCGAGCTCGCGCATCAGCGCGAGCGACTGCCGATAGAGTGCGTCCGCGGCGTCCAGCCCCCCTTCCATGCGATCGAGCTGTGCCAGCCCGTTGAGCGCACACCCCAGCTCGCGCTTGTTCCCGCTCTTTCGCGAAAGAACGATCGCCTCATCGAAGTGGCCTCGAGCTGCCGCACGATCGCCCTGCCCCACCGTCGCAATTGCCAGTGTCGTCGTGATCGATGCGCTCAGCCACTCGTCCCCGATCTCATGGGCGATCGCCAGACTCTCCTCGAGGTAGGGTCGCGCCTCCGAGTAGCGGCCCAAGACCGGTGTGAACTGCCCCGCTGCAAAAAGCGCCCTGCACCGCGAAAGGTCGCGCACCTGGGCACCAGTGCGGGCGAGCGCTTCCACGGTTACCCGCTGCCCGAGCATCATGAGGCCGCGACTAAACCAGTATCTCTTCAGCGCATGAACCAACCTCAATCCCAGTGCGCTGCCATTCTCCGCGCGATCGCATGCCCCGTGTGCGGCGAGCAGGTTCTCTCGCTCCAGATCCAGCAACTCCAGCCATTCTCCCTGTTTCGGGCCGGTGAGGCTCGAGCCCGCCTCCTCGGCGAGCGCAAGAAAGAACTCGAGATGGCGTGCCTGGACCGCATCTCCATCCTTCGCTTCGTTGAGTCGTTCTCGCGCATACTCGCGCACCGTCTCCAGCATGCGGTATCGAGTCATGCCGTTGCGCTCTTCGGCGATCACGAGGCTCTTGTCGACGAAGGAGTCGAGAAGGTCGAGCACCTGATCTTCGCCGACATCTTCGCCGGCACAGACCTGCTCGGCTGCCTGCAGCACCCAGCCGCCAACGAACACTGCGAGCCGGCGGAACATCGCCTGCTCGATCGCGTTCAGCAGATCGTAGCTCCAGTCGATCAGAGCGCGCAGCGTCTGCTGCCGTGGAAGGGCTGTGCGCGCCCCTCCGGTCAGGACATGGAACCGCCTGTCGAGGCGCTGGTTCAGCTCCTCGACCGACATCGACCTCAGGCGCGCGGCCGCCAACTCCAGCGCCAACGGGATGCCGTCCAGGCGACGACAGATCGACGCCACCGCCGGCGCGTTCGAATCGGTAACCTGAAAAGACGCCTTTACGGCCAGGGCGCGATCGACGAACAGTCGTACTGCGGCATATCGACTCAGTGACTCCGGGCGCGGCACCGCGTTCGAGTCCGGCGACGGCAGGGACGGCACGCGGTACGCAGTTTCACCTGAGATGCGAAGCAGCTCGCGGCTGCTGGCGAGGATGCGGACCCCGGGACATGAGGAAAGCAGCGCCTCGCACATTTCTGCACACGCCATGACGAGGTGCTCACAGTTGTCCAGGATCAGGAGCATTTCCTTCTCGCCGATCCTCTTGACGACGGTGTCGGTAAGCGACTCGTCCGGCTGCTCCTTGATTCCCAGGATCGTTGCCAGCGCCTGTGCCACCAGGCGGGCGTCGCTGAGCGGAGCCAGTTCGACGAACCAGACGCCGTCGGCGAATTCGTCGATGAGGTCGGCACCCACCTGCAGCGATAGACGAGTCTTTCCGGTGCCGCCCATCGCGGTCAAAGTCACCAACCGTGTCGAACGGAGCAGACCTTTGACTTCGTCCATCTCCTGCTCGCGGCCCACGAAGCTCGTGAGCTGTATCGGCAGGTTCTGCGTCCGCGCGTCGAGCGACTTGAGCGGGGGGAAGTCGGACGGCAATCCAGGCACGACGAGTGCGTAGACGCGCTCCGGGCGCACGAGGTCCTTGAGCCGTCGCTCGCCCAAGTCGCGCAAGCCGACCTCTGGAGGAAGGCTGTCACGAACCAGCTCCTGTGTCGCGAGTGAGAGCAGGATCTGGCCGCCATGGCCTGCAGCGAGCAAGCGGGCTACCCGATTCAATGGTTGGCCGAAGTATCCGTTGTCGCGAACTTCGGCAACGCCCGTGTGGAGCGCCATCCGCACCTTGATCCGAGCCGGCCCCGCCCACGGCTCGTTTGTTACGGCCTTCTGCGCTTCGCACGCAGCCGCAAGTGCGCTGTCGGCGGTGCGGAACGCTGCGCAGAACGCATCGCCCGCAGTCATGAAGACGTGGCCAGCGTGCCTTGCTATAGCCTCGCGCACAAGCGTGTCGTGGCGAGCCAGCGCAGCACCCATCGCGGCAGGCTCGCGCTCCCAGAGTAGGGTGCTGCCCTCGATATCGGTGAAGAGGAAGGTGACCGTGCCGCCGGGCAGGTCAGTCATTGTGGACTCTCGAAAGGTAGCTACGCAGACGTCAAGCCTTCTATGGTATAAATTTTAGCGTCAATGGTTTACATCGCGATACGCGCCATCGCCCGTGACCAATGTAAGTGACATCGACATATGATCCTCGAGCTGCGTGGCACCTGACACGCCTGCGCTAGGTCCGAAACTTTACGAGACCGCCGTGGTCCTCTCGGGAGGTGGCGCCCGCGCCTCGTATCAGATCGGCGTACTGCGCGGCGTGGCCAGGATACTCGGCCGGTCGAGCGCACCGCCGTTCCGCGTCATCTCGGGCACGTCGGCAGGCGCCATCAACGCTGCGACGCTGGCAACGCACGCCGACAGCTTTCGTCGAGGCGTGGCGCGCCTCACGCGCCTGTGGCGCAACATCGAGGTCAGCAAGGTGTATCGCGCCGACCTCGCAACGGTTTCGACGCACGGAATGCGCTGGCTTTCTGCCGTACTCATCGGCGGGCGCGGCCCGCAGCGAGCGGCTTCGATGCTCGATAACGCTCCGCTCGGCCGGTTCCTCAAGCGCGAGCTCGATCTCTCGCTGCTGCAGAAGCGCATTGCCGACGGGCGGCTGCACGCGCTCGCCATCAACGCCACCAGCTACACGACCGGGCACGCGGTCAGCTTCTTCGACGGCGCGCCGTCGCTCGCGCCATGGCAGCGTACCCGCCGGCGCGGCGAGCGCGCGGCCATTGGTTTGGAGCATCTTCTCGCGTCCACGGCGATTCCTTTCATTTTTCCTTCGGTCCGGCTCGGCAACGAATACTATGCCGACGGCTCGATGCGACAGATTGCGCCTCTCTCCTCGGCGTTGCATCTGGGCGCGCGGCGCCTGCTGGTCATCGCCGTCGGGCAGTTCACCGGCCAGAGCCCTCCTGCGCCTCGAGCGCGGGCGCCGCGCTATCCTTCGTTCGCCCAGGTCGCGGGGCACGCGCTATCGAGCATCTTCCTCGATAACCTGGGCGCTGACCTCGAGCGCCTGCAGCGCCTCAACCAGGTCTTGAATCTCGTGCCGCCCGAGCGACGCGAGCGCCACCCGGAACTCGCCCGCGTCGATGCGATGGTGGTCGTTCCCAGTCGCGATCTTGGGCGGATCGCGATCGATTACGAGGACCGCCTGCCTACGGGAGTGCGCTACCTGCTGCGCGGCCTGGGCAGCACCGAGGGCAGCGGCGCCAATCTGCTCTCGTATCTTCTCTTCGATCGCCGTTATTGCCGCGACCTCATGGCGCTCGGCTACCGCGACGCGATGGCGCGGCGCGACGAGATCGCGGCGTTTCTCGGCGGAAACGAAGCGCAGTTCCTGCCGCTGTTTCCTCCTGAATTCCTGCGCTGATTGCATCGCAAGTTTGACGCGGTGCATGTTTTCACCGACGATGCTTGTCGAGAATCGATACAAGGCGTCCCATAAAGCCTCATGAATTCCCCTCGCGAATACGCCTTCCTGAGCTTGAGCGCGCACGGCTTCCACCGTGTCGTCTATCGCGAATGGGGCGACACCGGCAATCCCCGCGTTCTCGTCTGCGTGCACGGCTTGACGCGCAACGGTCGCGACTTCGACGCCCTTGCCGCGGCGCTCGCCGATCGCTTCCGGGTCCTGTGCCCGGACATGCCGGGACGCGGCGACAGCGAATGGCTGCGCGATCCCAACGACTACGCGTTTCCCACCTACCTCACCGCCTTGACCGCCATGCTCGCCCATGCTCACGCCGAAAAGGTGGCTTGGGTGGGAACATCGATGGGTGGACTGCTTGGCATGACGATCGCGGCACAGCCGCAGACGCCGATCGTGCGCCTCGTAATGAACGATATCGGCCCGGCGATCGAGCCGGCCGCACTCGCGCGCATCGCGACCTACGTTGGACTGGCTCCGGTATTCGATTCCTTTGCCGCGCTGGAGGCGCACATCCGCGAGGTGTCGGCGCCTTTCGGCCGCCTGACGGACGCGCAGTGGGAGACTCTCGCGCGAACCAGCGCACGACAGCTTCCCGACGGCCGCTGGCGGCTCAAGTACGATCCAGGCATCGCGGTGCCGTTTCGCGGCGCCTCGTCCCAGCCGGCCGACCTTTGGCCGCTGTGGGACGCCATCCGCTGCCCGACGCTGCTGCTGCGCGGCGCGCAATCGGATCTGCTCTCCGCGGCCACCGCCGCCGCCATGCGGACGCGAGGACCGCGACCGGAGATGATCGAGTTTGCCGACGTCGGCCATGCGCCCATGCTGCTCACGCCACAGCAGATCGCCCCGGTGGCTGACTTTCTGGCCGCAGAATAGCGGTTGGCCCTGCCAAACCTGGCTACATCGTCTACAATCGGCGAATAAGGCCAAAACATTCCAACGTCATGGCAGCCGCCCTGAGCCTGAGCCTGCCGCCGCTCGACGAGCGGCCGTCGCATCCGCCCGAGACGCGGATCGCCCGCGTCGGCCCGTGGCTGGACGAAGTGCTCAAGCGCAGCCCCGTGGAGGCGGCGGGAGTGATCGGCGACGCGCTGGCCGCCACGAATAGGGTTCCCTTGTCGGAATCTCGGCGGCTCGAGCTGGCGGAGAAGTACTACGCCGCGGCGCAAGGCTTGTGGCCGAACCTGGAGCGGCAGTTCTCGCGCGCTCCGCACCCGTTGTCGGGCAATGCGCTGGAGGCTGCCAAGGCTGCGCTCATCCTGTCGAACGAGCTCGCCACCGCGTACAAGCACCTGCTCACGCACGAGGCTGGGAAGCGCATTCTGCTCACCGGGAACCGCTTGCTGATCGCGCTCACCCACCGCTGCCTGCAGTGCACCGCGCGCATCCTGATCAACAGCTACCAGTCGTATTCGCCGGTTCCTGCCCGGACCTGGCACGATGCGCATGCGATCTACAAGTTCGCGCTCGACCGCGGCGTGCACCAGACGCCGATCGCCAGCGACAATCCGGAGGCGACTCCGGAGCGAATCTACATTCAGGCGCTGTTGCTGGCGCTGGCCAATCCCTACGGCTTCCTGCCTGGGCAGCTCGTGCAGGTCATCAATTATCTGCAGGAGCAATCGCACTGGGCGAAGATCACCGATGTGACTCCCGTGCACCGGCTCGCTAAAGCGGTCGCGATCATCCCGGTGGGGCATGACTTCCCTCCCTTCTCGGCGAACAAGGGCGGCAACATCGAAGGCAGCAAGCTGTTCCTGTTGACCTTCGACCTGGCCTTCCAGCTACAGGAGCAGCTGCGCGTGCTCGAGGGTGGCGGCGCGGCGCCGCCGAGCGTGGGCACGGATCCGGCAGCCCTTGCACAATACGTCGCCCTGCTGCGCCGGCTGCTGCGGCAATGGGCGATTCCCCCGGCGCGGCAGTTCAATCGCTTGCCCTCGCGGGCACGCGTCGTGATGTGTGCCGGTTTGTCGGCGGTCTGGCAATACAGCCGGGGCACGCATGTCAACGTCGCCAATGCGCCGACGGGGTTGCCGCCCATGAGCGGATGTCAGGTGATCAACCACACGCCCGCCGGATACGCATTGCGGCAGATCGATGCCATGCACGCACCGCTTCGCATCAGCGATCTCATCGCCCTGCGCGTCGAGGGCCGCAACGCGCTGCAGGTCGCGGTCGTGCGTTGGTTCCGCAACACGCTGCGCGGCAGCGGGCTCGAATTCGGATGCGAGCTGCTCACCGACAACCCGGAGGCAGCCGCAGCCCATGCGGAAGGGAAGGAAACGGTGCTCCAGCACGTGGTGCTGCTGCCCGACGAGGGCCAGGAAGGCTCGCCGCCGATGGCGCTCGCTCCAATCGGAGCATTCAAGGTCGAAGACGCAGTTACGCTGCGGCGTGGCGGCAACGTCGCCACCGTCGTACTGACCAAGCTGGTCGATCAGGGGCCGGGCTTCGAACTCTTCGAATACGTCGCCGTCGCTTAAGCAATCGGGGCGCTGGCGGCGGATCTTTGCCGCTGCGCTCGCGGCGCTGGCGCTCCTCGCTGTCCTGTGTGAACTCTGGCTCGCACCGCTGCGGCCAGGGGGATCGTGGCTTGCGCTGAAAGCGCTGCCGCTCGCCGTCGTGTGGGCGGGCGTCGCGCGAGGGAGGCTGCGCGCCGCTCAATGGGCGCTGCTGCTGTTGCCGCTTTATGTCGGCGAGGGAATCGTCCGCGCCTGGAGCGAAACGGGGCGTCACGCGGTCTGCGCGGTCACGGGCACGGCGCTTGCGCTCACCGCCATCGCTTCGGGGATTGCCTGGGTGCGCAACGCGCGGCGGGCGACAGCGGACGTCTAGCCTCCTGCGTGTAACCCCTTGGGCATCGGAAAGACGACGCGCTCGACGACGCCGTCGAGCTCCCGCACCTCCGCCACGCCAAGCTCGCGCAGCCGCGCCATGACCTTGCGCACCAGCAACTCGGGCGCCGACGCTCCGGCGGTCACGCCGATGTGGCGCTTGCCTTCGAACCACCCCCGCTTGAGCTCGCTTTCGTCGTCGACCAGGTACGCGGCACAGCCGGCCTTGGCGGCGACTTCACGCAAGCGGTTGGAGTTGGAGCTGTTCGGGCTGCCGACGACGATGACGACGTCGCATTGCGCCGCCATCAGCTTCACCGCATCCTGTCGGTTCTGCGTGGCGTAGCAGATGTCGTCCTTCTTCGGGCCGACGATCTTCGGAAAGCGCTGTTTGAGCGCGTCGACGATCGCTGCGGCATCGTCGACCGATAGCGTCGTTTGCGTGACGTAGGCGAGCTTCGTCGAGTCGCGCACGCTCAAGCCCGCCGCATCCGCGACCGATTCGACGAGATGGATCCCGCCATCGGCCTGGCCCATGGTCCCTTCGACCTCCGGGTGCCCGGCGTGACCGATCATGACGATCTCGCGTCCCTGCTCGCGCAGCCTGGTCACTTCGGCGTGCACCTTGGTCACCAGAGGACAGGTCGCATCGAAGACCACCAGTCCCCGCGCCTCGGCCTCGCCACGCACGGCGCGCGAAACGCCGTGGGCGCTGAACACGACCGTGCCGCCAACGGGAACTTGGGAGAGCTCGTCGACGAACACGGCGCCCTTGGCCTTGAGCTCGTCGACGACGAAGCGATTGTGCACGACTTCGTGCCGCACATAGATCGGCGCGCCGAATTGCGCCAACGCGTGCTCGACGATTGCGATCGCGCGATCGACGCCGGCGCAAAAGCCGCGAGGGTTAGCGAGCAGCAGGTCCATCATGTCTGCCGCGCCTCACCCTGGCCGTGATGGCGTTGCCGCAGGCTGTCGAGGATCAGCAGAGCGGCACCCACCGTGATGGCGCTGTCTGCGATGTTGAACGCCGGAAAAGGGTCGAGCCATGCGACGACTGCCGGACGTACGGGCAGGAAGTCGTGGAACAGCAGGAAGTCCACGACCTTGCCGATGGTCGCCCGGTCCCACAGATTGCCCAACGCGCCGCCCAGGATCAAGGCGAGGCCGCAACAGTACAGTCGGTCCCCGCCGCGCCGCAGCAGCCACACGATGAGAATGGCCGCCCCGACCGCGAATGCGCTGAACAGATAGCGCTGCCAGCCGGCTGCGTCGCCGAGAAAGCTGAACGCGGCACCGGCGTTGAAGGTGAGGATGATGCTCAAGAATGACGTGACCGGATAGCTTGCGCCAACAGGCAGTGAGGAGAGCACCACCAGCTTGCTCAACTGATCGGCGATCACGACCACGGCAGCCACCGCAAGCCATCGCCACCACCCGCGTGCCGCGACCGGTTGGCTGCGCGCAGCACTCATGCGTAGGCGCGCACCTCGCCCGATCCGAAGAGATTGGCAACGCACCGCCCGCACAGTGTCGGGTGCCGAGGTTCGTCGCCGACGTCGTCACGCCAGTGCCAGCAGCGCTCGCACTTGGTGTACGGGCTCGGGTTCACGGCGACAGCGAGCGCGTCGGCACGTTCGACGCGCGCAGCCGACGTGATCATGACGAAGCGAAGGTCGTCGCCGAGCGATGAGAGCGCCTGATAGTCCTCGTCGGGAGCAGCGATGGTGACTTCGGCTTCGAGGGACGAGCCGATCTTGCCTTCCTGCCGCAGCGCTTCCAGCTCCTTCAAGACCGCCGAGCGCACCACAAGGATGCGTCCCCACTTCTCCAGCAGCAGCCGCGCGTCGGGCACTTGGGGCAGCGAGCCCGCCCACACGCCGCTGAAGATCGTGGCGTCTGCCGGGTGCAGAATGCGCCAGGCCTCCTCGGTGGTGAACGAGAGCACCGGCGCCATGAGCTTCAAGAGCGCGTCGCGGATCAGCGCGAGCGCAGTCTGTGCCGAGCGACGCGCGTGGCTCGCCTTGGCGGCGGTGTACAGCCGGTCTTTCAGCACATCGAGATAGAACCCGCCGAGCTCCTCCGAGCAGTAGGTCTGCAGCCTCTGCACCACGAGGTGGAATTCGTAGCGGCCATAGTCGCCTTCGACCGCGCTCATCAATGCGCCCGCCTG
Organism: Casimicrobiaceae bacterium; assembly: GCA_035623155.1. GTDB lineage: Bacteria > Pseudomonadota > Gammaproteobacteria > Burkholderiales > Casimicrobiaceae > PALSA-1003. Next base: position 66,525 of record DASPTZ010000081.1, on the reverse strand, counting down.
CGCCACGGCGTAGCGGTCTATCTCGAACATCTCCGACACCGGTACCGCGTCCTTCGCGGCGTCGAAGTCCGCGGTGTTGGCGAGCAGGAATCGCAGCGTGTTGCGCATGCGGCGATAGCTCTCGACGACTCGCTTCAGGATCTCGTCTGATATCGAGAGATCACCGGAGTAGTCGGTGGCGGCGACCCACAAGCGCAGTATCTCTGCCCCCAGCGTTGCCCACACCTTCTGCGGCGCGACCACGTTGCCCTTCGACTTCGACATTTTCTTGCCTTCGCCGTCGACGACGAAGCCATGCGTGAGCAGCCCCTTGTACGGAGGCGTGCCGTTGAGCATGCACGAGGTGAGCAACGACGAGTGGAACCAGCCGCGGTGCTGATCGGAGCCTTCCAGGTACAGGTCGGCCGGGAACGCAAGCTGCGGATCCTGACGCAATACGATCTCGTGCGTCGACCCCGAGTCGAACCAGACGTCGAGTGTATCGGTGAGCTTGCGGTAGCGTACGGGATCCACGCCGAAGTCCTCGTGCGTGGCCTCGTACCAGGCTTCGATCCCTCCGCGCTCGACCTTGGCCGCGGCGAGCTCGAGCAGCGCTGGCGTATCGGGATGCAGCGCTTCGGTTTGCTTGTCGACGAAGAACGGCAACGGAACGCCCCATTGCCGCTGCCTTGAGAGCGTCCAGTCAGGGCGGTTGGCGATCATGCCGTACAGCCGCGACTTGCCCCAGGCCGGGAAAAACTGAGTCGCCTCGACGCCTCGTAGTGCGGTCGCGCGCAAGAACTCGGCCGGTTTGCGTCCGGCGTATCCGGGAACGTCGTCCATGCCGGCGAACCATTGCGTCGTCGCGCGGTAGATGATCGGGGTGCGGTGCCGCCAGCAATGCATGTAGCTGTGGGTGAATTTCTCCGCGTGCAGGAGCGCGCCGACCTCGCGCAGCTTATCGACGATCCTCGGATTCGCATCCCAGATCTTCATGCCGCCGAACAGCGGCAGATCCGGCGCGAAGCGACCATCGCCTTGCACGGGATTGAGGATGTCGTCATCGCTCATGCCGTACGCGCGGCAGGACACGAAATCGTCGACCCCGTACGCGGGTGAGCTATGGACGATCCCGGTCCCCTGCTCCTTCATCACGAAGTCGCCGAGGTACACGGGCGCGGCACGGTCGTAGAACGGATGGCGGAAACCGACCAGCTCCAGCGCGCTGCCGCGCCCGGTGGCAATGACGCTTCCTTCCAGCTTGAAGCGGGCAAGACAATCCGCTGCCAGCTCCTGCGCCAGCACCAGCAAGCCGTGCGGCGTCTGCACCAGCGCGTACACGAGTTCGGGATGAACGTTGAGCGCCTGGTTCGAAGGAATCGTCCACGGTGTCGTCGTCCAGACCACCGCCTGCACCGGCCCCTCGGGCAACGCCGGCAAGCCGAAGGCCTTGGCCAGCTTCGGGCGCTCCGCTGGATCGAGGGGAAAGCCGACGTCGATGGCGATGTCTTGTCGGTCCTCGTATTCGACCTCGGCCTCGGCGAGCGCGCTGTGACAGTCGAAGCACCAGTTCACCGGCTTCAAGCCGCGGTAGAGATAGCCTTTCTGGAGCAACTTGCCGAGTGTTCGTATCTCGTTCGCTTCCGCGGCGTACGCCATCGTGGTGTACGGGTGGTCCCAGTCGCCGAGCACGCCAAGGCGCTGGAAGTCTGCCTTCTGCCGGGCGATCTGCTCCGTGGCATAGGCGCGGCACAACCGCTGCGTCTCCGCGGTCGACAGGTTCTTGCCGTGCGTCTTCTCGATCTGCACTTCGATGGGCATGCCGTGGCAGTCCCAGCCCGGCACGTAGGGCGAGTCGAAGCCGGCGAGCTGCCGGCTCTTGACCACGATGTCCTTGAGCACTTTGTTCAGCGCCTGGCCGATGTGGATGTCGTTGTTGGCATACGGAGGTCCGTCGTGCAGAACGAACTTCGGCCGGCCGCGGCTCGCTGCGCGGATCGCCTCGTACACTTTGCGACGCTTCCACTCATCCACCCAGGACGGCTCCCGCTTGGCGAGATCGCCTCTCATCGGGAACGGCGTGTCCGGAAGGTTCAGCGTCGTCTTGTAGTCGATTTTCGGATCGTCGGGCATTGCTATTGCTGAAGGCTACGGGTGAGCCGCGAAGTACTCGCGCGCGTGAGCGACATCGGCGTGGATCTGACGGGTCAGCGCGTCGAGATCGGGATAGCGCTCCTCGTCGCGAAGCTTGTGCAGGAACTCGATACTCACGCGCCAGCCGTAGATCGCCTCGTTGAAATCGAAAACGAACACCTCCAGCAGCGGCTTGGCATCGGCTTTCACCGTCGGGCGCACGCCCAGGCTCGCCACTGCGGCTCGGGGGGAGGCGCCCAGACCTCGCACGCGGACGGCGAAGATTCCGGTCAGCGCAGGCCTGTGGCGGAGCACGATGTTGGCGGTCGGAAAGCCCAGGCTCTTGCCCCGCTTGTCGCCGTGCGCGACGTGGCCGCTGATCGCATAGGGCCTGCCGAGCAGTCGCGCCGCATGCTCGAGCTCGCCCGCAGCGAGCGCGTTACGCACCGCGGTGCTCGACACGCGTTCGCTTTCCACGTTGACCGTGCCCATCCCCTCGACGCTGAACTGCTTCGCCGCCGCGCGCAACGTCGCCAGGTTGCCGCCGCGGCCGCGGCCGAACCGAAAGTCGTCACCCACGAGAATCCAGCGCACGCCGAGCCTTCGTACCAGTATGCGCTCGATGAACTCGTCGCCTGACAGCGAAGCGAGCGCCGCGTTGAAGCGCGCGATGTAGACGCGCGCCACCCCGTAGGCACGGAATTGCTCGAGCTTGTCGCGCACCGAGGACAATCGAGGCGGCGCCGCCTCGTGTGCAAAGAACTCGCGCGGGGGTGGATCGAAGATGAGCACGGCGCTCGGCAGCGCGAGATCATCAGCGGCTTCGGTCAGGCGCGTGAGCATGGCCTGGTGGCCGCGATGGACGCCGTCGAAGTTGCCTATGGTCAACGCCACGTGCTCAGTGGCGGCGTCGGGAAAAGCGCGGAATACCTGCAAGTGTCGGCACCGAAGATGGTCGGAAGCGATTGAAAAGGTTGAATTTTAGCCCGCGTAACGGCGTCGGGTCCAGTGCCGAGCAAGATCGATCAGACTGGCGCCTCCCATTCGCGCCAGCCGCGAAGAAGCGGGAAATACAATCCCAGACGAATCGGCCGCTCATCCATTCCGCGCATTGCCCGCGCGTATTTCTCGAGCTGATCGCGATAGCGTTCCCTCTCGGTGTCGAGAAATCCTTCCTTGTCGGCACCCTCGTGGCGGGACAGCTTGAAATCGACGATCCAGCGCACGCCCTCGGCGTCGACGAAGGTGCGGTCGAGCACCACATGGACGAATTCCTCGTCCGCCGCGCTCGTCACGGCGAATTCGCTTTGCGCCTCGGCGTGCCGAGGATCGAACAGCCAGCGCCCGCGCGTATCGGCAAGCGTTGTCCGGACCGCGGCGAGGACCTGGTCGGTCGCGGCGAGCGCTTCCGCAGCAACGAACCCCTGCGCCGCGAATTCGTGCTCGATTCGTGTCCGCTCGGCGTCGACACGGCGCCCGCTCCATGCCTCGAGGCCGTCGTCGGCGATACGCCGCAGCAGCGCGTGCGCGATGGTGCCGATCTGCCGCGCCGCTTCGCGCGCCCAGTCGAAGACGATCTCCTCTCGTTCGCCGGAAGGCTCGGCGATCGTCCCGCTCGGGAGCGCGGCAGGTGGGTCGGGAAGCCGCCACGCCAGGGGAAGCCTCGCCAAGAGCATGCCGCGCCGCGGTGCCGGCGCCGCTGAGCCGATGATCGCGGTCGGAGGCGGTGCGACTTGCGATTCGGCGGCGTCCCAGAGCGCGGCGAGCGAGCTCTTGGCACGCGGCCTCTTCCACCTGGTGCTATCCACGGGATCGACCTCCGCCACCGCCGTCAGATGCAGCCGCTCTCTAGCGCGCGTGCAACCGACGTAGATCAGGCGCTTGAGCTCAGCCTGCTGCTCGTCGTCTGCGAGCGCGCGCAGATAGCGGTAGACCTTGTCCTTGCCCGCCCCGGGTGCGCGTTCCCGAACCGGTGCCAGCAGCAGTCCGGCAGGACGCTCGCGCCACAGGAGAAGCTCCTCGTCGGCTTCGCGGAAGTGTCGCGCCAGTCCCGGCATGACGACGATCTCGAACTCGAGCCCCTTGGCCCTGTGCAGCGTCATGATCTGCACTCGCGCCGCGCTCGCCGCCGGCTCCGCGTAGAGGTTGTCGAGCGACGCCTGGAATGCCTCCCAGTCCGGCAGGTCGCTTCCTCTGGCATGGTCGCTGACCAATGCAAAGAACCGGTCGGCAGCGTCCAGATCGACGGCCTCGCTGCCGCAGGCGGGTCCGCCGAGTGCGAGCCACGCGCCGCGCACCATGGCGAGCAGCGGAACGCGTCCGCGCTGTGCGAGCACGGGTCTCACGGTGTCGGCGAATCGCCTGAGTCTCGCTCGACCGTCGGCCGAGAGGCCGGACAGGCTTTTGGTGCCGGCGACGATTTCCGGGAAAGACGCGCCTGCATGCGCGGCGACGAACAGGTCGGGCAGCGTCAGCCCGCACCACGGCGCGCGCAGCACAGAAAGCCAAGCCAGCCGGTCGTCGGGTTGGATGAGCGCGTGGGTGAGCGAAGCCAGATCGAGCACGGCCTGGCGTTGGCAAAGCAAGTCGATATCGACCGCCGCGTAGGCGATGCCCGCGTCGCGAAGCACCGGAAGCAGGACATTCAAATCGGAGCGCTTGCGAACCAGAACCGCAATCGACTCGACCCCCCGCTCCAGGGCGTTGCGCACGTGGCCTGCGACGAGTCGAGCCTCCTCCTGATCGTTCGCACACAACTCGAGGGTGACCGCCGGCGCTTCGCCCGCGTCACGTTCGGCGTCCGATGACCGGAACGCGACCGCGCCCCGCAGCGGGTCGTCGTGCGGCGACAGCACCTGCGGAAAGACCCGATTCACCCAGTCGACCAGGCCGCGCTGCGAGCGGAAGTTGCGCGAAAGCAGCAGCGGCTCCATCGCGACAACACCGATGCGCTTCCGCTCTTGCGCTTCTATGAACAGCCTCACCTCGGCTTCGCGGAAGCGATAGATCGACTGCATCGGGTCGCCGACCGCGAACAGAGTCCGGCCATCGCCCTGCGTCCAGCCCGAAGTGAGGCGCTCGATCAGGTCGCATTGCGCAAACGAGGTATCCTGGAACTCGTCGACCAGCAAATGCTCGACGCGCAGATCGAGCTTGAGCAGAAGCTCGCCCGGATCGTCCGCGGCGCCCAGCGCGTCGAGCGCGACAAGCGTCGCCTCGGCGAAATCCATCTTCCCCTCGCGAGCGAAGACGGTTCGCAGGCGCGCCGCCGCTCGCGGCAGCACGTCGAGCAACGCGGAGACAAGGGACCATGCCGCATCGTCGTAGCGCGGAGGCGGAAGCGAGCGCACCGCGTGCAGCGCCTCGGCAAGACCAGTCTCATCGGCAAGTTCTGCAAGCAAGGTCTGCATTGCCTTCTTGTTCCTGGCGCGGTCCGCGCTCTCGACACCATGCGTGTCGGTCTTGGCAGGAAAGCCTTGCTTCACGCCCACTTGCTCGCGAAAGCTGCCCTGGCCGGTGAGCAGCCATTCGGCGATCCGGCACCATGCGGGGAGCGCATCGGCGGTTGCCGGCGGAAGGTCGTTGGCGGTGGCGCACGCGGCGAGGACTTGAGCCGCATCGCCGTCCACATTCGACGCTGCGCGCCGCGCGAGTTGGGCGAGCGCCCCGATACTGCGAACGGGGAAGAGCGAGCGCACTGTCGCGAGCTCGGCTTCGATCTCTGCGGCGAGTGCCTCCTCGAGCATCGCGCGCAGCGCTGTTGGGTCCTGGCCGACCAGCCGGCGCAGCCATTGATCGCGCTTCGCGAGCATGCCTGCGAGCAGCGAGACGACGCGATCGGCATCGTTGTCCAGATATCGCAGCAGGCGACGCCATGCAGCGTCCTCTGCCCCGGCGGCGTAGAGCTCCTCGCGCGCCGCAGCCGCATAGACCTCCTCGGCATGCTCGATCAGGCCCGCCATCGCACCCAGCTTTGTGGTGACCGGCGCCTGGCGCATCAGCGCCGCGCACAGAGCGTCGATCGTCTGCACGCGCAGGCGTGCCGGGTGCGCGGTCAGATTCCAGCCGCATTCCCGGTCGCGCCGCAAGGCAGCGTGCGCAAGCGACAGGATCGCCGCTTCGTGCTCGTCCTTGGGCGCAACGCCAGCTTCGGCCTTCCGCAACGCCTCTACGATCCGTTCGCTCATTTCCCCGGCCGCTTTGCGGGTGAACGTCATCGCAAGAATCGCCTCCGGGCGATCCACGCGCGCGAGCAAGGCAAGGTAGCGCTGGATCAGCAGCCCGGTCTTGCCTGATCCGGCCGGCGCCTGCACGATGAACGAGCGCGAGACGTCGAGCGCGCCTTCGCGCTCCCTGGCATCGTTCGCGGCCGGTCGATCAGTCATCGGCATCGTCGCCGCCTTTCACTCGCGCCGATTCGATGCGGCAAAGCGCCTGCACACCGCAGGTCCGGCACGTCGACGGGTAGAACCGCGGCGAGACGCTGGCGCAACCGGCGGCGATCTCGGCGGCGAGAGCGCCCAGGCGCGCCTCCCACCACGCTTCGAGTGCAGGCCAGTCCGGGAATCTCTTCAGCGCCGGGAGCTCGGTGAGCCCCGGCCATGCACTCGCGTCGGCAGCGATTCCAACCGCCTCCACTTGATCGGCCCTCAGTTGCGCGTATACCAGTGCTCGCAGAGGCAGATCGGGGGAAGCCGCGCGCTGGGCGAGCGCGTAGAGCCCGAGTTGCGGCGCCTGAGGCCGCTCCTCGAACCACTGCCTCGGCGGCATCGCGCGACCGGTCTTGTAGTCGATGATGACGCCACCGCCCTCCTCCAGCGTATCGATGCGATCGAGTCGCAGCGAAAGCCTCACCGGGCCGAGCGCCAGCGTCGTCTGCCTTTCGGTGTCTGCGACCGCAAAACCTGGCCGCCCGTGCTCCAGCTCGATCCACTTCCGCAGCACCGCAGTGAGCCGGCCCTGTTCCTCGCCGTACACCGACGCGGGGAGGCTTTGCCGTCGCGCAAGCGGGAGCTGCGCGATAGAACGGCCCACGGCTGCATCGATGCGGGCGGCGAGCGCATTGCGATCGAGCGCCGACAGCGACGCCTTATCGCGAATCGCGTCCCAGAAAGCCTTGAGCGCCCCGTGCGCCAAGCCCCCGCGCTCTTCCGGAGTCAATCCGGCGGGCGCGACCGGCCATGGTTTCACCGAAAGACGATGACGGGCAACGGCCTGGAACGGACAATCGCTCTGCGCGGCGATGATCGCGGCGCCGCCGCGCAGATGGCTGCCGGCTTGCACGACGGGGGCGCGCGCGTCCTCTACACTCTCGGCGCTGACGCTCTCGGCGATGGTATGCGCCCACGGCTTGCTCAGCGGTGGCGAAGCCAATAGCGGATAGTCGAGCAGCAGCGTCGATGGCAGAAGCCGGTGATCGTCAGCGCTTTCGGCCGAGCTGAACATGACGACCGGTGCCGCGGCCGCAAAGCGCGCCGTGATCGTGCGGGCGTAGTCGAGCTCGCCCGCGGCGCTTGCCCGCGGGATGTTGCGCTCGCGCTGCCAATGAATCGGCAGTAACGGGTTGGGGCTCGGCGCGCGCGGCCAGCGGTCGGCCGACAGCCCTGCGACCCACAACGCATCGAAGTCGAGCCCGGAGCCCTCGAGAATCCCCAGCAGTTGAACAGAGGCCACCGTTCCCTCGGGTTGAAACACGCGGTCGCGCGCGAGCAGACGCAGAGTCTCGATCGCGTTGTCCCGATCGAGTCGCGACGCGACTGAGCCCAGCCGCGCGAACTCGGTGAGCAGCCCCTCCCAAGCCTCGCGGGCCTGATGCTCGGCGCTATCGAGCGGGCGCGTACCGGGCCAGCCGGTCGCTTCCAGCCATGTCCGCCATCGATCGACCCACTCTCGAGGCGATGCCCGACGCGTGCCATGTCCCCCGCTCCTGGCGCGCCTCCAGCGCTCGGCGCAATCCGGAGATACGCGCTCGAGCGCGGCGATCGCGTCGTCGAGCGTGATATGGCGGCGACCCCCGACGAGCCATTGCCGCTCGATGCCCGCCCTCCGGCCCCATGCTGTTTCGTCTCCGGCAAGATACGGCGAGCGCAACATGGCAGCGGCGGCGTTGCGCTCCAGCCCGACTTCGCGCAACGCAATCAAGTCGAGCGCCGCAACCACGACAGGCACCATCGCCAGCGGCGTACCCAGCGAAACCTCGAACGGGCGCCGTGCGGCGGCGTCCGGGGGCAGGATCAGCCCGGGACACAGCACGTCCTCCGCCAGAGCGATGATCTCCTCGCGACGTTGCGCGAGGTCTTCGATGACGATGCCGACGCTGCAAGCGGGCTCGGCGAGCGCCCGCGCGCGAGCCCACTCGAGCGCAGCACACACCTCGTCGCGCCGCGTCGCCGCCGTTGTCCGCGATGCATTGCTCGGGTGCGGTGCCGGAGCGTCGACCGTGCGAATGCCGGCGCCGGTTGCGTTCAGCGCATCGATCAAACGCTGCTGCTGAGGGCTCAAACTGATGAATCCGGCGAGCACGACGCGAGGAACTCGAGCAGCGAGCAGCGCAGCGTTGCGCGCCAACACGTCGCCAAGTTGCGGCAGGTCGATGGCCTGGGCGCGGCGAAGCTCAGCGAGACAGGCTTCGGCCCACGCCGCGAAGGTGCCCGGATCGTCGGCGTCACCGCCGTCGGAGCGTCGCCATCCGCGCCAGCTCTCGCCGCCGGCACCCCATGCGCAGGTTATCGACCACGCTTCCTCGGCGACACGCGCCGCACCTGCAGGGTCGAGCAGCACCGGCCCATGTGCAGAGATGACACTCCGCCACAGCAGCGCCGATTGAGTCGGCGACAGGAGCAGACGAGCGCCCGCTTCCATGCCCGCGGCGATGCCTTGCTCCCACAGCGCCTCCAGCCACGCGCCATAGGGAAGGATCGAAGGCGTGGGCCAGCTACGCTTCCCTGCGGCATGCTGCGCCCGGTCGAATCCTCGCCGCAGATGTCGCGCCAGCCTCCGGTTGGGGGTGATCGCGGTGGCGCCTTCGGCCAGGGCGGAAAAAATGGCGGATCTCACGCCCGCGATGGTATCCGATGACACGGCAGCGAATGGCCTGCTGGCGATCGCGTGATACGTGTTGCTGCACGGGCCGGGCGCCCGCACACTGGAGGCCGTTAACGTACCCTAAACCCGGAGGGAGATGCGATGGCAGCCTATATTCTTGCCAATGTGAAAGTGACCGACTCGACCCGCTACGAGAAGTACAAGCAACTCGCTCAGGAGGCAGTGGCGCGCTACGGCGGCCGCTATCTCGTGCGCGGTGGCGAGACTGCCATCCTCGAAGGTAGCTGGCAGCATGATCGCATTGTGGTGCTGGAGTTTCCTACGCTCGAGCGCGCCAAGGAGTTCTATCGCTCCCCGGAGTACGCCGCCGCGCGCCAGGCACGCAGCGGCTGCGCCGAGATGAAGATGCTCGCCGTCGCCGGCGTGTGAGAGCAGGCGAGGGTCCCTGCTTCACTGCTCGCGGCTGCGGCCTCCTTGGCGCGAGCTGGGGCCCCTGCGTCACTGCTCGCGGCGCTACTCCTCGAGCGCTGCTGGCTGTTTGTCGGCTGGCGCTGCGTCCTCGGTAGTTGCCGCAGTGCTCGCCGTTGCCTCGACCGCTCGCGACACGAGGCGGACCCGCGCAGTGGATGCACGCATCGGAGCGCGCCATTCGCCGCACCAGTCGTCGTCGCGGACCAGCGGCCACACGCCTTCGACGATGTGCGCCTTCTTCGAAGTGGAGCCTAGCGGATTCAAGTGCGGCGAGTGACGGCGGCACTGGCCCCACATCATCGGTGTGCGCCCGTCATTGGGACGGGCATTGCGGCGGTCATAGAATTGGCAGTTCAGGCATTTTTCCACGGTCCTCCCGCAGGGTTCGTTTGCTTTGTAGTCGTCGCGCCGGATGAAGCGCGTCGGCCGATCACCTGTCACATGGTTTGCAGGCGCGGCTTCATCCTATTGGATAACGCAGTGGGATTAGCCCGCGCGGGAAAGCTCAGACCTGCAGCGAAACGCGCCGCGACGCCGGTGGCGGCGACAGCCGAGACCGGCACAGCGGCCGGCGCACGGGGTGGGCGCGACGCCGTCCCGCGGCCACGCGGGCAGCCTTGGGACGAAGGCGCAGGCGCGATGGCGCCCGCCAGCCGGGATCGCAGCGGTAGGCAGCGCGCTGCAATGCGGAGCGGACGCAGTGGACGCTTCTCATGCGGCCCACGCGCTGATGGCCGCGATCAGCGGTGCAGGGACATCCTGCACGCGGCGAGGAAGGCGGGTCGCCTCCTGATCGAGAAGATTCTTCAGTTCCCGGTCGGCCTCGTCGGCGATGCGCTGCAGCTCGCAGTCGTAGTCGTGTCGCAGCGTGGGATCAGAGAGCACCATGTAAGCCTCGTGAACCAGGCTCACCATTTTCGGGTCGCCATGCCCGTTCATTCGCTGCCGGATGGTCTGGTACGCGGCCTCGATCCTGGCCGTGGAGGCGCCGGGCGGGAGCTCCAGATAGTCGTAATGGGTGTAATTCACAGTATCCTCGCGGTACGGTTGCATTGCCCTCGCCTCTGATCTGCAGCTAAGCAACATCGGTGCCATGTCTAGTGACACCGGAGGTTTCGGCTCCAAGGCATTGATTAAAGGCGACATGAAATCAGTCGCAACCGCTGAGCGAAGGGGCACCCAGGCTTTAGCTGCGCGCGTCCTGCCGCGCCGTGGCAACGGACCGCGGCGACCTCAGAGGATTTCGAGCGGGGTCGGCCCGGCAGGCGGCGGGTAGGCCTCTTCCAGCTCGGCCATGACCCGGCTCGACAACTCCAGGTCGCGAGCAGCGGCGCATTCGCGGACATGGCCGGGATCGGCCGCCTTGGGTATCGCGGCGACGCCCGGCTGAGCCAGCAGCCAGGCCAGCGCCAGCTGCGCCGGCGTCGCTCCGACTCCCGCGGCGATCTGGCGTAACGCCCGTTGGCGCAACAAGCGCGCCTGCCCCAGCGGCGAGTACGCCATCACCGCAATGCGGTGGCCGCGGCAGAACGGCAGCAGGTCCCACTCCACGCCGCGGCGGCCGAGGTGATAGAGCACTTGATTGACCGCGCAGTGGCGGCCTCCCGCCACAGCCCACAACTCCTGCATGTCGGCGGTATCGAAGTTGGAAACGCCCCAGGCCCGGATCCTGCCGTCGGCACGCAGCGCCTCGAAGCCCGTGACGCTTTGCTCGAGCGGAATGCGGCTGCGCCAATGCAGCAGGTACAGATCCAGATAATCGGTCTTGAGGCGCTTCAAGCTGCGCTCGCAGGCAGCCACGATGCCGCGTCGGTTTGCGTTGTGGGGGTAGACCTTGCTCACCAGGAACACGCGCTGCCGCTGTCCGGCGATCGCCTCGGCGACAACGTCCTCGGCGCCGCCTTCGCCGTACATCTCGGCGGTGTCGATCATGGTCATGCCGAGATCGAGCCCGAGTCGCAATGCTGCTACTTCGCCGGCGCGACGCTGCGCTCGCTCACCCATTTCCCACGTGCCCAGACCGAGCACCGGCAAGGAAGACCCCGATGGCAGCGTGAGATTGCGCGGCGGCGTGGACATGGATTGCACGAATCGAACAGCGGATCAACGATACCGTAACGCCAGCGACGCGGAGCTACAATGCGCGGAAACGAGCTTTCGCCCATGCCGCTCGATCGCCCCACCTCCGAACGCCGCATCGTCCGCGGCGCGTGCCCGCACGACTGCCCGGATACGTGCGCGCTGCACATTACGGTCGAAGATGGTCGCGCGGTGGACGTGGCCGGAGATCCCGATCACCCGACCACGCGCGGCACCCTGTGCACCAAGGTCGCGCGATATCTGGAGCGCACCTATTCGAGCCAGCGCGTCCTCCATCCGCTCAAGCGCGTCGGACGCAAGGGCGAGGGCCGGTTCGAGCGCATCGGCTGGGAAGAGGCGCTCGATACCATTGCCCAGCGCTTCAAGGAGATCTCGGCATCGCGCGAAGGGCCCCAGGCAATCGTGCCCTACAGCTACGCCGGAACCATGGGCCTGCTGCAGTACTGCTCGATGGACCGCCGCTTCTTTCACAAGCTCGGTGCGTCGCTGCTCGATCGCACCATATGCTCGACTGCGGGCAAGGCAGGGTACGTCGCCACCGTCGGCGCGGCGATCGGCACCGATCTCGAGCAATTCGAGAACGCCAAGCTCGTCCTGATCTGGGGCTCGAACCCGATCGTCTCCAACCTCCACTTGTGGAGCCGCGTGCAGGAAGCCAAGCGCCACGGCGCCAAGCTGGTGGCGATCGACCCGTACCGGAGCCTCACTGCCGAGAAGTGCCACGAGCATCTGGCACTGCTCCCGGGGACCGACGCTGCGCTGGCGCTGGGGATGATGCACGTGCTCGTCGCCGAGGACTTGATCGATCACGATTACGTGGATCGCTACACGCTGGGTTTCGACCGTCTCAAGGATCGCGTCCGCGAATATCCGCCGGAGCGCGTCGCGCAGCTTACGGGACTCAGCGCCGACGCGATTGTCGCGCTCGCCCGCGACTACGGCACCATCCGTCCCGCGGCGATCCGGCTCAATTACGGCATGCAGCGTCACGGCGGCGGCGGGATGGCGATGCGCACGGCGGCTTGCCTCCCCGCGCTGGTCGGCGCCTGGCGCGACCCGGCCGGCGGCGCGCTGCTGTCCTCGAGCGGGGCGTATCCGGTGAATACCAAGGCGCTCGAGCGCCCGGACCTGATCTGGAACAACCCTCGCACGATCAACATGAGCACGATCGGCGATGCACTGCTCGACGCCAAGGACCCGCCGGTCCGTGCGATCTACGTCTACAACTCGAACCCGGTAGCGGTAGCTCCAGACTCGGCGAAGGTCGTGCGTGGCTTCGCTCGGGAGGACCTCTTCTGCGTGGTGCACGAAGTCTTCCAGACCGACACCGCGGACTACGCCGACATCGTGCTTCCGGCGACTACGCAGCTCGAGCAAATCGACGTGCACTCCTCCTACGGCCATCTCTACGTGCTCGCCAACAATCGCGCCATCCCGCCGCTGGGCGAGGCGAAACCCAACACCGAAGTATTCCGTTTGCTCGCAGCGAAGATGGGCTTCACCGAGCCGTGCTTCGCGGAGGGCGACGAGGAGATCGCTCGCAACGCGTTCGTGACGAGCGATCCACGGATGAACGGCATCGACTGGGAGGCCCTTAGACAGCGGGGATGGCAGAGGCTCAACGTCCCCTCCCCTTTCGCGCCCTTCGCCCAAGGCGGCTTTCCCACGCCGTCGGGCAAGTGCGAGTTCTATTCCGAGACGCTCGCCCGCAAGGGGCTCGACCCGCTGCCGACCTTCGTTCCTCCGCACGAGTCCGCTGCAAGCAACCCGCAGCTCGCGCGCAGGTATCCCCTGGCGATGATCTCTCCGCCGGCGCGCAATGCGCTCAATTCGAGCTTCGCCAACCTGCCCGTGTTCGCCGAGACGGAGCAAACGCCCAAGCTGGAGATCCATCCCGACGACGCGCGCGCTCGCGGCATCGCCAGCGGCGACCGCGTGCGCGTGTTCAACGATCGCGGCGCGTTGGCGCTCACCGCGCGCGTCACCGACAGGGCGCGCGCCGGCGTGGTCGTCGCGTTGTCGGTCTGGTGGCGCAAGCTTTCTCCTGACGGCACCAACGCCAACATGATCACCAGCCAGGCGCTCACCGACATGGGGCGTGCGGCGACGTTCTACGATGCGCTGGTGGAGGTGGAGAGGCTGTAGCTCGCTCCGGCGCGGCGGGTCGCGCGAGATGCTCTCTTCGTAGCGATTGATTCTGCTTGACTCCTGACGGCGCATCAAACGGTGCGGTTGGAGTCGAGTGCAAGGTTCGCGCAAGATTAACACCTTACCCTCGTCTCGTGCCAAGCTTGAAGAGCGTTGCGCGTCGCTTCTGCGAATCGGCCTTCGGGACCGTATTCGATCGCGCGCTGGCGAGGGCCTGCCGGGCGTTGCGTCCCAGCTTCCTCTTCTTCTGGAACCGCGGTCTGGGACCCGCGACGGGGCATCTTGAAGAAAGGCAGCGCTTCGCCCAATCCCCTGCTGCGCTATGCTTGCCTTGGCGCCTGGAGACGCGTGAGCTTGCTCCGCGGGGCGCAGGTGAGCACGCCATCCAGAGCTCACCGGTTGTTTCATCTTTCGGCAGATGCGCAGCATGGCGTCGGCTGGACCTGGAGGAACCCATGCGCGTTGCTCACCGTAGCCGTACTGGCCATTGGACAGCACTGCGGCGCCTCGGCGCTGTTCTGGTAGCCTTGGTTTGCATCGGCGCACAAGCGTCGGACGTTCGCTTCGTCGGAAACGTCGCGTACGACTACTCAGGAGGTACTGCGTCGATGTTCGCCGATGGTTACGCGAACTACGGTCCGAACGGCGAATCCGGTCCGATACGCATGGAGCTATGGGCGTTCCCGTCTCCCTACCCCGCCCCACTCCAGTCGGGGCACAAGCTCGCGCAGTTCGACCTGCCCACGCTGGGCACTGGCTGGGAGACAACTGACGTCAACTCCGGATCGCTTTCTGCAACGCCTCCTCCGACCGGCACATGGATCTTCGCCATGCTCCTTACGGAGCAGGGCTTTGGCGGGCTCGACGACGGATACTCCGTCGATGACTGGCGCAACTTCGCGGCTCCCGTCACCGTGGGTCCGCCGGCGGCGCCTGCGCTGAGCCCACAGGTCGGACTGTGGTGGAATCCCGATGAATCCGGGACCGGCTACGCGATCGACTACAAGCATGGGGTGCTGGTCGTGACGATCTACTCGTACACGGCGGGCGGTGCCGCGCAGTGGTATCTCGCCTCCGGGCCCCTGTCGGGAGCGATATTCACCGCAACGCTGGACAAGTACAGCGGCGGCCAATGCATCGCCTGTACCTTTAGCGGACCCCCGACACTAAGCGGAAACGACGGGATCATCACCATCAGCTTCGCCTCGCCAACCTCTGCGACGGTTCTCTTGCCAGGAGGCAGGATCACGCGCATTGAGCCTCAGGCGTTCTGAGTCCTGCGATTCACCCTTAACGCTCCGTCGTTCGCCAGGCTTCATATCTGTACATGGAGCCGGAGCCCGAACACCGACACCGGCCCCCGATCGCGGTTGTACGCAGGGTGGTCGATGTACTGGTAATCCAGAGAGAGCTGCACACCCTTCGCAAGCGAATAACGGTAATACATTTCGAGCACGCGCTCTGAGCCCGGTCGTGGCAGCTGGCCGTCGCCCACAAGGATGCCGAGACCGCCCGCGTCGAAGAAGCGGTTTGCCGCACCCGATTCGCGATTGACTGCTGCACCCACTCCGAAATTGTCGTCGCTTCGCTGCCAGCGCTCTCCGCTCATGGATAGGCCGAACGCGTAGGATTGACTCACATCGGTGAAGTCGAATGCCTCGTACTTGCCCTGTTGGGCGGACAGGCGTGCGAAAAGCCCCAAGTCGGGCGCGAGTTGCTGCTGCAGGTTGAAAGCCATGCCGTACTTGGTGTGCGGACTACGCACGGCGGCGATGTCCGCGGGCTGACCGGTCGCCTCAGCGAGGGCAGTCGCTTGGTTGTACTCGCCCATGTTCCCATGCGTCGCGAATCCGAGCAGACGGGCGATGCCCGGCTGGCCCGAGAGGTCGTAGCGCTTCTCCACTTCGGCCACGATCTGGTATTGAGGCAGGAAGCGAGGATCGAGCTGCGTGCTGTTGGGAACGGTCGAGAGATCGAATAACCCGACACGAAGCGTCCAGCTCGCCTGATACCACTCCACGGCGACCCCGTAGGTGTAGCCCCAGGCGTTAGCGGCGTAATCGAACGCGGCGCTGTCGATTAGCGACCAGTTCAGAAAATCGCTGCGCGAATCGTGCGCATAATCGTTCTCGTCGAAGAGATCGACCACGGAGAACTTGCCCAGGGTCAGCACGACTCGATCGGCGGACTCGGTTCCGGCAAGCTGATTGAGATCGGCTTCGACTTCGGTGGCGTCGCCTCCAAGGTTGATGGTCTGACGCAGAAAGGCTCGGTGCAGCCGGCCATAGGGCTGGCTCGCGCCGACCTTGTACGCTTCGCCGCTAGGAAAACCGGCCACGCCGAGCGTACTGCTCAGGCCGAAGCCTTGGTCGATCTCGGGATTCACCCAGAACTCCGCTCCCTGCCAAAGCCGCGCGCCCGCGTAGAGCGTGAGGTCGAAGGTCTCTTTCCCCTGGGCCGACGGCGCAAGGCTGTTGGTGCCCTGGTAAGGAGAGCGAAACGCAGGGTGGTACTGGTAGACGATAGTGGTTTGCACGTGAAGGGCCCAATCCCGCGCTTCGTCCCCGTTCTGCGCACTTTCAACTCCTTGCTCCGTGCCAGCCTCGGACGGCCCCGTTGCCCCACCGGCAAGCGTCTGCGCGTGAGCGCCTGCGCAGGCGAAGATTCCCGCCGCTGCCAGTCGTTGGCACGCACCGAGGACCCCGCCGAACATGTTCGGCCACCCGCGAGTCATGAGTGATCGTCTCCTCCTGGCTCGCAGGCAAAAGAGGCCGTCAGCCGCCGAAAACGACCTCGACCCGCGTTCCCCCGGGGACGTGGTTGCCGATGCGCAAGTGGGCACCATGACGCTTGGCAATCTCCTGCGCGATCGCCAGCCCCAGCCCGCAGCCATTGCCGCCGCTCTGCGGTGCGCGGTAGAACGGCTCGAGCACGCGCTCGCGATCGGAAGCGGGGATTCCCGGCCCGTCGTCGTCGACAAAGAGGGTGAGCGGGCTGCGCCGCACGCCCAGCGTCACGTCTCCGCCAGGGCGTCCGTAGCGGATCGCGTTGTCGACGAGGTTACCAATGAGCTCGCGCAGGAGCTGCGGTTCGCCGCGCATCGGCACGCCAGATTCCGGCCCGTCATAGCCGAGATCGATATTGCGCTCGACGGCGGCATCCGCCCAGCGCTCGAGCTCGTTGCGTGCAAGCTCCGCAAGATCGATGTCGACCATCGCCAGCATGCTTGCGGAGGACGCGTCAGATCTCGTCAGCGTCAGCAGTTGTTGAGTAAGGTGCTGCATTCTCGTTACTGCTGCAAGAACGCGCTCGAGGGCTTCGGAATGCCGCTCCGGATTGGCTTCGCGAAGCGCGCGCTCCGCCTGAACCTGCAATGCTGCCAGTGGCGTGCGTAGCTGATGCGCCGCATTGGCCACAAAGCGTTGCTGGGCGGCACGGCTCTCCGATAGCCTACCGATCAGCCGATCGAGCGCCCCCACCAGGGGCTTCACCTCCGAAGGTGCGTCCTCGACGTCGCGCAGCGGAACAAGGGCCTCGGGCTCGTAGCCGCCGAGACGAGCGGCGAGCTCATCGAGGCTCGACAGGCTCGTTGTCACGGCGAACCAGATGAATGCACCGGCGACGAGAAGAATGATCGCCTGCAGCGGAACGACGACCAGGATGATTTCCCAGACCAGAGCCTGTCGTTTTCTCCTGGTTTCGGCAACCTGGATCGTCACTGGCCTCGACGCATCGACCGGGCTGGGAACGGCCACTGCGACCACGCGAACAGGATTGCCTTCGATTGTCGCGTCGTAGTAGATCGGCTTGTTCGGCACCAGTGCCGCCGGTGCCGGCGGGAAGGCCGCGTTGCCGAGAAGGCGTCTGCCGCTGGGAGATTGGACCTCTTCGTAGATGCGATCCAGGCTGTCCCATTCGAACATCTCGACCGCCGACGCCGGCAGCTCGAGGCTTACGCGCCCGGTGTCCGCGCGAAGCTGTGTGGCGAGAGTCATCGCCGAATCGAGCAGCCACCGGTCGTGCACGACGTTGCCGAAGTAATACGCGAGCCCGAAGGAAAGCAGCGCTCCGACAAGGAGAAGGCTCGCGAGCGGAACCCAAAGGCGCACCAGCAGGCGTCTGCGCAGACTGTGCTCAGGCTTCTTCATGGGACTTGGTCCCTTGCTCCAGCCTGTAGCCCAGGCCGCGGAATCCCCTGATGCTCACGCCTGCGCCGGCGTCGGCAAGCTTGCGCCGCAGCCGGCTGACGAACACCTCGACCATCGAGAGGCTGGCTTCGTCGTCCCAGCTATAGACGGATTCGAAGATGTGTTTCTTGGTAACGATTCGGCCGCTGCGCCGCAGCAGCAATTCGAGCACTGCGAGTTCGCGCGCGGTCAGTGCGATCTCCTGTTCACCGACGGTAAGGCGGCGCGACGCCGGCTCGAAAGCAAGGTTTCCGATGCGCAGAGTCGCCGCGGCCGGCTCACCGCGACGCAACAGCGCACGGATCCTGGCTTCGAGCTCGCCCAGATGAAACGGTTTCGCGAGGTAGTCGTCTCCGCCTGCGTCGAGTCCAACGATCCGGTCCTGCGGCTCATCTCGGGCGGTCAATATCAGGACCGGGCTCGTCATGCCGTTGTGGCGAAGCCGCCGCAGCACTTCCATTCCGTCCATATCCGGCAGCCCGAGGTCGAGAATCACGAGCTGATATTTCGCGCCCGCACACGCAGCGAGCGCCTGCGCTCCGCTGTGGGCGGCGTCCGCCGCGTATCCGGCCTGCTCCAGCGCCGACACGAGCCCGCTGGCTAACTCCAGGTCATCTTCGACTAGCAAAAGGCGCATTTTGAGTCGATGTTCGGCAAGCTTGGGGCAAGCTTGCTCTGGTGCGGCGCGCGCAAGTGCGCTCGAGTGTTCTAAACAAGTCTTGTGACGCCGAGTCTAACGCAAGAGGAAACGAGATTGCGAGGCAGGACGCTTGTCGCATCCATCGGTCGTGCAAGGTCCGCGCAAGGCTCCTGCGCTATGGTCGCCGCACTTGGCGTGCAGCAAGACGCATTCGGACCCGAAGCGCAATGCTGCTGGTGGTGAGACGATGGATTGTGCGACAGAAACCGGCCGGAAAGTAACGCATCAGTCGCCGGCGGCAGAAGCGATCTCACGGCGTCGGCAGTGGCTCATTGTGATCGCGCTCGCTTTGATTGCCAGCCTCATGGTCGTGCTGAGTTGGCTCACCGGACGGACGAGTCCAGTGGCGGCAAGCCAGCCTGCCGAGGAAGCACCACCCGGGACGTTTCGGCCGACACCTGCGCAACTCTCGAACCTCAAGGTGGCGCCCGCCATCCTGGTTACGTTTCGAACCGAGCGAATCGCAGAGGGCAAGATCGCCCTCAACGGCGACAGGACGACCCCTGTCTTCTCGCCCTACTCTGGCCGCGTCACGAAGGTTCTCGCGAATCTTGGTGATCATGTCAGGCAAGGCCAGCCGCTACTCGCGGTCGAAGCGACCGAATTCGCACAAGGACAGAGCGATCTCGTGAGCGCGGTGAACGCTCTCAACACCGCCCGTGCGCAGCTGGCCATGGCCCAGACGAACGAGCAGCGCAAGAAGGCGCTCTACGAGGCCAAAGGAGGCTCGCTTCAAGACTGGCAGCAAAGTCAATCCGATCTCCTCGCTTCCCAAAACAATCTGCGCTCCGCCGAGGCGGCGCTGGCCTTGATGCGCAACCGCCTTCGCATCCAGGGACGTACCGACACAGAGATCTCAAGGCTCGAGACGCCAGCGCCGATGAACGCGCAGGCGTTCGTGCTGGCTCCCATCGATGGGACGGTGACCGACCGTCAGGTCGGGCTGGGCCAGTACATCCAGTCGGGAGCCGCCAATCCTGTGTTTGCAATTGGCGATCTTTCCACGGTGTGGCTGGTGGCCAATGTGCGCGAGACCGACGCTCCGCTGGTTCGTCGCGGTCAGCCCTTGGATGTACGCGTGCTCGCGCTACCCCAGCAGACATTCAGGGCAAGGATTACTTACGTAGCTCCGAGTATCGATCCCGTCACGCGACGCCTCGCGGTCCGCGCCGAGGTCGAGAACCGCGACGGGGTCCTTAAACCTGAGATGTTTGCTACGTTCAGCATAGTAACCGGCAGCGAGTCCTCCGCGCCCGGTGTTCCCAGCAGCGCAGTGGTTTACGAAGGAAGCGTGGCGCGGGTCTGGGTCCTTAACCGCGACGGGACGATCGCCCTGCGACCGGTCCAAACAGGCAGAACCCGCAACGGGATCGTGGAGGTGGTCGCGGGTCTCGCGCCCGACGAACAGGTGGTGACTGCCGGAACCTTGTTCATTGATCGTGCCGCGCGCATCGAATGATCCGCGCGTGCTCTCGGCGCATTGGACGACCCTGGGGTTGGTTCAGAGTGTCGCCCGGGCGTGACGCACGATGAACTGGGTCATCGGCGCGGCCCTGCGCCAGCGCTGGCTTATCGTCGGCCTTATGGTGCTGGTCCTGATCGCGGGCGCCATCTGCTTCGTCAGGCTCAACATCGAAGCGTACCCTGACCCCGTGCCGCCGCTTGTCGACGTGGTGACGCAGAACCCAGGTCAATCGGCAGAGGAAATCGAGCGCTACATCACGGTTCCGATCGAGGTACAGATGGCCGGGATTCCCCATGTCTCCGCCATCCGGACCATATCTCTGTTCGGTCTCTCCGACGTGAAGCTCCAGTTCACCTACGATGTCTCCTACGCGCAGGCCGAGCAGCTCGTAATCAACCGCCTGGCGCAGCTTCCGCAGCTGCCCAACGGTGCCCAGCCGCAGATCTCTCCCTGGAGCCCGATCGGCGAGATCTACCGGTATCGGGTGGTCGGACCAAAGGGCTATTCGGTTACCGATCTCAAGACCATTCAGGATTGGATATTGCAGAGGCGCTTCAAAGCGCTGCCCGGCGTCATCGATGTCACCGGCTGGGGCGGCCAGACAAAGACCTACGATATCACCGTCGATCAGAACCAACTCATCGCACACGGGCTGACGCTGGCTCAGGTGCTGCAGAGCATCGGAAGCAGCAATCTTAACGTCGGCGGTCAAACCGTCAACATCGGCACCCAGTCGGCGGTCGTCCGCGGCGTGGGTCTCGTCCGGTCGCTGGACGACATCCGCAAGATCATGCTCGCCTCGAGCAACGGAACACCGGTGATGCTTAGCGATGTCGCGACGGTGACAACCGGTCATCAACCCCGCCTCGGCATCGCCGGCAAAGACGACGAAGACGACATCGTGCAAGGCACGGTACTGATGCGCCGCGGCGAGCAAAGCATGCCAACGATCCGGCACATCCAGGCCGAAGTGCAGAAGATCAACCAGACCGGCGTCCTCCCGCCCGGGCTGCACATCGAGCGGATCTACGATCGTACCGATCTCATCAGCATCACCACCCGCACGGTTCTGCACAACATGCTCGCCGGCATCCTGCTGATCTTCCTCGTGCAATGGGCCTTTCTGGGGAATCTGCGCAGCGCGCTGATCGTCGCCGCGACGATTCCATTCGCCTTTGCCTTCGCGCTGATCATCATGGCCGCACGCGACGAATCGGCGAACCTGCTTTCCGTGGGAGCGATCGATTTTGGTCTCGTCGTCGACGCGTCGGTGGTCATGATCGAGAACATCTATCGGCACCTAGCCGAGAGACGCGAAGCTCGCAGCGCTGAACTCGCGCTAGCGCACCGCTTGCGCGCTCAATTCGGCCTGCGCGGCAAATTTGCCATCGTCGCCAATTCGGCGATGGAGGTGAGCGAATCGATCTTCTTTTCGGCGGCGATCATCATCGCCGGCTTCGTGCCGCTGTTCACGTTGAGCGGCATCGAAGGACACATCTTCGGCCCCATGGCGAAGACCTACGCGTATGCCATCGCCGGCGGGCTCATCGCCACTGTCACGATCTCGCCTGCGCTAAGCGTGCTGCTGCTCGAGGAGCGCGTGAGCGACACGGACACGCGTCTGGTGGCACTTTTGCGCCGAGGCGTGGACCCGGTCTTACGCTTCGCCCTCGCCAACAAGGTGCTAGCCGCCGGTGCTGTCGTCGTGCTGCTCGTGCTCGCCGCAGTGGCGCTGCGCAATCTGGGGCTCGAATTCCTCCCGACCCTGGAAGAGGGCAATTTCTGGATCCGGGCGACTATGCCGTCCTCGGTGTCGCTTGAGGAAGCCAACCCATACGTCAACCGGATGCGCCGGCTAATCGCCGGCTTTCCGGAGGTCGAGACGGTGGTGTCCCAGCACGGACGTCCCGACGACGGCACCGACGCTACTGGCTTTTTCAACGCCGAATTCTTCGCGCCGCTCAAGCCCGAGTCGCGGTGGCCGCCGGGAGAAACCAAGGAATCGCTGACGCGGAAGATGAAAGACAGGCTGCAGGATGAGTTTCCTGGCGTCGAATTCAATTTCTCGCAATATATCCAGGACAACGTCGAGGAGGCTGCGTCGGGAGTCAAAGGCGAGAACTCGATCAAGCTCTTCGGCAACGACCTCGAAACGCTGGAGAAGACGGCGGCCAAGATCCGGAAAGTCTTGGAGACGGTTCCCGGTGTCACCGATCTGGCCGTGCTCAATTCCTTGGGACAGCCGACGGTTCGCATTGACATCGATCGGGCACGTGCGGCTCGTTATGGGCTCTCGCCGGGCGACATCAACGCGACGATCCAGGCGGCCATCGGCGGCCAGGCGGCCGGGGACCTGTTCGAGGAGGGCAGCGACCGTCACTTTCCGATGATCGTGCGCCTGGCGCCGGAGTATCGGCAAAGCCTCGATTCGATTCGCCGCATTACCGTCGGGGCGCCGAGCCCCAGCGGCAACGGCACGGTGCCTGTGGCGCTGGCCGACGTGGCCGACATCGTTCTGGTCACCGGCCCGTCGTTCATCTACCGCGAGCAGCAGGAGCGTTATATCCCGATCAAGTTCAGTGTTCGCGGCCGCGACCTCGGGTCGGCGGTGATCGAGGCGCAACGCAAGGTTGCGGGGCAGGTTGAGCTCCCCGGCGGCTACCGGCTCGAATGGGTGGGTGAGTTTGGCAACCTTACCGAGGCCGTCCAGCGTCTGGCCGTTGTCGTACCGCTGTCGATTCTTCTGATCTGCATCCTCCTCTATATGAACTTCGGCTCGCTCGTCGACGTGCTGCTCGCGATCAGTGCGATCCCCATGGCGCTCGTCGGCGGAATACTCATGCTCTACCTCACGAACACTCCCTTTAGCGTCTCGGCGGCGATCGGCTTCGTGGCGCTGTTCGGGATAGCCGCAATGGACGGCATTCTGGTGCTCGCGTATTTCAACCGCCACCTTGAAGACGAGACCGATCCCGAGCGCGCGCTGCGCACGACGATTCGCGTTCAGCTGCGTCCCGTAATGATGACATGCGTCGTAGCGTGCGTCGGGTTGCTGCCTGCGGCGCTCTCGACCGGGATTGGTGCGCAGGTGCAGCGGCCACTCGCGCTCGTAGTCGTCGGAGGTATGCTGCTGGCGCCGGCGCTGATCCTCGTCGCGCTCCCAGTGCTGATCTCGTTATTCTCGGTGCGGGCAAAACGTTCCGCGGCGAGCAGTGCGCTGGGGGCGGCTCCATGAGTCTCGCGTTGCGCGCCGGACCATGGACCCTGGTGCCTGTAGCAGCGGGCACGGTAATCCTCGCCGCCGGCTGCACTGTCGGCCCGGATTTCCACCGGCCCGCTGCAGCGGAGGTCGCGGATTACACAGCGCAACCGCTTCCCGCACACACCGCAGCGGCTCAGGTCCGCGGCGGAGAAGCGCAGCACTTTCTTGCCGAGCGAGACCTTCCCGGCGAGTGGTGGCAACTGTTCGGTTCACCTGCGATAACTGCGCTCGTTAAGCGGGCGCTCCAGGCCAACCCCGATGTGCGAGCGGCCCAGGCGGCACTGCGCCAAGCGCAGGAAAACGCGTTTGCACAGGAGGGTGCCTTCTACCCGAGCTTGCAGGCAAGCTTCTTGGCGAATCGAGAGAAAAACGCCGTCGATGTGGTCTCGCCAACGCTGACATCCGGGCAGGCGCTGTTCAACCTGTACACGCCGCAGCTAGTGGTGTCCTACGTTTTCGATCCATGGGGCGGCAATCGACGACAGTCCGAATCGCTTCAGGCGCAAGCTGAAGCACAGCGCTTTCAACTGGAAGCCACTTACCTGACGCTTACCTCGAACGTGGTGGCTGCCGCCGTTCAGGAGGCCACCCTGCGCGCCCAGATCGGCGCAACGCAGGAGGTGATCCGCATCGAGGCTGAGCAGCTCGCGCTTCTGCAGCGTCAGTACGAGTTGGGCGCAATCGCAGGTGGTGATGTCGCGGCGCAGGAAGCGGCGCTGGCTCAAACCGAGGCGACGCTGCCCACACTGCAGAAGCAACTGGCCCAGCAGCGCGATTTGATCGCGCGGCTCGCCGGCCAGTTCCCAAGCGAGGAGCCGGGCCAGCGCGTCGAGCTCGATGAGCTGAATCTGCCGCAGGACCTCCCCCTTGGACTGCCCTCGAGGCTGGTCGAGCAGCGCCCCGATGTGCGCGCGGCGGAAGCAAACCTGCATTCCGCGAGCGCACAAGTCGGCGTGGCGATGGCGAACACGCTGCCCCAGATAACACTGACAGCGAACGCCGGCAGCACGTCGACCCAGTTCCGGCAGTTGTTCACCAGCCCGACGGTGTTTTGGGGTCTGGCCGGGGGCATTCTGCAGCCGCTGTTCGACGGCAACACGCTTGAGCATCGCAAACGCGCGGCGGACGCGGCGCTGGAGCAGGCGGCGGCACAGTATCGAGGAGCGGTGCTGACCGCATTCCAGTCTGTCGCCGACGCTCTGCACGCCATCGAGCACGACGCTCGGGCGCTCGCGGCTGCGACGCGGTCCGAGCGGAAGGCGGCAGAAAACCTCGCCATTGCCCGAAAGGCGATGGAACTGGGAGCAACGAGCTCGTTGCCGCTTCTCATGGCGGAACAGACATACCAGCAGGCGCTTTCAGGTGTGGCACAGGCTCGCGGCAACCGCTACGTCGACACCGTGGCTTTGTTTCAGGCATTGGGCGGCGGCTGGTGGAACCGAGGGGACAACTCTTCAGGAGAGCCGCAAGAGCAAGCGCGCGCGTTGACCGTAACAGCACCCGGCGATCGCAGGTGAGCGCGCCTGGCTCAAATCACTGCGTCTGCGAGTACCTCGGCGTCAAGACGGTTCGACTGGAGAAGTACCCCCCGCGCGGCATGCGAGACCCTCTTGCTGCAAGGCTGGCGCGCAGATCCGGCGCCGGTCCTTGAGCCTGGATGGTCGCTCGTTTGGCAAGGTGTGCGGCCGGGCGACGACGAGGAGCTCTATCGGCTCTACCGGCTCTACCTGCGGGAAGACCGCGCGCCCGAGGGTTCGGCCATCCTGCGGTTCCCAGGACGCGCGTCG
This sequence comes from Casimicrobiaceae bacterium, assembly GCA_035623155.1. Lineage (GTDB taxonomy): Bacteria > Pseudomonadota > Gammaproteobacteria > Burkholderiales > Casimicrobiaceae > PALSA-1003. The sequence goes on along the minus strand of DASPTZ010000081.1, from coordinate 41,249 downwards.
CCGCTGCCACAGGCGCCGGAGACGACTGCCGCGTTCCCGGTGACCGGGAAAGCCGTCCTGGAGAAGCGCGGCGGCGCGAACGGACTGAGACCATTGCAGTACTCGCCGATTGCAAGTCGGTCCGCCTGCCAGGAATCGCCGCAGCGTACGTCAGCGAAGCGAGGCGCGGCCAGGCCTGCCAAGTTGCCTTTGCCGGACGATGGTTCATCGAGGCTGCTGAACGGGATCTGTGCGGCATCCCGACTAGGAAGGCTGCTCCGCTTCGCGCTCAGGCGGTCTTGCGCACCAGTCCGACCATGACGCCGAAGATCTCGAGCGCCCCTTCCGGGCGGATGACGGGGTAGGCCTTGTTCTCGGGCCGCAGCACGAAGCGCCCCCGCTCGAGATCGAGCCTCTTGAGCGTGAACTGATTGTCGACGATGGCCACGACGATCTCGCCCCGCCTCGCCGAGCTGCGCTTCTCGACCACCGCCAGATCGCCGTCGAAGATCCCCGCGTCGACCATCGAGTCGCCTTTGACTCGCACCAGCACCGTCTGCGACGGGCGCTCGATCAGATAGTCGTCGATGGTGAGCGCGTCGCCGGCCGCGTCGTCGATGGCGTTGGGGAGCCCCGCGGGCACGGACGCGTCGGCGAGCGGCCGCTCGAAAAACCGCCGCGTGGGCGCGAGCCGCCGGTCCGGCGTCGACTCGAGCAGGCCGGCGAGCTTGAGGCGCGCCACCAGCGCGGCGACCGAGGACTTGGAGCGCAGCCCAAGCAGGCTGCCGATGGACGCGTACGAAGGCAGCGCCCGGTGCCGCGCATAGTAATCCTGCAGCTCCGCGACATAGGAACGATCGTTCGACATTTGAGGTAGACTACCGAACGATCGTTCGTGCGTCAAGAGCCCATGTTCGCCCCGGCCATCGCCTTCGTCGATCTCGAAACCACCGGCACGACCGCGGCGGCAGACCGCGTCACAGAAGTCGGCATCGTTCGCGTCGTCGACGACGGCGCGCAGGTGAGCGAATGGAGCTCGCTGCTCAATCCCGAGTGCAGCATCGCTCCGGCGATCCAGGCGCTCACCGGCATCACCAACGCCATGGTCGCGCACGCGCCCACCTTCCGTGAGATCGCCGGCGAGATCGCCGCCCGCCTCGCTGGCTGCGTCTTCGTCGCCCACAACGCGCGCTTCGACTACGGGTTCCTCAAGCACGAGTTCGCGCGCCTTAGCCGGAGCTTCACCGCGAAGGTGCTGTGCACGGTCAAGCTCTCGCGCCGCCTCTACCCGGGTCAAGGCTGCCACAACCTCGATGCCGTGATGCAAAGGCACGGGCTCGCGACCGCCGAGCGTCATCGCGCGCTGGGCGACGCACGAATCCTCTGGCAGTTCGTGCAAAGCGTCTACCGCGACAAGCCACTCGAGGAAATCGACGCCGCGGTCAGGCGCATCCTCAAAATTCCGAGTCTCCCGCCGCAGCTCGCTCCCGACGCACTGGATCAGATTCCCGAGGCGCCAGGCGTCTATCTCTTCTACGGCCTCAATGCGCTGCCGCTGTACATCGGCAAGAGCGTGAACCTGCGCGAACGCGTCGCCTCGCACTTCTCCTCCGACTATCGCAGCGCCAGCGACCTGCGCCTGTCCACGGAGATCACGCGGATCGAGATCGAGCAAACCGCGGGAGAGCTGGGTGCCCTGCTGCGCGAGTCGCAGCTCATCAAGACGCTGCTTCCCGCCCACAATCGCTGCCTGCGCCGCCGCCGCGACATGGTGGCGCTCTCGCTCGCAGAAAACGCCGCTGCCCCCGACTATGTCACCTCGACAGCGATCGACCCTTCGGACTTCGCGGGGCTGTACGGTCCTTATGCCTCCCGCGCCAAGGCTCGCGCGACGCTACACGCCGTTGCGCGCGAAGCGCGGCTCTGCTGGAGCACGCTGCGACTCGACCGGCGCGAAGGGCCCTGCTTTGCGCGACAACTCGGACGCTGCAGCGGGGCATGCGTCGGCGTGGAAACGCCCGCTGCGCATGCGGCGCGGCTTCGGGCAAGCCTCTCGGCTCACGCCCTGCAGCCGTGGCCCTACCCGGGAACAATCGCGGTGCGCGAAGCCGACGTCTTGAGCGGGCGCACCGACGTGCACGTCTTCCGCAACTGGTGCTGGCTTGGCAGCGCGTCCGACGATGCCGAGCTGCAATCGATCGTCGAGTCGCCACCGCGCGCTGAATTCGATCTCGACATCTACCGGCTTCTGGTCAAGCGCATGCCCCGGCTGCGCGCGATACATCTCGGCACGTAGCGACGCGCGTTGCGGCCATGCCGTTACAACGCGTTACAAAGACACCGTCACCGCGTTGTCCCTTCGCGCGTTGGTTGCGCACAAGGCCCGGAACCACGAGCCGGATCGACCAACCTCGAATGGAGAACGACATGAACTACACCAGAACGAGCATCGCCATCGCGTTGGCAGCGCTGTGTGCGACAGCAGCATCGGCGCAGACCGCCGGCAGCACCGTGCAGCGCGACGTCAATCAGCAGGAACGCATCGAGCAGGGATTGCAGAACGGTTCGCTCAACACGCGCGAAGCTGCGCGGCTCGAGAATCAGGAAGCGACGGTCGAGCGAATCCAGGCCAACGCTCTCAAAGACGGGACGCTGAGCCCTGCCGAGAAGGCGCGGCTGGACAAGGCGCAGAATCAGGTGAGCCGCGACATCTATCGCCAGAAGCACGATGCTCAGAGCGGAAACCCGAACTCAGCGTCATCCAAGCGCATGCAGGCCGACGTGCAGCGCAACATCAACCAGCAGGCTCGCATCGAGCAAGGCGTGAAGTCGGGGACGCTCACCAACCGCGAAACGGCGAGCCTCGAGCGAGGCCAGGCGCACGTGAACCGTGCCGAGGCGCTCGCCGGTGTGGACGGCCACGTCGGGCCGGCCGAGCAGGCGAACATCCAGGCGCGCGAAAACCACCAGAGCAATCGCATCTATCGCAAGAAGCACAACGAGATCGAGAAATAGCGGGAGGCAACGCTGATCGCCGACTATCGGTTCGCGCCGTGACCCATCGCCCCTCGCCTGCCGACGCGGGAGAGGGGAATCGCTTGCGCCGGCGGCGCATGCACGCCGCAGGAAAAATCCGCTAAGCTTCGGCAGCGCGTCGCTCCCCGAGCGGCGCGCTTGACCACCGCCGAGGCTGCATTGATGTCGACCTTGCCGCGTCTGCCATGGAGCGTCCGCCTGAGCCCGGCGCGCCGGCTGGCGACCATGGTCGTGATTGGGATTCTGGCCTATGTGCTGCTCGAGCCGTGGCTGCCCGGACGCATGCGGATGCTCGTTGCGTGGAACGCCAGCGCGTTAGTGTTTCTGGGCCTCGCCTGGCTGACGGTCGCGAAAGCCAATCCGGAAATGACGCGCGCCCGCGCAGAAAACCAGGACCAGAGCGGCCAAGTGATCTTTCTGCTCGTGGTCACTGCGTCGAGTGCGAGCTTTGTCGCGATCGGATTCCTGTCCGCCGGGATCAAGGAGCTTCCCTTCTGGCATCGCGCCGGGCACCTCACGCTTTCGGTCGTCGCCCTGCTGTTATCCTGGCTGATGATCCAGACGCTGTTCGGCTTCCACTATGCGCGCCGCTACTACTCGTGCCATCCGGGTACCTCGGAGCCGCGGCGCGGGCTCAAGTTCCCCGGCGACAAGGAGCCCGACTACCTGGACTTCGCGTATTACTCATTCGTCGTCGGCATGACCTCGCAGGTGTCCGACGTCGCAGTGCTGACGCGGCAAATGCGGCGCCTGACGCTGGTTCACGGCGTACTCTCGTTCATCTTCAACATCGCCATCCTGGCGATGAGCATCAACATCATCGGCGGAGTGATCTAGGTTCCTAACGCTGCGCCGGCCGCCAGAGCCTCAGCGGCTGACGTAGAGCTCGGGGAACTGCGCTTTCAGCGCCGCCAGCTTCGGCAGGTCGTTGTAGACGATGTACGGGCTGGTCGGATGCAGCGCAAGATAGTTCTGGTGATACGCCTCCGCGGGATAGAACGCACTGAGCTGCACGACCTGGGTGACGATCGGCTTGGAAAACGTCTTGGCGTTGTCGAGCTGGGCGATGTACGCCTCGGCGATACGCTGCTGCTCCGGATTGGCGTAGAAGATCGCCGAGCGATACTGGGAGCCCACGTCGGGTCCTTGCCGGTTGAGCTGGGTCGGGTCGTGTGCGACCGAGAAGAAGACGCGCAGCAGTTGCCCGTAGCTGATCTGCGACGGATCGTAGATGACCTCGACCGACTCGGCGTGGCCGGTCAGCCCGCTGCCGACGATCTCGTAGTGCGCGGTCGTGGCCGAGCCGCCCGAATAACCGGAGGTCGCCTTGGTCACGCCTTTGACATGCTTGAATACGGCGTCGACACCCCAGAAGCATCCGCCGGCAAAGACCGCGCTTGCCTGGTCCGCCTTGGATGCCTTCGGCGCATCGACCGCCGGATCCGGGAAGGTGCCCGCCACCGCTTGCCCGCCGAGCGCGAGCGTGCCGAGGATGGCCGTCCAGAAACTGCGTGCAATGCCGTTCATCCGAAACCCTCCGTTCGCCTGTCAGCGTAGCGGGTTTGACGCCCTACGCCGCACGAGTTCCCTGCTCTTGCATAAGTCGCGCAGTTCGGTCGCGGCTTACATAGTGAGCTGCAACGCCCATTCAACGGCGTCTGGCCTGGCCTCCGCGCGCCCGATGGCCGGCGCGCCCGGTCGAGGTCTTGGCTACTTCGCGGCCCCCGCCACCAGATTGAGCAGCTCGTTGGCGTGGCGATTCTGGACTTGCTGGCGCACCAGGATGTCGGGCGCTCGCGCGGGCCGCCCATAGTAGAGCTGGTTCCAGTCATCGGAAGTCGTGACGACGCTGCCGTCGAGATTGACGCCGACATAGACGCCCTGCGATCGGCTGTAGGAGATAAAGTCCGCAAGCAGGTACGTTCTCGAGTTGGCACCGACCGGACCTGCGGCAATGCCCACGTCGCCGCCCAGGCTGAAGTGATCCGACAGGAGCTTGCCCAGCGCCTTGTCGGTCATCACCACTGTCACGACCTCCGACACCGACACCCCTGCCTGGACGCCGACGCTCGCCGTCGCCAGCGTGTAGAACGCAGGACCCACCCACTTGCCGCTCCTCGAGTCGCGCGCCACGACCACGGCTCGTCCTCCGGCGCCGCCGACGATGAAGCTCGCCTTGGCGATTTCCGGCGCGATCATGACCGCCTTCGCCTGGCCGAGATCGCGCTTGAGCGCGCCCATGTCGCGGTCCGCGAGAAAGCCCGAGAATGTCAACGCCGCCGCGCTGACCAGCGCTCGCTGCTCGGCTTGAGCAAATGCCGCGGGGGCGACGAGCGCCGCCAGGCTCCAGAGCACAACAACCGCCGGAAGCCGCCGGATCAATGCTGTTGCCATGGATGAATCGTACACTCGTCGAGAAACCGCAGCGGGCTATGGCGGCCTAATTCATCACCTGCCTGGCTGAGATCGCAAGCTGCTCACGCAGGAACGCATGCGCGGCATCCGCGTCGTGCCTCGAATGCCAGATCAAGTTGATCGGTACCGGTCCCCATTTCGGCGCTGCCTTCAACGTTCGCAGTTCGAACATCGCTCCAGCGATCTTTTCCATGCTGCGAGGCACCAGGCCGACAAGGTCGGAGTGACTCGCTACCATGAAGACCTCCACGAACTCGGAGACCTCCAAGGCGATTTTCGGCCGCACGCGCTGCAATTCGCGCATGGCGGGCACCGGGTGCTCGCCCTCCACGCGCGCGCGAAGAGCCACGAATTCGACAGATTGCAAGACGCGCGCAAATTTACTCAATCTGAGTGCCGGGTGACCTCGGCGCGCCACAGCAATGAGCATATCGCTGAACACCAAGGCTGTGCTGAACTGCTCGCCAGCGGGCACGAGCCAGTCGATGGCCGCGTCGACCCGCCCGTCGCGCAATCCGCGCTCCAGTTCGATCGGCCGCGAGCGGGTGCTGAACTCGACCCGTACGTGCGGCGCGACCCGGGCGAGCCGCTCGCGCACGCGCACTGCCAGTATCGGCCCCAGCGGATGCGGAATGGTCACGAAGAATTCCCGATTCGAGGTTCGTGGATCGAAGCCTCGCGTTTCTCCCACAGCGTCGCGAACGGCTCCAAGCGCGCCGTGGAGCCTGGTGTAGACCATGTCCGCAACCGGAGTTGGCAGGACGCCGCGCGACTGGCGGATGAACAGCTCGTCCTTGAACAACGCGCGCAAGCGAGTTATCGAGTGGCTCACCGCCGGCTGCGTCATCGCCAGCCGCGCCGCGGCGCGCGACAGACTGCGCTCTTCATACGCCGCCTCGAAGACCGGCAGCAGATTCAGATCGACGCCTCTGAGGTTGAGCATGGTGAATATCATACATACGCTTTATTCAGTAGTGTAAATATCGCGGGCGGCCTAGGATGCTGTCATGGCGGAGCGATCTGGCGCCGGGCAAAGAAGGGAGCAAGTGGTGCCGAAGCAACTCCGATCCGACAGGAAGGCAGTGGAGCGGAAATGGCGTTGATGGATTACTACCAGAAGCTGTGCCCCAAATCGGGCCACGTGCTGAGCCGCGAAGAGCGGGAGGCACTGCGCGCGCAAGAGAGCGCGGGCGGCAAGGCGCGAACCGTTCGCTGCGACGTCTGTGGCCAGATGGTGGACGTGTCTCCGGACCCGGGCACCGGGCGCTCGCTCATCTACGCGATGCACCTGCGCGCCTGCTCCGAGCAGGCTCCCAAGCAGGAGGGCTCGAGATGAAGCTGTTCAAGTGCCATGCCGTCCTGCCGCTGATCGCCCACGAGCGCACCCACGTGGTCAGAACCTACGTGACCAGCGCCGAAACCTGGCAGGAGGCACGGCTGCGAGTCAGGGCCCAGGAGACCACCGCGGAATTCATCACCATCCCGAGCGAGATGCCGGACGTCCTGATGATCGACGTCTCGTCGATGAGCCAGCGCGAGCTTGCGGACCTTCGCTCGGCTTGCGGCTGGAACGAGGATCGCCTCATCAACGGGAGCGCGCCTGCGGCCGGCCGCAAGAGCGGCCGGCCGGATTAGGCGGTCAGCGTCCCGCCGCACCCAGCCGGCAGTGGTAGCATAATTAAGCCAGCAGGGCTCGGGGGGCCATGAGCAACACTTCCACCGTGGCGATCGTGCGCCTCGTGCGCCGGTGCTCACGCACCGGGCGCCCGTAGGTCGACGATGCTCGACGAACCCACCACCGTTCCCGGCCTGCGCGAGCCCGGGCAGATCAACCTGAGGGTGCGCCGGGGCACCTACGAGCGCGACGACTTGCGTGCTGCTCGAGGCATGATAGTCGCGGCGGTCATCGACTGCTGGTCATCTGCGCGGCCTGGTGGGTCGCGCTGCTCCTGCAGTAGCCGCGGCGGGATCGTGAGCCCGCGGCACCGTCATTTTCCCTGGCGCTCCGCCAGGTTGGCGCAATAGCCGTGGCAGCCCAGCCGGCCTGGCAGGAGACGCCTTCGGTTCACCGCGCGCTGATCGCGGCGCTTCGAGCGCGGCGCAGCGCCCGCATCACTTGACTTGATGCAGCCGCTCGCGCGTGCGGTGCAGATGCTTGCGCCGCTGCGCCTCGGAGACGAAATCCTCGAGTTCCGGGTCTAGCGCGCTGCGCGCGGAAACGATTCCCACGAGCTTGCCGTTCTCGGTCACCGGAAGGTGCCGAAAACCATTGTCGTGCATGATGAGCAGCGCATGCCCGAAGCGCTGGGCCGCGTCGATGGTGACCGGCGAACGAGTCATCACGTCCGCAACTCGCGTCTGGACTGGATCGAGGCCGCGCGCCACGACCCGGAATACGATGTCGCGCTCGGTGAAGATGCCGACGAGGCGCTCGTTCTCGATCATGACGATCGCGCCGACGTTTCTCTTCGCCATGCGCCTCGCGGCCTGGGCGACTGAGATGGCGGGCATCGCCGTGAGCAGGTTGCGGCGTCGCATGACGCTTCTTACGGGATCGTCGAGCATCGCGATGTCCGACCTCGATTCGGGTCTGAGCGGACTTGCGAAAACTAGCACCGTCGCCTTGATCAACAGTTGACCCACGTCAAATGTGCGGTGCACGAGTATGAAACCGCGGAGGTGGCCGCGGCTCTGCTCGGCAGTGGAAAAGCCCTCGGTCCGCTCGCACGTTGGTTGTGAGAGAACGAGAATCGCTCTCGCCAGGGGCGCAACCCAGTACAACCGCTGAAGCAGAGCGAAGGCAGTGCCGCCGCCCTCCGCTCTCCGGCCACGCGTTTGGGCGTCCGGGAGCGCTGAGGTTAATATTGCCGGGCCCCTCGCATCAGCGCCGAGCCGTGCCACCACGACCTCACGGCTTCACCATGATGGAAATGATGGTAGTCATTTCCGTGCTCGGCATTCTCGCGTTGCTGGCCGCGCCGTGGTATGTGGACCGCATTGTTCGCGACCAGATCAAGGAAGCGCTGCCGCTGGCCGACATCGCCAAGAAACCCATCGCGGCTACCTGGTCGGCCGCCAAGATGCTGCCCGCCGACAACGCCGCCGCCGGATTGCCGGTGCCGGAGAAAATCATGGCCAACTACGTCCGCTCGCTCAGCGTGCAGGACGGGGCGATTCACCTGACCTTCGGCAACCGCGCCAGCAACGCGATCGCAGGCAAGGTCCTGTCGCTGCGCCCGGCAGTCGTCGAAGACGCGCCGGTCGTGCCGGTTGCCTGGGTCTGCGGGCAAGCCGAGGCACCCGGGGGGATGACGCTCCACGGCCAGAACCTCACCGACATCCCCAACAACCTGCTGCCGGTCGAGTGCCGCGCCATCAAGTAGTAGCCGGGAAGACGCCCGAAGCCACCGACGTCAAGTCCTTCGTCACCGAGTTGATGGGTTCCAACCCCTACGACGCGTTCGACGCGTCGGGGTATACGCTGGATGTCGTCATCAACATCGACACCCAGCACGGCGAAGACGAGGTTTCACGCGACATCCGTCGCTGCTTCGAGCTCCTGCGCCCGGGCGGAACGATGTTCGGCGACGACTATGCGGCCGAAGAACCGGGTGTCATCAAGGCGGTGAACCGGTTCGCCGCGGACCACGGGCTGTGCCTGAGCGTCGCGCGGGAGAAGTGGGCGGTGCAGAAGCCGGCGAGTTAGACGTCGCCATTCCTGCTGCGAGAGACGAGAGCAAGCGATCTCTTCGCGCGCGCCCGGTTCCCGAAAGGCCACAACGTGTAGCCGACACCCGCTGAACTTCGCGCGCGACACGCTTGACACCGCCGGGCTTCGGGCGAAACATTGCAATGTCTGCGGCGCGATGCGCGCTGGTCGCCCGCGGTGTGTTCATAGGCAAAACTGTCGCGAGGCAGTGACGCAAAGCTTCCGGCCCGGCCGAGTACGCGGGGTAGCGGAGTTGCCGGCGGAGAGTCTGCCGTTCGCATGATGCGCTGGCTAAAGCGCAGCATGAGACCCACGTCACTGCCTCGGCGGTAAGGAGGTGTGACGTGGAATCATCGAAAGCCGGTTCGGCTGCCATCTCGGACGCGAAGTTCGCGAGCTCCTCTGCCGCCTCACAGGAGAGCGATAACCCGGGCGATCCGAATCGGCAAACATCCGATGAGCGAGTTGCACCACCAGGCGCCGCAAAGCCGCGCAAGCTGATCGCGTACCAAATGTATTTCGGGCTCGAAGCGCGAGCCTTTCACGCCGGCGCCGAGCGCATGCTCGACCGTGTTTCCGCGCAGGCGCCCGCGCAACCTCGGGTCAACGTTCGGACCTTGAGCGAGGACTTCCACCTGGACCTCGCGGCAAGCGGGATGCTGTTGCGGGCATTCCTCGACGACGGATTGCTGTATCCGGACGGCAACGGCGGCTACGAGGCGACGGAGCGGTTTCGCAAGTACGCGCTCGCCCGAGTCGTGGTACCCCTGCTGCGCTCGCAAGCGAAGGATCTGCTGGACAGGGCGTGCGCACTCGCAGAAGACTTGAATGCCGATTCGACCCGGAATGCGCTCCTAATCGAGACCATGATGGTGTCGGGCAGCTACCTTTCCCGGCGCGACCTGATGCCCGAGCTGTCTCTGTGGCTGGTGCTGCGTAAGCGCCGCCGCCACGAGAGACAGCCCTCGGCGTCCTTGCTGAGCAAGCACGATGCAATCCGCCATATCAAGGCGACGCTGAAGGGACTGAATCACGTCGTGACGGTGCGCGTCGTGTCGGACCAGAGGAAAGTGGAGCGGCCGTTCAGCGTGGTGTTCCAGGCGAAGGAAGTTGTGATCGAGCCTCCTCTGCGCGCCTGGGACAAGCTCCGCGACTGGAGCGCCGCGATCGGTCAGCGGGTCGCTTCAGGGCAAGCGGGCGCGGTGCCGCCTGCAAGGCGAAGCGACGCGGAGCCTCCAGGCGTGGCCCCGATGGAATTGGTGACGGTGCAGCGCGGCCCCCGCACCCTCCAGCGCGAGCGGTCCGCGTGGGGGGCGGTGGGCAAGAGGGATTGACGGACCTGCTCCGCCAACCCAGTTGCTTGACCGGCGGGATTAGCGCTTCTTGGCGCTCTTCTTCTTGGGCGCCCGCTTCGGCCTGCGTCGGGCAGTAGCCTTTTTCTTCTTCGCCGCTTTCGGCGCCGGCAGCCTCACCACCGTCTGCCCAGACACGGGGTCCGTCACGCCCAGCCCGCTGCCCAGGTCCTCGAGCATGCCGCGGAATTCGTCCAGCATGGCGATCATCTCAGGGCGCGCATTCACGATGTTCTGGAAGGTCCGCCACTCGCCGACAAAGCAGAAGGTCTGATCGCCCGTCCTGACCAGGCTCCCACCGAGAAAGCCCTTGAACCCGGGTCGCACCTTGCGATGCGCCTCGACGAACTGCTCCTCGTTGCCCGGTTTCACCTTGAAACGCACTACGTTGAATGCCGTCATGTCGCCCCTCAGTTGGTTATCCCGATCTCGACCTCGAATCCCGGACTGCGCTTCCAGCGATCTCGGTCACGGGCGCTATTCTACGCGGGACGGGCGCGGGAGCACGGGGATCACCTCTGGGGCGAGTTCGGTGCTTGCTGAGCCTTCTTCTGCCGCGCGTTGGCGATGGCGTCCCTGCAGGCGCAGAAGCCTGAGCCTCGCTCTTCTTAAGTCAGGCGGTGAAGCGACCGCGTCCGGGCTCGACACCCGGGCAGAGCTTCTCCACATCAGCCCTGCACGCAGCGCGGACGTCGCTGGCCGGTGATAGGTCGGCGGCCAACGCGGCGGCCGCCGACATCACGAGGGTCGAAATAACAAACAGTACGATTGTCATCGAGCGCTACTTCGGTCAAGGGATAGACCTAATAACGCTCGAGGGGTCGTTGCGGGGTACGGTAGAGGTGTAACGAGCGGTGTCGACGAACCAGCCTCTGACAGGAGGGCCTTGACAGGTTAGACACATAATGTATAGTTTGTTGATTAATTCAGTAAACATTTGCAAAACTCTCCACGAAATGCGACATTCGTGAAACTCTCCAAGAAAAGCGAATACGCCTTGCGAGCACTGATCGAGCTCACGAAGAATTACGGGGTTCCGATCACGCGACAACAGATTGGCGAGCGCCAGAACGTTCCGGTGCTCTTTCTCGAGCACATTCTCCTGCGTCTCAAGCACGCGGGCCTGGTGGCGAGCACGCGAGGTGTCCAGGGAGGCTATGCCCTGATCAAGCCGCCATCGAAAGTCACGCTTGGACACGTCATCCGGATCCTCGATGGGCCGTTGGCTCCGATCGCTTGCGTGAGCAAGACTGCTTACCAGAAATGCCAGGACTGTCCCTATGCGACGAAAGCCCACTGCCCGTTGCAGCACGTCATGCGCGGAGTGAGGAACGCCATCGCCGATATCCTGGACAACTATAGCCTCGAAGACTTCATTGCCGGGATGAACGGCTCAAGGCGGTCTACGGCGCACCGCGCGACGACTCGCCGCTAATCGGAGAACTGGGATGATTTCCGTTGACAGTGCAGTGCTCGTTCTCGCCGCGATCACCTTGCTGGCGGCGTTCGTTAATGGTGCGCTCGGATACGGGTTTTCCTCGCTCACCGTCCCGGTTGCGCTCGTGTTCTACACGAACCGGATCCTGAACCCCGCTCTGGTGGTTATTGAGGTTTTCATCAACTTGTACGTACTGTTCATCAATCGCCAAAGCGTTCCGGCGGTATGGAAACGGGTGTTTCCCATTCTCGTCGGATTGCTGCCCGGCATCGCGATCGGAAGCCTTCTTCTCGCCTCGCTTCATCCCGGCTGGATCAAGTTTGCGACATATGCTGTTCTCCTTCCTCTCATCCTGGTCCAGGCAGCCGGGCTGCGAAGGCCGATTCGCTCGGAGCGACTCATCGGCCTGCCTTTCGGCGTGGGGCTCGGCTTCCTTTATTCCGTAACCACGGTCTCTGGACCGCCCCTGGCGATCCTGTTCAACAATCAAGGCCTCGTCAAAAAAGAGTTTCGGGCCGGTCTCGGATTGATTCGCGTGGCTGAATCGACGCTGACCGCCATCGTGTACTACCATCTCGGCTTGTTTGCAGCTGAAAGCCAGAGCGTCCTTTGGACGATTGTTCCCAGCGTCCTGGTCGGAATACCGCTCGGCGCTTACCTCATCCGACGGCTCGATGCTGAAACGTTTCGTCGCATTTGCATGAGCTTTGACGCCTGGGTCGTCGGATTCGGTCTTTCCCGGGTGTTGATCGAGCTGAAGTTGATGGAGAGCCCCTGGGCCTACAGTGTGATGACCGTCGCGATCTTAGTGGACGGCTATCTGCTGTACGTTTTTTTTACGCGACGGAACCCGACCGCCAGTCGACGCGCCAGTCTCGTAAACCGAGACTCTGTCCCGCTTCGCGATCTGTGATACCGCCACGTTGGCGCATATATTACGGAAGTAGCGCGAGCTGCTGCGAGGGAATTACCAAGAAGGCCACGCCTCACTCACCGATAGTAGCTTCGCTACAGTATTCTTCAACAGCTCTGCGGCTGACCCTGCTCTGCATTCGGAGCGATTGCAGTGCTCGCACATCGTCGGTGGCGTCGCGCCCGTCGTGCCGAGAACCGTGCCACCCCTCGCCCAGGAGGAAGCCGCTTCAGCGCCGGTTGTCCGTCCGCTCGACTGTGTCTTGAAGCCCGCCAACCTAGGTGCGAGCCATCGCCAAACGAGAAGAGCGAACCTGCGCAGACTGTGGTGGCGCCTGGGGACTCCCGCCGGGGTCGCCCCGCATCGAACGCGATGATTCTGAGTGCTACCGTGTCGGATAGTTTTACATCTGACTTTTGCCCAAGCATGAGAATTCTCCTGCAACATACTGTTTTAACGAGAGACGATACTCGGGCGTGGATTCTTGGCTTATGCTAAGTTTTTTTGGCTGGCAAGCCCGGCCGCGGCTTCCCAGTCCGTCGAGAAACTTTACGCTTCAGGCAAACCGAAAACGCAACCCTTTGATAGGACGTGAGAATAGGTAGCGGTACGCAACTTGCTGATGACAATGGGGGATGCGCTCGCGCACGGTCAATGGGGACTGGGATTATCCTGTTGCCAACAGATCCGTAACCGGCAGCAGCGTGTCGGAATATTTTACGGGTTTTGCGCCGGACAGGCGGTACGCGACAAAAAACGCAGATAACTATCTGAAAAACAGTGACTTCTTCAAATGCTACATCTGGGCACGGACATTGCTAATGCACCTCAGGCGATCCGTCACAGCTGACTCTCCACTCTTCGAGTTTCTGGAAAAATGAAACCCACCCCCATGGTCAAGTCGCTATTAGGCGTCGCTGTTGCGTGCGCTGCCGTGTCCTGGGCGGGCATTGGGCAGGCTAGCCCTTTGGGCAGCACGGCCATCTTCGGCGATTCGGTGACGATAAACTACGAAGGAACGCAGACGGACACCACGGCCGGCGCTTTTCTGGGAGCCATCTTCAACGGATCGACGATTCCACCTTTCTGGTGCATCGATTTGATCGATCACGTGCCGTACCCGCCATGGACTCTTCCCGACTACACTGAGGCTCCTTTTCAATCGCCGCCGTTGAATTTCAGCAGCACGCAAGTCTCCAACTTGGAAACGCTTTTCGCTCAAGAGTACGCGTACGTGTCGTCGTTTAGTTCACAGACCAACGTGGCCGCATTCCAGCTCGCCATCTGGGATTTGCTGTTTGACACGGACTACAACCTGTATACCTATCCGGGGATGGGGGGAAGTACGTTTGGTGTGGTATCGATTGGCGATAGCGCTGCCGAGACCGAGGCGCAGAACTGGATCAACAGCGCGCACACCGGCATTCAGCAGACCTACTCGCTCACGCAGCTGACCAACTCCGATGACCCGCGCTACCAAGGTTTCGTCTTCCCCACGCCGTTCGGAGAGTCGATTCCCGAGCCTAGTGACCTCGCGTTGTTTGGCGCCGGGCTCGCTGCGATGCTATTCGGACTGCGTCGCCGCTTGAGCGTCCCTTTCCCCTTCGCGACCAGCTCGCGCACCTGTTCAGGCGACACGGGATCGACACCGGCTTGGCGGTATACATACCGGACGTAGAACCCGACGTCGCAGGGGTTGAGTCTCAGGTCGTCGTCGGCGTCGACCCCCGCTAAACGTATCCAGACAAACGGGCTCTGGGTCATCTTGCCGGATCAGACGCTCGTTGTGGGGCAATGGACGCCTTCATCGGCGCAGCGAACCGTTGCGGAGTAATAGCGGCGCTGTTTGCCGACTGTTCGTCGCAGCCTGCTCGAATTCTGCCCGTCTTGCCGCAGCGGCTATTCGCTGGGCCTGGCGTGCAGCGGGTTTATCGGTGACGACAGGTGGCGCTAGCAGCGCCCAGTGTGTGCCGCCTTCAGTAGCATGCTTATTGCTCTGCCCGGTGTCTCTGACGAAACATATTATCCTCGACCAAACCTTCACCTGATGTGGCTGTCGAGGAACCGGCGACACGGTTGCGCAGCACTTAATCACCCGGAAAGCGATAGAACCATAGGCAGGCTCGGCCACCGCGCAGCGTTTCACCGCGAGCGCGCGTCGATCCAGCGCTCAATCTCGTCTGTGAATTGCGTCTTGAAGATACAGCTTGCGTGGCCGGCGCCGGCAATGTCGATCACCGGCCAGTCGGGGCGCACTCGCTGCAACGGGGCCACGTAGAGCTTTCTCACGGGATCGTGGTCTCCAACCAGGATCACGACTGGAACCTTAACCGCCCGCACTTGCGCTTCGGTCAGGCCAAGCTGTGCCACGCTGCGACCGCCTGGTTCGCGCATCGAGGCCCAGATCTTCTCGACCGGGCCGCCCTCCGGCAGCCACCCCATGCCGCCGAGTACGCCCGAGATCGCTCTATCGGGATGATCGACGATGAATTTCAATGCAATGATCCCGCCCAGCGAGTAGCCGACAATGTGCGCCTTGGCGATGCCCAAGTGGTCGAGCAGCGCGATCACGTCGTCCACCCACTGCTTTCCGTACGCTGCCTCATCTCCGGGTTTGTCCGATTGGCCGTACCCAGGTAGATCGATGGCAATGACTTGATGATTCCGAGACAGAGCCGCGATGATCCCCGGCGCTTGCCAGTTCATCGCGATGCTGGAGTGCCATCCGTGGATGAGCACCACCGGGGTCCCGCTCCCGGCAAGGACGTAATGAATGTTAACGCCGTTGACGCGAAAGCGACCCGATTCGAGCGGCGCGGCAACCACGGTAGCAGCGTGCAAGGCCAAGCATGCGATGATGGTCGCCAGGGCAAAGCGCAGGGGGCGAGGAAATCCCACCGCCATCATTGCTTCGATGCTATCCCGGAGGTGAACTCGCTCCTTGCGGAGACTTCTTCTGGCGGGCGCCGGCGATGGCGTCCTTGCACGCGGCGGACACCTGGGCCTCGTTCTGCTTCAGGCAAGCAGCGATACGGCCACCGCCGGGCTGAACACCCGAGCACAGCTTCTCCACATCGGCCTTACACGCCATCCGAGGGCTGCTACTCGGTGACTGGTCGGCGGCCAGCGCCACCGGTGTCGACAACGCCAGGCTCAGTAGGACAAGTACGGAATTTCTCATCGGGAACCCCTTTCAACGCCACAGGACTCGCCGAATAACGCCCAGCGAGTCAGTTCGAGGACCGCGAAAATGTAACGACCCGTGTCGACAACGGGTCCCGTTCTTTGCGGCTGCCCTCGCGATCAAGGGACGCGAATGGCCTGTGGGGCACGAACCTTGCGTGACGCACTCTGAGCAGCCCGATCATGCCGTTGGGCAAACATAGCTAACCTGCTGTGCTGCAAGGCGCTACGTGCCTGCTGGCCGGTACTGTCGCGACGGATCGGACGCACCAAGCGAGGGCGCGGTCGTGCCAAAACGATGCGCCTTCTCGACGGGGGAATCATGTTGTCTCTCGACGACTGCATCGCGATGTCCGGCTTGACCGAGGAAGAGGTTGCGATCATCGCCGAACATGAACATCTGTCGATGATCGTCGCCGCGCAGCTCGGACACACGCTCCTCAAGACCCCCAAGGGCGTCTTCACGCTCAGAGGTTACATCGCTGATCTGCTCGCGCAAGCAAAGCTGGCGGGCAAGCGCGACAAAGCGAAGCGCGTAGACCTTGTTCTAACCCGTTTCAACGCAGCGCATCCGTTATCGAGAGTGCTCTGAAGCTCTTCCAGGGCCGTTTGGACGCTCCTGGACGTTGCGCTCATCTGGTCCATGCAAGATCAGGACGTCACCGGCGGCGGCCAATCCACCGTGGCACGCTTCGCCGATACGAAACATACTGCTCACCGAAGAGCCGGTGCAGCGTCCGCTCCTCCGGGATGATCTGCACTACAGTCAGAAGGATCACGAACAGCGGTGGAACGAGCCAGGGGCTTGCGCTACCCAGCCAGATCGCCCACCCGAGAAGCAGCAGCACCAGTCCCACGTACATCGGATTGCGGCTGAAGCGAAAAACGCCGTCCGTGACCAGGTACGAGGCTTTGCTCGGGTCCGTTGGGTTGACCGTAGTACCCACCTGACGAAAACGCGCGAGGGCGGCTACCGCGATGCCCACCCCGATCGCCGCCACCAGCCCGCCCAATCGATGCCACGGCGCAGCAATCCACTGGGCGAGCGGCACCCAGCGATCCAGCGCCCACATGAGCAGCGCCGCCAGCGCCGCTAGAATCGGTGGTGGAATTAGAGTCCGCATGGTTTCAGCAACGTCCCCTGGATCCTATGGAGGGCAGACGACGCTCTGCCACCGCCAAAGGATTGCAGTTACGTCAATTGCCGGCAAACTGACACAGTGCCAATACCGGGTAGCCTAAACTCTCGAGCCGCGCGCGACCTCCCAGATCAGGCAGGTCTACGACGAATGCGCATCCGACAACCAATCCACCGGCGATCTCAATTAACCTGAGTGCCGCTCGCGCCGTGCCACCGGTTGCAATCAGGTCGTCTACGAGTACAACGCGGTCGGGTGACTGAATCCCGTCGCGGTGTATCTCGAGGCGGTCGGTGCCATACTCGAGCTGGTAGTCTTGGCCAAAGTTTTCAGCAGGAAGCTTTCCCCCTTTGCGGATCGGCACGAAGCCGACCTTCAACTTGTAGGCGAGTGCGGCACCGATGATAAACCCTCGCGATTCGATGGCCGCTACCTTGTCGACCTGAAGGTCGCGGTACGCTGCACCGAGCTGCTCGATGACCGTGTGAAAGCCATCGGCCTCTTTGAGCAGTGTCGTGATGTCGCGAAACAGGACGCCCGACTTGGGGAAGTCCGGGACAGTGCGGATAAGGGTACTGATGGCCAACGCCTGCGTCATGTGTCCTCCCACGGGATTAGGCACCCCGGCGGTGCCTTTGAGTAGAATTGTTGGAGCGTCTATTGTTAGTTAGCCGTCGCGCGATGCAGCAACCTCGGACTGCCTCTTGCGATACGAGAAGCGTTACACTGCGTCGTAGTTGAAATCACAAAGGCAAATATCGAATCACCGTAAAGAGGCGTGTCATGAAACACTGGATGATTGCCATAACGTCACCCATTCTCGGCTTTGTCTCCGCGCTGTTCGTGGCGACACTACTGCAGCATCATGTCGCAAGACCCATTTTCACGGCCTTGGGCTTCTGGGTTCAGTTTGTATGGATGATCCCATTCTTTCTCTTCCTGGCGGAGAGGAGACGAGGAAATCCGTCTTCCCAAGTGCCGGGCACGGTCCTGAGGGGCCTGCTGGCAGCAACTGTTGGCGCAGGAGCTGTCGCAATCTACAAAATCTTCGTCTTTCCCGATTGACGGGTGTTGATCCGACGTGACGGCTAACCTCGCGCTACAACGATGTCCCCCGGCTTTCGGCTCCTCCGGGAGCCGGCAGGTGCTCCCCTGGGCCGAACCAACCCGGAGCCGATGACAGTCATGCCGCGTTTTAAGCACAGGTTTCTCACCTTGATCTTCATGCTGGCGGCGATCCTGGTCGCGATGGCATTGCTCTACATGCTCGGTATGCAATATCTCGAAGGGAAGCCTCGCAACTTCTGGGAATCGCTGGAGTGGGCTGCCGGCGCGACCTCGACGACCGGTTTCGGTGTCGACACGTCCTGGAACCATCCAGTGATGGTCGTCTTCGTTGTTCTTGCCCAATTCATAGGTGTCGCCTTGTTCTTCGTGGTTCTGCCGATCTACCTGCTGCCCTTCCTCGAGCAGCGCTTTGAAACCAAGCTGCCCAATGAATCACCCAGCGTGAGCAATCACGTGGTGATCTTCGACTATGACGCCACGGTTGCCACGCTGCTCGGAGAATTGTCGCAAGCCGGAATCCCCAGCGTCATCATCGATGAAGATGAAGCTCAAGCTCGCCACCTCCTCGCGCAGGGGCACCGCATCGTGTTCGGCAACCTGGATGAAGGCGTGCTGGAAAAATGCAACCTCGGCGAGGCCCGCGCTCTCATCGTCAACAGCAGCGACGACCGCAACGCCGCAACCATACTGGCGGCACGCCAGCTTGGCTATGGCGGGGAAATCATTGCCCTGGTCGAAGACCCGTTTCATCGCCACCCGATGCTGCTGGCCGGGGCCAGCGAAGCGTACACGCCACGCCATGTCCTCGGTGCAGCTTTGGCAGCACGGGCCAGCCAGAAAGTCAGCCCTACCGTGGCTGGGATTCAACATCTCGGCCACAAGCTCCAGGTCGCCGAAGCGCGCATCACGCGCAACAGCGTATTGGGCGGGAAGACGCTCAGTGAGGCTGGGCTCGGTCAGCACGCCGGTGTCAGCGTGATCGGGCAGTGGGTTGGCGGCAAGCTCATTACCCCACCAACACCAGGTATGCGGCTCGAGCCAGGCGGCATCCTGGTTCTGGCGGGCAGCGATGAGGGCATTGGCAACTTCATCGACCTCTGTGCCGGCGCGCGCCGCCTTCGCCGAACCGGGAGGTTCGTGATCGCCGGAGCCGGCGAAGTCGGGCGCAAGGTAGCCGAACTCCTTGCCGACGCAGGCGAGAAGACGTTCACAATCGACAGCCAGCAAGGGCGGGGCGCGGATCTTGTCGGCAACGTGCTCGACATGAAGGTTCTTGAGCAAGCGGAGCTGGAGAGTGCCCAGGCCGTGATTCTCGCGCTCAGCACTGACGCGACGGCGGTTTTCAGCACCGTCATCGTGAGAGATTTGGCGCCTGACGTTCCGGTGATCGCCCGCGTTAATCGCGCTGAGAATGTCGAGCGCCTTTACGTCGCCGGTGCGGATTTCGCTCTTTCGGTCAGCCAGGTCTCGGGACAGTTACTCGCGTTCCGGCTGCTCGGCAAGGAATCGGTAGCGGTCGATCCCGAGCTCCAGGTTGTGAAGGTCTCGACACGTGCCCTGGAGAAATACCATCCAAGGGATCTCCGTGAGGAAACTGGCTGCACCGTAATTGCAGTCGAAAGGGGCAACGAGCTGCTGGTTGAATTCGGTACTGATTTCATGTTTCAACGTGATGATGCAGCATACGTCTGTGGAAACGCCGAAGCTACGCAGAAGTTCAGCCACCTGTTTCCGCAGGAACGCGGGCAGGTGACCTAGCCGAGAGAATAGGATGGCGGGAGGTAGCCTTGTTGCAAGTGGATCAAACTCCTGCAATTGTCGGTATGGGATTGAGCGACAGCTGCTGGGCTACATGCCGCACTCCACCGGGCACGACGTCGAGGTGCCTTCCGCTACGCTGGCGCGAACAGATATGCCTTGGTGTCGGCGAAAAAGTCGGGTGCATCTGAGCGCACTGCCGTACCGACGCCCTCTGCAGTAAACAGTTCGAGCAGCAGCGCGTTGGGCACGCTGCCGTCGATAATGTGAACCGACCGTACGCCTTCCCGTACGGCGCTCACCGCCGCGGCGAGGCGCGGTTCCATACCTCCACGCACGACGTGGTCGCGCAGCAGTTCGTCCCCGTCGGAGGCCTTGAGAATCGGGATGAGCTTCCCGTCGCGACCCAACACTCCGGCGATGTTCGTCATAAGCACGAGCTTCTCCGCTTGCAGCGCCCGGGCAAGCTGACCGGCCAACCGGTCGGAATTGATGTGGTACGTCGTATTGTCGGCCGATACACCAATCGGCATCACCACAGGCACAAAATCGCGAGAAAGCAGAAGCTCGATCAACGATGTGTCGATGTTCTCGACGTCGCCTACGAACCCGAGATCGGGCGCATCTGGATCGTCGGCAGGAGGGGCGATGGGACGGGCATGGATGAAGCGTCCATCTTGGCCATTCAGACCCACCGCGCGTCCGCCTTCCCGATTTATGAGCAAGGTCAGATCCTGGTTGAGCTCGCTCAGTGCCATTTCGACGAGCGTGAGAGTGCGTTCGTCGGTGATGCGGTGCCCACGGTAGCGGCGCGTTTCCAATCCCATCTCGCGCATGAGCTTGTCGATACCCCATCCGCCACCGTGCACGACGACAACCTTGACTCCGACGAGGCGAAGCAGCGCAACGTCCCGTGCGAAGCCGGCTCGGAGCACTTGATCAGCCATCGCTTGACCGCCGAAACGAACGACGATCGTCTTGCCGTGAAAGGCACGAAGGTAGGGAAGCGCCTCGGCGAGGATGCTGCCTTTGTCGGAAAGCGTCATACGTAAGTATATTGTAGCGGGATTGCTTGTGGCCAAGGCAGAGGTCCACGAATGATCGGATCGCGATGTTGAACGGCCGGTTGGAGACCGCGCTCGCAGCGCTGCTCGCGGCCCACAAGCGGTCGTTAGAGCTTCACGCCGAAATGCGTCCTTGGCGGTCGTTTGAGGCTATCACCCAGCCCGCCCTTAGTCTCTGCCCGCTTACCTATGGCTCCGCTCCGCCGCGACGTCGTCCTCACACGGCTATCCAAGAGATTGCATTGCTTAGAACCGTCCCACTCTCGCTGTAACAGTTCTGTCGCATGCTTGGGATACGCTCATATTGGCCGAAACAGGAACCGGCTGCGTACTCCCGAAGGAAATCCGATGCCCCGCGTAAAGAACATCGCCACGCTGTTGCTTTCGCTCGTCGTTGCCTGCCCCACGGTCGCTGCCGACCGGCCCCATAACGTGATCCTGTTCATCCCCGATGGCCTGCGCGCGATGATGGTCAACGACCAGACCGCGCCCACCATGGCCGCAATCCGCGACAACGGGGTGAACTTCAAGAACCCGCACTCGCTGTTCCCGACCTTCACGATGCCGAACGCATCGGCCATGGCAACCGGGCATTACCTTGGCGACACCGGCGACTTCAGCAACACGATCTACAGCGGCTTCCCAGTGCCGGGCGCCGGCGACAGCCTCACGCCGTTTCTCGAAAGCGATCCCGTGCTTGGCGATGTGGACGAGCACTTCGCTGGCGATTACCTCGACGAGGTCACGCTGCTCAAGGCAGCGCGCGAGGCGGGCTTGAGCACCGCCACGATCGGCAAGCTCGGTCCTGCGCTGATCTTCGATCACACCGATCGCGCGGGTGCTCCGACGATCGTGATCGACGATTCGACCGGGAGCGCGGCCGGCATCCCGCTCAGCCCGGAGGTCCGGGCCGCGATCGGTTCGGCAGAGCTTCCGTTCGCTGCTCCGCCGCGTGGCGAGAACGGGAAGGCGGGCAACGCGATCACGCCTGGCACGAAGAACGCGAACGTGACACAGCAGGATTACTTCGTCGAAATCACCACCAAGGTCGTGCTGCCGATGTTCAAGGCACGCAATCGTCCGTTCGTTCTCGTCTTCTGGTCCCGCGACCCCGACGGCACGCAGCACAACCAGGGTGACAGCCTGAACCAGCTTGTCCCTGGCATCAACGGACCCACTTCATTGGCGTCGATCAGGAACGCTGACGACGACCTTGCCCGCATCCAGAAGACGCTGTTCGAGCTCGGCCTCAACGATTCGACCGACATCTTCGTTACCGCGGATCACGGCTTCGCGACCATCTCGAAGCAGAGCAAGACGAGTGCCGCGGCGAAGCAATCGTATGCGAACGTGCCCCCGGGGTATCTGCCCCCGGGCTTCGTGGCGATCGACCTGGCCAAAGCGCTCGGCATGCCACTGTACGATCCCGACGCGAAGAACGCGGCGGTCGCAACCGGCACCTTTCCCTCGCGAAGCAACGGCCTGATCGGCTCGGACCCGGCAAATCCCGACGTGGTTGTCGCAGCCAACGGCGGCTCGGACCTCGTCTACCTGCCGACGCATGACAAGGCCCTCGCGGGACGTGTTGTGAAAGCCCTCCTGGTGCAGGACTATGTCAGCGGAGTCTTCGTGGACGACTCGCTCGGCAGCTTCCCCGGCACCCTGCCGCTCTCCGCAATCAACCTTAAGGGGTCGGCGGTGACGCCGATCCCTGCGATTGCCGTGAACTTCCGCACGTTCTCAACCGGCTGCGCGCAACCGTTGCTCTGCACTGTGGAAGTTGCAGACACTGGGCTTCAACAGGGCCAAGGAATGCACGGCAGCTTCAGCCGCGCCGACACAATGAACTTCATGGCAGCGATCGGCCCGGACTTCAAGGCGGGATTCGCCGATCCGGCCCCGGCCAGCAATGCCGACGTGGGCATGACACTTGCGCGCATACTCGGCCTCGACATTCCCAGCAAGGGCAAGCTTATCGGCCGCGTGCTCGCCGAGGCGATGCCGGGAGGTGCGACGCCCAAATACGTCGCGAAGTCGATGCAATCCGCTCCCGCGCGCGGCGGCCTACGCACGGTCCTCGACTACCAGGTCGTCGGCAATACCCGCTACTTCGATGCTGCCGGCTTCCCGGGCCGCACGGTGGGGCTAACGCGGAGTGCTCCCAACTCCAACCAGCCAGAGACGACGGCCGGTCGTTGATCTTCGGTCGTTCTGTTAGGTCCGTCCAAGACCGCCGAGCCGTATTGCCCGACGCCGCACCAATCGCAGCGCCTACCCCCGCCAAGGGCACTCTGACGTACGCCGAGCCGCTTCTCGTGCGCGTCAAGTCGCCGAAAAGAGCCCCTGCAGCTCGGTGTCCGCGGATCTCCGGCGAAGCTTTTCCCGCAAGCGTCTCGTAAGGTTCGTTGGCTACCCTAGCCGGGATGCGCTCTCAGGCCAGTGCTGCATTGC
The DNA here is from genome assembly GCA_035623155.1 of Casimicrobiaceae bacterium. Classification (GTDB taxonomy): domain Bacteria; phylum Pseudomonadota; class Gammaproteobacteria; order Burkholderiales; family Casimicrobiaceae; genus PALSA-1003. Next base: position 17,744 of record DASPTZ010000081.1, on the reverse strand, counting down.
TGCGACTGCTTGCTCTTGCAGGACCGGTCCTGCTCGGCATGCTCGCTGCACTTTATATCGGCCGGCCGTCCCCTTTCGCTCTGGCAACCACTGTGGCGCTCGCGCTGGCCATCCTGGCGAGTGACGCTTGGATCATTGCGCGTCGCCACCGGATCACGGGATCCCTCGCCTTGGCCACGCAGATTGCATTCCTGATCTTCGTCGGCACCTACATGGCTTCGCCCTTTCCGATACCGTCGCCTCCGTCCGACTCCCTGCCTTCGGCATCGCCACCTGCAGGCATGGCGATTTACGCGCTCCGGACCGGGGTGAACTACCGCACTTCTGCGTTCGCCTACCGCGGCGACTCGCCTTGGGAAAAGTGGGACTCCGTGCTAAACGCGGTGCTCGTACGGCACCCTCAGGGCGACCTGCTGATCGACGCCGGGCAAAGCGATCGCTTCACAGAGTCGGGCGCACCGCTGACGTGATCCCAGTGTGCGTGGGTTAGTAGGATGTAACGCAAGTACCCGCGATCGTACCCTGCGGCGTGGAGTTGGTCGGCAGCCGGCTGTGATTGCGCCAGGTCGGTGGCCAGTCGAAACAAGAAAGGCATCTGTTGCATCCAGAAGCGGTCTTTCAGCGCTCCGCAGTACGCAAACCTTCTGGGCCACCACTGACCTTGATCTCGCCCGTAACCTTCAGGTTGTTTCCGTCGAAGCTCAGGATCGAGAGTGATCTCTCGAGCATGTTCTGCGCGAGCAAGGTCTTGCCGTCACGGCTCCAGACCACCCCCTGATTCCATTTGCCGATCTTGGCCTCCGCTACCTTGGTCAGATTCGTCCCGTTCACGCTGAAGACGACGACCAGACCGTTCTCGTTGTAGAAAGGATGGTTCGGCGCGCGGGCCGAGCCGTCCTGGGCAGTGAGGGCGACATAGTTTCCGTCGTTGGAGAACGCCAGACCCTCGACGATCTGGCCGACGTCAAGCGTATGGACAATACGAGGAGCCTTGCTCTTGAGGTCGATCACATTGATCGTGTCGATATCACCGGTATTGCCGCCCTGGTTGCCGACGACGGCGACATCCCCCTTCGGGCTGACCTGGATTGCGTAGGGCTGGAAGCCACCCGTCATCGTTTGTTTCGTGTCTTCGACCTTGTTTCCGTCAACCGATAGAACCGAAATCTTATGGTCGCCGTAACGTGTGACGAGCGCCATCTTGCCGTCGGGCGAGAACGCTACGCTGCTCGGTAGCGACCTCGGATTGCCCAAGTCGACCTTTCCGGCCGCGGTCAGGGTCTTGCCTGAGATGACTAAGACCGAGACCGTTCCCTCGTTGCGGTTGGTGACCAGAGCGAGCGTCCCGGCGCGATTGATCGAAATGCCCGCAGGGCCGAGACCTGTTTCGAGCGTTGCGATCACGGCCGGCGGGCTGGCTTTGAGATCGATCACCGACAGCCGATTGTCGGGAGCGGTTTTTTTCGGATCGGCCGGGTCGAGCTTCATGTTTGCGCTCACTAGCGCGATCGACTCATCCGGGGTGATCGCTACGTTTTGCGGGGGACCGACGACACTGGAAGGTGCCTTGAGCTCGCCGACTACCCTCGGCGGCGAAACACCTAGATCTATCAGCGTAACGGTGTCCTCAGCGGGGTTGGGCGGCACGGTGTTAACCCCGTTAACGAGGACGGCCTTGCCGTCGTTTGAGGAAACGGCGAGCTGCGCTGAAGCATCGAACGTCGACAACGTCAGTGTCAGGAGCGTAGCGGCTAGCGTTCTGGCCAGCGAGATGCGGAGCTTCATGGAAATTCCTCCAAGTGCCGGTTCGTTAAGAGGCTGTGCGAGTCGCGCCGGGCTAGCGACGGTATGTCCTGCCGCGCCTTTGCGCCGCGGGTTGTAGCCATTATCGCGCGATGCTCCGGTGACTGTCCGCTTCACAAGTGCCCGAAAGTCGACTAAGGGCCGACTTCGAGTATCCTGAATTTCTCGAAAACGATCGCGCAGAACGAGCACGACGCTACGCCATCGAGCTAATTGGGTCAAGATTGCACAGCGCGACGTTCGAAGCGCGACATGCCAAGTGCTGATGAGGCTGAACCCGTTTTAGTACCGGTCGGCGCCTTTGGATAGAATCTTTAGGGTCCACTTTTCGTTGGGCTCGATAACGCACTGTGCCAAAGGAGGCAGCACATGAAATATCGAGGCAGCTGCCATTGCGCGCAGATCGCTTTCGAGGCAGAGGGCGAAATTGGCGAGGTCTTGTCCGGCAATTGCTCCATGTGTCAGCGCCGGCGTAGGTCCTAATGGCCATGAGATGGCCGCTGTTAACGTCCGCTGCCTTGAAGGCATTGAACTGGAGTCATTCCGGGTTAAGCACTTCAACGGGCGCGCTATTTAGCAGAGTGCCAGCCAACAAATCGTTCACGGCCGACAGCCGGCTTCGGCCTTAATCCCAACGCTAGGGCGCGCAAGCATCTTGGTCCGTAGCCCCCGGTTTCTTGCACACTCTTGATGGAGGATACGCTTGGAGCACCACGCCGAGGTACTGCTAGGACATCGATGGCGTTATCGCAAGCTAGCCTGGCAGGACCCCGTTGCAATACTGCTGGTACTGGCGACCGTGATCTTGCTCGGTTCTGGCGCGCGGCAGATGGTGGGCCCCTTCGTCACCGCGCACCAGCCGGAGATTTCCCTCTCCCCCGTTGTCCTCCCGGGATATGCGCTGAGGACGACGTTGCGCATGCTGGCGGCGCTCGCTGCGTCGTTGATCTTCACCTTTACCTACGCGACGCTCGCGGCCAAGAGCCGCCGGGCCGAAATGGTCCTGATCCCGCTCCTGGACGTCCTGCAGTCGGTCCCGATTCTGGGGTACCTCTCCTTCACTGTTGTCTTTTTCGTTTCGTTATTCCCTGGAAGCGTGCTGGGCCCCGAACTCGCCGCAATCTTCGCGATATTCACCAGCCAGGCTTGGAACATGGCGTTCAGCTTCTACCAGGGGCTGCGCACAGTCCCGACCGATCTCGACGAGGCGAGCCGAAGCTTCCGCTTCTCCGGCTGGCAGCGCTTCTGGCGCCTCGAGGTGCCGTTCGCGATGCCGGGGCTCATCTGGAACACCATGATGTCGATGTCGGGGGGCTGGTTCTTTGTCGTGGCGTCGGAGGCCATCTCTGTCGGTGACCTGCAGATTGCGCTTCCGGGAATCGGTTCGTACGTCGCGCTTGCAATCCAGCAGCGCGATCTCGCAGCGGTCGGCTTTGCGATCATCGCAATGACGGTCACCATTGTGATCTATGACCAGCTACTCTTCCGACCGCTGGTGGCGTGGGGCGATAAGTTCCGCTTCGAGCAGACTGTGACACAAACCCCACCAAGGAGCTGGTTGCTCGACCTCTTTCGGAGCTCGCGACTCCTGTCGATTCTGGCGGCGCGGATTGGCAAGGGTGTCCACATCATTCTGCAGGTTCGGCTCGGCGCCCCCGAAGCGTTGCGTCGACTTCGCCGCTGGTCACCGCCGCAACGCCCGGTCGACCTGGCCTGGTTCGCCCTCATCCTCGGCGTGGTTGTTTACGCCTTCTTTGATCTCGTCCAGTTCGTAGCACCGACTCTGGGCTGGGCTGACGTCACCATCGCAGTGAGTAATGGTGCGCTCACGCTGCTGCGTGTTGTGGTCTTGATCGTTCTGGCGACCATCATCTGGGTGCCAGTTGGCGTTGCCGTTGGGCTGCGGCCACAGCTCGCGGAGAAGATCCAGCCGCTCGCGCAGTTCCTTGCGGCCTTCCCCGCGAACCTTCTGTTCCCCGTGGCCGTTGTCCTGATCGTGCGCTTCGATCTTGATCCGAGGGTCTGGCTCAGCCCCCTGATGATTCTCGGTACGCAGTGGTACATCTTGTTCAACGTCATTGCCGGAGCAAGCGCTTTCCCCGGCGACTTTCGGGAGGCGGCTGCGAGTTTTCGCATCCGCGGCTGGCGCTGGTGGCGGGACGTCATGCTCCCCGGCATCTTCCCCTATTACGTCACCGGCGCGATTACCGCTTCGGGCGGCGCCTGGAACGCGAGCATCGTCTCCGAGGCCGTCAGCTGGGGGCCAACCAAACTCAACGGGTCAGGGTTGGGAGCCTACATCGCTCAGATGACCGAGGCGGGCGACTATCCTCGGATCGCTCTGGGAATTGCGGTCATGTCTGTGGTCGTCATCGCCATGAACCGTCTGCTCTGGCGCCCGCTTTATGCCTTCGCTGAACGGCGCACGCGGCTCGAATGAGAATGACGACAGTCACCACGGCGGATCCCCCGCTCATCGAATTACGCAAGGTCTGCAAGGCCTTCGCCAAGCCGTCGGGCGAGCCACTGACGGTGTTGGCCGACATCGACCTCTCGTTGGCAGAGGGTGAGATCGTCGGCCTTCTCGGTCGCTCAGGGTCCGGCAAGTCGACCCTCTTGCGGATTGCCGGCGGCCTGATCAAGCCGACCTCTGGCGAGGTGTTGTATCGCGCAGCGCCGCTGACGGGGCCCGCTGAAGGCATCGCGGTGGTGTTCCAGACCTTTGCCCTGTTTCCGTGGCTTACCGTCCTCGAGAACGTCGAGGCTGGCCTCAATGCGCTTGGACTACCTCGCGAGGAGACGCGTCGTCGGGCTCTGTCCGCGATCGATCTCATAGGCCTCGACGGTTTCCAATCCGCTTATCCCCGCGAACTTTCGGGCGGAATGCGGCAGCGGGTTGGGTTCGCCCGGGCGATCGTGATCCACCCCATCGTGTTGCTCATGGATGAGCCGTTCTCCGCTCTCGACGTGTTGACGGCGGAGACCTTGCGTACCGACTTCCTCGATCTGTGGATCGGGAAGCACCTTCCCACGCGCTCAGTCCTGTTGGTCACCCACAACATCGAGGAAGCGGTCCAGATGTGCGACCGCGTCCTGGTGCTCGCCTCCAACCCGGGACGAATTGCTGCCCAGGTTCCGGTACGCCTGCACCATCCGCGCAATCGGCTCGATCCTGCATTTCACAGTATCGTTGACGAGCTCTACTCCACCCTGACTTCCCGTGCCGTGGAGGGCATCACAGCGCTCAGCCAAGCTCATGGCGGGCTAGTCCAGCCGCTGCCGCTGGTTTCTACCAATCGGATTGCAGGACTTGTCGAGGCTCTTGCCTCTCCACCGTATGAAGGGCGAGCCAATCTCGGCGGAATCGCTCGCTCGCTTGGGTTCGGCGTCGACGACATTTTTCCGATCGCCGAGGCTCTGCACATCATGGAGTTCGCCGAACTCGAGGATGGTGCGATCAAGCTCACCGCGGCGGGTCGCGTATTCGCCGAGAGTGCAACACAAGAGCGCAAACAACTTTTCAGTGAGCACCTATTGCGGTTCGTGCCGCTGGCCGCCCACATTCGGCAGGTCCTCGAGGAGCGGGAAGGCCACCGCGCACCGAGGGTGAGGTTTGAGTCCGAGTTGGAAGATCATCTGAACCGGGCCGAGACCGAGAAGACTCTGCGCGCCGTCATCGGTTGGGGGCGGTACGCCGAGCTCTTCGCCTACGATGGTAGGACGCGATCATTTGCGCTTCCTGGCTCTCCCCGAGAGCAATAGCCGCGAGTGCCAACCCCGGATGCCGATAGAGCGGCAAGCCGGTACCGCCAAGGTCGAGAGTCGGCCGGGGCTTGATCCCGCTCAATGATGCACTCCGCTTTTCCGTGCAACTATGGCCGCATCTATCGCGTTGGGCGAGGTTCCAATGCACGCCGTGCGCAAGATGGCGCTGCTTTCGATCGCAACGTCGTTCGTTACGATCGCGCTCAAGTTTGGCGCCTGGTACATCACGGGCTCGGTCAGCCTCTGGTCGGATGCGCTCGAGTCGCTCGTCAATCTCGCCGCCGGCCTAGTGGCACTGGGCGCAGTCACGCTTGCGCAACAGCCTGCCGACGAGCGGCACACCTACGGTCATGACAAAGCTGAATACTTTTCGAGCGGCGTCGAGGGCGCACTGATTGTCGTCGCGGCGGCTGCGATCGTGTGGTCGGCGGTACACCGACTGATTGAGCCGCAACCACTCGAGCGGCTCGCGCCGGGCATCTTCATCGCGTTTCTGGCCGGCGCCGCCAATTTCGCGGCGGCGCGCGTGATGCTCAAGGTTGCCCGCCAGCACGACAGCATCACCATCGAGGCCGACGCGAGGCATCTGCTGACCGATGTCTGGACCTCGATCGGCATTCTCGCGGGCCTGAGTGTCGTGACGGTGGTCCCGCAGTGGACGATTCTCGATCCACTGATGGCGACCGCGGTCGCAGGCCACATCGTGCTGACAGGAATTGGCCTGTTGCGGCGCTCTGTAGATGGACTGATGGACGCCGCATTGCCCCCGGCCGAGGTGAGGCGCGCAACGGCCCTGATCGACGACGCGCTGCCACCTGAGGCAAGCTTCCACGCCCTGCGCACCCGCAAGGCGGGTGCTCAGCGCTTCATTGAGTTCCACCTCCTTGTCCCAGGAACGATGACCGTCGCCTCATCGCACGCCTTATGCGACCGGATCGAGGCAGCGCTCGCGGCGCGCCTCGCGAGGGTGCATGTGACCATCCACGTCGAGCCGCAGGAGACGCAGCTGCCGCACGGATGAGGAGGAAACCAGACGTTTGGATGCGCACGCCCAGTCCTGAGGCCACAGGGAGGCATGCGCCGCCCCGCGGCTGAACATTAGCCGCATGCGTGAACCTCGATCGTGGCGTGGGCAACCTCCGGGTGCACCGCAAGGCGTTGCCTGATTTGTGTCGGAGTCAACTTCCGGTCGTGCGTCACAACGGTGAGAGCGCAGGCATAGGAACTCTTGCCTACACGCCACACGTGGAGATCTGCGATCCGCGTCTCGCCTTCAAAGTATGGAGACTCCACCGCAGCGCGGATCTCGGAGACGACCGGGTCGTCCATCTCGCGATCGAGCAGGATACGACTCGTCCCCCTGAGAAGGCCCAAGGCCCAGGATCCGACCACTGCTGCGCCTACCAGGCCCATGACTGGGTCGAGCCACGCCCAGCCGAAGAGCATCCCGCCCCCGAGCGCAGTAATCGCGAATACCGAGGTTGCCGCGTCGGCGATGACGTGGACGTACGCGGACTTGAGGTTGAGATCGTGGCGCTTCGGGTGATCGAGATGTCGATGTTCGTGAGCACTCCCGCCGTTGCTGCTGTGATGGTGGGCGTGCCCGAGGATCAATGCGCAAAGAATGTTCACGCCGAGTCCGATCGAAGCGATGACGATTGCATCGCCGTACTGTATGGGAGCGGGCCGAAGCAAGCGCTCGATCGAGCCGATCACCATGAAGCCCGCGACACCGACCAGGAAGACTGCACTGGCGAAGCCAGCGAGCACTTCTATCTTCCAGGTTCCGAAGGCAAAGCGCGCGTCCCGCGCATAGCGACGGGCTGCGGCGTACGCGAACGCGCTCAGTCCTATAGCCAGCGCGTGCGAGCTCATATGCCAGCCATCGGCCAGCAGGGCCATGGAGTTGAACCACCAACCGGCGACGATCTCGACGACCATCATCACCGCGGTGATCCACACGACGAGTCGCGTTCCCCGCTCGGCCAGGGGATTGCCTTCGTCGAACAAGTGTTGATGCGTCCACGGGCTTAAGTCTTGTGTGTGCATCGGCTGACTCCCCCGTGTGTAGATTTGCAGCCCACGATCAGTGCCAGCGTAGCGAGGATCTGTACCGCTTGACGTGGCTCGCGATGACATGCCCCGGCCATGCTCAGGGGTTTCTGCGGTCCGCTGATAGTGGTAGGATAAATTGGTTTGGTGGCCATGCCGTGATGCGTTCTCTCCGACTGATCCAGGCAATCGCGCTGTCCTTGCTGCTGATCGGTATGCAGCTGGGAAGCGAGTTGCACGCGCTCGAGCACGTCGGAGAGGCGCTCAAACACTCGCCGGATCACTCGTGGACGACGTCCGGCGACGAACAGTGCGCGATCTGCGCACTGCTTGCTGGCGCAGCCACCGCGATCGCCGGTAAGGTCGATGTCGGTCCATCTGAGCCCGCGACCCACTTCAAGCCGCGGCTTGCATTGACTGCGATCGCAGCCGACGCTCCATCTTACTACTCCAGCCGCGCTCCGCCTGTTCCTCTCTGATTGATTGCTCCCCGGGAACTGAAGTCTCCCGGGTCGTTGCGAACAACAGAAGGAGCAGTTCACATGGCCAAGTCCGGACTTGGCGCGGTGGTCATGGCCATCGCGTTCTCGCTGTCGACGTCAGCAGCCTTCGGCCAGCCCAGCCCACAGGCGCCCGAAGTAGCCGTTTCCGGCACGCTCAAGGACAGAACCGGTAAGCCGCTTAGTGGCATCTCGCTGCAGTTGCAAAAGAATGACGTCACGGTCGTCGCAAGCGCGGTAAGTGACAGGTCCGGTGCATTTCGCTTCGATAGCGTCCCGCCGGGAACGTATACGCTGGCCGGTACGTCCGTGGAAATTCGGGACGTTGACCGCACCGTGACGGTACCGGGGACCGGGACGGTAACGCTCTCAGTCGTGGCAACGCTCTCCACCAAGCTAGGGACTGTGCAAGTGGTCGCGCAGAGGCTTAATCAGGCGCGTCAGAATCTCGCTCCCGACATCGGCGCCGACGTCTATCACTTCGACCGCCAGGACATTCTTGATCTGCCTGGGGGCGATGCGACGCCCCTCAATCAGGTGCTGCTGCAGGCGACGGGAGTGACGCAGGATTCCTTCGGCCAGCTTCACGTGCGGGGCGACCACGCCAACATCCAGTACCGCTTGAACGGCGTCATCATTCCGGAGTCGATCGCCGGATTCGGGCAGACGCTCTCCACCCGTTTCGCCGATCAGATCAACTTCCTCGAAGGCGCGCTGCCGGCGCAGTACGGCTATCGAACGGCGGGCGTGGTCGACATCACCACCCGGAGCGGCGCGTTCGACCAGGGCGGACGTATCGGCTACCTAGGAGGCAGCCACAGCACCAATCAGGTCTACGGCGATGCCGGCGGCACTGCCGGCAACTTCGCTTATTACGCCGTCGGTTCCCTGATGAGCAACAACCTAGGTATCGAGGCCCCGACCTCGGATCCGAATCCACTGCACGACCACACCAATCAGGCCAACGGCTTCGGCTACTTCTCGTATCAGCTCAACGATGACACGCGCCTGAGCCTGATCCTCGGCGCCGCGAGGAACAAGTTTCAGATACCGAACGTGCCGGACCAGACTCCCATGTTCGTTCTCGAAGGCGCGCCCGATCTGCCATCGTCAGACTTGAACCAGAACCAGAACGAGTCCACCCGGCTCGCCGTGGTGGCGCTGCAGGGCGTTGCCGGGCCAAGCGTTGACTACCAGCTCGCGACCTTCTACCGCTACACCAACGCGCATTACTTCCCCGATCCGGTCGGCGATCTCATCTACACCGGGGTGGCGGGGAACATCTTTCGCCAGAACGAGCTCTGGGGGCTGCAGGGCGATCTCGCGTATCGATTGAACGACAAGAACACGATTCGCACCGGGTTCTATTACAGCCACGAACGGATCGGGACGGACAACACCTCGCAAGTCTTCCCGGCGGATGACAACGGCAGCCAGACCAGCACGGTCCCCTTCACCATTGTCGACAACACCGCGAGCACCGGCCGTCAGCTCGGGATATACCTACAGGACGCGTGGCTGCCGATCGACAGCCTGACCGTCAACTTCGGGGTGCGCTGGGACCAGGTCAATTCTTTCGTGTCGCAGAGCCAGTGGAGCCCGCGAATCGGCGCGGTGTGGAAAGCGACGCCTTCGACCACGCTGCACGCCGGCTATGCGCGCTACTTTACCCCGCCGCCGAGCGAACTGATTACCGATGTCACGATCGAGAAATTCGTCGGCACGACCAACCAGCAGCCCGGGACGGAGAACTCCCCCGTCAAATCCGAGAGCAGCAACTATTACGACGCCGGGATCACCCAGCGCGTGACGGACGCGTTGAGCATCGGGGTCGACGGCTACTACCGCCAGGTCACCAATCTGCTCGACGAGGGACAGTTCGGCAGTGCCATCCTGTTCACGCCGTTCAACTACGCCAAGGGCAGGGTCTACGGCGTGGAGCTTAGCGGCAGCTACAAGGAAGGCAACTTCTCCGCCTACGCCAATCTGGCGTACTCCAAGGCCGAAGGCAACAACATCGTGAGCAGCCAGTACAACTTCGACCCGGACGAGCTCGATTACATCGCCAGCCATTTCATCCACCTCGACCACGACCAAACCTGGACGGGGTCGGCGGGCGCGTCTTATGTGTGGCAAATGACCACGTTCAGCGTGTCGGCGCTCTACGGCAGCGGACTGCGCCGAGGCTTTGCCAACACTGACCATCTGCCTTCGTATTGGCAAGTGAATCTCGGCGCCTTCCGTCCGTTCGAGCTGCCGCTGGTAGGCAAGATCATCGGACGCCTCACCGTCGTCAACGTCTTCGACCAAAGCTACAAATTGCGCGATGGTACGGGAGTAGGCGTAGGCGCACCCCAGTTCGGCCCGCGCCGCGCGTTCTATGCCTCGATCGAAAAGCCGTTCAATTGGTGAGGGCGAATGAAGACTCTTTGTTTCGTTCGTGAGAACACTACTGCCGCTAGCGCCACGGCCACTACAAGTCCTCTCCCATTGTGACGCTCAGGGAGTCAAAGGTACTTGGTGATTTCCTTGAACTCATCGATCGGCCCTCGGGCCTTCCGGTTCAGGTCGCCGACGGTTAGATCCAGGCAGTGGTCGAGGTGATCGTGGATCAGGGCTCGCTTGGCCGTCGCGATGGCTGCTTCGACCGCATGGAGCTGCTGGGCAATCTCGAGGCAGCCGCGCCTTTCCTCGAGCATGGCGAGGACGCTGTGCAGATGCCCGTCGACCCGTTTGAGACGCTTGGCGATCTCGGGATGGCTGCGGTGTAGGTGCGAAGTCTTCTTTGATGGCATCCTATCCCCCAGGGGAGGTTATCTTTCGCAAGGATATCGACGGCCATTTTATACGGTTTCAGGCGAGAAAAAGCTTGACAGGTCGTGCGAATCGCAATACCTTCGCCGCGTCGCAATGTATGGAGCATCTCTTTGGAAAGTTGCCCCAGTAGGGCCGTCTTCGGACGGCATTGAACCTGGCGAGATCGCAGGTCCGGCGTCTTCCCCCTGCACTGTCTCGCTGGCAAGCGAGGCGGTGCGGCTCCAGCAGTTTCCTTGCCGTGAGGCAAGCCCCGCGCACTTCCCACTTGGCAATTGAGTAGCGTGCTACTGGTTCGCCTCGAAGCGAACCGCTGGCCGTTGGCTTGTCCGGCCGCATTCGGCCGGCGATAACTGTCGTCCCTCGGTTACGAGGACTGTTTTCGCGTACAGGACGTAATGTTACTGAAAGGAGGCAACCGATGTTCATCCTCTTGCTATCGACGATGCCGCTGGGGGAGGTCGAGCGCCGACCGGGTTTCGCCGTGCGGCAGACGGCTAGACCCAAGATTCGAGTGCGCATGCGGCGCCTTGTCATTTCGGCGCTGTCACGCCTGTTTCGTGCCCTTGGGGCAGATCAGCCCCGGTAGGCGAAGGCGAGTGTGACGCATGGCTGCAACCTGGGCGTGTCATCGTGGAGAGCCGGTTGGTGGCGGCACGGTGCGCCGCGCCATGCCGCAAATCAAGCTTGATCGCGCCACGCATTCCTGAAATCGGAGAAGATCATGAGGCTTCCGACCTCCAATACGAAGCGCTGGGCGCTTGCCGTACTCGGGCTGGGTGCGGTTGGCGCGGCTGCCTGGTGGATCGCTGCGCTTCAGGCGAAGGACGCCGACTCGTCGGGCGATTCATCCGTCATGCTCAGGCACGAGGGCACACGCTTGTTCGTGCCGGAGCAGTCACCGCTGCGCCGTTCGCTCGGGCTGCAGACGGTCGCCCTGCGGACGGTCGCAGCGCCGTTCGTCCTTCCGGCGGTCGTGGAAGCTGACCCTGGCAAGCTCGTCAAAGTGCTGCCGCCGATCGCGGGCCGGATCGTCCACCTGAACAAGCGACTCGGCGACGCCGTCAAGGCGGGCGACCCGCTGTTTGCGATCGACTCTGCCGATCTGGCGCAGGCCTTGAGCGATGCGAAGAAGGCCGAGTCGGCGCTGGCACTGGCACGGCAGAACCTCGCCCGCCAGCGCGACCTCGAATCCGCCAACATCGCCGCGAAGCGCGACCTCGAGCAGGCGCAAAACGACTACGAGCAGGCAGCCTCGGAGCTGGGCCGCGCCAATGCACGATTGGCGGAGCTCGGAATCGCTGACACACACCTTGCGTCGGGCAGCACCCTTACCGTTCGATCGCCGATTTCCGGTCGGGTCGTCGAGCTGAACGCGGGCAATGGCGGCTACTGGAACGACACGACCGCACCCATCATGACGGTCGCCGATCTTTCGACCGTGTTCGTGACGGGCAGCGCTCAGGAAAAGGACCTCGGTCACTTCCACGTGGGCCAGGAAGCAACCGTCACGCTGGACGCTTATCCCGATCAAGCGTTGCAAGGAAAGGTGCAGTACGTGGCCGAACTCCTCGACCCCGACACCCGGACGGTCAAGATTCGCATGCTCTTCGACAACCGCGAAGGACGCCTCAAGCCCGGGATGTTCGCCAAAGCCGTGTACCGGGAACGCCCCCACAACGGCATTCTGATCCCGGTCACTGCCGTGGTTCAGAGCGGCTTCTACAGCCGTACTTTCGTCGAGGTCGAGCCCTGGTGGTTCGAGCCGCGGGTGCTCCAGCTTGGGGCGCAGTTCGACAAGCAGGTGGAGGTCATTTCGGGGCTCAAGCCTGGCGAGCGCATCGTGATCAAAGACGGGCTGCTGCTCAATGATTGAGCGTCTGGTCACCCTGTGTTTCAACCGGCGCGGCATCGTCGTGCTGGTGTTCTTTTTCGCGGCCGTCTACGGCTGGTACTGCTGGACGCAACTGCCGCTCGAGGCGTACCCCGACATCGCCGACACGACCTCGCAAGTGATCACCCAGGTCAATGGCCTTGCGGCCGAAGAAGTCGAGCAGCAAATCACTATTCCGCTCGAACGCGAAATCATGGGTACGCCGCGAATGCACGTAATGCGCTCGAAAAGCACATTCGGCCTTTCGCTGATCACGGTCGTGTTCGAGGACGGCACGGAGGATTACTGGTCACGGCAGCGACTGCAGGATCGCATCAACGGCGTGTCGCTGCCCTACAACGCGCAACCCGGCCTCGATCCGCTCACTTCGCCCATCGGTGAGATCTACCGCTACACCCTCGAATCGAAGACCCGGAACCTGCGCGAGCTCTCCGAGCTGCAGTTCTGGAAGGTGATTCCCCGCTTCAAGCAGGTACCGGGCGTCGTCGACGTCACCAACTTCGGCGGGATCACGACCCAATTCCTGCTCGAATTCGACCCGGCGACGCTTTCGAAATACAACCTATCGCTCAATCAGATCACGCAAGCGATCACTGCCAACAATGCCAACGCCGGCGGCAGCGTGTTGAACCGCGGTGAACAAGGCCTGGTGGTGCGCGGCGTGGGCCTGGTTCGCGGTCTCGATGACCTGGGAAATATCGTCGTCTCCCAAAAGAACGGTGTGCCCGTGCTGGTGAAGGATCTCGGTACCGTGACCCTGGGTCACCAGGAGCGCCACGGGATCCTGGGCAAGGATGATCAGTCCGACACGATTTCCGGCATCGTTCTTTTGCTCAAGAACGAGAACCCGTCACGCGTGATCGCGGGGGTGCACGCGGCGGTGGCGGACCTCAACGAGCACATTCTGCCCAAGGACGTGCGGATTGCTCCCTATCTCGACCGCAGCTGGCTGGTGGATGCCACGGTGCGGACGGTGGGGAAGACTCTGCTCGAAGGTATGCTGGTGGTCACACTGGTGCTGCTGCTCTTTCTTGGCAGTCCGCGTGCGGCGGCAATCGTCGCGCTCACCATACCGCTGTCGCTCCTGATCGCGTTCATCTTCATGCATCACTTCAACATCCCGGCCAATCTCTTGTCGTTGGGCGCGATCGATTTTGGCATCATCGTCGATGGCGCAATCTTCGTCATGGAGAACATCCTGCGCCGGCGGGAGGCGGAACCGGATCGCGTTCTGCACGGGCCGGACATCATCAAGGCGGCGCTGCAGGTAACGCGGCCGATCTTCTTCGGCATGCTGGTGATCATCATCGGCTACCTGCCGCTCTTCGCCTTCCAGCGCATCGAGTACAAGCTCTTTTCGCCGATGGCGTTCGCGGTAGGGTTCGCGCTGATCGGCGCCCTGCTGGTCACCCTGATGCTGATCCCGGGACTCGCCTTCTGGGCCTATCACACCCCGCGCCGGATGTTCAGGAATCCCCTGCTTACTGTGCTGGCGCCCCGGTATGAGGCCTTCCTGCGCCGCTTTGTGGACCACTCGCCAACCGTCATCACGCTGTTCGCCGTGACCCTGGTTGCGGTGGGGATCATGGGCGCCTCTATCGGCCGGGACTTTCTGCCTTATCTCGACGAAGGCTCGATCTGGCTGCAGGTGACGCTGCCGCCGGGCATCTCCCTGGAGAAGGCGAGCGAGATGGCCGATGCACTCCGCGCCGCCACGCTGGAGTTCAAGGAGGTCGAACACGTGGTGACCCAGCTTGGCCGCAACGACGACGGTACCGATCCGTTCACACCGTCGCACATCGAGGGTGCGGTGACGCTTCGCCCCTACAGCACGTGGGCGTCGGGCTGGACCAAGCAGGAACTGATCGAGCGGCTGGCGGCGCGCTATCGGGAGCTACCGGGCACCGAGACCGGGTTCACGCAACCGATGATCGACGGCGTGCTGGACAAGCTGGCTGGCGCGCACAGCGACCTGGTCGTGAAGATCTACGGCAACGACTTCCGCGAGACGCGGCAGATCGCCTCTGCCGTCGAGCGTCTGCTTAAGACCGTGCCGGGAGCGCAGGACGTGATCATCGATCAGGAGCCGCCGCTTCCCCAAGTGCGCATCGACGTCGATCGCGCGGCTGCGGCGCGGCTCGGAATCAATGTCGCGGACGTGATGGCCCTGATCCAGAACGGCATCGGCGGCAACCCGGTTGCTCTGGTCTACGTCGAAGACCGCAGCTACAACATCGCTGTGCGCTTCGTGGACAGCGCGCGCAACGATCCGTCGGCTATCGGGAACCTGGTGCTCTCCGCGGCCAACGGGGCGCATGTGGCGCTGGCGCAGGTCGCGCAGGTGCGCTTCGCCGAGGGCGAGACCACCATCACGCGGGAGATGAATCGGCGTCACCTCACCGTGCGCCTGGATCTGCGCGGGCGCGACCTCGCCTCGTTCTTGAGCGAAGCTCGGCAACGCATCGAGCAGGAGATCCCCTACGATCACACCCGCTACCAGATTGCCTGGGGCGGCCAGTTCGAAAACCAACAGCGAGCGCAGGCGCGGCTCGCCGTAATTCTTCCCATGACACTCGCCCTGATGTTCGTGCTGCTGTTCGCGCTCTTCGGCAATCTGCGCCAGCCAGGGCTCATACTGCTCACGGTTCCTCTTTCGCTGCTAGGCGGTCTAGTCGGCCTCTATCTGCGCGACATGACGCTCAACGTCTCGAGCGCGGTGGGGTTCATCGCGCTGTTCGGGGTAGCGGTCTTGAACGGCATCGTCATGATCGCCAACCTCAACCGCTGGCGGCGAAAGAATCCCGACATGAGCTTGAAGGACGCGGTCGTCAACGGAGCCAGGGAGCGTCTGCGACCGGTGCTGACAACGGCCACCGTAGCTGCGCTCGGCCTCGTGCCTGCCGCCTTGTCGCGCGGCCTGGGCAGCGACGTCCAGCGGCCGCTCGCGACCGTCGTGGTTGTGGGGCTGGTGAGCGCCACCGCGCTGACCTTGATCCTGTTGCCCGGACTCTATTTCGTCGTCGAGCAGCGCGTGGCGGTCAACGCTCAACGCCGCACGCACGAGGCACGCGTCACTTACGAAGCAATCGAAGGGGAAGCGCAATGAGATGGGTAGCCCTCGCATTGGTCCTCGCGTCGGCGGGTGGGTGCGCAGTGGGGCCGGATTTTCAGCAGCCGGCCGCACCGGCAACAAATCGATACGTTGCGGAATCTCTGCCGCCAGAAACAGCTTCGAGCGAAGGCGTCGCGGGCGCGGCACAACGCTTCGCCGAAGGCAAAGGCCTTGCTGCAGAATGGTGGACGCTCTTCCGCTCGGAGCCGCTCAACGACCTGATCAAGGCGGCACTCACGGCCAACCCTGACTTGCAAGCAGCCGAGGCTGCCCTACGCGTCGCTCGAGAGAACGTGCTTGCGCAGCAAGGGGCATACTTCCCGACAGTCGAGGCGCAGTTCAATCCCACCCGGCAGTCGACCGCCCCCACCCTAGCAAGCCCGCTCGCGGAGAATAGCTATCTTTTCAGCTTGCACACAGCGCAACTCAGCGTCTCGTACGTGCCGGACGTGTTCGGGCTCAACAAGCGTCAGGTGGAATCGCTCTCCGCCCAGGCGGAAGCGCAACAGTTCACCCGGGAAGCAGCGTACTTGACGCTGACTTCAAACATCGTCGTCGCGGCGATCCAGGAAGCGTCGCTGCGCGCGCAACAGGAGGCAACGCAGCGCATCATCAGCATCGCGAACGAGCAACTCGAGATGATGCGTCGGCAACAGGCGGTGGGCCAGATCGGTGCTGCGGACGTCGCGCTGCAGGAGACAGCTCTTGCGCAGGCGCAGGCTGCCCTCCCGCCACTGGAGAAGCAGCTCGCGCAGCAGCGGCACCTCCTTTCCGTCTTGGCAGGGCGCTTTCCCAGCGAGGAGCTCAGTCAACGCTTCGAGCTGGCTGCGCTCGAGCTTCCCGAGGAATTGCCGGTCAGTCTTCCTTCGCGCCTGGTCGAGCAGCGTCCCGACATCCGCGCAGCGGAAGCACAATTGCACTCGGCGAGCGCACAGATCGGCGTCGCCACGGCGAATCGCCTGCCCAATATCACCCTCACGGCGAGCGGCGGCAGCGCGGCGCTGGAGTTCGCCAAGCTTTTCTCGCCAGGAACATGGTTCTGGAGCGTTGGTGCCAGCATCGCTCAGACGCTCTTCGATGGCGGCACCTTGCTTCACAAGCAGCGCGCTGCGGAAGCGGCTTACGATCAGGCCTCGGCGCAATATCGTAGTACCGTGCTGACAGCGTTCCAAAACGTGGCCGATACCCTGACCGCGATTCAATCCGACGCCAGCGCATTAAGGGCTGCAGCCGCCGCGGAACGGGGAGCAACCAAGAGCCTCATGATCGCACGCCAACAGTGGAAGACCGGTGCAGCCGGCTATCTGACGGTTCTTGCTGCCGAGCAAACCTATCAGCAAGCCGCCATCACGTTAGTGCAAGCCAGAGCGAATCGCTTCAGTGACACCGCCGCGCTGTTCCAGGCGCTTGGCGGTGGCTGGTGGAACCGGGCGGAGGCAAGTTCGGCGTCCTACTAATTCACTTTCTCGACATCGCGCTGATAGTTCATCGCGCTCTCGCATGCGTTGGTTCGGAGGTCCATGGTCTTTTTCACGCCGATTAACATCCATGGCAGCGACCCTGGATTGGGGGCGAGACGGAGGGCGGGTGAACGCTCCGGCCCGCCCGGCGCGCAAACGTCCGGTTCCAGTCGACCGAATTGGTTGCTTGAACGACTTCAAGTTGGTCTTACCCACGAACGGTGGACACCTTACCAGGCGATTTCATCGCCTCGAACGGTAGCGGGGCCTGGTAGCTAATCGATGAGTGCCGTCGCTGCCGGTTGTAAAACACTTCCATGTAATCGAACAAGCTGGCCCGTGCA
>DASPTZ010000080.1:0-3705 GCA_035623155.1 Casimicrobiaceae bacterium | reverse complement strand
GTTACGCGTTCCTGTGAGCGTCACGCTCCGCGGAACCGAAGTGCCACTTGCGCGCGATCCACGAAGACGGGCCCGTATGATCAAGGCCATGGAGGGTGCGACGCGAACCTTCGCCGTGTCGGAGTCTCTCAAGCGGCACGCGGCGAATCTCGGCGTGGACACGGGCAAGATTCGGGTGGTCGGGAACGGTGTCGATACCGCGAGATTTCATCGCGTGGACAAGCCGGAAGCGCGGAGCAAGCTCGGATTGCCGATGGATGGACCCGTGCTCGTGTCCGTGGGTGCTTTGGTCGAGCGCAAAGGCTTCCACCGCGTCATCGAGTGCCTGCCGAACCTGCGTCGACGCTACCCCACGCTTCGATACCTCGTTGTCGGCGGACCCGGACCCGAGGGAGATTGGGGGGCTCGCTTGCACGGCCTCGTCATCGATCTGGGGCTGCAGGAGTGCGTGTCATTCCTCGGTACGCTGCCGCCGGAAGAGCTCAAGGTTCCGCTATCGGCCGCGGATGTGTTCGTGCTGGCAACACGCAACGAAGGATGGGCCAACGTGTTTCTCGAGGCGATGGCGTGCGGCTTGCCGGTTGTGACGACGGACGTGGGCGGCAACGCCGAAGTCGTCGCCAACCCGCGTCTCGGAATCCTGGTGGCGTTCGGAAAGGCCGACAAGTTGACACAGGCGATCGAGGAAGCGCTGACCCGCGATTGGGACCGCGATGCGATCGTCGCTCACGCCCAGGCCAACAACTGGGATCGACGCATCAAGCTGCTTACGGAGCAGTTCACCGAGATCGTCGAGCGGCATGCGCAGAAAGACGTTGCCGATCGCGACCGCCGCGGCAAGCCGTCCCTGCTGAACTGATCATGGCACCTCCCTGGCTTTCCCGCCGGCTTGTCTACCCGCTTCAAGAGCGGCTGATGCGGCGGCCGACGTTCGGGTACCTGGAGAGCCTCGAGCAGACGCAATGGTTGTCGCGCGAAGGGCTCGAAGAACTGCAGGTTAAGAAGCTTACCGAATTGCTTCGGGTCGCTACCATGCACAGCCCTTGGCATGCCGAGCGCATCCGTGCGGCCGGAATCGACGTTGCGAAGGGTGATGCGCGGGTCGGATTCGACGAACTGCGCAGACTTCCGTTGATGACCAAACAGGATGCGCGGGCCAACGTCGACCGCATTCGCTGGCGGGAAGTACCTGGTGGGGGATCACGATACAACACCGGCGGCTCCAGCGGCGAGCCCCTGATTTTTTATTTCGGCCGGTGGCGACAGGCCTCCGACGCTGCCGGTCGTATGCGCGCTCGTCGCTGGTGGGGCGTGGACGTCGGCGATCGCGAGGTGTACCTGTGGGGCGCACCCGCGGAGCTCGACAAGACCGATCGCATCAAAACCCTGCGCGATCGCCTCCTCAATCAGCTCGTGCTCAACGCATTCGCCATGTCTCCGGCGAACATGGACAGCTACCTCGACGCGGTCCAGGCATTCCGGCCACATTGCCTTTACGGGTATGCGAGCAGTGTGGCGTTGCTTGCGGCGCGAGCACGCACGCGCGGGTGGCGGGCACGGCTTCCCGAGCTGCGCGTAGTGTGCACGACCGGCGAGGCGCTTTATCCGCACCAGCGAAAGCTGATCGAAGACGTATTCGGCGTGCCCGTTGCGAACGAATTCGGCAGCCGAGACATCGGCTTCACCGCCCACGAGACGCCCCAGGGTCAGATGCTGCTGATGAGCGAAAGCATCGTGCTCGAGGTCCTGGATCCCCGCGGTCGCCCGGTCACCGCTGGCGAGCAGGGCGAGGCAGTGATAACAGGATTGTGCTCCGACGCGCAGCCCTTCATCCGCTACAGGACGGGCGATATGGTGCGCACGAGCGCAGAGCATTGCCGCGAAGGAAGGGGCTTGCACGTGCTTGGCGAAGTGGTGGGACGGGCGACCGATTTCGTGGTGCGTCCCGACGGCGTCATCATGCACGCGCTTGCCGTCATCTATGTGCTTCGCGCCGTCGAGGGAGTGGCGCAGTTCAAGGTCGTTCAGCACTCGCTGCGCGATGTCGAGGTTCTGGTCGTTCCCGATGCACGATGGAGCAACACTTGCCGTACGCAAGTGTTGAACGGGCTCGCAGATCGGCTGGGAAACGAGGTACGCGTCAATGTTCGACTCGTCGAGACCATTCCGGCGGAAGCTTCAGGCAAGTACCGCTACGTCGTTAGTCGGGTGCCGTTGCAGCACGGCCTGGATTCGGAGATGCGCGCGGCCGAGACGGTGCGAGCGTGACATGGGGAACGCGGCGACGACACGATGAGTCTGCTCAAACTTGCGAGTGCGCCACTGAGTTATCGTGCATGGCGCTCGCGCCACCTCCGCCTGATCGGGCTCGACCTGATCGATCGGCATGCGCAGCCCGAACGCCCCCACATCGATCACCTGCGCGCTGCGGTCGAATGGCTGTGCCTTGCACAGGACATGCGCAACAACATGTCGGACGCGGGCGCGGTGTCGGCGGGATGGAGCTTTGCCGACGGATGGTTGCCGGGCTATCCCGAGACGAGCGGCTACATCGTCGAAACCTTCATAGCGGCCGCGAAAGTGCTAGAGCGTCCCGACCTTCTCGAGCGCGCTCGACGCATTCTCGACTGGGAGCTCTCCATTCAGCGCCCCGACGGCGCGTTTCCTGGGCACTTCGGCGAGTCGGGCAGTCGGCCGGTCGTCTTCAACACTGGCCAGATCATGCACGGGATGCTGGCCGGCTACCTGCAGCTGGGTCGGGCGGAGTGTCTGGAGGCGGCAGTCAGGGCAGGGCTCTGGCTGGCGCGGATCCAGGATCACGACGGTTGCTGGCGCACCTTCGAGCACAACGACATTCCGCACACGTACAACACAAGGGCCACCTGGGCGCTCGTGTCGACGGCACTGATCTCGGGCGTCGAAGCGCTAAAGACCGCCGCCACCCAGAATCTCGAGTGGGCGTTGACGCAGCAGCACGACTCGGGGTGGTTTGCGAGCAACGCGTTTCGCGCGGACCGAAAACCGTTTACCCACACCATCGCGTACGCCGTCCGGGGCTTCCTCGAATCCGGGGTCCTGCTCAGGAGCGGCCGGTATGTCGGTGCGGCGCTCAAGGCAGCGCGGGCACTGGCCAAGGTACAGCGCGAGGACGGTTGGCTGGCGGGGACTTATGGCGCCGACTGGACCTCCGGCGCGACTTATTGCTGTCTCACCGGCATCGCCCAGATGAGCGTCAACTGGACACGCTGCGCGCAGATCACTGGCGCTACCGAATGGCGCGGCAACGCGCGAAAGGCGCTGTCCTTCCTGAAGCGCGAGCAGCGTCTGAACGATCGTGACGACGTCGTGCGCGGCGCGATCGCCGGCTCGGCGCCGATCTGGGGCGCCTATTCCAGGCTCGAATTCCCGAACTGGGCCGCCAAGTTCTTCGCCGACGCCTTGATGATGGACCTCGGCGACATTGCGGTGCCCCCGGCACCGAGGCCTTCCCTGCAGCGCGAGGAGGCCATTGCGCATGTCTAGCCTCTCGATAATGATCCTCTGCGGCCGCTCGCCAAGGCATCTTTACGTGGCCAACCGGCTTTGCGACGCCGCTCGGCCATTGGCGATCGTGCAGGAGACCGGCACCGAGTGGAACGCCGGGAAGGTGCTCAAGCGGCTTGAACCCGCGAACCTGTGGCGCAGGGGCTCGCGTTGGCTGCGCGA
>DASPTZ010000079.1:0-7013 GCA_035623155.1 Casimicrobiaceae bacterium | reverse complement strand
CCGCACTCCTCTGCCCGCAGACCCGTCAGTCTTCCTCGCGGTCGACCTTGCCCTTCACGCGCGGGACGACGGGCTTACCCTGTTCCTCCCGAGTGACATGAGTGGGGTAGACCTTGCCTATCCGCCGGTGGCCTTCGCGTCAGCGTATCCCGAACAGCTAGCGGAATATCCGGCCACGCACCTTTTGGTTCAGGCCTGACAGCAGCTTGGGCCTGCTTACAATAACGGCGTTTATCGGCAATTCACTTGTGTTGGTCGTACCACCCAGCCTGGCACCTCATCCGCCTTGCTGCTGGCAGAATCATGCAAACCCCTCGCGGGGATTGCATACACCCCGCAGGGCATGGTTACGTTGTCGGAGTCGCTTGGCACCTCCCCGTTACCAGGGACGCACCGACTCCTAGGCTACCAATGGCTGAACATTGGGTCTCCTGCCGGAAAGAGACTCCGGCGAGACCATTACCCGAAAGGCTTGCGCCTCTTAGGACTCCCAGCACGTGCGAAGCGCGTGCTGCTTCTCTCGAAGGGCTACGTTTTGCCAAGTTAATCGTCCTGGCTAGGCGAGCTGACCTAAGCGACTCTCAGGTCGCACGGAAACGTTGGTCACATAGACGCGATCGGGAATGCCATACGCAGCATTCATCCGGGCGATGATGTTCGGCTTGCCGATCTTTTCCGCCCACCATCGAAGCGCACTCATCCGGTTCTTGATCGTCCCAGGAGAGCGCTCTTCGGCGAGCCAGCGCTCGACCAGCTGCTCGACGTGCTTCGGCTTCAGGCTGTGCGCGTCCATGTGGTCGAACCCCATCTCGTGGAGCTGATCGGCGATCAAGTCGAGGATTCGCTCCCGGTTGGCCTGTGTGGCGAAGCTGCCATCGCGGTTACGACGGCAGAGCTGCTTCAAGGCGTAGTTCAGGTCGCGCATCGGCGCCTCCTTCTGCAAGGTGGTGCTGAGACGAGGGGCAGGGCATCCATGGTCGCGATCTGTTTGAGCACCGCTGCGAGGCGAGCGACCGAGGGATCCACGCCTGCCGCGCTGTCCCTTCCCGGCTTGCCGCAATTGCGTTTACTTCGCTTCCTGGTCATGTTTCGGTTTCCTTCGTAGAGCGTCATAGAAAGGCGCTGGAGCGCCACCCTTTGCTGCCGTGGTGTCGAACCTGTCGGGTAAGTGTTTCTGCTCACCTGCGGGGCCGTAGCCACCGCAAGGGGAAAATCGAGCACGGGAGACACCATCCCGTTCGTGCGGTTGGTTTGGCTCTTCGCCCTGCGCCGCACGCGCTTTCTTGGCGTCGCGATCGCGTTCCTGTGGGAACTACCGATTCGCGAGAGTCGTTAACCCAGGACTCGACGGAGCGCCGTTAAGGCGCGGCTCTTCGATCCGTCGCCGTGGATCATTCGGCGGGAGGCGTTGCGCCTCCCGGCTTGCTGAGCGTGGCGGCCGCTCCTGGCGGCCGTCACGAGCTTCGAAGGCTCTGCGATACGCGAAGCGATGCCGCTCGCAGGGCGCGCCGACGGTGGATACGCGCGTACGTCACTAGCGGTGGCCCGCTAGTAACGACGCGCGTCGCGTGCGAGCGCGGTGCATGTGCGCAGCGGAGCAACGCCACGTCGCGCTAGGCAAGCTCGATGGCTCGCCTTACGCGAACGGCGTTCAGGCCGCGCTTCACACACCGCTCCATGGCGGCGCTCTCGGGGTCGTGCTTAGCCGATGGCGGCGGGCGCGTGCGCTCTTCCGCAGACGCTGCCGCATCGACACCCGCCAACATCGAGCGGGCGGTAGGGCTCGCGCCGATGTTTGCGTGGGCGTACCGATCCTGCGTCGCGCGCAGAACGGGTACCTCGCTCGGGACGTCGTGCGTCCCTCTTCCGGACAACATGTAGGCGCTGTCCGGTCGCTCCTTTGCTCCGGGCGCTCGCATGCGCGATAGCGCCCGGCCATCCCGTTGCGGGATGTTGCCGGGGCAGGCCGTCTCAACGACGGTCTGCCCTCACTTCGCCGGATCAAACCCCGGCGGCGCTCGCTCGATCGTCACCAGGACGATCGTCAACTCTCCGACTGTGGCCTAAGCATTCAGCACGTGGCCACGACGTGCGTTAAGCTCGATGTGCCGACGATGCTTGTACATGCGGTGACGGCACGTTGGGCGAATGATGGCCGCTGCGGCAGCCCTCGACAACCCGATAACGTGGACAAAAACGTGCTGCTTAACCGGGGAAGTGGGCGCGTTATTGGTATGCGCCTTGCTAAGCCGCGGTGACACGTTACACTCGTGCTATGGCCCGCGCTCTTGAATCCGGCAAGCTGCAGCCTACCGCCGAAGAAGCAGTCACCTATCGCGCCGCCGCTGATCGCTTGCACGAGGCCTGCGAAATTACGCTTGACCTCGGCCATCCAATAGCGTCCGACGACTGGATCCTGATCCTAGCGGCGCATGCAGCGCTGGAAGGGGATGTCGCTGTGCTCGATGAGGTGATCGCGACGCTGCAGACGGCAATTCAGGGTCGCAAGCAGGCGGTATGATTCGCACCGGCGTAGTCGCGGCGCGATCCCGCACAATCCGGTAAGATACTGCGCATGGGAGCGAGCGACCTTCTCGCGGATGTACTTCGCCTGCCGGCCGAGGAGCGTGCGCGCCTGGCGCGCGAGTTGATCCGCAGTCTCGACGGCGAACCGGACGACGACGCCGCGGAAGCGTGGGACGCGGAGATCGAGCGTCGCGGTGCGGAGCTCGACCGTGACGCGGCCGCCACGATGACGCTCGACGAGTATCGCGACCACGTCCGCCAACGCCGCGCGGCCCGCGCGAAGCGTTGAAGATTCGAATTCATCGCCTCGCGGTCGCTGAGATCGACCACGAGGTCGATTATTACGAATCGCGCAGCGTCGGCCTCGGGGCCGAGCTTGAAGAAGAGATCGACGCCGTCCTCGAAACGATCCTTCAGTTTCCCCGCGCTGCGCCTCAGTGGAGAAATCGACCGGACCGGCGGGTCGCCGCGCTGGATCGCTTCCCGTTTACCCTCGTCTACCAAATCAAGGCGGACGAGATCGTGATCCTCGCACTTGCCCACACCAGCCGGCGGCCGGGCTATTGGGCGCGTCGGCCCTGAGGTGCCTGTACTTGTAAACGGGTTCGTTTGCAGCCTCGGTTTGAGCGCGCGTCTTATCGACACGCTCTTGCCGCGGCGCCGTGGCCAAATCCGTGGCCAAATCGGAGCATTTTAGGGGGCTCCAGGGGGCTACTTCCCTCTGGAGCTGCGCTTCTTGCCCTTGGGCGGCGTGGGTTCGAATCCCTCTCTCTCCGCCAAGATTAGTCTGCAGCATCAACCGCTTGTAACATCATGCCGCCACGGTGTGCACAAATCGTGCACAAATGCGGCATCGAGCTTGGCGCGTTCACGCACGTTGTCCGCCCCATCGATCCACTTCGAATAGACCTTAAATAACCTTGAATAACATGCCGGTGTTGGCGTGCCCGAGCTGCCTCGCCACGTAGCCGGGGCGCGCACCGGCGAGGTGGAGGTGGAGCTCCACTCTCACCTGCCGATCGACAAGCAAATCAGAGGTGGCCTCGGTTTCTTGGACACGAAATCCGGCGGCGATAAGTGGATGAACTGCTCTCTTGTAACGGCGATAATGCCGATAGAAAGCAGCAGAGTCCATGAAACGGTCACGCAGGAACCATTCCGCGAAGTTCAAAGCTCGAGTGGCGCTCGAAGCGCTGCGCGGCGATGCCACGATGGCCGAGCTTGCCTCGCGCCACGGCGTGCATGCTAACCAGATCGCCCTCTGGCGCAAGCAATTGCTTGAGCACGCCGGCGAGGTATTCGACCACGGTGCGCCTGCGCTCGATGACGCCGAGCGGCAGATCCGGGACCTGCGCGCCAAGGTAGGAGAGCTCACCATGGAGCGCGATTTTTTGTCCAATGCGCTCGGTCGCTTCGGCCTGCCGAGCGTAAAACGCTGATCGACCTGGAAGGGAAGCTCACGATCATGCGTCAATGCCAGCTGCTCGATCTGTGCCGCTCGAGCTTCTACTACGAACACGCGCGCCGGTATCGACCGCGGATGTCGCGCTCATGCGCCGGCTCGACGAGGTGCATCTGGAGCATCCGTTCCTCGGGGCGCGGCGGCTCGCTCGTATGCTGCAGCGGGAGGGCTTCGCCGTGGGACGTCGGCATGTGGGCACGCTCATGCGCCTGATGGGCATCGAGGCGATCTACCGCAAACGACGCACCAGCATCCCGGCGAAGGGGCACACGATCTATCCGTACTTGCTGGGCGAGGTCGCCATCGAGCGCGCCAATCAGGCGTGGGCAGCCGACATCACGTACATTCCGCTGGCCAAGGGCTTTGCCTACCTGGTGGCGATTCTCGATCTGTACAGCCGCAAGGTGCTCGCCTTCCGGGTGAGCAATGCGATGAGCTCGGAGTTCTGCATCGAGGCTCTGGAGGAGGCGCTCGCCCGCTACGGTACTCCCGAGATCTTCAACACCGATCAGGGGAGCCAGTTTACCGATGACGACTTCACGACGCCGCTCAAAGCGAAGGGGGTGCGCCTGAGCATGGACGGCAAAGGGCGCTGGATCGACAACGTTTTTATCGAACGGCTGTGGAGGAGCGTGAAGTGAGCAGCCGCGCTGGTAATTCGCGAGGCGGTCGCGTCCTTGACGCGCTGGCCGACTATTCGGCGTCCGAGCGTGGCTGAAGGGCGCCGTCCTCGAACCGTTCACCGGAGCCATCGGCGAAAGCGGATGGCGGGTAGAACGCTCGAAAGTCGGCCATCACCATGTCGAACGGAAAGTCGGACCACATGCCGTGGTCCTTAACGTACTCCATGTGGCGCCGGTCATGGGCGTCGAACTCCTGGAACAAGGCGTCCGTGCGACCATCGAACTCGGTGGGGCGGACTCCGAACCGCATACAGAGTTCGCGGTTGAAGGTCGCCGCAGCCTTGACCCAGTTCCCGTCGAGGTAAAGAACCGCGTAGCCATGGTGCATGAAGTAGTCGCGGCCGCCGAGACGCTCCCTGAGCTTTGGTGTTGTAAGATGATTGACCACGTCGGCAAGGCCAATGCCGGCCGGAATGCCCACAGCACGTGCAGCAGCGGCAAGGAGGATTGCCTTGGGTATGCAATAGGCGGCGGTGGTCTGCAGCACACGGCTCGCAATGTAGGCGTCCCGCGTCAAGCGCATCGAGAACGGGTCGTAGCGCCACTGATCGCGCACCGCGTAAAACAGCTTGATCGCCTGGCCGATCGGAGTGGTTTCGCCCGCGGTCACCGCGTTCGCAAAACCGCGAACCGCCTCCGAATCGCAGTCCAAGAATCGCGTGCTTGTCAGGAATTCCGGTCCAGGCTGGAGTTGCGACCGTGTAGAAGCGTTCGGCATGTCCGCCACCTCGCCGCAATCGGCGTTTGAAGTATCCTAGCAGATGACCTCCTAAGTTCGGCGCCGGACCGCATGCTGCCTGTCATCCAGGCAGACGGTGCCGACCTAGACCGGTAGGAGGCCGCGGCGAAACGGATCTCTTGCATGCTCGGCGCAGGGCCCGGGCGCTGCGAATGACCAGGTGGCTGCGTCCGGGCCGAGACGGGGGGCGGAAGAGTCGATGAGGATCAAGGTCCTGGGTGCAGGCCCCGCTGGCTTGTACTTCTCCGCGTTGATGAAGCGGCGCGACCCGTCGCACGACATCGTTGTCTTCGAGCGCAACCCGCGCGATGCGACGTGGGGCTTTGGCGTGGTGTTCTCCGACCGGGCGCTCGATTTTCTGCGTGCGGACGACGAGGCGCTTTACCAGTACCTGACGCCGCACCTCGAGAACTGGCCCGACATCACCATCGCCCACAACGACACAGTGATACCCGTCGCCGGCAACGGATTCGCGTCAATCGGCCGCCTCGAGCTGCTCACGCTGCTTTACGACTATGTCGAGCGGCTCGGCGTACAGCTTCAGTTTGGAAGGGAGATCACCTCGGTTCGCGAAATGGGCGAGGCGGACCTCATCGTCGGCGCTAACGGGGCCTTCTCGTGGATCCGCAGCGAGAACGAGGACCGGTTCGGCACGACGACCGAATGGCGCGCGAACAAATTCATCTGGTATGGCAGCACCAAGGCCTTCGACAGCCTCACGCTTACGTTCCGATCGACCGACGTCGGAGTGTTCTGCGCCCACCACTACCGCTACCGTCCGGACCGCAGCACGTTCTTGGTCGAGGTGGTACCCGAGACGTGGGCCCGGGCCGGTTTCGAGACCATGGCCATCGACGAGACGATCTGCTACTGCGAACGCGTCTTCGAGAAGGAGCTCGGCGGACACCGGATCATCTCGAACAACTCGTACTGGCGGCAGTTTCCGGCGATCTGGAACAAGCGCTGGAGCTTCGACAACGTAGTGCTGCTGGGCGACGCGCTACGCACCGCTCATTTCTCGATCGGCTCGGGAACGCGCCTCGCGATGGAGGATGCCGTAGCTCTGTTCAAGGCGTTTGAGGTGACGGGCGCGGACGACATCCCTGCGGCGCTCGCGATGTTCCAGCAGCGGCGGCTGCCGCCGATGCGCAAGATCTGGGACGCGGCGAACGCGAGTCTGCGCTGGTACGAGGACATGGGCCGGCTCGTCGGGTCGCTCAGTCCGCTCGAGTTCGCCTACAGCTACATGACGCGCACCGGCCGCGTCGACCACGCCGAGGTCCGGCGCCGCGATCCGCGGCTCGCAGCGGCCTACGAGGCGCTGCACCCGGAAATCGCGGCCTAGGGCCTGCTAACGCTATGGACACAAACGCGTTGCGTAGCCGAAAACGCCTAGCGCAAGGCGCAAAGGCGAAGCCGGGCAGGGCGCCCGGCGAGACTTTGCAACGCCGTGATCGGCGTTTTCGGCAGCAACCCGAAGGGAACGGGCGTCCTGGGGCGCCACTCGGTGTTGCCGTCCTCGCCAAGACCGCTCGTCTTGGCTTCGTCCTGCGCCTTGATTGGCGCCCCAGGGCACCCGTTCGCGTATGCGCCCATAGCGTTA
>DASPTZ010000078.1:0-7421 GCA_035623155.1 Casimicrobiaceae bacterium | reverse complement strand
ATGGCCGCGAGCGCCTGTCCGAGGGTACCCGCATTGCGGTCATAGAGCCGGGCGTCGGCCTTAATCGAGGGACGAATGCCGAGGGGCGGCGACCGCTATCGAGCTGCGTACTTTCGACTTCAGCCGGCAACTCGCGACCCTGACCGGTCATACGATCTTCTTGGTGGCTGACATCCCTGTGCACCGCTGATCTCGGACCTTCCTCGATCCATCGCCGGCGAGCGTAGCTTTCTTCTCGTTCTATGGTCTGCGTGCGCACACCAGCGGTCGGTGCGTGCGCGGTAACGGATGGCACCGTCTACAGGAATCCGACCGAGATCCACGGGAACGCCGCCACGACGACGAGTCCCGCCATGAGCGCAAGCAGGTAACCGACGATCGGCCGCATCCCTTCGTCGGGCTTGACCCTGCCGATCGCGCACGCCGCGTAGTAGCCGACGCCGAACGGCGGCGCGAAGAGCCCGACACCCATCGCGAGCACGACGACCATAGCGTAATGCACCTCGTGCACGCCTGCCTGCCGCGCAATGGGAAAGAGTAGCGGGCCGAAGAGCACGATCGCTGGAATGCCTTCGAGCACGCTGCCGAGGACGATGAAGGCGACGATCGACACCGCAAGGAAGGTCATCCTGCCGCCGGGCAATCCGGCCATAAACTCGGCAAGATCGCGCGAGAAGCCCGACTGCGTGAGCGCCCACGCCATGCCGGTCGCCGCGCCGATGATCAGCAGGATCGCGCCCGAGAGCGACGCTGTCTCCACCAGCATAGGCATGAGACGGCGCCAGTCGAACTGGCGGTAGATGAGGAGCCCCGCGAGGATCGAGTACACGACGCCGATCGTCGAGACCTCGGTTGCCGTCGCGACACCCTCCACGACCGCGGCACGGATGACGAAGGGAAGCGCAAGCGCGGGCAGCCCGACCAGGAAGTTGCGCCCGATCTCGCCCCAGGTGGCGCGCCGCACGTTGCTGAGATCGTCCGTGCGATAGCGGGCGCCGACGACGACGCACAGCGTGAGCCCCAGCACGAGCGCCGGCAAGAGGCCTCCGGTGAAGAGCGCTGCGATCGAGACGCCGGTGACCGAACCGATCGTGATCAGCACGAGGCTGGGCGGTACCGTCTCGGTCTGCGCGCCCGTCGCCGAAAGCAGGGCAACCAGATCGCCCGGCTTGGCGCCGCGCCGCTGCATCTCGGGGAAGAGGACCGGCGTTACCGCGGCCATGTCAGCCGCTTTTGAGCCCGAGATGCCCGACACTAGGTACATCGCGCCAACCAGCACGTAGGAAAGCCCGCCGCGCACGTGGCCGATGACGCTCGCGAGGAATGCGACCATCACGCGCGCCATGCCCGTCATCTCGATAAGAAGACCCAGGAACACGAACAGAGGAACCGCGAGCAGAATGAGATGGCTCATCCCTTCGTCCATGCGGCCGACGAGCACGCCCGTGGGCACGCGCGTAGTGAAGACGAGGAAGCCGAAGGTGCCGAGCGCGAAGGCGAAGGCGATGGGCACGCCTGCGAACACGGCCATGCCCACCAGTCCCACGAAAAAGATGAGGAGGTTCGCGTTGCCGAGCCCGGCCAACGCCGGGCGCGCAAGCCAAAGCGCCACGACGATGGCCGCCATCACCGCTAACGCCGCGGCCTCCTGACGCCAGCGAGCCGACCGTGCGAGCCGCAGCACAGCCATGATCGCCATGAGACCAAACCCCACTGGCAGCGCGGCCGCGCGGTAGGCGTTCGAGATCTCGAGCGCCGGCGTGGTGATCATCCGTTCGTCGACCGCATATTCGAACGCGAACGGCAGCACGGCGGCGAGGAAGACCAGCGGCGCCACGACCCCGAGCGCGTCGAGGAAGGCCCGGCGCGACGGCCTCGCCGAGACGACGAACGCCGTCATCCGCATGTGGCCGTCACTGCGGAACGCGACGGCCGCGCCGAGCATCGCGAGCCAGATGAACAGGATCGAAGCAAGCTCGTCGGACCAGACGAGCGGCGCGTGGAAGACGTAGCGCGCGGCGACTCCCGAGAACAGGATCGCCGTCTCCGCGGCGACCAGCAATGCAGCGAGGACCTCGACGGAGCGCCCGAGAACGGCGTCCAGAAGCTCGGCCGCGCGCTTCACTACGCCAGCTTGCCGGAATACTTCTCCAGCAGCGCCCAGCCCTCATTGCCGTACTTGCCCTTCCACTCCTCGTAGAATCCCGCCTTGCGCAGCCTGTCGCGGAAAGTGTCGCTCCTCGCTTGGTTGAAGACGAGACCCTTGTCGGTGAGCTCCTTCTGCAGGCTCGCGTTGAGCTTTGCCACGTCGGCGCGCTCGTTGATGCCCGCGGCGTTCACGTGTTTCGCGACGACCGCGCGTAGGTCGGGTGGAAGGGCCTCCCACGCCTTGCCATTAGCGAGGAACCAGAAGCCGTCCCACATGTGGTTGGTGATCGAGCAGTATTTCTGCACTTCGTAGAGCTTCGCCGTCGCGATGATTGCGAGCGGGTTTTCCTGTCCGTCGACGATCTTTGTCTGCAACGCCGAGTAGACCTCGGCGAAGTTGATGGAGGCCGGCGAAGCTTCCAGCGCCTTAAACATCGACGTCCACAGCGGCGACACCGGGACGCGGATCTTGAAGCCCTTGAGGTCGTCGGCCGTGTTGATCGGCTTGCTTGACGAGGTGATCTGGCGGAAGCCGTTGTCCCAGATGCTGTCCATCGCGACGATGCCCGCCTTCGCAATCTGGGCGCGCACGTACGCACCGAGCTCGCCGTCGAGCGCCTTCCACACGGCGTCGTAATCCGGAAACGCGAAGCCGATGCCGGTGATTGACGCCGTCGGCACGAGCGTGGACAGGATGAGGCCGGAAAGCGTGAATAGTTCCAGCGCGCCCGACCGAAGCTGGCTCAGCATATCCGTGTCGGACCCGAGCTGGTTGTTGGGAAAGACCTGGATGTCCACGCGCCCTTTGGTGTCGGCGCGGATTGCGTCGACCATCTCCTTCGCCCGCACGTTCATCGGGTGCGTCACCGGCAGGTTGTTCGCGTACTTGTAGCTGAACTCCGCCTTCTGGCCATGGGCGACGCCGAGCGGGAGGCCGGCGGCCGCACCTGCAGCCGTGATCTTCAGGAACTCTCGTCGTTTCATTTCCGTCGACTCCCTTTGAGTGTTGGACTGAACTGCTTGCGCAGCGTCGGCAACCCGACGCCGATCGCTTCGAAACCCCCATCGGCCGCCAGCGTCTGGCCGTTGATGTAGCTCGCCTCGTCGCTGCAGAGGAAGAAGACCGCGGCGGCGATTTCCTCCGGCGTGCCGTAACGATTGAGCGGGATCGTGTCGTAATAGTCCTGCCGGATCGCGACGCTGTGCACGAGCTTCGCCATCGCGGTGTCGACCGGCCCGGGAGCCACGCAATTCACGCGGATGCCCACGGTGCCAAGCTCCGCGGCGTACTGTTTCGTCAGATGGATAAGCGCCGCCTTGCTCGTGCCGTACGCGACGCGCAACGTGCTCGCCCGCAGCCCCGAGATGGAGGCGATGTTCACCACCGCGCCGCGGCCGGTCTTCAGCATCACGGGGGCGCAGGCGTGCGTGCAGATGAACGCGCCACCGAGGTTGACGGCGAGCACGCGCTGCCACTCCGCGAACGACGTTTCCAGGATCGGTTTGAAGACCGCGATGCCCGCGTTGTTCACGAGCGCGTCGATGCGGCCGAACCTGCGTGCGACCTGGCGGATTGCCGGATTGACCTGCTTCCGGTCAGACACATCGCAGACAAGCGCCAGGACGCGGTTAGGATCGTGCAGGCGCTTCTCGGTTGCGCGCAGTGTACGGCGGTCGATGTCCAGCAGCGCAACGCGATGGCCCTCGGTGAGGAAGCGGTCGGCGATGGCAAGACCAATGCCGCGAGCGCCACCCGTGACGACAGCGACTGGAGCGGGGCCTTTGCCCTGTCGTGACATGGAGGGGTCCGAAAGTCGAATTAATTAACATACCACAAGCCCGTGATGCTCGCGTCGATAGGGCGATGCTGCTGCGCGCAGACGAGATTCAGTAGTTGGCGCTGGTGACCGCTCTTGGCAGACAGGCGAGCTCCGCAGGCGGCAGCTTTCGGGCAACCTAACGCGGCTTGGAGAACTTCCGAAGTCGACCCAAACCGGCCGGTGGGACGTGCGAGAAGCAGACGTTCGCGGACTCACAATCACTAGCGTCGCCTGTAGGGTTATACTCGCAAGCCGCGGTCATCGGTCCGAACTGCTAGCGAGTCGCCTCGCCGGTCACAACAATCGAGATGGGCAATCAACCGCGCTGTCCGTTGTTGCCTGAGACTCATTTAGTCGCGCTGCGGGCTCTGGCCTTGCCCAGCAGGCTTGCGCACAAGTGATACAACCTACCGACAACCGCGACGATCGACCCTATTGCTGATTCTTGTCCTCGAGACGGGCGGGCACCATGAACTCCGCAGTCGAGGCTTAGCCTTCAGTCGGCGAACCCCATCTTGCGCAGGAAGGCGCCCCAGCGCGGATCGTTGTGCAAGGAGCGGAACAGGGGACCGGTTTTTATGGAGCTGAGCCCCGGGTCCCGCTGTACGTATGCACGCTCAAGCCAGGCGAACGCAAGGTCCGCCTCGTCGCGCGCGGCGCACGCCTCCGCGACCTGGCAGGCAGCGTCCCGCTGGTGTTTCGCGATCAGCTCCTGGAGCGCCGCTTCCGATTCGGCGTGACGGCGCGCTGCGTGGTGGATGATCGCCTGTGCGAACAGACGCCCCCATTCCTCCGGCTCCTGCTGCGCCTCCGCCAACGCCTCCTCGCAGCGCCCTTGGGCCAACAGGTTCAGCGCAAGGTTTGCACGTGTCAGGCTTCGCTGCGGAGCGAGTTCGAGCGCCTTGCGGTAGGCCACCTCCGCCTCGGGAAGGCGATCGCTCCTGTCGAAGCAGGTCGCGAGGTGCGCGTAGGCGACTGCGCTCAACGGATCCTGCACCAGAAGCCGCTGGCAAAGCTCGATGGCCTCGTCGAGATGACCGAGCGTGCGGATCACGCCCACGGCCCGGCGCAGCACGAGGACGCTGCCTGGTGCGAACGTCAGCGCACGGCGACACGATGCTTCCGCCCCGCGCCAGTTCCAGTCATGGTTCGCCTCGATCCAGCCTAGCCCCGCATGCCCCTCTGCCAGCTCTGGCTCCAGCGCCAGCGCGCAAAGCACCGCCTCGCGCGCCCGCTCGTACCCCTCGACGACGGGGGCCCAGTGCTGATCGGCTTGGCGCATGTAAGTCGCGCCAAGCTCCGCCCAGGCAATCGCAAACTCCGGGTCCCGCGCGAGCGCCTCCTTGAGATACCCGACGCTCTTTGCAACGTCCTCGCGCGTATTGCGATCGGCGAAATACCGCGCCTGCAGAAGAAGCCGGTGCGCCTCAGGGTCTGTCGCACGCCCCTTCGCCGCCGCCGCCACGGCTGCGGTCGCGGCCTTCTCCGCGGTCGCGTCGGCGGCCTCGCCCAGTAGCGTCGTGCGCAGCTCCTTCACCACCGACTGCGCGATGTCGTCCTGCACCGCGAAGATGTCCTCCAGCGTCCGGTCGTAGCTTTGCGACCACAGGTGATAGCCATCGGCGACCTTGACGAGCTGCACCGCGATCCGCAGGCGATTCCCCGCCTTGCGCACGCTGCCTTCGAGCACCGTCGCGACGTTGAGCACCCGACCCACTTCGGTCACCGTGGCGTTCTTGCCCTTGAACGTGAATGCTGACGAGCGTGCCGCGACCCGTAAACCGCGAATCCTGGCGAGCACGTTGACCAGCTCATCGGCCAGTCCATCCGAGAAGTACTCGTCCTCCTCGTCGTGACTACGGTTCACGAACGGTAGGACGGCGATCGAAGGCGTCCGCCGCGACAAGGCCGGGATGGTGCGAGCTTCCGCGACGGCGATCTCCGCGGCAAACCGGTAGCCCTGGCCCGGGACCGTCTTGATCACCCCTTCCCCGAGGATCTTACGCAGCGTCGAGATCTGAACCTGCAAGTTGTTCTCCTCGACCACCAACCCGGGCCACGCAATGGCAAGCAATTCGTCTTTGGTGACGAGGCGGTCGCGTCGCTCGAGCAGTGCGAGCAGCACGTCAAAAGCGCGCGCCCCCAGCGACGCAGGTCGGCCTTCCACCAGCAGCTCCCGGCTGGTGGGCCGCAGTTCGAACGGTCCAAAGCGATACGCAGCAAGCATCGCAGCAGTGTGGCACCGGGACGGCACCCCGGCGATTTCAGAACGTTTAAGCCACGTTTAAGTCCGGCTCAAGGACTGAAGCAGCGCACCGGAGCCACAGTGCGTTCCAAGCGACGCGATTCCTTCGCGACCATACCACGAGCCCAAGGAGACTGCCATGAACGCTGTGCCCAAGCTGCCACGACGTCATCACGTCACGTCCGTCCTCGCTGCGGTCCTGTCGGTCGTCATTGCGCTAGCGCTGCTCGGCGGCGTCACCGAGTCGTTCCAGCGCGACGGCGCGCCGTTCGAGCAGCTCGTCGTTGCCGAGCATGCATGCACAAACTACGTCTACGTTTCCGAGCGCGAAGCGTGTGTTCGTGTGTACCTGGCGACGGCGCGCCTCACGGCACTCGCGCACCAGTGACCGCGTGCGGCAATGTACCAAGTCCCTGATGACTCGATGGTCGGGCCGACGGTTTCAAGACGCCAGGTTGCGGGCGTTCGTCCAATCGCAGCGTTCCGCCCGCGGCGGTACCGTGCGGGCCGCTAAACCAAGGATCTTAACCATGAAACGCAATCGACTCACCACCGCCATCGCCGCGACGATTTTCGCGGCAGCCCTTCCACCGGCATCGGCAGCCGCGGGGAAGTGCGACGCGCCGACAACCAGCGTCGACAAGCGGGCGTGCGCCAAAGCCGCAGAGGGTGCCGTCGCGCTGCACCAGTTCGTCTGGCGCACGCGAATGATCTATGCGCTCAACTTCGCTGACTTCGCGCCATACGTGCCACAGGAGGCTACGCCGGCGCGTAGTGTCCCCGTCGCGACATCGTCCCGGTGATCAAGCATCTCGCCCTCTCCGCTTCGGCGCGAGAGGGCGAATGCGCCACCACAATCTGCTCGGAGTTGATCCGCAGAAGCGGCGGAACGGGGCGTAATCGCGCCGCGCCCGTGCGACCATGAAACCTAACGCAAGACCAGTCATCGGACCGGTGGGCTGAGGTACTGAGCGAATCCTTGTGTGTTTCCCCATCGTTGCTGTTGCGCGCTGACCGGCATCGTCGAATCACCGTAAGACGAAGGTCTGCTTTCAGCCGAGCCAGACGGGCCGCCGGACGACTCAACCCGACCCGTTGCAGACGGTCGATCATCGCAAAAGCGGACATTCGCGCAGCACTCTTGCGGTGCATTTCCCACGACCGGATTACTCCGGCAACCCTGCCTTGCGCCACGCAGGAACGAGTTT
>DASPTZ010000077.1:0-2279 GCA_035623155.1 Casimicrobiaceae bacterium | reverse complement strand
TATGCGAAGCGCACCGGCCTTACGGTGTTGAGCTACGGCGCGCTGTGCCGCCGGCTCCTTACGGGTAAAATCAGCGCGGAGACGAAGTTCGAAGGCGACGACCTGCGCAAGGTCGACCCGAAGTTTCAACCGCCTCGCTTGACCCAGTATCTCGCAGCCGTCCGCGAGCTGGATGCGCTCGCGCGGGAGCGCTTCGGCAAATCCGTGCTGGCGCTCGCGGTCCGCTGGGTGCTCGATCAGGGGCCGACGATTGCCCTGTGGGGCGCGCGCAGGCCCGACCAGCTCGATCCTATCGATACGATCGACGGCTGGCGCATCGACGAGAGAAGCAAGCGCGACATCGACGCGATCCTGGCGCGGTGCATCACCGACCCCGTCTCGCCCGCCTTCATGGCGCCGCCCGAGCAACGTCCCCAGGACGCCGACACGCCGCTCGCGACGGAGGTGTCATGACGTCTAGTTCCTCATCACAGAGGATTTGACTCTTTGCCTGCGGCGTGACGTAGGCGCGAGCTTCGGATACGCCCGCCCCATTTTGGCGCGGGCCTTTTCGGTTGTGAACATCCAGTTGATACGGGCGTGCTCGGCGTTGCGGCGCTTCTCCCATGCGGCGGTTTCGGCGACGAGGCGCGTGTAGCCATCGATGCGACGGTCGAGGCATTGGCGTGCGAGGACGCCGATCTCGATCTCGACCATGTTGAGCCAGCTGGCATGCTTGGGGACGTAGTGGAACTCGAGCCGGCGCAGCACCCGGCGCGCTTCGTTGGCCGGGAATGTCTGGTAGAGCGCGCCGGCCGAATGGGTCGACAGATTGTCGAGCACCACCCTGATGCGCTCCGCCGAAGGATAATGAACGTCGGTGAGTTCGCGCATGCAGGCGGCGAAGTCTTCCGCGGCGCGCCGTTCGGTGACCTTCACCTTGCGCCAGGGGCGGTTCGCGTCGAGGAACACGAACAGGTTCGCGGTCCCGTTGCGCTGGTATTCGCAGTCGTAGCGCTCAAGCTGACCCGGCTCGGGCGGGATCGGCTGGCGTACCTCGCCGATGAGCTGGATCGGGCTCTCGTCGAAGCAGACCACCGGCCGCTGCGGGTTGGGCGGCTCGGCGTAGAGATCAAGCACGTCTTCCATGCGGGCGACGTAATCGGCGTCGACTTGGGGAATGCACCACATCTTCTTGCGCCACGGCTGGAGATCGTTCTCGGCCAGGCGGCGGCGCACCGTCTCGCGCGACAGGCTCTCGTGCGCGGTCAGCTTGACCATCTCATCGGCCAAGAGCTCCAGCGTCCAGCGCGCACGGCCCGCCGGCGGGCTCGAACAGGCGGTCGCCACCAGCAGCGCCTCTTCCTTGCCGGTGAGTTTGCGGTCGGCGCCGGGGCGCGGCTCCTCGCTCAGCGCCCGCCCCAGGTTGCCTTCGACGAACCGCCGCTTGGTCCGGTACACGGTCGAGCCGCCGACCCCGACACTGGCGGCGATCTCCTCATCGCCGACCCCCGCGTCCGCAGCCAGTAGGATCTGGGCCCGCTTGAGCCTGCGCGCCGCCTGCTTGCCTCCGCTCAGAAGCGCCCCAAGTTCATGGCGCTCGTATTGGGTCAACATGACACGATAGCGTACATTCATCTGCGCCTCCGGGTTGGAGGCCCAGTCGAATCGACACATGAATCAAATGTCTGGCAGGGAAACGCCCAGCTTCACCCCCAAGCAGGGCCAGTATCTGGCCTTCATCGACGCGTACACCCGCATCCATCGCCGCCCGCCCGCCGAACACGAGTTGCAGCGCCACTTCCGCGTCTCTCCACCCTCGGTCCACCAGATGATCCTCACCCTCGAACGCGCAGGCCTCATCCGCCGCCAACCTCGCGTCCCGCGCAGCATCGAAGTCCCCGTGCCGCTAGAGCGCCTGCCCGTCTTGAATACCTGACGTCCAAGCCGTCAAATCCTCTGTGACGAGGAACTAGCTCTACAAAATAGTAGATGCCCTGATAATGCTGCGGTCTCTTTGCTTCCTCGTGCGATTCAACTTCGGATCGCTACAGCACACCAGTTCGGGAGGCGCGAGTGCGTCGTCGGTAGCGACAGGTCTGGGGTCTGTGCGGCGGTTTCGGCGCCGTTACTGGCGATTACAGGGCGGATCGTATGCTCGCCTCAGATCGATCTCGATAGCAAGACGCCGGTCCCGATCGCTCTCTGGAAAGACGCACACGCAGTTGGCATGTTTTCGGTCAAAGCAGTGCTCGCGGCCATGATTGAACGGCTGGCCCTGAAGGTTATCGGTATGGCCA
>DASPTZ010000076.1:0-20395 GCA_035623155.1 Casimicrobiaceae bacterium | reverse complement strand
GATTGTGATTCCGGTTGTCGCGGGTTCGAATCCCGTCAGCCACCCCATTCCCCTCCGGTCTGTTCCGGTCACACAGTCGAACGCCCTGAAAGTCACGCCCGAGGGCGGGCAGATCGAGTGCGCCCGGATATCCGCGACGGCGAGGCAGAGATTGCCGTCACCGACACCGGTGTGGAGCCTCAAAAGCCATGTTACGCCGCCGTAGACGACGTGCGCCTATACATCGCGCGGTCCCCAGGCGTATGCTTCACCGCTCCCCGAGAACCGGACGGGACCCATGATTCGCAGTCTGCGCGAGTCGTTGCTCGGCAAGCCGCTCGATCCGTTCAGTGGCGAGACGCGCAAGCATGTGGCGCTGATCGCGTTCCTGGCGTGGATCGGGTTAGGTGCGGACGGGCTGTCGTCTGCTTGCTACGGCCCCGAGGAAGCGTTTCTCGCGCTTGGCGGGCACACCCCGCTGGGTCTCTACCTCGCCGCGATGACCGCAATCACGGTTTTCGTGATCGCGGTCGCGTACAACCAGGTCATTGAACTGTTCCCGTCTGGCGGCGGCGGCTACAAGGTCGCTACGACCCTGCTGGGGGCGCGCGCCGGCTTGGTATCGGGGAGCGCCCTCGTCGTCGACTACGTGCTGACCATCGCGATCTCGGTTGCGAGCGGGGTCGACGCGCTTTTTTCGCTGCTACCTCCGTCGCTCGGCGAAATCAAGCTCGGCGTCGAACTGGCACTGACGGCGCTTCTTCTCTACCTGAATTTGCGAGGGATGAAGGAGTCGATTCGCTTCCTGTTGCCCATTTTCCTCGGCTTCGTGATAACCCACACGCTGTTGATCACGTATGGCGTCCTTGCCCACGGCGCGCAACTGCCGTCGATGATCGGCCAGACGCTCAGCGACTCTCAGGGGCTCACTCGCGATGTCGGTTGGGTCGCGGTTGCCGCGCTGTTGCTGCGCGCGTACTCGCTGGGTGGCGGGACCTATACCGGAATCGAGGCAGTATCAAACAACGTCCAGTCGCTTGCCGAGCCGCGTGTGCGAACCGGGAAGTGGACGATGTTCTATATGGCGCTATCCCTGGCATTCACTGCTGCCGGCATCATCGTCCTGTATTTGCTATGGGATGCTCGGCCGGTCGAGGGGCGCACGCTCAATGCCGTCGCTTTCGAATCCATCATCACTTACTACGGATTGGGCAGTGCGGTGATGAACCAGGCTGGGCTGGTGGTTGTTCTCGCATTCGAGGCCGGCCTGCTATTGGTGGCGGCGAACACCGGCTTTCTCGGGGGGCCCGCCGTGCTCGCGAACATGGCGGTCGACTCATGGGTGCCGCACCAGTTTCGCAACCTGTCGAGCCGACTCGTCACGCAGAACGGCGTGCTGCTCATGGCGGCCGCTGCCGCCGTCGTGCTCCTGATCACCGGAGGTCGTGTGTCGGTACTGGTCGTTCTCTACAGCATCAACGTCTTCCTGACGTTCACCCTGTCGCTGCTGGGGCTTGTTCGATACTGGTGGCTGCATCGCGCCGAAGGACGATGGCTCGGCCGCATTGCGCTCTCGCTGCTGGGCCTGCTGGTTTGCGGCGGCATCCTCATCATCACGACCGTCGAGAAATTCGCGGAGGGTGGGTGGATCACGCTCATCATCACCGGGCTGGTCATCGGCATTGGGTATGCGATCCGGCGGCATTACGACATGGTCGCCGAAAGGATCGGGCAGGCCGAGAGCCACTACACGGTCCCGGCCGGGCACGTCGGGGCCGTCCCGAAGCTCGCGCCGGATCGGCCAGCAGCCGCGTTCATCGTCGGCCGCAACCGCTGTGGGCTGATTCACGCGGCGCGCACGGTGCTCAAGATGTGGCCAGGCTATTACAAGAATTTCCTCGTGATCAGCGCGCAGCCCATCGATGTGCGCAGCTACGGTGGCGAGGAGGCGCTCGCGAAGCTCAAGTCGGACCGCCTGCAGGACATGGAGTTCTACATGGATCTAGCCCGCCACACCGGCATCGCCTCGAAGTATTACCTCGGCTTCGGTGTTGACGGCGTGGAGGAGATGGTCAAGTTATGCCGGCAGGCGCGCGAAGAATTCCCGAATATCGTCTTCTTCGCCTCCAAGCTCGTCTTCAGGAATGAGACATGGATCACACGCCTCCTGCACAACCAAATCGTCCTTGCAATGCAGCAACGACTTCAGTTGGACGGAATGCAGATGGTGATATTTCCGATGCAGGCACCCGGGTGACCCTTTGGCCGGTGTCGATGGTTGACATCGAGGAACGGCTAAGGCCCGTATGAAATTCGTCACGGTGCTCGACTGCGAGTCGGCCCCACCGCTCGAGGAGCGACTCCTTTCAGTTCTGCACCGAGATGACCCAGCGCGCCCGTTCAGCGCGGACTCTCAACGTCGGGAGACAACCCTTGCTGGCTGCGGCAGATCGAAGGCAGGGGCGGGATACGTTGCGGCCAGGATCGTGATTTCAGCTCGAATTCCGTCAGCCGCCCAGTTTCTCGCGGCTGGGCGCCTTCGCTGGGAGGCCAGGCGGGGCGGGGGGCCTCGCCTTGTTGATCCGCTGCATCATCAGGGCCGCCACCGAGCCGCCGAGTGCCGCGACGCTAGTCGCGTCGCGGGCGAGAACCGCGAGCACCTGCTGCAGGACGACAGGATTGCTCTGCTCGAGATAGCGGACCAACTCATAGACCTGGCTGAAGGTTACGCGCGCCGCATCGTCGAGCGAGACGGACAGATGCGTCCAGCGCGCGTAAGCGACATATTTGGCGAAGGCGCCGCCACCGATGACGGCCAGCGCCATCGGGCCGACCGGCCGCAGCAGGCCCTGCAGCAGGCGAACGCGCTCGACCATGCGCAGTCTCGTAAATGCATTGGCGACGACGACGGAAATTGGCTGCGTCTCGGAAGGGGGAGGTGCACCTTCGGCGACAACCGGGAGTGGCTTCTGGGGAGAGGGCTTTCCGCGGCTTGCCGACCTGCGTTGCTTCAACCGCTTCACTAGCACCTCCTTGCTTGGAGCTTGCAGAACGGGCCAGCCTGTAGCTCTGCGACCTAGCGCTGTTCGCTGCAGCGCCCCGTTACGCGAGCGCACGAAACAATCCGACCCGAGTGCGTCCGTTAAGTTCCGAGTCGCTGTGTTGCATGCTGAGTGAACGGCGCATCAGCGCTTGGCACGGCTGTTGCTGTTTGCAGTCGCTGTGCGCTCGTGAACCGGGATTAGCGTGTTCTCGATGGCGCTCGGCAGGTCTTCGGCGTGCCGCCATTCCCTTCCCCATATCCGGGGCCGGTCGCAGAATATCGCCTGAACCCCGGGGCAACGGAATGGCGAGCACGCCAGAGCCCCGCCGGCCTTCACGTGCCGTCGGGACCGCTGCGGACATCAGTTACTCGAGGTGCCCGAAAGGCTTGAACGCGCTTGCTTTGCCCTCATCATTGGTAGGCCAACCATGTCATCGCGCTACCCCACCGACTGGATGTGGGCGCAGGCCTGCGAGCTGCTCGAGCAGGCCGAGCGCATGCACCGGCAGTTCTTCCACCTGACGACGTCTTCGCGGGCGCAGGCGCTGTGGGAGCCGCCGGCGGACGTGTTCGAGGACGAAAACGAGGTCGTCATCGTCCTTGCGTTGCCGGGCGTGCCGGCGGAGCGCATCGAGGTCACCTTCGAGCCTGGCGTGCTGGTGGTCCGGGCAGAGCGGCCGCAGTCGTTCTTCGGCGCGGAGCACGAGGTGCGACAGCTCGAAATCCCCTACGGCGGTTTCGAGCGCCGCATTCGGCTGCCGGCGGCCCGGTTCGATTCTCAGACGCACCAGCTGCTCGACGGCTGCCTGGTGCTCAGGTTGCGCAAGACACGTTGAATGGCAAGCCTATGAACGAAGCGAAGATCGACAACCCGCTCAGCGCGGACGCCACCACGCCCGCGGCGGTCTCTGCTACCGGGGCATCGCACTCTAAGGAAGGAACGATGCGGCCGCTCCCCGAAGGCGCGGTCGCCATCGTGCCGGTGCGCAATGTCGTCCTGTTCCCGGGCCTGGTGGTGCCGCTTGCCGTGGGGCGCGAGCGGTCGCGGGCGGCGGCGCAGCACGCGGCGCGGCTGCAGGCCCCGCTCGGTATCCTGCTGCAGAGCAAGCCCGATGTGGACGAGCCGGGCCCCGACGACCTGCACTGGGTGGGCACGACCGCCACCGTGCTTCGCTACATCACCGCGCCCGACGGATCGCATCACGCGATCTGCAAGGGCATGCAGCGCTTCCGCGTGTTGCAGTTCCTCGAAGGCTACCCGTTCACCGTGGCTCGCATCCAGCTCATCGACGAGCCGGAACGCACCGACGCCGACGTCGAGGGGCGCGCCCACGCCCTGAGGGAACGCGCGACCGAAATCCTCCAACTGTTGCCGCAGGTGCCCGAGGAAATGGTGACCGCTCTGCAATCGGTGGAGGGCTCGGGCGCGCTTGCGGACTTCATCGCCGGCTTGATGGATATCAGCGCCGAGGAGAAACAGGCGCTGCTCGAGACCTTCGACTTGAAGGCGCGGCTCGACAAGCTGCTCGGCCTGCTCTCGCACAGAATCGAGGTGCTCAAGGTGTCGCGCGAGATCGACGAGCGCACCAAGGAGTCGATCGGCGACATGAACCGCAAGCATCTGCTGCGCGAGCAGATGCGCACCATCCAGAAGGAGCTGGGCGAGGGCGAGGAGGGCGGTGCCGAGATCGCCGAGCTCGACAAGGCCATCACCGAAGCGAAGATGCCTGAGGAGGTGGACAAACAGGCGCGCAAGGAATTGAAGCGGCTCGAGCGCATGCCCGAAGGCGCCGGCGAGTACTCGATGATCCGCACCTATCTCGACTGGCTGATCGAGCTGCCGTGGGCGGCGGAGCCCGAGCCCGCGATCGACATCGCGGAAGCGCGCCGCATCCTCGACGAAGACCACTACGGACTCGACAAGATCAAGCGGCGCATTCTCGAGTATCTCGCGGTGCGCAAGCTCAATCCTTCGGGGAAGGGCGCGATCCTGTGCTTCGTCGGTCCGCCGGGCGTCGGCAAGACCTCGCTTGGCCAGAGCATCGCCAAGGCGACCGGACGCAAGTTCGTGCGAGCGAGCCTGGGCGGCGTGCACGACGAGGCCGAGATGCGCGGGCACCGCCGCACCTACATCGGCGCGCTGCCCGGCAACATCATCCAGAACCTGCGCAAGGTCGGGACGCGCAACTGCGTGATGATGCTCGACGAAGTGGACAAGCTCGGCGCCGGCGGCTTCCACGGCGATCCGGCTTCGGCGCTGCTCGAGGTGCTCGACCCCGAGCAGAACTCGACCTTCCGCGACAACTATCTGGCGGTGCCGTTCGATCTGTCGAGCGTGATGTTCATCTGTACGGCGAACGTGCTCGACACCATTCCTGGGCCGCTGCGCGACCGCATGGAGGTGATCCAGCTTCCGGGTTACACCGCA
Organism: Casimicrobiaceae bacterium; assembly: GCA_035623155.1. Lineage (GTDB taxonomy): Bacteria > Pseudomonadota > Gammaproteobacteria > Burkholderiales > Casimicrobiaceae > PALSA-1003. The sequence continues at coordinate 14,945 of DASPTZ010000076.1, read as the reverse complement.
CAGGAGAAGCTGCAGATCGCGCGCCGCTATCTGGTCGGACGCCAGCTCGCGGCGACGGGCTTGAAGCCGGAGCAGTGCGAGATCGGCGACGACGCGCTGACGGCGATCATCGGCGACTACACCCGCGAAGCGGGAGTGCGCAATCTGGAGCGCGAGATCGGCAAGGTTTTCCGCAACGTCGCGGTTCGAATCGCCGAAGGCAGCGTGCAGCAGGTCAAGATCGGCCCGGCCGATCTCGCCGCCATACTCGGGCCGCGCCAGTTCGAGGCGGAGGTCGCCATGCGCAGCGGCGTGCCGGGTGTCGCGACCGGGCTCGCCTGGACGCCGGTCGGCGGAGACATCCTGTTCGTCGAGGCGGCGCGCATGCCTGGCTCGGGGAAGTTGATCCTCACCGGGCAGCTGGGCGAGGTGATGAAGGAGAGCGCTCAGGCGGCGCTGTCGCTGGTCAAGGCACGTTCCGCGGAGCTTGGCATCGAAGGTGAGGTGCTCGAAAAGTCGGACATCCACGTTCACGTTCCTGCGGGTGCGACCCCCAAGGACGGCCCCAGCGCGGGCGTGGCGATGTTCGTCGCACTCGCATCGCTTCTGACTCGCCGCGCGGTGCGCAGCGACGTCGCCATGACCGGCGAGATCAGCCTGCGCGGGTTGGTGCTCCCAATCGGCGGTGTCAAGGAAAAGGTGCTTGCCGCCATGCGCGCGGGTATTACGACCGTCATGCTGCCGGCGCGCAATCGGCGCGATCTCGACGAAATCCCTGCCGAGGCGCGCGAGAAGGTGAGCTTCGTGTGGGTCGAGCAGGTGGACGAGGCGCTGGCGACCGCGCTCTCGCCCGCGGCGGCGACTGCGGCGCCAGCCTGAGTCGCCTCCTCAGGCGTCGCTCGCGCTCAGGAGCCGCGGCGCCCAAATCCGGAAGCGCAGGTCGACCCGGTCCTCGACCTGGAGAGCGCCGCCGAGGATCGACAGTGGCTTGATCCCGAATTGGGTCTGATCGAGCGACAGGCTGCCGCTCAAGTAGATGGTCTCGGATCTAATCTCGACGACGGCGGCGACCTCCCGAATCCGCGTGGTCCCGTGCACGGTGATGGCGAGCTTCAGCCGGGTCTCGGAGCCGCTCGTGTCGATCCTGCTCACGCTCACCAGCGCATAGGGATACTGCTCGGCCTGAAGGCCGTTGAGCATGTTGTGACGCGTGCCTTCAATGTCCTCCTCGGAAGGGTGGCCCTCGAGCTTCGCCTGCGCCCGTAGCTCGGGCTCGTCGACCACCAGGCGGTCGAGCGAGAAATAGAGATCGGCCCGGCCCGCTTGGGGAGCGATCAGCCCGCACAGATCGTGGCTCGCCAGGACGTGGTCGTGACCCAACCGCGCGAGCGAACCGCCGCGATGCACCTCGATCACAAGCAGCGAACGTTCGGGATCGATTCGGTATACGGCTTGGCCTCGAGCGAATGCCTGCCGGTAATACTCGGCCGGGAACTCGGCCGGCGCGCCCGCCGGGGCGCCGGGACGCGGCGGAGGTTGCGTCGCGCATGAAGACGCCAACGCGACCACAACGACGGCGATGAAGCAGAGGCGCAGCGCCGCCGGCCTGCGCTTGCGACCAGCGAGCTGCTGAGCTGCTAAGATCGAGTCCATGATCCTGTGCTTGGGCCGGTGAACATGTCTACCGAGCTTTTGTTCCGCGAAGATGCGTATCTGAAGAGGGCGAGCGCGCGCGTCGTGGCGGTGACCGAGCGCGGCATCGAGCTCGACCGCACTATCTTCTACCCGCTCGGCGGCGGTCAAGCGGGTGACACCGGAGTGCTGCTGCGCGCCAACGGCGAGCGCATCGCTATCGCCGACACGCGCAAGGGCGAGGCGATCGACAGCGTGCTGCACCTTCCAGCGGCGGGGTCGCCGCGACCGGAATTGGGCGAGGAGCTCGCGCTTATGATCGACTGGGAGAGGCGCTACGCGCTCATGCGGCTGCACACCGCGCTGCATGTGATGTCGTGCGTGGTCGTTGCGCCGGTGACCGGCGGCAATATCTCGCCCGACAAGGCGCGGCTGGACTTCGACATCGACATGAGCCTGCTCGATGCCGAGCGCATCGAGCACGGGACCAATGCGCTGATCGCCCGCGGAGTGGAAACGCAAACCGTCTGGATCACCGACAAGGAGCTCGACGCGCGCCCCGAGCTGGTGAAGACCATGAGCGTGCAGCCTCCGCGAGGAGCCGGCCGCGTGCGCTTGCTGAGCATCCCGGGTATCGACCTTCAGCCCTGCGGCGGGACTCACGTTAAAAACATCGCCGAGATCGGCGGCATCCGCGTGCTCAAGATCCGCAGCGAAGGTAGGTGCAACCGGCGCGTCGAGATCGCGCTCGCTGTTTGAAACGCACGCCGGCCGCGCCGCGCTCCGAGGGTGTTGTGGAGCGTGAGTCGTCGCCACCGTGCATTGGCGCCGACCTGAGCGGGCCCGGTCTTTCACAGGAGAAACCAATGAGTCTGATCCTTGCTTCGACAGCCTTCGTCAACGACGGCGCCATTCCTGCTCTCTACACCTGCGAAGGCAAAGACATCTCGCCGCCGCTCGCCTGGACCGGTGCGCCGCCTGGCACCAGGAGCTTTGCGCTGATCGTCGACGATCCCGACGCGCCGGACCCCGCGGCTCCCAAGATGACATGGGTGCATTGGGTGCTCTACGATTTGCCCGCGAGCGCAAGCGGTCTGCCCGAGGCGGTGGCCCCGCAGGCGCTGCCCGCAGGTACGCGCGAGGGAACCAACGACTGGAGCCGAACGGGCTACGGCGGCCCGTGCCCGCCGATCGGTCGGCACCGTTACTTTCACAAGCTCTACGCCCTCGATGCGATCCTGCCGGACTTGAAGCGGCCGACCAAGGCGGCGCTGGAGAGCGCCATGCGCGGGCACATACTCGCGCAGGCGACGCTCGTCGGAACGTACCAGAAAGGGCGACGGCCGTAGGCAGCGTTTAGAATCCACTTGAGCGCGTCGCGGGGACCCATGGCAACGCATAAGAGGACGTCGGCCTCGGCCAAGGAAATCGCCAGGCTAATCGAGGAACTGGAGAAGGCAGAAGCCTACGAGCAGCGGCTGCGGCAGTTCATCCTCGACGCCAAGGACCAGCTCGCGCGCGGCAACACTTCGCTGGCGCTGTCGACACTGAATCAGGCGCTCAACTACATCGACTCCGCAGCGGACGTCGTCACCGGCACAGGAACAGGTTCATCCCCTTGAAGCTCATCACCGATTCGCCGTTCTGATTGGTAACCTCGACCAGGGACTGCACGATGCCCCGGTCGGGCTTGCTGCGCGAGCGCTTGGCTTCGAGCACGGTGACGCGGACGTGCAGCACGTCGCCGGGTCGAACCGGCCTCGTCCAGCGCAGCTCGTCGATTCCCGGCGAGCCGAGACTCGCCACGCTCGACAGGTAACCGCTGATGAGCAGGCGCATGGTGAGCCCGGCCGTGTGCCAGCCGCTGGCGATCAATCCGCCGAAGGCGCTGCGCTTGGCGGCTTCGGGATCGGTGTGAAAGTACTGGGGATCGTAGCGCGTGGCGAACGCGACGATCTCGGTTGGGTCGACCGCAATTGACCCGCAGTCGAAGACAGTTCCCGGTATGTAGTCCTCGAAGTAGCGACTATCGACCGGTGCGGGCATCGCGTGCTCGTTCATCTGACGTCCCCTACACTAGCGGCTTGAGGTCGCCGAGCAGCGTCGGCAGCAGCTCGGAGACGGTCGGGTGGATGTGCATCGTCTGCTGCAATACGGTGTACGGCGCGCCGGCAGCCATCACGTCGAGGATGCAATGGATCGCCTCGTCGCCCTCGGTTCCAAGCAGGGCTGCGCCGAGAATCTTCTTGGTCTCGGCGTCGACCAAGATCTGGATGAACCCCAGAGTCTCGCTCCGCTCGCGGGCGCGCCCGACGCGCGTCATCGGCATCCGTCCGACGAGGGCCTTTCGCCCGGACGCACGCACCTCGCGTTCGGTCATTCCGGCGCGTCCCAGCGGAGGGTCGATGAACAGCGCGTAGGTGGGGATGCGCTGCGATACGCGACGAGCCGCTCCATCGAGCAGATTGCTGGCAACGATCTCGTAGTCGTTATAGGACGTGTGGGTGAACGCGCCGCGTCCGTTGGCATCGCCCAGCGCCCAGATGCCGGGGACGCTGGTTCCGAGCTCGTCGTCGACCACGATGTAGCCGCGCGAATCGGTCTTGACGCCGGCCTTGTCGAGGCCGAGATCGTCGGTGTTCGGCACCCGTCCCACCGCGAGCAGGACATGCGAGCCGACGATCTCGCGCGGCTCTTCATCGCAGCTCACGTTCACGGCCACGCCCTCGTTGCGGCCGGCGCCGCCTATGCACGTGGCGTTGAGCCTGAAAGCGATGCCCTCGGCTTCGAGGATCTCCCTGATCGCGCTCGACACGTCTTCGTCTTCGCGAGCGATCAGTCGAGGGGCCATCTCGATCACTGTGACCCGGCTGCCGAAACGGCGGTACATCTGCGCGAACTCGAGCCCGGCGTAGCTTCCTCCGACGATCACCAGGTGCTCGGGGAGGAAGTCGACGTCCATCATGCCCACGTTGGTGAGGTAGTGCATCTCGGCGAGCCCGGGCATATCGGGAACGGCCGCGCGGCCGCCGACGTTGATGAAGATCTGCGGCGCTTTCAGAGTCTCGTTGTTGACCCGGACGCTGCGCGGCCCTTCGAAACGGGCATGGCCTTCGATCAGCGTCACGTTGGGCGTGCGCTTGAGCCAATTGGTCACGCCCTGGTTCGACTGGAGCACGATCGCGTCCTTGCGCGCTTTCACGCGGGCCATGTCGACGCGGACCGCTCCATCGAGCATCACCCCGAACTCGGCACCCCGCCGCGCGACATGCGCCGCTCGGGCGCTGGCGATCAGCGTCTTGGTCGGTATGCAGCCGTTGTTGACGCAGGTCCCGCCGACAAGCTTGCGCTCGATGATCGCGGTCTTGCGTCCAGCGTTGCCGAGTCGCACCGCCAATGATGGGCCGGCCTGGCCCGTGCCGATGACGATCGCGTCAAAATCTCGCGTCATGCGACTCTCTCCGTTTGTCGACGAGCGAACGTATCAGTCTACAGCCGCGACCCGGGCACGAACAGGGCGAGCGGCCGGGCAAGCGCGTGTCTGCTTACGCGTCGGCCTTGGCCACGGGCTCGCCGGTTGACGTGAAAGCGTTCAGAGTCTTCGATGCTGGCATCTTCAAGCGGAGCGCAAGCAGTGCTGCGAGTGCGAGCGACGCGCCGATGCCCGAAACGCACGCGGCCCAGCCGAACCGATCGAAGAGCTGGCCGAGAGTCACGCTTCCGACGATGCCGCCGAAGAAGTAACTGGCGAGGTAAATGCCGCTCGCCGAGCCCCGGTCGCTCGTCGCCGCGCAGCCGACGAAGCCGGTCGCCGTCGCCTGGGCGAAGAATGTTCCCGCTCCCACCAGCGCGAGGCCGGCCAGGACAGCGGCGAGCTCAGGCACCAGCAGCAGCGGAAGACCGGCGCCGGCGAGCGCGAGCGCGGCCCAGAGTGTCGGCCGCGTTCCGAAGCGCTCGACCGCGCGCCCCGCCAATGGCGTAGTCAGGATCGACGGCAGGAACACGAAATAGACGAAGCCGAGCGCCATGCGGCTCAACGCGATCGGCTCGCGCACAAGCACGAAGTTCACATAGGTGAAGGTGCCGATGAATGCGAACAGGATCAGGAATCCGATGCCGAAGGTCGCGCGCAGCGGCGCGTTGCGCAGGTGCTCCGCCCAGAACGAAAAGGGCGAGCGCGCGGGCGCTGCCGTGCCTGCCATCGGCTTCGTCCTGCCCAGCGTGAAATACACGAGAACGGCTCCGGCGAGATTGAGCGCAGCAAACACATGGAAATTGCCGGCGAGACCCAGGTGGTCCGCCAGCGCGGCCGACATGAGCCGCCCGAAGAGATTGCTCGCAACGTTGCCCGTGATATACGCGGCAAATGCGCCGGCAGTGTCTGCCGCGCTGCAGTTCTCTGCCAGGTAGGAGAGCGTGAGCGCAAAGGCGGTCGACATGCACAGCCCTTGCATGACGCGCAGTGCCGCGAAAGTCGTGAGGTCAGGCGCGATCGACAGCAGGGCGGTGGGAATCGAAAGCAGCGTGAGACTCAGCAGAACGCCGCTGCGGCGGTCGATGCGGCTGCTGAAGAACGCCACCGCGAGCCCGGCGACGGCCATGCCGATGGTGCTGGCGTTGACCGCGAAGCCGATGGCTGCTGGGGCGACGTTGTACGCCCGGGCGAGCGACGGCAGGATGGCCTGCGTCGCGAACAGGTCAACGACGGTCAAGAATGCGGTAAGTCCGATCACGGACGAGCGCAGGAGGGAGTCCGCATTGGCGCGGCTCGGCTGGGCTTGCATCGCTTGGACGTTGCTGCCGTCGGTCATGATCGATCGCTATTGCTTGGAGTCAGATTTGCGTCAGGGATCCTTGCCTCACCCGGCCGCCACGCCTCGTCTGCAATGAGGCGGCGGGTGAGGGCAGCGCGACTACATCATGTGCTCGTCCTTCATGTTGTCGAACGGAAAGAGGTCGACCGAGATCAACACCGCCGTGGTGTTTCCCGTGTTCTGCCACCAGTGCGACGTTCCCTTCTTTTCCCGAGCCACGTCGCCGGCCTTGTGCACGATGGGGACCAGGCAGTTGCTCGCGTACTCGGTCACCTCTCCGGAGACGATGTAGATCATCGCCGGACGATTGTCGTGGCTGTGCCAGGGGACGATGCCGCCCGTCTTGATATCGAGTTGGCGCAGGCGGAACAGCCGGCCGTTCAGCGCCGCCGGCTCTTTCGAGAGGTCGGTGGTCGCGCGCACGACGTCGGTCACGTCCTTGGCCGCGGCAGTGCTCGGCTTCTGACCCTGACCGTCGGCGACTTTCTTGTCGGCGGGGCACTCACCGGCATTTGCCGCGGTCGCTGCGATTACCAGCGCGCTCGCGATCGCTCCCGCCAAAACCGCGTGTCGCCACTTCGATAGAACCTGATTCGTGCTGCTGCTCATGATGTCGGTCTCCTTGGGTTGATGGATCCGCGGTCAGCGAGCCGCGGGGTACCGATTCGTCGTCGCGACCCGTGTGTGCTTACAGCGAACGCGATCAGCGCTCGCATGCGAGCGCACTCGCTGCATCATTCGGAGAGGTGGGCGCCAGCCGCGCGAATCATCCGCGCGCTGCAGGGCCCCGTGGCTGTCGAGTCGCGAAGTCTTCCGGTTGATCGCCGGCAAGACGGTGGACCAGGACGTGCTCGCAGGTCTTGAACAGAACATAGAACAGCAGGCTCAAGTATCCGTAGCCAATCAGCTGCGCGAGCTGCAGCAGCGCGCCGTCGGCGATGACCATGCGGCCATAGTCGACGAACAGATCGAGGTTCGCCTTGAGCAGCGCGAAGATGTTGACCGTCATGACGCCGAAGAGCAGGAAGAACATGCCCATCAGTACAAAGGCGAGCCAAACGCGCCCCCACAACCAGCGCATCAAATAGCTTCTCATCGCGACGAAACCAGCGTGCGAGCTACTTCGTCCGCCCCGCGAAGCCGTCGATGCCGGCGGCGAGTGGCCGGGCGCCGCTTCCCGCGTCGTGGATGACTACGCCCTCGACCGGATCGACCGCCGCTCGCCAGGGCGCGCGCTGGATCATGCGGCGCGTCGTCGCATAACCCGCCTGCCAGCGGGCGCGTATGCCGGCCGGCGTGAAATCGATGTCTTTGGTCTGGTCCTCACCCTCAAGGCGCGGTGCGACGAGACGCACGACCTGCATGGTCGTACCGCAGCCCCACGACGCGAGCTCGCGCACTTCTGCCGAATCGCGCGCCTTCTCGGGCACGTGCTTGGCAAGCTCGCGGATGATGTGGCGCAGATGGTGGATCTGCTTCTGGCGGGCGATGTGGCTCTTGGCGCGACTCGCATACTGGATCTCCTTCTGCCGGCCCATGACCTGCCAGATCGTCTCCGGCTCAGCGCCCTCCGGATTCCACATGTGCACGGCGAAGATCAGCGAATCGCGGCGCGGCTTGTCGTCCAACACCGCTTCGATAGGCGTGTTGGAATAGATGCCGCCGTCCCAGTACGGATCGCCGTCGACACGGATCGCGGGAAACGCCGGTGGCAGCGCGCCGGAAGCCATCACGTGCTCGGGGCCGATCAACTCGTCACGGCTGTCGAAATAGCGCATCTCGCCGTTGCGTACGTTGACCGCGCCGACGGTGAGCCGCGGGCGCTTGCAATTGAGCCGGTCGAGATCGACCAGCTCGGAGAGCGTCTCGCGCAGCGGTGCGGTAGTGTAGTACGCGGCGCCTTCGATGCCGACGGGAACATGCGGTCCGAACCAAGCCGCGGGATTCGGCGCGAAGAATGTCGGAATGCCCTGCGTCGTGGTCGCCACGTTGGCGAGCACGTTGCCGATCCCCGGCACCAGCTCCAGAGCGCCTGCGCCCGTGCGCTGCTCGACCCGATCCCAGAATGCGTGCAGGCGGTCGAGCCGCTGCTCCGGCGCATTGCCGGCAATCAGCGCGGCGTTGATCGCGCCGATCGAGGTCCCGATGATCCAGTCGGGCTCGATGCCGGCCTCGTGCATTGCAGTGTAGACGCCGACCTGATAGGCGCCCAGCGCGCCGCCGCCCTGCAGCACCAGCACGACCTGTCCCGGGAGTTCGGGACGGTCGGCACCGGTGCCGTTGCCGCGTGATCCTGTTCTGCGTGCCTTGGACATGTCGAAGTGCTTCTGGAGCCGCCGCCTCACTGGGCGGTCCAGCCGCCGTCGATGGGCAAGATAGCGCCGGTGATCGACGCCGCTGCGTCGCTTACAAGGAATGCCGTGAGCGCAGCCACCTCGTCGATCTGGACGAACTTCTTGGTCGGTTGCGCTTCCAACAGCACGTCGTTGATGACCTGCTGTTCGGTGATTCCGCGCGCCTTCGCAGTGTCGGGAATCTGCTTCTCCACCAGTGGCGTCCACACGTAGCCCGGGCAGATCGCGTTCATGGTGACGCCGTATTCGGCGGCTTCCAACGCGACCGTCTTGGTGAGCCCGGCGATGCCGTGCTTGGCCGCGACATAGGCCGACTTGAATGGGCTCGCGACCAGCGCGTGCGCGGAAGCGATGTTGATGATGCGTCCCCATTTGTTCGCCTTCATCGCCGGCAGCGCCAGCCGGATGGTGTGGAACGACGCGACGAGATTGATGGCGATGATCGCGTTCCACTTGTCGACCGGAAATTCCTCGATCGGTGCGACATGCTGGATGCCCGCGTTGTTGACCAGGATGTCGATAGCGCCGAACTCGGACAGCGCCTTGGCCATCATTGCCTCGATCTCAGCGGGCCTCGACAGGTCGGTGCCGTCGTAACGGGCTTCCACGCGATGCTCGGCCGCGAGACCTGCCCGCAGCGTTTCGATCTCCCTGGCGTCACCGAAGCCGTTCAAGATGATGTTGGCGCCTCCCTGCGCAAGCGTCCTGGCGATGCCTAGGCCGATGCCGCTGGTCGAACCGGTAACCAGAGCCGTTTTGTGTTTCATGATCCTCACTCCATTGAATGCTTGATGGGTCGGGGCACACGAACGGATCGGCGGGACCCCGATCGGACGCGCGACGTGAGCGGGCGTTGGTGCCGGCAGCGTGTCGCCTCATTGCTGCGTTAGTCATGCTCCCGAGAGCAAACTTACAGCGACCCCGCGAAAGGAGAAAGCACGAAGGGCAGGGTCCGAGCTGGGTTATGATGCGTGAGGCGAGTTATTTGTTGCGATTGCCCATGGCCGACGCGAACTTCGCGGCACAAGTGCAGGCCCAACGCGCCTACTTGTTGCGTGTCGCCGAGCTCCAGCTTCGTGACACCGCGCTCGCCGAAGACGTCGTCCAGGACACGCTCATGGCCGCGCTTCAGGGCGAGAGCGGTTTTTCCGGGAAATCCTCGCTCAAGACCTGGCTGACCGGCATCTTGAAGCACAAGATCGTCGATGCCATCCGTCAGCGGGCGCGCTCGCCCGTCTTCGCGTCGCTCGAGGAGGAATGCCGCATAGACGACTTCGACGCCCTGTTCGACGAAACCGGTCACTGGGAGAATCCACCCGCCGACTGGGGAGTCGACCCCGAAAGCCAGCTCTCGCAACAGCAGTTCTTCGACGTCATGCAGCTGTGTCTCGATAACCTGCCGCCCAATACCGCGCGCGTGTTCATGATGCGCGAGATCATGGAGCTGGAAGCCGACGAGATCTGCCAAGAGCTGACGATCACTTCGAACAATCTCTGGGTGATTCTGTACAGGGCGAGGATGGCTCTGCGCGAATGCCTGGAGCGACGTTGGTTTACCGCCGCGACCGGTGCGCCGGTGCCGCCCTCCACCGGTGCCCGCGCTTAATCCCCTGCGCTACCTCGCTCGGCTCACCGACTGCAAGGAGGCGAGCCGGCTGCTGTCGCAGGCGCAGGAGAAGACGTTGTCGCGACGCGACCGGCTGCGCCTGTGGTTCCACATTCGCCGCTGCCTGGCGTGCCAGCGCTATCAGCGCCAGATCGCCTTTCTGCGCACCGCCAGCAGACGATTCCGTGCGTAGCCCGGGTTGACCCCGGACTTGATCCGGGGGGAAACCCGGGGCCCAGGCATGCGATCAACCGACGAGATCAGCGCGCGATTGCGATGCTCCCGGGTTTCGGCCTCCGGCCTCTACCCGGGCTACGAACGTCCTCGCCCGAGCCGACGTTCCAACAGATGATCCAGCGAGATTTTCCCCGGTCCGAATAGCAGCACCACCAGGATCATCGCTCCCCAGAGAATGTGGTCCTTGAGCTGGATGTCCGCGAGTGCCGGGTAGGAAACGACCGCGATGATGTTGAAAAAGAACAGCACGAACGCGCCGAACCGCGTCCCGAGTCCGAGCGCGAGCAGCGCCGGCATCGACAGCTCGGTCGCCGTTCCCATGAGCGCGGCCACCGCAGGCGGAAGCAGCGGCACGTGGTATTCGTCGGTGAACAGCGCCAGCGTGACGCTCCAGTCGCGGATCTTGGTGAGCCCGGACATCCAGAACACCTTGGCGACATAGAGCCTGAAGCCCAGCAGCAGCAACGGCTGCAGCTTGTCGATCAAACGGCTCGCCGCGCAATAGAGCCCGGCAAGGCGGCCGAAGCCGGAGATGATCCCGCTCGTGGTCATGTCCGCTTTCCGCGAGCTGGTGGCGGAGCCAGAAAACCGACGATCGTCTGACCGGCGACATGGCGGCGAAGCGCCGCGGCAAGGTCGAAGCCCGGTTCCGCTTCGGTAGCACCGGCCGTCGCATCGGCGAGCGTGGTGTTCGCGGCGAGCGCGGCGAGCAAAGCGCGTTCTCCCTCGCCGAGTCTTTCGATCGAAACGCCGCCGCTGCCGCGACGTACGAGCAGTGCATCGCCTCCCTCGCCCAAGTCGACTCGGTCCTCTCCGACAGAATCCGGTTGGTTGACCCGCCAGATGCGCAGGATCGGATAAGCCGAGACGACGAGCCGAACCGACGGATGCAGGGTGAATCGGAGCGACCCCTGCGCAGCAATAGGGACGCCGGCGAGCGCGTCGACGTCGATCGGCGCTGCATCGGCTGCGATGTTCGCCTGATCTATCGCCCATTCCAGCCGCGCCACGTCGGGAAGGTAGGCAAGATCGCGCGCTGGCGCGTAGGAGGCCAGAAACATCGCGAACTCGCCGCCATAGCGGTTGACATCGCCGCGCGTCGATGGGTGTCCCAGCACGAAGTGTTCCACCGCCGCGGAGAAGAACGATTCGCCAACCAGGCGCCTGACCACGGGGTAGGTTGCCGCCAGCGCCTTTCGATAGTTCCCCAGGATGTTGTTGCGGTAAACCTCAATGCGCGCACCGGCCTGAAGCGATCCGCCGACGAGCTCGAGCGAAGCGAGCGCTGTAGTGTCGCCGAACAGCGTCGCCGCGCAAAACGCACGCTGCAGCTCACGCAGCGATTGCATCGCATGCCTCCAGCATCCGTTGTGCCTTGGCGGCCTCGTCGAGCAGAACATCGAGCGCCGGAATTTCGGTGTCCCATTCGATGAGCGTCGGCTTCGGCCCGAAGCGCTCGATCGACTCGCGGTAGAGCGCCCACACCGGTGGTGCAGCGCGAGAGCCATGATTGTCGATCAGGCAGGCGCCGCTCGCATCGAAGCCGGCGAGATGGATCTCGGCAACCGCGCTGGCAGGAATCGCCTCCAGATAAGCCCGCGGATCGAAGCCGTGGTTGACCGCGTTGACGTACACGTTGTTGACATCGAACAGCAGCTTGCAGCCGGTGCGCGAGGCGACGGAGGCGACGAACTCCCATTCGGCCATCGCATCGCAGCCGAAGCGCAGGTACGCCGAGACGTTCTCGACCAGGATCGCGCGCCCGAGCGCAGCCTGCACTTTGTCGATGCGGTCGCACAAGATTTCCAGCGCTTCTTCGGTGAAGGGCAGTGGCAGGAGGTCGTTCAAGTGACGGCCGTCGACGTGGCCCCAGCACAAGTGCTCCGAGACGGCGGCGGGCTCGATGCGATCGGCCAAGCGCTTGAGCTTCGACAGGTGAGCGCGGTCTAGCGCGTCCGCCGATCCCAGCGAAAGACCGACTCCGTGCAACGATACGGCGTAGTCGGAGCGAATGGCATCGAGCGCGGCCAGCGCAGGGCCGCCGTCGACGAAGTAGTTTTCGCTGTGAACCTCGAGCCACCCGATCGCTGGCCGCTCGGTGCGGATCTGCGTCAGGTGCGGAGCACGCAAACCTATCCCCGCGGAGACGGGCAGCTGCGTGGCAGGCATGGGTTTGCGCGGGGAGATGCACCGGCGGAGTTCGAAGCACCCCGCCGGCGCGGTAGGAGCTCTAAGACTTCGGGGCTGCCATCTTGCCACCGACCTTGTCGCACGTGCCTTTGGCGACGTACTTCCAGTCCATCGGATCGTTGTCGGCCTTGCTTTGACCGGCGCACGAGTGCTTGCCTGCCGCGCAGTCGTTCTGTCCAGCCTTGGCAATGCCGTAGCACTTGTCCTTGGTGGCGTCCGGAGAGACGGGGCCCGCGGCCACCGAACCCGCCAGGCCCAGCGCCAGCAGGCCGGCAATCGCGGCTTGTATCGTTGCTTGTTGGTTCATGAGTTTCTCCTCTGCAGATAGTGAAGGTCCAGGAACGACAGGCCGCATACGGCCCATCTAGTGGCCTGTAACGTCCGATTCCGTACTGAACGCAGTGATATGGCGAACGCAGTGATATGGCGCCGGGATCCGCACCGAGCGCAAGGCGCCATAGCGAAACAAGGGTAGGCCCCCTGCTGAGCTATGGCAACACAGCGATCGGTGCGGAGGCCAAGCCAGACAGTATGCAATTGGGCGTTACAGGTCACTAGAGCCCTTGGTCGGTCGGGCCACGGCTACCTTACACCAAGCGGTATGCGGGCGCAGCCCCGTTGGAAACGGTCCCCCCGGGCATCGCCCGGCCGTGGGCATGAGCCGCCGCAGTGAAAATGCCGCTACCATTGTCGGGTCTTGGGAGCTCGGCTCACCATGCGCTTCACGGTCGCCACCTACAACATCCACAAGGGCTTCACGCAGCTCAAGCGGCGAATGGTCATCCACGAGCTGCGCGAGAGGCTGCACGGGCTCGCGGTCGACGTGCTTTTCCTACAGGAGGTGCTCGGCGTTCACCGGCGGCACGCCGGCCGCTACCGCGACTGGCCCGGGAAGCCCCAGCACGAGTTCATCGCCGACACCGTCTGGCGGGAGGTGGCGTACGGCAGGACCGCGGTGACGCGCCACGGCCATCACGGGAACGCGATCCTGTCTCGCTTTCCCATTGTCGCGCAGGCCCACCAGGACATCTCGGCGCACGTCTTCGAGAATCGCGGCCTGCTTCATTGCGTGATTCAGCTGCGGCGCGACCTGCCGGCGATGCACTGCATCAACGTCCATCTGGGCCTTTTCGAGCGCGGCCGCCGCTGGCAGATCCGCGCGCTGACCGAACGCATCCGCGAGGCAGTTCCCGTGGACGCGCCGCTGATCGTCGCCGGCGACTTCAACGACTGGAGGCGCAAGGCCGATCAGACGCTGCAGAAAGATCTGGGCGTTGTGGAAGTCTTCGGCACGGCGCGCGGCAGACCGGCGCGAACCTTCCCGGCGGTGCTGCCGATGTTCCGTCTGGATCGCATCTACGCCCGGGGCCTGCGCGTCATTGCCGCCGACGTCCACTACGCCTATCCGCTGGAGCGGTTGTCGGACCATGCCGCGCTCGCGGCGACGTTCGAGCTGGTGAGGCCGCGGCCGTCTTCTCGCTAAACCTGTGGCGCTGCGGCGATGAACCGCTTCACTACCGGCAACCGCGTCACTCTGCTGCGCGACGGCGCCGAGTACTTCCCGGCGCTTCTGCGCGCGATCGACGCCGCCGAGAGAGAGGTCTGGCTCGAGACCTACATCTACGCCGATGATGCCACCGGCCGGCTGATCACGGCGGCCTTGTCGCGAGCGGCTCGCCGCGGCGTGCGCGTGCGCGTGCTCGTCGACGGCTGGGGTGCCAAGCTGTATCTGACTGCCGCGCTCGAGCACGACATGATCCAGGCCGGGATCGAGCTGATGAAATATCGTCCCGAAGTCGCGCCCTGGCAGTTCCGCTCGCATCGCTTGCGGCGGCTTCACCGCAAGCTATGCCACGTCGACGGCGCGATCGCGTTCGTCGGCGGAATCAACATCATCGACGACATGAACACACCGCACCACAAGCCGCCGCGCGCCGACTTCGCGGTGAGCGTGGAGGGACCGCTGCTTCCGCTCGTGGAGCAGACAATGCAGCGGGTGTGGGCGCTGGTCCAGCTCGTGCAGTCCGGCGTCAGCGACGTTCCACTGTTCCCCGACCGCCGGCACGGCCTGCGCGTCGGCATGCAGACGGCGAAATTCGTCATCCGCGACAACCTGCGTCACCGGCGCGACAT
>DASPTZ010000075.1:0-6465 GCA_035623155.1 Casimicrobiaceae bacterium | reverse complement strand
AGCCCTGTCTATCCCTACGTGCGGCCCGCGGAGCTCAGCGGCGGAGCGACGCGCCATTGGCCGGTCATCGTCGCCGGCGCGGGCCCGGTCGGGCTGACGGCGGCGATCGACCTGGCGCAACGCGGCATCGACGTGCTGGTGTTCGACGACGACAACACGGTAAGCGTGGGCTCGCGGGCGATCTGCTGGTCGAAGCGCGCTTTGGAAATACTCGATCGACTCGGCTGCGGCGAGCGCATCGTGCAGAAAGGCGTGAAATGGAACGTCGGCCGGGTCTTCTTCCGCGACGAGCAGGTGTTCGACTTCAACTTGTCGCCGGACGCGGGCCATCGGCGCCCGGCGTTCATCAACCTGCAGCAATACTGGGTCGAGCAGCTTCTGGTCGAACGCGTTGGCGAGCTGTCTCAGGCCGAGCTTCGCTGGCGGAACAAGGTGGTGGGCGTCGCGCCGCAAGCCGATCGCATTGTCGTGCGCGTTTCCACGCCCGACGGCGACTACGCGGTGCAGGCCGACTGGCTGATCGTCGCCGACGGCGCGAGAAGCCCCATACGCGGCATGCTCGGCCTCGAGAGCGAAGGTGAGGTCTTTCACGATCGTTTCCTGATCGCCGACATCTACATGACCTCCGACTTTCCGCCGGAGCGCTGGTTCTGGTTCGATCCGCCGTTCCATCGCAACCAATCGGCGCTGCTGCATCGTCAGGCCGACCATGTGTGGCGAGTCGACTTCCAGCTCGGCTGGGACGCCGATCCCGAGGAGGAGAAGAAGCCCGAGAGAATCCTGCCGCGGCTCAAGGCGATGCTCGGCGACAAGGTCGAGTTCGAGATCGAGTGGGCGAGCGTGTACACGTTCCAGTGCCGCCGCATGCTCTCGTTCCGTCACGGGCGCGCGCTGTTCGCAGGAGACGCCGCGCACCTGGTTTCGCCGTTCGGCGCGCGAGGCGCCAATTCGGGCATCCAGGACATCGACAATCTGGCGTGGAAGCTCGAGCTGGTGCTCGAGGATCTCGCGCCGCAGACGCTGCTCGACAGCTACGATGTCGAGCGCGCTTTCGCGGCAGACGAGAACATCCTGGCGACGACGCGCAGCACGGAGTTCATCACGCCGAAAGGAAAGGCGAGCCGCACCTTTCGCGACGCTGTGCTGATGCTTGCAAAACGCCATCCGTTCGCGCGAAGGCTGGTGAACAGCGGGCGACTCTCGGTGCCGGCGATACTTCGCGATTCTCCGCTCAACACCGCCGACGCAGCGGGTGCCGCATTCGGAGGCGCGATGGCTCCCGGCACGCCCGCCGCCGACGCACCGGTCACGGGGCCGCGCGGCGATTGGCTGCTCGCCTACCTCGAAGACGGGTTCACTTTGCTGGCATTCGGCGCCGAGGTGCCCGCGGATGCCGTCGCGTCGCTTGCGCGCGACGCGATCCCGGTCACCGTGGTCCAGGTGGGCGGCCCGCCGACGGCGGGTGCGCGCCGCATCGAGGATCGCGAAGGGATGCTTGCAACGCGTTACGACGCAAGAGCGGGGACGTGCTACCTTTTCCGACCGGACCAGCACGTCTGCGCGCGGTGGCGCGCGTTCGACCTGGCGCGCTTGCGCGCCGCCCTCGCTCTGGCCACGGGGCAGATCGCGATCGTGCAAAAGGCGGCAGCGTGAGCGAGAAACAGATTTTATTGCGGACGTCGAGGTAGCCGATGCTGAATACCGAACCCAACATTCCCGCGCCCGACGACTTCTACCAGGATCTGATCGAGCTGCATCGCGACCTCACCGACGAGCAGAGCGCGCTGATCAATGCCAAGCTGATCCTGCTGCTTGCCAACCACATAGGCGACTCTGCGGTGTTGCGCGATGCGATGCGGGCGGCTAGAGAAGATATGACCCGTCTCCCGCGGGGAGAGGGGCAGGGGTGAGGGAAATGAGCGGTACATTCCCTCACCCGACGCGCTTCCGCGCGTCGGCCTCTCCCAGAGGGAGAGGCGAAACCCTCAAGCCCCTCTACCTGCAGTTTGGACCAGGACCAGCATGAGGACCAAGACCACTGAACGCGACAGTTCCGTACAGGCGCGGCAAGCGCCGCCGGAAACGCCGCTCGTCTACCAATCCGGCTTCGGCAACGAATTCGCGACCGAAGCGATCGCCGGCGCGCTGCCGGTCGGACAGAACTCTCCTCAGCGCGCGCCGTATGGGCTCTACGCGGAGCAGCTCTCGGGAACGGCGTTCACCGCGCCACGCGGCTTGAACCGCCGCTCGTGGCTGTACCGGATTCGCCCGGCGGCGGTGCATCAGCCTTTCGTGAAGGTCGGCAACAGGCACATAGAGAGCCGTTTCGACGCAGTACCGACACCTCCGAATCAGCTACGCTGGGATCCTTTGCCCATTCCGACGACGCCGACGGATTTCGTCGACGGCCTGGTCACCATGGCGGGCAACGGCGACGCCGGCGCGATGAGCGGCTGTGGCATCCACTTGTACGCCGCGAATCGCTCGATGAGCGGCCGTTTCTTCTACGACGCCGACGGCGAGCTGCTTATCGTGCCGCAGCTGGGCCGCATGCGCTTCGCCACCGAGTTGGGGCGCATCGACGTCGAGCCGCAGGAGATCGTGGTGATCCCGCGTGGCGTGCGATTCCGCGTCGAGCTGCTCGATAAGACGGCACGCGGCTACGTCTGCGAGAACTACGGAGCGCTGTTGCGGCTCCCAGACCTTGGGCCGATCGGCTCCAACGGGCTCGCCAGCCCGCGCGACTTCCTGACGCCGCAGGCGTGGTACGAGGAGCGCGAAGGCAAGTTCCAGCTCCTCGCCAAGTTCATGGGCAACCTATGGTCGGCGGACATCGATCACTCGCCGCTCGACGTCGTCGCCTGGCACGGGAACTACGCTCCCTACAAGTACGATCTGCGCCGTTTCAACGCAATCGGCTCGATCAGCTACGACCATCCCGATCCGTCGATCTTCCTGGTGCTGCAGTCGCAGAGCGACACGGCGGGCGTCGACTCGATCGACTTCGTGATTTTTCCGCCGCGCATCCTGGCGATGGAGCACACGTTCCGTCCGCCGTGGTTTCACCGCAACGTGGCGAGCGAGTTCCTCGGGCTGATCCACGGCGTGTACGACGCCAAGGCCGAGGGCTTCCTGCCCGGAGGCGCGAGCCTGCACAACTGCATGACCGGACACGGCCCCGACGCCGACACCTTCGAGAAGGCGTCGACGGCGGACCTGTCGGAGCCGACGCGCATCACCGACACCATGGCGTTCATGTTCGAGACGCGGCATGTAATCCGGCCGACACGGTTTGCGCTCGAGTCGGCGCAGCTGCAATCGGAGTATTACCGCTGCTGGCAAGGGCTTCGCAAGCACTTCGATCCCGAACGGCCCTGAGCCTTGCATGCGACGGCCTCGTTCGCATCACCCGAGGCGACCACCGAGACGGTCAATCCGACCTCGGTAGCCAGCGAAACGCCCGGGTTCGCCAAGCTCATCATTGGCCAGCTCGCTTCACGCGGGCTTCTGCCGCCAGGCAAATAAGCGGTTTGACGGCAAACGCCGGGTATTCCCCTTTTGGTGAAGGGGCTTGCAATTAGAAATGAGAATCATTAGCATTTCGGTCACCAAGGAGGCTGCGATGTGAAGCAAACACTGCTCGTGAAACTGGTCCTGGCGTTCATGCTGGCTCTCGCGACTGCATCGCTCTACGCGCAGGAACCCCAATTTCGGCTGGTGATCCAGGACCATCAGTTCGAACCGTCGGAACTCACGATCCCGGCAGGAAAGAAGGTCAAGCTGATCATCGAGAACAAGGACGCAACGGCGGAGGAGTTCGAAAGCCACGAGCTCAACCGCGAGAAGGTCGTGCCGGCCAAAGGGCAAGTGACCGTGTTCGTCGGTCCCTTGAAACCCGGCCGCTATCCGTTCTTCGGCGATTTCCACAAGGACACGGCCAAGGGCGTGCTCATCGCCCAATAGGAATTCATCGTGCTTGGAATCGCGATCCTCGTCTTCAGGGAAGTGCTCGAAGCGGCGCTGGTCGTCAGCGTCGTGTTTGCAGCTACACGAGGCGTCCCCGGGCGGGGCCGCTGGATCGGCGCTGGCATCGCCGCGGGGATTCTCGGCGCCGTCGCGATCGCCGGATTTGCCGGAGCGATCGCCGGCGCGGTCGAGGGCGCGGGCCAGGAGCTGCTCGACGCGGGTGTGCTGTTCGCGGCGGTCGTCATGATCGCCTGGCACGCGATCTGGATGGCGAGCCACGGCAAGGAGATGACCGCCCAGATGCATGCGCTCGGGTCGGCTGTTTCTGTCGGCCGCAGTCCGCTCACCGTGCTCACGGCAGTCGTAGCCCTCGCGGTGCTGCGTGAAGGCTCCGAGGTCGTGCTCTTTCTCTATGCACAGGCGGCCGGCGGCTCGGGATGGGTCGACGTTGCCGGCGGCATCGCGCTCGGCTTTGGCGGCGGTTGTGCAGTCGGGCTGCTTCTTTACTTCGGCCTGCTGCGCATTCCCATCCGGTACTTCTTCACTGCCACTAATTGGTTGCTGCTGCTGGTCGCCGCGGGAATGGCCTCGCAGGCGGCTCGCTTCCTCGTTCAGGCGGATCTGCTGCCGTCCCTGGGGCCGACGCTCTGGGACACGTCCGGCATGCTTTCCGACCGCTCGCTGCTGGGTCAGACGCTGCACACGCTGATCGGCTACGACGCGCGGCCCGCCGGCGTTCAGGTTCTGTTCTACATCATCACCGGCGCGTTGATCGCCATCGGAATGAGGTTATGGGGAAAGCCGAGAAGGGGAGTCTCCGGGGCGGCTTGACCGCACCTGTCGTTATCGTTTGCTTGTTACTGCTTAAGACATCCGTCGCAACAGCCGATCCAGCCGCCAAGGTCCATCTTCCCACCGTCGTCGAGGGCGAGGTCGAGCTCGAATTGCTCGGCGGATACCAGTGGTGGCGAAATAACGAAGACAACCGCCTGCGCCAGTTCGTCGGCGAGCTCGGATACGGCATCACGTCTTGGTGGAAGACCGAGCTGGGCGCCGGGACCACACGCGTGCCGAGCGAGTCGTACAAGCTCGACGAGATCGAGTGGGAGAACATCTTCGCATTGACGAAGCCAGGCGAATACTGGCTCGATCTCGGTGTTCGTCGAGTTCGCCGCAAGGCATCGCTCGGGTACGACAGGCGTCACCGAACTGTGGATCGTTTAAGCTTGCAACCCCGGACTTTGCAAACTTCAGACTGGTAGCGCTAACGGGGGCAGGTCAGAGGCACTATCCGCACCCGAGTAGGGACCAGGAGCATTAGCCCATGCCGACGGGGGAAAGGAGTTCGCCCAATCGCAACGCCCGCGCCGAGGACCGCTTCTGCGGTCACCGAAGTTCGCCCACGACCGGTACCTGCGGCAGCGTTTCCACGTCATGCCCTTCATCAATTCACGCACATTGCCGTAATCTGATATCGGATGGGGACAAAGATCGTGCGAAGAACGATCGGATTGACCTCCACTTTTGCAAAGCCGGATGACCTCAATGTTGCTCCGGTATCCCTGCATAGGTCGCAGCCCTCAAAGAGCCATTTCCATGGCCCTCGAATCGCATGCTGCAATCCGTTAAT
This sequence comes from Casimicrobiaceae bacterium, assembly GCA_035623155.1. GTDB lineage: Bacteria > Pseudomonadota > Gammaproteobacteria > Burkholderiales > Casimicrobiaceae > PALSA-1003. The sequence continues at coordinate 869 of DASPTZ010000075.1, read as the reverse complement.
TGCTGTACCTGCAGGCGCCTCCACATGCTCAATACACGCGAATCGACCTCCAGGCTTGAGAATACGTCGTACTTCGGAGATGACCTGATTGGGCTTTTCCACCGTACAGAGCACCAGTGAGCTAAACACGAAATCTACTGATTGTGACGGAAGACCCAGTTGCTCTCCAGCAAGGCCACGAAGGTCCAGGTCGATTCCGAATCGATCTGCCTGGCGCTGTAGCAACGGATGCATATGTTTGTTTGGTTCGATGGCAATAAGCCTTGTGCTACGGGGTAGATACCTGAGGTTGGCTCCGGCCCCTGGACCGAGCTCCACGACCACGGATGGGGCATCTCTCAACAACCCCGACTTAATAGTCGCGTACTTCCAGTGCATGTACCCATCTAGGGCGGCTAGGAACCATGCATTGAATCGCCCTCGTATTGGATTATCGACCATTGAATGGGATCAAGCTTGTCTGGAAGCGCCTTGGATAAGGTCGAACCTTTGCCTTAGCCGACGCCGATGTCGATTCGATTGCGCGATGTCCGTCTAAACGGGCCCTTCGTCCACCATTTCGTCCTCAGTGTCGGTTCAATTTCTTGTCGAGACGGACTCACTTTCGTCCCTGGCATTCTGCCTCCGAGTTGGACTGAAAACAATTTCTCGGCCAAGCCGTCGACTGCTATCGAGGAGGCAGGTCAAGGGACCGCTTGTGGCCGTTGGAGACGGTCTTACAGTACGGAGCGGAAAGCGGACACCCATTTAGCCGGCCGATGTCAAGGGCAACATCAAATCGTCGCAAACTAATTGCGTTAATACATCAACACGAGCCATCTTCGTTCCTACAGACTCAAACCGCGCCCGTTTCCTCGTTCTGTTGGTTG